>CAYQTC010000038.1:0-32212 GCA_964420435.1 uncultured Geobacter sp.
ATTACGGAGTATATTCAACTTACTGCATACACTTTTGCAAGAGGCTCAAATTATTGCATAAAAACAAAGGGCGCCGTAACAGGCGCCCTTCTAATTTACTTGAGGTTTTTCTTGATGCGTTCCACAGCCTCAATCACATTCTCGCGATGGCCGAAGGCCGACAGGCGGAAATAACCTTCGCCGCTGGGGCCGAAGCCGGAGCCGGGCGTCCCGACCACGTTGCATTCATTCAGCAGTTTATCGAAGAAGTCCCAGCTGGTCATGCCGCCCGGGGTCTTGAGCCAGATGTAAGGGGCATCCACGCCGCCGTAGCAGGTAACGCCGGCCGCTGTCAGACCTTCACGGATGATGCGGGCGTTCTCCATGTAATAATCGATGATCTCTTTTGTCTGCTTCCACCCCTCGTCGGAGTAGACCGCGGCGGCGGCGCGCTGCACCGGGTAGGAGGCGCCGTTGAACTTGGTGGTGGTGCGGCGCAGCCAGAGCTTGTTGAAGCTGTACTTCTCGCCGGACGCCGTGGTGCCCATAACCTCTTCCGGCACGACCACCAGGCCGCAGCGGACGCCGGTGAAGCCGGCGGTCTTGGAGAACGAGCGGAACTCGATGGCGCACTTCTTGGCCCCTTCGATCTCGTAGATGGAGTGGGGGATATCCGGGTTGGTGATGAACGCCTCGTAGGCGGCGTCAAAGAAAATTACGCAATCGTTGGCGTTGGCGTAATCGACCCATTTCTTCAGCTCGGCCTTGCTGGCCACGGTGCCGGTCGGGTTGTTGGGGAAGCAGAGATAGATGATATCCACCTTCTGCGTCGGCAGCGACGGGATGAAGTTGTTGGCCTCGTTGCACGGCATGTAGACGATGTTCTCGTAATACCCCTTGTCATTGGCCTCGCCGGTGCGGCCGATCATGACGTTGGTGTCGTTGTAGACCGGGTAGACCGGATCGCCGATGGCAACGACGTTGTCCAGGGCGAAGATGTCGAGGATGTTAGCGCAGTCGCACTTGGAGCCGTCGGAGATGAACATCTCTTCCGTCTTGAGGGAAACGCCCAGCGGCTTGTACGATTTCTCGATAATGGCGTTGATCAGCCAGTCATAACCCTGCTCCGGGCCGTAGCCGGCGAACTGGTCGGTGGTGCCGAGATCGTCCACGGCGGCGTGGAACGCTTTCAATACAGCCGGTGCCAGCGGACGGGTGACGTCGCCGATCCCCAGACGAATGACCTTGGCGGTCGGGTTGGCGGCGGCGAATTCACGCACACGTCTGCCGATCTCGGGGAACAGGTAGCCAGCTTTCAGTTTCAGGTAGTTGTCGTTGATTTTTGCCATCTTCGGTGGATCCTCCATATTGTAGTGTATAAAGTTAGGGCGGCCTGAGCCGCCCATTTCAATTATTTAAGACCTAATACATCCTGCATGTCGTAGATGCCCGGCGCTTGGCCGACCACCCACTTGGCGGCGCGAACAGAACCACGTGAGAACATGTCGCGGGTCATGGCGCGGTGGGAGATCTCGATCCGCTCCCCCTGGCCGATGAAGTAGACGGTGTGCTCGCCGATGATGTCGCCGCCGCGCACAGTCTGCATGCCGATTTCTTCCTTGGTGCGCTCGCCGCAGATGCCTTCGCGGTGATAGTTGGCCACCTTGTTGTAGTCCCGTCCCAGCGCTTCAGCAACGACCTCGCCCATGCGCACGGCAGTTCCTGACGGTGAGTCTTTTTTCTTGTTGTGGTGCAGTTCGACGATTTCCACATCGAAGTCGTCGCCCAGGGTTTTGGCCACATCTTTCAGAACCTTGAAGCAGACGTTGACTCCCACGCTCATGTTGGGGGCCAGCACGGCCGGGATGTCTTTGGCCAGTTCGGCTGCCAAGGCGCGTTCCTCTGGGGTAAAACCGGTGGAACCGATCACGATCGATTTCTTCTTCAGGCCGCAGACTTCAAGGTTCTTGAGCGATACTTTGGGTGTGGTAAAGTCGATCAGGACGTCGCATCCTTCCACCACTTTGTTCAGGTCGTCGGAGATGGCAACACCCAGGTTGCCGCAGCCGGCGATCAGGCCGGCATCCTGCCCGACCAGTTCGTGCCCCGGACGCTCGAGGGCTCCGGATATTTCACAGCCGGCTTCTTTGGCGGCAACGATGATTCTTTGTCCCATGCGGCCGGCAGCGCCGCAGACAGCTATCTTGATCATGGTAAACCTCGTAGTTGCCACAGAGGACACAGAGGTCACAGAGAGAGTCAAAGGCAGGAAAGATTTCGGGAGAAAATCAAACCTTTCTTTGGAGGTTTAATCCAAAAAGTTTTTCAGGTTTACCCCCAAAAGATCCTCAGATTTCCTCTGTGTTCTCTGTGCCCTCTGTGGCAAGAATGAATTTAAATCAGTTTGTACTCTTTCATGATTGCTTCCAGCTTTGCCTTGTTTGCTGCACTCATCTCGCACAGCGGCAGCCGCACTTCGTCCGAACATTTGCCCATCAGCCCCAGCGCGGTTTTGACCGGAATCGGGTTGCTCTCGATAAACATCGCGTTGCCGATTTTCAAGGTATCCAGGTGCAACTGACGGGCTTTGGCCAGGTCGCCGGCAAAAAAAGCGTCGGTCAGGTCGCCGACAGTCTTGGGCATGATATTGGCCAGTACAGAGATGACTCCCACCGCGCCGCATGCCATCATCGGGAAAGTGATGAAGTCGTCGCCGGAGAAGACATCAATCTGGTCACCGCAGAGCGCCATGATCTCGGAAGCCTGCTGCAGCGAACCGGTGGCTTCCTTGATCGCGACGATGTTCTTATGCAGGGCCAGACGGGCTACTGTTTCGGGCAGCAGGTTGACGCCGGTACGGCCGGGAACGTTGTAGAGGATCTGGGGGATATCAACTGCATCGGCGATGGCGGTGTAGTGGCGATAGAGTCCTTCCTGGGTCGGCTTGTTGTAGTATGGGGTAACCAGCAGCACTCCTGCCACACCCAGCTCTTTCGCTTCGCGGGTAAGGTTGATGGCTTCGGCGGTGGAGTTGGAACCGGTGCCGGCGATGACCGGGACGCGCCCCTTGGCCTGCTCGAAGACGATCCTGATTACGTCCAGATGTTCTTCGTTATCCAGGGTGGAAGACTCGCCGGTTGTCCCGCAGGCTACGATCGCGTCGGTGCCGTTTTCGATCTGAAAATCGACCAGTTCACGCAGTTTCTGCTCGTCAACCGCTCCATTTTTGAATGGTGTAACTATTGCTACGATGCTTCCTTTGAACATGGTTTGCTCCTCCGTATCTGAATTTTAAAGAAAAGTTGCTATTTTTTCATCCCGTCTCGGCGTAGTGTTCGCTGCACCTGTATCGAAATCCGATTCATGGGTGCCTCCTTGTATGGTGATTAGTAATCAGCGTAATTGTATACAAAGAAAAAAGTGGATATTTATAGCACAAGGGTCGAGTGAAAGTCAAAAAATAAGGTCGCTTGCGGTTGATAATCTCTCTGGATTGTACTGAGTCAACCGCGGAGAAACGGGCAGTGAAGCTGAAAATTTATGCATTGACAATTATGAGACGAGACTGTATTTTGAGCTCCCTAATGAATAAATTCACAATAAAAACATCAATCATACCGGTATTTTTGCTGCTGACTGCGCTGTGTTTTGCGCAGCCGCTAAATGCAGAGAATTTTGCTCCGTCACCCTTTACAATCGCCTTTTTCTACGCAGCCAATCCGCCGCTCAGTGAACTGCAGGCCTTTGATATCGTAGTGGTAGATCCGGACCATGTCGGAATATCTCCCAAAGAATATCAGGCTGCACACAGCAAACTTTTTGCCTATGTCAGCGTTGGTGAGGCCGACTCCAACCGCCGGTTCTTTAAAAAAATAGACCCGGCCTGGCTGATTGCCGACAATGTCAGTTGGGGAACCAGTGTGGTGGATCTGGCAAACCCGGCCTGGCGAAACTTTTTTCTGGATCAGGTGGTTGAGCCGCTCTGGGCTGCCGGCTACCGCGGTTTTTTTCTGGATACGCTGGATTCATATCAACTGGTAAAAGACAAGGAGCAAATCCCCCGGCTTGCGGACGGACTGGTAGCGGTGATCCGCGGTCTCAAGGCGCGTCATCCCGAGGCACAGCTGATATTGAATCGTGGTTTCGAAGTGTTGGATCATGTGAAAGATGTGACATTTGCCGTAGCGGCTGAGTCGCTCTACCAGAATTTCGACCCGGCCAGCGGCGCCTATGGAGTAGTCAAGGAGCAGGACCGGCTCTGGCTGATGGATCGCCTGAGTGCGGTCAGGAAAAGCGGCCTGCCGGTCATCGCCATCGACTACGTCAACCCCTCGGAGCGCGAACTGGCCCGTGCAGCAGCCAGTAAAATCAAGGCGGCTGGTTTTATACCATGGGTAACGGACAAAGGACTGTCTTCCCTGGGGGTAGGATCAATTGAAGTACAGGCCGGTACGATCCTGGGGATCTATGAACACACCGATTCCGCAACGCCGTCCGATCCGGTTTATGATCACCTGCACCGATATGCGGCCATGCCGTTGGAATACCTGGGTTACCGGATTGAATACCATGACATCGCCAAACCGCTCCCGGAAGGTATTCTGGCGGGACGTTACGCGGGAGTAGTAGTGTGGCCCGCCTCGGGCGGTTCGGCCAGCCACAAGGGCTACCGGAAATGGATCGAAAAAGTCCTGAATGAAAAACTGCCGCTGGTATTTCTGGATGGTTTCGGTACGGAGCCCGACCGGACCTGGCTTCAGATGCTTGGACTGCAGTCGCTGAAAGGGCCCGTTCTGTCCGGTAAAATCTCGATCGTTAAAAAAGATGCGCTGGTCGGATTTGAACAGCCGTTTCCCGAGGCTGCAGAAAGCATCCCTTTGATAGAAGCTGCAAACGGAAAAGTTCTGTTGCGGGTTAGTGGTGGCAAAAATGCCGAAAGCGACCTGGCAGCAATAATGCCATGGGGCGGTTATGTCCTGGCGCCGGCGGTCAAGGCACACGAACTTAACAACCAGACCGCCTGGATTGTCGATCCGTTCAGCTTTTTCGGTGAAGCGCTGCGACTGCCTACCGACAGGCCGGCAGCAGACGTCACATCCGAAAACGGAGTTCGTCTGCTGCTGACACATATAGACGGCGACGGTTTCGAGAGTATGGCGGAATGGCCCAACGGACGCCTGGCGGCAACCGAATTGAGGGAGCAGATCCTGAAGCGTTATCGGCTGCCGACTTCGCTTTCGTTGATAGCCGGCATTATCAGCCCCAAAGGCCTTTATCCCAAACGCAGCGCCGAATTTGAAAACGAAGCGAGGCAGCTATTGGCCCTGCCCCATGTTGAAGCGGCCAGCCACTCCTTCTCCCATCCGTTCAACTGGTATCGCGCCCTGCAGTCCGAGGATGCGTTCGGTTACAATCTGTCCATTCCGGGATACAGTTTCTCATTGAACCGGGAAATACAGGAATCGATCAACTACCTGAACAGCCTGCTTCCGCCGCAAAAAAAGGTTACCATGTTTCACTGGACCGGCGACTGCGTTCCGACTTCGGAAGCTATTTCCGAGACCTACCGGGCCGGGGTAGGGAACATAAACGGGGGGGATACGATTATTTCCAATTCCAGGCCTTCCCTCACCGCTGTCGGGCCGATGGGGATACTCAAGGACGGCCGTCTGCAGATTTTCACACCCAACCAGAATGAAAACGTCTACACCAATAACTGGAACGGCCCGTTTTATGGGTACCGTCGCGTCATTGAAGCCTTTGGTCTGACCGACAAACCCCGTCGTCTCAAGCCGGTCAACATTTATTACCATATCTATGCCGTAAGTAAGCCGGCCTCCCTGAAAGCGCTTCAGGAAGTCTACGACTGGTCCCTGGAACAACAGCTGTTTCCAGTATATCCTTCTTCTTATGTTGCCAGGGTTCAGGATTTTTTCCGTACAACCGTCGCACGCAAGGACGATGGCTGGCTGATCCGCAATGCCGGGAATCTGAAACAGATCCGCCTGCCGCAAGCCGCAGGTTATCCCGACTTGCAGAACAGCCGCGGTTTACTCGGTTATTCCGATTTCAACGATCAGCGATATTTTCATCTTGCTCCCGGAGGAGATGCTTTTCTGAAACTGACCGGCAAGGCACCCGGCGGCCCATTTCTCAAAGCCGCTGCAGCCGGGATAAACACTTTCAAGGTTACAGACAGAGGGATTCAGCTGACCGCTGCCACCGAAACCGATGGCTATATCCGCTTTGATAATGCAACCGGATGCCGGATTTTTTCAGACAACAGACAGCTGTCATCCAAGTCCGAAGGATCTGTTCTGTCCATATCAATACCAGCGGGGAGCCATGGCCTGGAACTTGTTTGTAAATAAGGCCAAAGCTGAGCGGGAGCGCTTCGCCGGCCCTTTTGTCATAAGCGGTCTGATCGGGGCTGGCCTGCTGCTGCTTCTGGTTCTCTACCCGGAAAAAAGCCTGCTTAAACTTCTCAGCAACCAGGAAGTCTCTTCACCGGCACAACTCCGTTATCTGGAAGCCTTGATCCGTCTGCGTTCAGACGACAGCGACCTCCTTCTGGTGCTGGCCCGCAGCTACCTGGCGTCCCGATCCCCCCTTCAGGCGCTTGAAACACTTGACCAACTTCGTGAACCGCTCAAAAACGATGTGAGGAGCGCAAGCCGGCGGATACGCTACGAAGCGCTCCTTCAGCGCCTGCTTTTACTGCCTGCCGGCAGCAGCGAGTGGAACCGGAGACGCCAGCAATTCGCCGCCCAGATAGAGCTTCTGCAGCGGGAGGGAGCAACCCGGCAGGAAATGGAAATCTATCGGGCTGATGCCGACCGGGTTGGCGACAAAATTACCGTACAGAGACTGGAGGCACTTCTGAAACCCGCGGTGTCTCCATCCGCTGTCCCAAAGCCGTTGACTTCTGATTCAAGCGCTGCAGCGGCAATCGCACGTCGTGACTACCGGGGAGCGGCGGCGATAAACTTCGCAGAAATGCTGAAGAGCCGGGATTTGAGTCAACGCCGGCGCTTTTTCCTGTCGGGTGTTCGTGCACTGCAGTCCGGCAATTTAATCGCCGAAGCTCTGGCTGCCGGCGAGAAACATATCAACGGCCTGGCGGACGACAAGGATACGCTGCTCTTCATGGCCCGGTTGGCTCTGGCCGCAAACCGGCCCGATCGTTCCCAGTTCTACATCAGGCGCGCGCTCCGCATGTCTTCTGTTGAAGGAGGCGCCTCCTGATGTCTTCTTTTATCAGAAAGATCGTTGCCTCTGTGCTGCTGGCGCAATTCATTGCCGGTACGGCCTGGTCCGAAACTGCACTCAAGGCAGCGCCGGACATTCAGGCCGCCTATGAGCCGGAACTGTTCGAACTGGCTTATTCTGTGTTTCTGGCCAATAGCAGCCTGCCCGAAGCTCTGGCTGTGGCCGAGCGGGCACTGGAGGCACGACCTTCTGATGCAGCCTGGCGGGCGCGGGCGGCCCAAACCGCCGAGTGGAACGGACGTCCGGAACTGGCATTGGCCCATTGGTTCAAGCTTGTCGACAGTAACCATCAGGATGCCAGGCAGTCGGCTCTGCGTCTCTCTCGTGCCCTGAATGAACTGCCGCTGCGCAAGCTTCTGCTGGAACAGAGTCTGGCCAGTGGAGATCAGAGCCAGGCCTTGCTGAAAGAATATCTGGCGGTAGCAGAAGGGCTGGGGCTGCCCCAGGAAGCCTACAATCTGCTTGTCTCCATCCCAGCCTCCGGTAACAGTGAATATCTGCTGTTGGAACAGGCCCGCCTGGCTGAGATGCTGGGGCGCCCCGTCGATGCTGCAGCTGCCTGGAATCAATTGATCCAACTTCGCCCATTGCAGCCTGATGAAGCTTTGAAGCTGGCTTCACTCTGGCAGGGTCAGGGGAGTCTGGATAAGGCCTGGCAGACGCTGCGTAAAACAGCTGAGACCGCGCCGCCTGGGGCCTCCGGCTTCTGGAGGGCCTATGCCGACCTGGCCTGGTCCAGACAGGAAATGGAGGAAGCAACGCGCGCATCCCGGATACTGATGAATCAGGGCACCGCCGCGGAGATCGACTACCAGCGCTTGATCATTGTACAACAAGCCAAAAATCCGGAACAGGCCTACACCATAGCCGTGTCCGGATGGCAGCGATTTCATACGCCGCTTTTCTGGCATGTGATGGCGGAGTCAGGTCTTCGAACAGGTCGCGAAAAGGAACTTGTCACGTTCTGGAAGGGACTTAAGCCGGAGGAAAGGAAGACGCTGGCAGGAGATGCCCGCTCCTTATGGCTGATGGCTCAGGTCTATCGCCAGGCGGGAGATATACCTGCCAGTCTGGCAGAGGCCAAAGCCGCTATGGGTCTGGAGCCTGATAATGGCGATATTGCATCCTCCTATCTCTGGTTGCTGATCGACCTGCAACGGATCCCCGAGTTGCGAAGGCTGGTGCGAGACTGGGAATGGCGCATTGTAATGCTCCCTGAACTGCGTGAACCCTTGGCGGCCGCAATGCTGCTGCTGGGTAACCCGCCCCGGGCGCTGCAGCTCTACAGGGTTCTGGCCCCCGAACGGCAGAATGATCCGGCCTGGCTGGCTTCCTATGGTGACGTGCTTGAACAGGCTGGACACCCGGAAGCGGCCTGGACTGCCCGGCGCCAGGCACAGTTGCTGTTGGCGCGTCAGATGCAAACAACAGGCGATTCTCCGGAACAGGCCCGAAAAGACCTGTTGACCAAAGCTCAACTCCTGATGCATCTGTCGCCCGGCGATTCCTTGTCGGCGGCTATGCAGCGAATTGCCGGCGGCAAGCAGGATGATTTCAGCCGGGGACTTATAATGGGGTGGGCTATGGCCGGCGGCCAAACCGATCTGGCCCGTCTCTGGTACTGGCGTTCTCTTGCAAGAACGGCACAACGGCTGGAATGGGCCCAACTCGGACTTGCTCTGGAAGTTAACGACCAGCCTGCTATCGCAGACCTGATTGAGTCCGCTCTGGAAAAACTGCCCTATCGGGATGCAGTTGAAGGGGCGCGCCGGAGCGGACAGACTCTGCTGGCAGAGACGGTTGCCTTTGAGCAGTTTCAGGTCAACGATCAGGACCATTTGCTGGATAAACAGGTCAGGGATCTGTTTCAGTCTCATCCGGCTGCATTTCGCCAGCGGCTGACACTGCAGGAACAAGGTGGGGTCGGTTTTCTGGAAGCGGTCGTTTCGTTCTCGTATCCGGTCACAAAACACCTGGCTCTGTCGGCGGAGTTTAACAACACCGAAATCCGTCATCAAAAACGCGATGTAGTGCGGGAATACTCCAGCAATACCCGGAGCGGGCAGCTGACCCTTCATCTGCAGCATGAAAAGGGCATTGCTTCACTGTCCGCCGGAGTGACAGACGCGCTGTATCAATTTGCCTCGGCTGCAATAACATCGGATTGGCGTTTGTACAATCGCCTGATACTGGACCTTGGCTTTCGGTATGGCTGGCAGGCGACCGAAAGTGTTCCCCTCAGAATCGGTGGTCTGAAAGATGAAGCTGTTATTGGCCTGTTGACAAAAATTACCCCGAGGGATGATATTTCAACACGGCTGACGTTTAAAGATCTGCGGGATCAGAAACGTCGCTATCTGGGAAATGGCATATCGTTTGAAGCGGAGGAAACGCATCGGCTGCTGCTGGACTGGCCTGACACCAATCTGCGTTTATTCAGCGGCTATCATCACTTTGAACGGAGCAACACTGTTGACGGCAGGACGTTTGCGCTGATACCTGTTGGTGCCGCAGACGATTTTTATGTTCCGAAATCCTTCGCCATGGCAGGTCTTGGCATGAACTTCGGGCAGCTTCGCAGGAACACTTACAGCCGGGAATGGCTTCCCTTCGGAGCGGCCGACCTGAGCTGGAACAGTGTCAGCGGAACCGGTTTCCGCTATGAACTGGGGCTGGTCGGCCCGGTCTTCGGCCTGGATAAACTGGAAGGCTCGTTTTCCCAGGAGAGCGGGAGTTTCGGCAGCAGTGATGTAAATTCAAGGTTTGATATCCGTTACCTGTATAATCTGAACTAAACATAATCAAAGGAGACCATTATGAAACGAATGATTCTGTTGCTTCTGCTGGCTGTCATGATTCTGCCCGGCTGCACCACGCTAAAACAGACCGAGCACGGCAAAGCAATACCGGGTGACAAGGAATGGGCCCTGCTCCCTTTCATCAACAACACCGAAACGCCCTACGCTGCCGAGCGTGCCGAGGCCATTACCCAGGCCCTGCTGTATGCCGGCGGGATTCAGAAGGTAACTATGGCACCGGTTGAGATGAAAGACGAAGAGCTATTGCCGGACCGTGGGTCTAAACGTTACCAGAAGGGGCTGGAGTGGGCCCGCAAACAGGGCATACGCTACGCAGTCACCGGAACGGTAACCGAGTGGCGCTACAAGGTCGGGCTGGACGGAGAACCGGTGGCCGGCATGACCCTGCAGGTGATGGAATTGCCGGATGGTAAAGTACTCTGGAGCGGCAGTGCCGGCCGCAGCGGCTGGAGCCGTGATGCGGTCAGTTCAGTGGCACAGCAGCTTCTGCAGTCTCTGGTGGATAAAATGCCGGTACAGGCTGTCAGCGATCAGCCAAAATGATTACGCGAAGCAGGGAATATGATATCCGGCTACCGTTGAAGAGTCTGGCAACTCATGTTCTGTTGCTTGTTGTGGCGGGAGTTGTCGGATTATCGGCCGGCTGCAGCAAGGAGACACTGAGCGGCTCCGACAATCCTGTTTCCCCGAATCAGCCAGGTCAGGCCAACGGCGGCCCCGACCCGAACGCCCTGCTGGATGTTCGCAAAATGGCGGCCAGTTCAACAACTTATGCCGTCACTTACGGTGCGCTGGACGCTGCCGCCATCGAAACACTGAAAACCTATCCGCTGGTTATAGTTCATCCCTACAACGGGGATTTGACCAGAAACCAGATCATGCAGATCAAACAGGGCGTCAACTCCAACACCAGCAGCGATAATGTGGTTGTGCTCTGTTACATCTCGATCGGTGAAGATGAGCGTACATTCGGACTGTCAGATGACCAGATGATTGCAGATGCCAGGTTCAGGGGTGACGGCAGCGGCCCATCCATCGATCCTCGCGGGGGAGTAAGTGCCTATGGCACCTCTCTGATAATAGCCCCGGACAAGATAAAAGGAACTCCTACAAACGGCGGCTATGCCTCCTACTATTTGAACGACAATGCGGTGCGTTGCAACGACCCTGCAGGGAAACCGGACCAGAACCCGATTTTTAAAAGCCGCTTCGTTAATGCCGGCGATCCGGCGTGGTATGACGTAGTCAACAACATGCTGATTGATAAAAATACTCATACTCCTCCCGGATTGAAGGAAATGCTTACATCCGGCTATGGCAGAGGTCTGGGGTGCGATGGAGTATTTCTTGATACGATCGATACCGCTGCGCCGAATTTTTATACCAACTGCAACGACCCCGACAACCCCAATCACACCAGTTCGGAATGGACCGCTCAGGGGTTCACGGAATTCATCGCGCAACTGAGGAATGATTATAAAGACAAAGTAATCCTGCAAAACCGCGGACTCTTCTATTTTGATCCGCGCCAGCCACAGTATGAAGTTTTCAAGCGCGGCAACATCGATCTCGGGTTTTTTGAAAGTTATTATCTGGACAACAACTCCACTACGGTCGTTTCTCCCTTTTTTGACGACAACCGTTATAACGTGGCCCCCAAAATCATGGCCGAGGCCAATCGTCCCAATGGATTCAAGGTCCTTTCGCTGGGTTATGCCAACGGTTTTGATGCCCCCAAAACCGGTATCGACATTCAGACGCTGCTGATAGGACCAACCGGTCCAGGATTCGGCACTCTTGTCGATGATGTGACATTCGCACAGGAAGTGGGCTTTTTCCCCTATATCACATCCGCTTCGGTTGATTTCATGAACTCGTTTGTAAAAAACTTCACTTCGCGGATAGATACAGTACCTCCCAAATGGTCGAGTACCTACAACGCCAACTTTGATCCGCCGCTGGCACCTGTGCCCCGCGTGGGCATCCAGCGTGCGGTTGCGACGGCTCCCGGTAGCGTCACATTGTCATGGGATGTCGCCCTGGACATGAACAAGGTCAGCTACATGCTTTATTACCAGACCAATGCCACTCCCTTTGATTTTGCAAAAGCCGCCAGACTGGTGCTTACGCCATCGGTCGGCGCCGGCTACGATCAAATCTGGAAAAGCTTCAGCCCGAGCCAGGCGCTTAGCGGAGTGTATCCGTATCAGCAGACTATAACCGGGCTGCAGCCAGGCACAACCTACCGTTTCGCCATTCGGGCAGTGGATTCTGTCGGCAATGAAGACTCCAATTTTGAAATTATTGAGGTAACACTCTGATGAAAGATAAAAAATCATATCAGAGCCGCTTTACAAAAGTTGTACCTTGGCTCGAAACCATCGGCATCACACTGCTGGTGCCGGCGATAGGCTTCCTGCTGGACGGTACCGATCCGTTCTTCCTTCGCTCTCCGTTCCCCTGGCTCTGGTTCGGGCCCCTGCTGGTGGCATTGCGCTACGGCATTGCCAAGGCGCTTACTTCGGTGTCTTTGCTGGTTCTGCTTTGGCTCGGACTGTCCTGGGTCGGCCTGACAAAAGATGTTTTTCCACTCAGTTTCATGTTGGGCGGGACGCTGCTGGCTTTGATCTCTGGTCAGTTCAGCAGCGTCTGGTCAAACCGTCTGCGGCGTTCCGACCAGTTGAGCCGGCATACCACAGAGCGTTTTGAACAGCTGTCGCGAGCCTATTTCATGGTGCGTCTCTCCCATGACCGGCTGGAGCAGAACCTGATCAGCCGCCCGGTAACCCTGCGCCAGGCCATGACCGAACTGCGCAGTCTGGTGACAAAGAACGGCGGTGCTTTGAACAAGTCAACAGCCGTCGAATTAATGGCAATACTGGTCAACTACTGTTCATTGACAAGCGCAGCCTTCTATCCTGTTCAAAACGGTAAAATCCTGGTGGAACCTCTGGCAAAATGCGGTCAGGAGGTGCCCTGCCGACCGGATGACCTGCTGCTGCACTCCGCGATGGAATCGGGTCATACCGCTTACCAATCGGCAGACCGTCTTAGAGAGGAACAGCAAAGCAGCTATCTGGTGGCCGCTCCCATGATTACCAGTTCCGGAAATCTGCTGGGTGTGCTGCTGATAACGGATATGCCTTTCATGGCATTGCACCGCGAAACGCTCCAGGTTCTGGGTGTGCTGCTGGCTTACGCTGCCGATCATGTCGAAGCGGCCGATTACGCCAGACCTTTGTTCAAAATCTATCCTGACTGTCCGACTGTTTTTGGCGCCGAGTTTTTCAAGATGGTGCGTTTGCGCCGGGATCTTGAAATCAGCAGCGCCCTGATGGTTGTCAGCATTGCTCCGCAGTCCAGACAAGAGGAAATCTGTCTGATGTTGGAAAGGAAGCTAAGAGGTCTTGATCACGGTTGGAGACGTGATTTGGGAGGGATTGTGCAGTTTGCCATATTGATGCCGTTTGCAGGGCCTGCGGCAACAGAGGGGTATATGGCCAGGCTGGGTTCTACGCTGCGCAAGCAGTTCAATCTCAGTCTGGAGGGCGAAGGAATCTCCTGCAAATTTGCTTTTCTAACTGCTGAAGAACCGGCGCTTCAGCTGGCTGACCTGCTGGTGGAAGAACAATGAGCAATATCAGGCTGCTGATATATGGCCTGATCAGCGAGCAAGCCGCGCTGATGGCCCTGTTTGGCCCAATGCCTGTATGGCGGCAGGCACTGTTTTTTCTAATGGCTCATGCAATTGCCTCTTTACTTTTTTCATTTCTTTTGGCCAGCGTTTTTCCGAAACATTTCAAGCCGAATAAATCCGGTCTGCTGCTGCTGTTTTTTTCGTTTGCTTTTTTTGTTCCACTATTGGGAGCGATGGCGATTCTGATAACACTCGTATATTTCAGGAGATTTCAATATTCGGGCGTGCGGGATGAATTCTTCAGCGTACCTTTGCCGCCATTCATGCGGGAGGCAACCGGCATGGCCTCCGGAATGGGAGAAGGCGGCGCCTGGTCCCGTTTGCGCTCAACCGTTATTCCCCGAGACGAGAGGCTGAAAGCACTGATGTCGGTAGGTGCCGGCAGCGGATTCAATACCAGCAGTTTCCTGCAGTTGGCTTCAGGCGACAGCGATGACGAAATTCGTCTGCTGGCTTTTAATCTGTGCGAACGGCACGAACATAAGATTAACCAGTCCATAACGGCGGCCCTGGAGGGACTCAAGTCCGCCTCCGGTCCTTCGGAAAGGGCTGCTTTCTTTCGCATACTGGCCTTTTCTTATTGGGAACTGGTTTATAACTCTCTCTCTCAAGATGAACTGCGAACTTTTTACATTGATCAATCACTCAAGTATGTTCGGCATTCGCAGGAACTGGAGGAGAATGATCCATCGCTTTTGATCCTGTCGGGGAGGATTTACCTTGTAATGCAAGATTATGACAAGGCTGAAAAGATAATTCAGGATGCTCTGAAAGCCGGAGCTCCGCCTTCACTGGTAATTCCCTATCTGGCCGAGCTGGCTTTTCTTAAGCGTGACTTTGCATCGGTGAAACGAATTATTGCTCAGGACCCGACCTTGCGTCTCAAACCCGGAATCGGGCCGGTAGCCCAGTATTGGAGCTCATGAGATGACTATCCCCCTGCCGACCGCAAAAAAAGTCGACGTGATGCTGCTATTGGAAGGAACTTTTCCATTTGTGAGCGGTGGTGTATCCAGTTGGGTCAATCAGATCATACTTGGACTTCCGGAGCTGACCTTCGGAGGTGTCTTTATCGGGAGTTCGCCCGGTGATTATGACGGATTCAAGTACGATCTGCCATCCAACCTTAAGCACCTCGAAGTTCACTATCTGCATGGTGAACAGATCAATCCACCTATATGTAAACTTGTCGGCGACAAAAAAGGTTTTGAAATATTGCGCCGTCTGCATGGCTGGTTTACCAATCCTTTTCCGGACGGCCTTCCAGAGGAGCTTAAGCAGCTCTCGTTTTATCAGCATTCTGAAAACGGAGTTGATTACAAACAGTTCCTTTATTCGGAACGTTCTTGGCAATATTTGACAGATATGTACCGTGAACGCTGCAGTGACCCTTCTTTTGTTGATTATTTCTGGACAGTCAGAAATATGCATGCCCCGATCTGGCAGCTGGCCGGGATTGCAGAAAATCTAATTCCGGCAGGTGTATATCACACGGCCTCAACCGGTTACGCCGGTTTTATGGGAGGTCTGCTGCATCATCACACCGGGCGTCCTTTACTGCTTTCCGAACACGGCATATACACCAAGGAACGGCGTATCGACATATTCAACAATGACTGGATAAAAGACAACCGCAACGCGATGCAGCGCTCTCAGACAGAAATCAGCTATTTCCGCGATCTCTGGATCCGGTTTTTCGAGACAATTGGGCGTTTCTGCTATGACGCTTCAGGTACAATCGTGTCTCTCTACGAGGGTGCGCGCCAGCGTGAGATCCTGGATGGAGCCAAACCTGAAAAAACCCGTGTTGTTCCCAACGGAATTGATCTGGAGCGTTTCGAGCCGCTCCGCAAACTGCGCCCGGCCGATCCGCCGCAGGTGGTGGCGCTACTGGGTCGGGTAGTGCCGATTAAGGACATCAAGACTTTTATCAGATCACTCAAAATCCTGATGACTCAATTGCCGGAGCTTGAGGGGTGGATTGTTGGCCCCGATGGAGAAGATCCGCAATATGCCGCTGAATGCAGGTCATTGGTCGAGAGCCTTGAGATTGGAGACAAAGTCCGTTTCACAGGCTTCATGAATCCGGTCGAGCTGTTTCCCAAGATCGGTTTGCTGGTGCTCAGTTCTATCAGCGAAGGGCTGCCGTTGGTGGCACTGGAGGGATTTGCGGCCGGAGTGCCGCTGGTTGCTACCGATGTCGGCTCCTGCCGGCAGCTGGTGGAAGGGGGCCTGAATCAGGAAGATCTGGATCTGGGCTCCGCTGGCTGTGTGGTTCCTATCAACAACCCCAAGGCTCTGGCGGAAGCCTGCCTGAAGCTGATCTGTGACCGACCAGCCTGGAACAGCGCGCAGACTGCGGCTGTAGCACGGGTTGAACGTTTCTACAGCCAGCAGCAGATGCTGGACGAATACCGGAAAATGTATTTTGAGGGGGCAGCCGGATGGCAGGAATAGGTTTTGAACTGCGAAAGCTGATGAAGGGTGAAAGCTA
This sequence comes from uncultured Geobacter sp., assembly GCA_964420435.1. GTDB lineage: Bacteria > Desulfobacterota > Desulfuromonadia > Geobacterales > Pseudopelobacteraceae > JACRCG01. The sequence continues at coordinate 16,259 of CAYQTC010000038.1, forward strand.
CAGCTCCATGCTGATGGCTTACACCTATGCAGGCGTGATCAGTTCCGGACCGTGGGTTCTCTCAATCATTGCGGTCATGTTGATCGGTATCATTTCTATACCAACTGTCATACCGCCGGCACTTGTAGCAGTATTTCAGACCGTGGTCACCTACCTGATCGCCTTCAGCCTGATTCTGACCGGGGTCGTTCAGCTGGCCTTTACCCGGTATTCGGCTGATCGCATTTTTGTAAAAGAGCATTTCAGTCTGCTGCCTAATTTAAACGGCCTGTTGATGCTGGTGATAATGGTCAGCGGGCTGCTATCCTATCCGTTTGGGATAATATGCTTTCCGGAGCAAAGCCTCCTGTTCCGTCTGCTTTTTGCATCATCATTTGTAGTGCTCTGCTGTGTCTGGGTCGCGGCCATCCTGTTATCCGGCTTGAAAGCCTACAAGGCGATCCTGGCTAATTTTGCCATTGGCTACGGCACCGCCCTGCTGCTGGCCTTTCTGCTGCGTCACGGCAACCTGGAAGGGTTGCTGCTGGCTTTTTTGGTCGGGCAGTTTGTACTGCTGATGGGAATGCTGTATGTTATCTTCAATGGTTACCGCTCCCGCACCTTCATTGAATTTGATTTTATCAGGCAGGGGCGCATACACAAATCCCTGATGCTGACTGGTCTGTTTTACAATCTTGGAATATGGGCCGACAAATTCGTTTTCTGGTTCCATCCAATAACCGGATCGCACGTAATAGGTCCGCTGCGGGCGTCGGAAGTCTACGACCTGCCGGTTTTTCTTGCTTACCTGGCAATCATCCCGGGCATGGCTGTTTTTCTGGTACGCATGGAAACCGACTTTGTGGAGTACTATGACCGCTTCTATGATGCAGTACGTGAGGGCGGTTCGCTGCAGTATATCTACGATATGAAGGATGAAATGGTCAGGATTTCCAGGGAGGGAATTTACGACATCATCAAAATCCAGGGAATCACGACCATCATTGTACTTGTGTGCGGGCCGCGACTTCTGGCGCTGGCACATATACCCCAGATACACTTCCCGCTGCTCTCCATTCAGGTGGTTGCCACAGGTCTTCAGGTTGTTTTTCTGGGTCTGCTGAATGTCTTTTTTTATCTTGATCGCCGGGGCAGAGTTCTTTTTCTGACGGCCCTGTTTGCCGGGCTCAACTTGCTGCTTACATTCATTTCAATTCAACTTGGTCCTTACATGTACGGCTACGGCTTCGCCATTGCACTTCTGATTAGTATAGCTGTCGGAATGGCGCTGCTGGATTATGATCTGGAAAGACTGGAGTACGAAACATTCATGCTGCAGTAGTATGCAGTTGTTCCCCGCCCTGATCTGCCGTAATGCTTGTGCTTGTATTAGCTTCTAATATTCTGTATAACCATCGCATTGTTGCAGATGTTGATTTCCGGTCTGCCGATCTCAATTCTTTTAGCCTCTCCGGCAGATTTCTTTCATCAGATCTACATAGTTCATTAATAGAAGCCGCGTTCACACGTAAAACCATATAAGTGCATGAATTACAAAAGCTCTGAACTGGATTCTGCTGAGGAAGTCATTCATGAAAAAACTCTCCAATTTCATCGTTGTATGTACCTGCAGTCTCACCATATTCATAGTTTTGCTGATCTATGTTATTGTTTCTATCGGATATGAAAATGTTGTAGTTCACCGCACTGAAAAGCACGCCAAAAATCTTGCGGACATGACCTACAACTCCTTGTATCAGGTGATGAGGAAGGGGTGGTCTCACGAAGACCTGTCCGCATTTTTAGACAGCAACCGGAAGCTCTTTAGCGGCACTAACATAAACGTTGTTATTTACCAGAGCGAAGCCCTCTCCGAGCGATATGGCCGGACATATGACGTTTTGCCGGATCAGCATGTCAAAGATGTGTTTAAAAACGGCATGCCTGTCAACTTCGAGACCAATTCCATCATCAGGCATGTATATCCGCTGATCGCCTCTTCCGAATGTCTGGGGTGTCACACCAACTCCCGCAGCGGAGAAGTGCTTGGCGTGATAGATACACGCATAAACATTGCAGCGGAACTGAAGGAAACACGCTGGAAAATCATGGTCTTCCTGGCAATTGTAGCCCTGATACCCTTTTCTGCAGCCTTTTTTCTTGCCAGACGCTTCAGCAGCAGAATGAGCAGGTCCCTGGCCGATCTTCACAGCCGGATTGAAGGGGTCAACAGGGTCAGTGATTTAAAGCTGCTTGAAGTTCAGGACCTGCAGCTCGGCTTTTCAGAATTCACCAGCATGTTCGATGAAATGAAAAAAGTCATTGGGAAACTGCGGGATGTGGCCATAGACAAGGATGTGCTTGAGTTTGAAGTCAAGCTGCTGGAACGGTTCATTATCACCTCGGAAATTGTCAGAGACTGGAAAGCCCATGTGTGCCATATCCTGATCGAAATCAATTCGATCATTGATACCTATTTCTTCTTCTCGCTGTTTATGGTTGACGAAGAATCCTATGATCTTGAAGTTTTCTGGAGGAACACACCCAGCGATCAGACAAAAAAGTTCTTTGAAACGGTCATACGCGACCGGCTCTCCCAAAGTCCCCGCTTTGCTCATGTGATCAATTTCAATATTATTCATAATATAGCCATGCCTCTGGCATCTCTACCTCCGCTTAAAGTAGAGGATATCGAGCTGCAGACAAAGTCGCTGTTCCTGGAGGCTCCGCGTATCGGAGGTATTGTCGGTATCGGTGTCATCTCCGAGTTGGGCCAGTATCCGGCTCGTGCCCTGGTAATTGAAAGTATCCTTGCCACGCTGCTGAATGTTGTCGGTTCCGTGAAGGCCATATACCGCTATACAAAGGAACTGGAATTTTACGCAACCAGGGATCCTCTCACCAATCTCTGCAACCAGCGCGTTATGTGGGAGATGCTCAATGTCGAAATAGAGCGGGCGGCCCGACATAACTACAATTTTGCACTTCTTCATCTGGATGTGGACAATTTCAAAATCATCAACGATTCCTTCGGACACGCATTTGGCGACAAGATTCTGCAGGGGGTCAGCGAAATCGTCAAGTCGGCTCTCAGGAAGGGAGATATTCCGGCCCGCTACGGTGGTGACGAATTCAGCGTGATACTGCCCGAGTCCGAAGGGCAGCAGGCCTATCTGGTGGCACAGCGAATAGTTGACGATCTGAAGGAGATATCCTTCACCCCGGCGGACGGGGGGGCGCTGAAAGTCTCGGTCTCGATCGGAGTCTCGCTGTTCCCGACCCACGCCAGAACCGCCAAGGAACTGTTCATGATGGCCGACAATATGCGGCAGAAAGCCAAGTATTCCGGCAAAAATCAGGTCGCAATCCCTTCCGACGACGATCTGGCCGAGGTCTACCGCATGATCGGCGAGAAAAACATCATGATCATGAAGGCCATTGAGGAAAGGGTGATAGAACCGTATTTTCAGCCGATTGTAAATGTAGCCACCGGTCTGGTCGATGCTCATGAAGTTCTGATGCGGATTAATCTGCCCGATGGAAAGGTCATGTGTGCAGAAGAGTTTGTTGATATTGCGGAAAATATGGGTGTTATCAGTAAAATGGATTACATACTGATGGAAAAGGCGTTCCGTAAGGCTGCCGCCGGTTCGTATCGCGGACTGCTTTTCATAAATATTTCGCCCAAGGCACTGATCCTGAACGAGTTCATTCCGACCGTACGACGATTGACACGGGAATACGGCATCCACCCCTCCTGCATTGTCTTCGAAATCACCGAGCGGGAAACGGTAAAAAACATGGCGTTGCTGGAGCGTTTTGTCCTGGATCTCAAGCTGGAGAATTATAAGTTTGCGATAGATGATTTCGGCGCCGGTTTTTCCTCCTATCAGTATTTGAAACGTTTTCCGGTCGATTTTCTGAAAGTTGAGGGGGACTTTGTCCGTGGCATGATCAACTCGGGCGGTGTTGATATGGCTATTGTCAAGAGTATTGCTACCCTTGCCCACGGATTGGGCATCAAAACGGTTGGTGAATACGTTGAGAGCGAGGAAATCCTCAGGGCGGTGGGTGAGGTGGGTCTCACCTATGCCCAGGGATACCACGTCGGTATTCCTTCTGCAGAGCTGGTTATTGATGAACGGGTTTGCTGCGAAGACCCGAAGTAAAGCTTTATTCCTGATTATACTATGCTGTCGGAATAATTTACAGGTAACCACTCAACAGTCCGTTACCTGTCCAAAGCGGATATCATATCAGGCTGTTAGCAATAGGCCCGTAATTTGCAATTTGAAACAATTTTGTCAGGTAGAATTGCAGTTATTGGTGCTCGCATTCTTTAAGATGGATGGTTACAGTGATGAACAGTGCACTGTTTCTAGGCCTTTGCGGGATAAAGCTTTTGTGAGGATGAACAAGGGTGTTAGATAAGGCAAAGATTCTGCTGTTTGAAAAAGACGCGGCATATACGGACGATGTCAGGCATGCTCTGGCCGCTTTTGGATGCGCCGCGCCTACTGTTGTAAACTCCAGCGAGCAACTGCTTGAAGCAGCCGCCAGAATCAGCCCCGATCTGATTCTGGTCGGCATTTCGCTTGCCGGTCGGCTAGATTGTCTTGAAACGGTTGAAGAAGTCGGTAATAGATTAAACATCCCATTGATCTTCCTGTCTTGCCATGCATATGCCGATCTATATAGCCGATCTCAGATTTCAAATCCCTATTCTTTTCTTCTTGAACCTTTCAACTCAATACAGCTCAACTACGCCATTGAAGTTGCACTAAACAGGCACAGTCTGGAACAGAGCGAAAGTGGCAGTGCTGTCAGCTATCGCAATGTATTTGAATCTGCCGGCTGTGCAATGATTGTTCTTGATGAAAGTGGCGCCATCAACATGGCCAATGAAGAATTCGAGCTGCTTTCCGGGTACACAAGAGAGCTGATATTGGCCAACAAGAGCTGGAGCGACTTTTTCTTCGACGATCTGTCAGCAATGGTTCAGATTTCAAATGGTGCGGCCAGGTCCGAATTGCCGGTTCTGTTTGTTGGAAGCGGGCATTGCTGCAAGTCCGTCTATCTTAAGGTGAAACAATTGAACGGAACAGGTCAGTACATTGCCTCGATGTTCGACATTGCCGAAACCAAAGGCTCCGAAAAAAAAATACATGAACTCAATTCAGAACTGATGAAAATGAATGATGAGCTGAGGCGTGAACTTTTTGAGCGGGAAAACTACGAAAAGGTTTTGCTCCACCAGGCCAATCATGACTCTTTGACAGGACTACCCAACCGCCAGCTTCTGTTTGACCGATTGAATCAGGCAATAGCGTATGTGGATCGTAATAGCAATATGCTGGCCCTTATGCTGATCGATCTTGACAGCTTTAAGCCGATCAATGACACCCTGGGGCATATAGCCGGTGACGCGCTCTTGAAGGAAGTTGCCGGCCGTCTTCAGGCTTGTTTGAGAAAGTACGACACTGTTGCCAGATTTGGCGGCGATGAGTTTGTGCTGATAGTAAATGACATGCCGGACATTCATGACATTGTGCGATTTGCCGAAAAGGTGTTGGATATTTTCCAGCGTCCCTTTGACATCCTTGGTAAACCTGTTTGTGCCACAGCAAGTATCGGACTTGCTATTTATCCGCTTCAAAGCACCAGCACCGATTCCCTGCTGAAAATGGCTGATACGGCAATGTACCAGGCCAAGTCAGATGGCGGAAATGTCTACAGATTTTTCACGGAATCCATGAGCATCAAGCAGGACAGGCGCGCTCTGCTGGAAAACAAGCTCAAAGCCGCGCTGGAGAGGGAGGAGTATCTTGCCCACTATCAGCCGCGGATTGATGTTGCAACCAGAAAGATCATCGGGATGGAAGCGCTTATGCGCTGGCAGCCGATAGATGAACAGCTGGCCTATCCGGCTGATTTCTTTTCCATACTCGAAGAGAGTGGCATGATAGTTCCGGTCGGAGAGTGGCTGCTTGAGAAAATCTGCGAACAGAACCGTGCCTGGCATGATGCCGGACTTCCGCAGCTGCGGGTTGCAGTCAATATTTCCGAAAGACAGTTCAAACAGGATGATTTTGCTGACAGGGTTGCAAAGGCACTTTTCAATTCTCGGCTTGAACCCCGTTTTCTGGAGATTGAACTGCCGGAACAGATAATTATGAATAATGTCTCCGAGAGCATCAGCAGACTGAAAAAACTCAAGTCAACCGGAGTGACCATTTCTGTGGACAATTTTGGAACCGGATATTCATCACTTACTCACCTTAACCGCCTTCCCATCGATGATATCCAGATCGACAAATCTCTTATCAACTGCATTATTTCAGATGAAAATGACGCCAATGTGGTCTCCGCCATCATCTCCATGGGGCACAGCCTCGGCAAAAATCTGGTTGCAGAAGGTGTTGAATCAGAGGAACAATTCATGTTCCTGGCTCACAGGCGGTGCAAGGAGATGCAGGGGCACTTTTTCAGCAGGGCACTCTCGCCTACAGAATTTGAAAAACTCGCTCGCAAATATACCCTCTAGCTTTATTGGAATATGCAAAACAATTTTTATGTGATGAGTTTAAAACTGAAGAAGGCGACCGAACGGCCGCCTTCTTCAGTTTCCCTGTCTGTCGCAATGAGCTTATTTGCCGCAGCACTTCTTGTATTTGAGCCCGCTTCCGCAGCTGCATGGATCATTTCTGCCGATCTTGCTGGAAATGATCGGTTTCGCTTTTACCATGCTGCCGTCAGTAAAAAACCATCTTTCACCTTCTTTAACGAACTGGGCATTTTCGTGATGTTCGCGAAGTTCGCCTTTTTCCAGAAAGCGTGCGACAAATTCGACCTCACCGGTTGAATCGACTGCCTCCCCTTTTTTTGTACTGACAATTTCGAGGCCTTGCCATTCGGCATTTTCGGCCCACTCCTGTGTCCCTTTGTGATCGTACCCTTCACGATGATCGGCGTGGGTGCTCTCGAAAATAAAATCCATCTGAGCATTGACATAAGCCGAATAGCGCGCTCGCATAAGTTGTTCCGCTGTTTGTGCCGGTCGCGCACCGCTTATGGCAGGTTCGCAGCATTCGACATAGGCAGCGCCGCTGCCGCAGGGACAGTTGTTCATGGTTGTTTCTCCTTCGGTATTATTTGGAGTTTCTGGTGACACATTATTCACCGGTTTGTCAAACACTATCTGCCGCGATTCTTCAGAGTATTGATTCTGTATGGTCTTTCTCTCTTTTGAAATTTACAAAATAAATATGTACTTTAATTAAAATACGATAAAAAGGTTTTTGTACTTGACTTAATTTGTGATATACAAAACGTGAAAACTCGTCAGGCGGTGCTATCGATGGAAAAAAACATCCAGGATTTACTGAGAAAAACACTTTCGCGTAACAGTGATGAAGTTTTGGAGCGCGACTTGGTGAACTACCTCAGCGTATATGGTGACCTCGTCTACCCTGAGGTTCTGAAGCTGCTTACCGGTAAAGAACTGAGCGTAAGCAGATCCAAACGCTATTGGTGTGAGGCTCTGGCTCTGCGTGACGGAATAAGGGAAAAGGCGCAGTACCGTCTCAGTATCCGGGCTGCGCTTCTGGAGCAGATACAGAATAAATCCAGTGAATTCAAAAATCTTGTTTTCATAGAGTCAAAAAGCCTGGACAATATTCGCCACTGCTCGATTACAGATGGTCTGACCGGACTTTATAATCAAACCTACTTAAAAACGTTGCTCAGTCAGAATGTGCCGATGCGCCGCAGGGTCGATGACGCCGCCAGTGCTCTGATCCTTATGGATCTGGACCATTTCAAACATTATAATGACAGTTGCGGGCATATGGCCGGTGACGATGCGCTTCGCACCGTTGCCGGCATTATCAGGGATCAGATCAGGGAACAGGATGTGGCGGCGCGCTACGGTGGTGACGAGTTTGCTGTTTACCTCCCCAAAGTTACCAGAAACGTAGCATTTGCTGTTGCCGACAGGATACGTCAGGCGGTTGAGGCTACAGAATTTCCGGGTCAGGAACTCCTTGGCGGCAGAAGGCTGACAGCCAGTTGCGGCATATCATTTTTTTCCGAAGAGATAAACGATGTGAAGTCTTTGATAGAGGTTGCAGACAGGGAGCTCTACAATGCAAAGCGCCTTCGAAACGCCATTTCGCCCAGCAGCTTCGAACGGAGGAAAAATCAGCGCTATGCCATTCAGGCGCTGATTGAGTGTTTTTATGTCAATAACGATATGTTCGAGACAGTTATGGCGTGCAATTTCAGTAACACCGGGGTTGGGATCTGGAGCAATATGCCTGTCTCGCCTGAAGACAGGCTCAAGCTTCGTTTAAGCAAACCTTTCTGGTCGGAAGATCTTGAGATAAGCGGTTTTGTGCGGCAGGCCAATATGGATGAGGATACCAGGCTATGTTACCTGGGAATAGAGTTTGATAGGCTTCTTGATGACTGCACCAGTTTTATTCCGATGCCTCTTGCAAAAAGTTCACTGACTCACTGATATTAGGCGGACTCTTTAATAAACATCAAAGCATAAAAAAGGCGCCCTGATGGACGCCTTTTTTATGAGATCACTGTCTGAAATGAAAAAAGGGCTTCTGAATTGCTCTCAGCGAAAAGGAGTTATCAGTAGTTTCCTTCCACCAGCTCAAAATATGCCTGAGGATGCTTGCAGACCGGGCAGATTTTAAGTGCATCAGTGCCTTCATGGATTAAACCGCAGTTTCTGCATCTCCAGCGGGAGGATTCCTTTCTGCTGAAAATTGTGCCTGCTTCCAATTCATCCAGCAGCAGCTGATAACGCTGCTGATGTGCTTTTTCAATCTTGCCGATTGATGTGAAGAGAGCGGCAATTTCAGGAAAACCGTCATCTTTTGCTTCTTGAGCCATGCGTGGATACATCTCCGTAAATTCGTCTGTTTCTCCTGCGGCAGCCGCACGCAGGTTGTCGGCGGTTGAGCCTATTCCGTTCAGCAGTTTGAAGTGGAGTTTTGCATGTTCCTTTTCATTTTCAGCGGTCTCCAGGAAAAGGGCGGCGATCTTCTCGTATCCCTCTTTCTTTGCAACTGAAGCGAAGTAGGTGTACTTGTTGCGCGCCTGGGATTCGCCGGCAAATGCATCACAAAGATTTTTTTCGGTTTTTGTTCCTTTGATGTCTTTCATTTAAAGCTCCTTTTTAGTGTAAAATGTGACGGTACAGGCACTTGTCATTAGTCGGTTCTATTACATGTCGGCAGTTAAAGTCAAACTATTTGAATTGAAAAATTAAAGGATTAAGGCCTTGTTTCGGATGCGGAAATATAAGTTGTCTCACGGTCACTTTCATTGTAGGCTCTAAAAATATAACACTTCCATCAAGGCAAGGACGATAATGAAAGAACTAAATGAATTACTGAAGGCACCATTAACTCCGCATGAGACAAGATGGGTTAGTGAGTTTGCCGACAGGCTTCCGGAGGATGTTGACCTAACCTTTGAGGAGTCAAAATACCTGACCCGATTGCCGGTCAGGGAGTGGCCCGCCGAGTTGCTGTCCAAAGTGAAGGACTATATCTATGATGGCGATTCCATGGTTGATGATCAGGAAGACTGATCCCGGTTTTGCAGCGTGAACTAAGTAGCCGTTATACTGTAAACATAAGATAAATGAAGGAGTTTTGTTTGAATAAGCAGTTAGTTAACCGTTGTGCTGGATTGTTTGTCTGCCTTTTGTTAGTACTTTCGGGATGCACCAATACCAAGTCTATTGAGCCGACCGCCAAAATAGAAAGAAAAGAACCTGCCCAGGCGACCACGGTTTTTTCAGCCACCAGCACTTCCATTCGCAAAGCCGCAGTTTTTGCCACTCAAACAAGCGCATCCCGTACTGCAGCACCCAAAATCAAATATAATGCCGGTGAAAATCCGGACTTTGCTAAAAACCACGGCTGGCCGGTCAACGGGCCTGCTCCGCTGGCCGGTTCAATTCTGCCGCAGAAACGTATTGTGGCCTATTACGGCAATCCGCTTTCAAAAAAAATGGGCGCGCTGGGGGAATTCCCGAAAGATGATATGCTGCGTCGCCTGAAGGCCGAAGTGGCTGCCTGGCAGGCGGCCGATCCGGCAACTCCTGTGCAGCCGGCACTGCATCTGATAGCTGTCGTGGCACAAGGTGCGCCGGGCAGGGACGGCAAGTATCGCATGCTAATGCCTGACAAGGTTGTAAATCAAGTCTACGATTGGGCGAAAGAAGCCGGCGCTCTGTTGTTCATCGATATCCAGACCGGTCATGACGATATTCGGGCGGTTCTTCCGCATTTCGAGTGGATATTAAAGAACCCTGACGTTCATCTGGGTATTGACCCGGAGTTCAATCTGATCAAGAGCGGCAAAAAACCGGGCACAAAGATCGGCACATATGATGCCGCCGACATCAACTACACCACCTCTTATCTGAGGGATCTGGTTAGAAAGCACAAGCTTCCGCCCAAAGTGTTCACCGTACACCGCTTCACCAGAGGCGGTGTTACAAATTCAAAAAATATCGTGCTGCATCCGGAAGTTCAAATTGTCATGCACATGGACGGCTGGGGAGCTCCCTGGCTGAAACGTGATTCCTACAAGGATTATATTGTCGCTGAACCGGTGCAGTACACCGGATTTAAGTTGTTTTATCACAACGACACGAAAAAAGGCGACCCGCTTCTGAAGCCGCAGGAAGTTCTCAAGCTTAACCCGAAGCCTCTCTATATCCAGTATCAGTAGGGGAGGGTAGCTTATGCTGCTTATATTTCCGCCGGTGGCCAAAGCCTGCGAGCCGCCGGCCGGCATAGCCCGGCTGGCGGCCGCCCTGAAATCCCACGGCATTGCCTGCCGTCTGCTGGATGCCAATCTGGAGGGGCAGCTCTGGCTGCTGGAGCAGCCTCTGAAGGCTCATGACACCTGGAGCCGCCGTGCCGCAAAAAATTACACCTCCAACCTTTCCGCTTTGCGAACACCCAAAACCTATCAAACCCCGGATCGTTATCGTCGTGCTGTCAGCGATCTCAACCGTCTGCTGGCAGTTTCAGCCGCTGAACATGGCTCGGTCGTAGGTCTGGCCGATTATCAGCATAAATCACTTTCTCCGGTTCGCAGCAACGATCTGCTGACTGCGGCGCAGCATGCGGAAACCGATCCTTTTTTCCCCTATTTCAGTCGTCGTCTGCCGGAGCTGCTGGAAGGTATCAGCACGGTCGGCTTTTCGCTGAACTACCTCAGCCAGGCGCTCTGCACTTTTGCCATGATCGGCTATCTCAGGAAACAGTATCCGAAACTCAAAATTGTCCTTGGCGGCGGACTGGTGACGTCCTGGATGAGCAATTCCGCCTGGAACAACCCATTTGAAGGTCTGGTGGACCTGGTTATTGCCGGTGCAGGGGAGGTGGCTCTGCTGTCGCATTTCAGCATAAACCCCGGTCTCGATCGGCACGTTACACCGGACTATTCTGCCCTGCCGCTGCAGGATTACCTCTCACCCGGTTTGACCCTGCCCTACAGCGCCGCAGCAGGTTGCTACTGGAACAGCTGTTCTTTCTGTCCCGAAAGGGCCGAAGGTAACGATTATTTCCCGATCCCGATTTCTCAAGTGCTTTCTGATTTGCAGCAGATGACGGCTTTGTACAGACCAGCTCTGATCCATCTGCTGGATAACGCAGTCAGTCCGGCCTTGCTGCGCGAACTGGCTCGGAATTCGCCCGGTGCTCCCTGGTACGGTTTTGCTCGGGTTGACGAGCAGTTGGCTGATCCGGGCTTTTGCCAATCGCTGAAAAAATCGGGCTGCGTCATGCTCAAGCTGGGTCTGGAATCGGGGGACCAGGGGGTGCTGGACGGGATGGGTAAGGGGATCAGTCTGGAGGTGGTTTCACGTGTGCTCACCAGCCTGAAGCAGGCTGGAATCGCCGTATATTGCTATCTGCTGTTCGGAACGCCGGGTGAGACCGAACTTGAAGCAGAGCGGACGCTGGACTTTGTGGTCCGGCACCGGGACGCGATCAGTTTTCTGAATCTGGCGGTATTCAACATGCCGCTCTGCGGAGATGAAGCAGATAAGTACGGGACAAAACTGTTCTACGAAGGAGATCTTTCGCTTTACACCGCCTTCCGGCATCCCGGCGGCTGGGACCGTGCTCATGTACGGCGTTTTCTGGAAAGCCGATTCAAGCGGCATCCGGATGTGGCAGCGATTGTAAGGAATGACCCGCCCCAATTTTCCTCCAATCACGCCCCGTTTTTCTGCTGATTCCGAAATAAAACTGTAAAAAATTAGCCACAGAGCAGTTTGTGAACTCTGTGGCTAAATTCTAGCGGGCATCACGACTCATTTTCGTATTTCCGGACCAGTGCTTCATATTTTGAACTGAAATCCGCCGCTGTCCTGGCTTCCGCCGCTTTATAGCCGGCGATAATTTCTTCTCTGAGCTTATCCGGAGCCACTCTTTCGGCAAGCGGATATAGGATTCCATCCTCCTTTGAGATATGTTCCCTCAGCAGTTCCACATAAGCCAGGGCATTTTCACTCAGTACGGCCGAATCCGCCGTTTTTCCAGCCAGCGCATCCTGCGCTGCTGCCTCCATGGCACGCACGTAGGCCCGCCCCTGATCATGCTCCATCAACATTGCGGCGATCGGGCTGTTCTCACGCGGCATGCCGTTTTTGATCAGCGCTTCGAACAGCACATCCTCTTCCTTGGCGTGGTGAAAGCGATCGGCAAAATTGCGGATAAAGTCAACACCGTCCAGATAAAACTGCCAGTTGCTGTAGACGCCAGCCGCCGTTCGTCCGACGTTGCGCTCCAGCAGGGCGATCATTCGCAGGATGAGTTTGTGCTCTTCGACCAGTGCGGATGTGATATCGGTTTTCATCAATTTCTCCGATCTCCGTTGATGCCTATGGTGATTGACTCGAACGGAATCTCCTTGCCGCTTTTCTGAAGCGCCTCCCTGACCATTATGTCCAGGCCGCGGCAGCAGGGGACTTCCATGATTGCGACAGTTACGCTTTTGATGTTGTTGGCGCTGAAAATATGAGCAAGTTTGTCCACGTAGGCGGTCGTGTCGTCAAGCTTTGGACATGCAATTGCCAATGCCCTGCCTTTCAGCAGGTCCTGATGGGTGCTGCCCATGGCGAAGGCCACGCAGTCGGCGCAGACCAGAATGTCGGCCTCCTGGAAGTATGGTGCCGTGGGCGGTACCAGGTGCAGCTGCACCGGCCACTGCCGTAGTTCTGAAACTGCTTTTGCACCGTTTGCTGGTACTGTTTCTTCACGCTCAATAACTTTTGCCATGCTGCCGGGGCAGCCGCATCCCAAATTTCCCATGATCATTCTCCTTTTGATATCAAGTATGTGTTGATTTCCTGTTCGATTCTGGCTTCATCCTCTTTGGACAGTCCATGGATTGATACCACGTCCTTCAGAAGACAGATGCCTACCTTGCAGGTGACGCAGCCGATTTCAAAGCGATTGAGTATTTCGCCTATCTCCGGGTAACTGATCATTACGTCCTGAATTGCTTTTTCGCCCAGCCCGCTTCTGAATTCCATTTCCGCCTCCCTGCATTGTTTGTGGTTGAACAATAGCCCGACTGGCAGATAAAAATAATGACCATGGTCAAGAACTTTATGATTTGTAGCAAAAACAGCGAGCGCTTTTTGTTCGCGTTTGCCGGTCAGTGGTATACAGTAAAATATCACCTTAACTTTTTGATGTTACCGTGTTATAGACGAAGTCAGTATTTTTTCGGGAGCTGAAATGGAAATATTTGGTGGTTTTATGGTAATGATGAGCATCATTGGCCTTTTTCTGGCTGTGATATGGCTGGTCATGCCGTTTGTTGTGTTTGCAATCAAAGGTAAACAGGACAGAATACTGGAAGTGCTTGAAGGGATTGAAAAGCGTTTGACCGTACTTGAAAACAGTCTGCAGCCTGTCAATCCGGATGCCGGCAGTTACAAGCCGCTTGTGCCTGTGGCGCAGGAGTCTGAGTCGGGAATTGAATCTCACGAAGATAATATTATAGTTTCCCGGGAACCATCCGCCTGACCATTTGTCGCTGCATTGCGGCTGGATGATATAAACCGGAAATTTACACAGAATATGGAGACGAAGGAAGATGTTACTGCAAGGCAAAAAAGCGCTGATATTCGGCGTTGCAAACGATAAGAGCATTGCCTGGGCGATTGCCAGGCTGTTTCATGAGCAGGGGGCCGAAGTAGCCATAACCTATGCTGGTGATGCGTTGGAAAAACGGGTAAGGCCGCTGGCGGAATCTATCAATGCCGCCGCGATCCTGCCCTGTAATGTGACCAGTGACGACGAGATCAAGAACGTTTTCAGCGAACTGGGTAAAATATGGGACGGCGTGGACATCCTCATTCATGCCATTGCCTTTGCCAACAAGGAAGAACTGAAGGGAAGCATCGTCAACACCACTCGAGAAGGCTTTGCAACCGCAATGGATATCAGCGTTTACTCGTTCATGGCTTTGCTGAAAGAGGGGCAGCGGATGATGCAAGGGCGCAATGCTGCCGCACTGACGCTCAGCTACTACGGAGCTGTGAAGGTTTTCCCGAGCTACAATGTCATGGGTGTTGCAAAAGCTGCATTGGAGGCTTCGGTGCGCTACCTGGCCGAGGGAGTCGGTCCTGAAGGGATTCGGGTCAACGGCATTTCAGCCGGACCGATCCGTACCCTGGCTGCCGCCGGAGTCAACGGCTTCATCCAGATTCTGAACCATGTGGAAGAAAAGGCTCCGCTGCGCCGTAATGTTACCCAGGAAGACGTGGCCCGCTCGGCGCTTTATCTCTGCAGCGACCTGTCCAGCGGCGTTACCGGCGAGATTCATTATGTGGACGGCGGATATAACGTCATAGGCATCTAAACAGCTAAGGCCGGGGTCACAGGGGCTACAATATCCCTGCCCTGGCTTTATTTCAATTTCCCCGGAGCACTCCTATCAAAGAACCATTCGGTCATCTCGCAGGTCTAAAATCAAGTCAGATTCAGGCGCTGGAGCGCCTTTACCGCCGGCGTGTCCCGACCGCTGAATTCTGCTCGCATGAGTTGGCCACACGTCTGGTTGAAATCTCCGGCGATCTTCGCCGGCAGATCGGTATTCTCGTCAACCGTGCCGGAATCGTGGAATATGTGATTGTCGGAGACGAAAAGGGGCTGGTGATTCCTGAGCTGCGGGATTATCCACTGGGCAAGCGCCCCATGCGCGGCCTGCGCCTGATCCATACCCACCTGAAAAACGAACCGGTCAGCGAAGATGACCTGACCGACCTTTCGCTGCTGCGTCTCGATCTTCTGGCGACTCTGTTCTTTACCCCCGGCAAACAGCAGATATCAGCCCAGCTGGCCTGGCTGTCACCTGACCAGCGTGGTGCCAGCACGGTCGTTGATACCCCTAAACTGCTGGATCGCATCGATCTTGACTGCGTACATTTTATTGACGAGCTGGAAGCCGACCTGGAGAAGGCGGCCCGCACGACTACAAAGGCCAAGGATGCGCTGGAACGGGCCATTCTGATCTCGGTCACGACCTCCGGTACCCGTCAGGAAGCGGAAGATTCCATGGCTGAGCTGCGGGAACTGGCCCGCACCGCCCAGGTGGAAGCATTGGACGAATTCATACAGCGCCCGCGCAGCCTCAATCCCCGTTTTCTGATGGGGGAGGGGAAGATGCGCGATGTTGTAATCCGGGCGCTGCAGCATGGCGCCAGCATGCTGATCTTTGACCAGGAGCTGACTCCGGCCCAGATCCGCAGTATCTCGGCCATGACCGAGCTGAAGGTTATCGACCGCAGCCAGCTGATCCTGGATATCTTCGCCCGTCGCGCAAAAACGCTGGACGGCAAGGTGCAGGTGGAACTGGCTCAGCTGAAATACCTGCTGCCGCGCCTGACCGGCCGCGGTGTGCAGATGTCGCGCCTGATGG
>CAYQTC010000039.1:0-30864 GCA_964420435.1 uncultured Geobacter sp.
TTAACGTCATCAAGGACGGCCATGCCGACCAGCACGAGCAGGTCATGGCTGCCCGCATCACATCTTTCGTAGTAGGCGCAGCCGGCATCGTCATCGGTCTTCTGGCTGAGAAAGCCAACGTTGCGCACCTGGTTGCTCTGGCCTTCGCCGTTGCTTCCTCCGGCAACCTGCCGGTCGTTTTCCTGTCGCTGTTCTGGCGCAAATTCAACACCGCCGGCGTTATCTCCGGTCTGGTAGTTGGTACAGTTGCTTCGATCGGCCTGGTTATGGTTTCCCCTAACATGACCTATCCCAAAGTTGTCGCTGCCGGCGCACAGAAGGTAATCACCGCCATGGAGAAGAAGCAGGCTGCCCTGCCTCCTGGCGCAGTTCTGGACGAGAAGGATGCCAAGGCCCTGGCAACCGCCAAGGCTGACTATGAGAAGAACAAGGACGGCAAATCCATCATGGGTCTTGACAAACCGATCCTGACGCTGAAGAACCCCGGTCTGATCTCGATTCCGCTCGGCTTCGCCGCAGCTATCATCGGCTGCCTGCTGTTCCCGAACAAGCGCTCCGAAGATATGTTCGATGAGATCTACGTTCGCCAGAACACCGGCCTCGGAATGGCCAAGGCTATCGACCACTGATAATCGGTTTTGCATGCTGTGAAATTGTGGGGATGGTTTTTGCCATCCCCTTTTTTATTGGCAGAGTCAGAGATAATCGAAAAAAAACTTGCAGGCTATAGTGGCGGGAAACAATTTTCGGATGATGCGTTGGAATTTGCAGATGGTATCAGTGCCCTTCCAGTTGCCTGATGTGATCTTCAATGATAAGGCTGACGGAATGACTTCCCTTGTGGTTATTCAGGGCGTGTTTCAAGAACTGCAAAGCCAGGTCTCGCTCATTCCGCTGAATGAACAGTTGAGCTACTTCCGCGAAAACTTTTCTGTCCTCCCCTTCTTTATGCAGCAGATTGTCATAGCAGTCGCAAGCCTCCTGAAGGCGGCCCTGTTGGCTGTGCAGTTTGATCATGCCCACCAGAGAGAATAAGTCATAAGCATTGTCCAGATTCTTTTTGTAAGCACGTTCAGCTCTGTCAAATTGACCAAGATTGAAGTAAGCATCACCAAGTCGGGTCAGCAGATTGACTGTGCCGGCATTTTTCTCCAGTATTTTCTCCCAATATTCTACAGCCCGCCGGTAATCCATCTTCCATCTATGATAACTCCCCAGGCCGTACAGTGCGAAAGCGTTGTCCGGATCCTGCAGGAGGGTTTTCTCGTAATAAAACCTGGCCTTTTCGTGATTTCCATTACGGTAGTGCAGATTGCCTACAATGGTCAGGATGTTGATCAGTGTTACTCCGTTGGCAAGAGCTTTTTCGTAATATTCAATTGCCTCCAGGTCCATCCCCTGTTTGTGGTACAGATCAGCCAGTCCCATCAGGGAAAAGCGGTCATTGGGCTCAAGCGCGAGAGCTTTTCGATAATATGTCTGTGACTCTTCATACCTGGTGAGGGTTTTGTAGCAGTCAGCGATTCGAGTCAGAACAAAGACGTCTTTGGACCCTTTGAGGTGGAGATATTTCTTCCAGAATTCGATCGCTTCACTGTATTGCTGCAGACCCCTCAGTGCGTCGCCCAAGCCGCGCAGGGCAAACGGGTTACACGGGTCGATTTCCAAAACTTTCCGATAAAAAACAGTGGATGCCGAAAAGTTTTTCTGTTGTCGCAGGGTGTCAGCCAACCCTGTCATAATGTAGATATCATCGGGGGCCAACAGCAGCGCTTCTTCAAATACCTTCCGGGCCTCGGCGTATTGCCGTATTTTCAGAAGATGATGCCCCTGTTTGGATAATTCGATAATCTGGCTGCGCAACGAAATTTCTTTTACTTTATGGTCCATGTGTCATTCTCTTTTAAATGGGATGGGGCTGGTGGCCTTGAAGAGAAATATTGGCTGCAAAGACAGCTGTTCAGTAAAAGCCGGATTTCATTAACTCGACAAACAGTACCATAACCTGTTATAAATGCAAGTATAGAGCTGTTTTTAATAGTGAAATTGCAGATGGCATGTCAAGTGCCGCCAGGTGCATATACGGTTGAAATGCAGAATCCAAAAGGGTAGAGTGCCATTCGCTAATCTGCCCAAGGAGAACTTCGTGTCACGACGCCTGCCGAAAATGATTTATGCCGATCAAAAGGGAAATATATTCGATCACCCGGAGCTCTGCATGGCCGGTATGAATGGCAGCGTGCCGCTGCTGCCGGAAGATGTGGAACTGATTCCGCTTCCCGAGGACAGCCGTCTTTTTACGATGCCTGCCATGCCGCCGATAGCCTGGGATTCCCGCAAAAAAGCTTTTGTTACGGTCGATACTGTCCGGGAAGGGAAACGCAGTCAACGGATTCAGGCGGTGTCGGCCTTTATGGCCCCCGGTTATATGCGGACATTGCTTCCGGCTTGCGATTATTCAACCAAGAACGGGTTGCTGCCGCTTTGGTCCTACACGGCCGTGGGGTGGGATGAGGATCGTGAATGCTTTGTCGTGGCTGCCAGCAGGGTGGACAGTAACAGTAACTGGAATCCGGTCAACTATGACGACCGGACACTTGATCCTCTGGTCCGGAAAATGTTGAAAGAGATGCCGGACAACCGACTGTTGGAACAGCTTTCCCGTTGCGCTGTGGATTACCACTGCTTTGCTGCCAAGAACCTTTTTTATAGACGTTGGGAGGCGCCGCTGCCGACCTCGCCGGTCTGCAATTCGGCCTGCCTGGGATGCATCTCGCTGCAGGAATCTGAGTGTTGCCCCTCCAACCACGAACGAATCAGCTTTGTGCCAACTCCTGAGGAACTTTGCGGAATTGCCGTCCCGCACCTGGAACAGGCCGATCAGGCCATAGTTTCCTATGGTCAGGGCTGCGAAGGAGATCCAATCCTGCAGGCCGACACGATTGCCGAGGCGACGCGGCGCATGAAAAAGGCCACCTCGCGCGGTACGGTCAACTTCAACACCAACGGTTCCCTGCCGGATCGAATCTCACTATTGTGCGATGCCGGCATGGATTCATTCCGCTTCTCGATGAACTCGGTTCGTGAAGAACCCTATAACCGCTATTATCGACCCAAAGGATATGTTTTCAGCGACGTAATGCGCTCGGTCAATATCGCCAAACAGGCCGGACGTTTCACAATGATCAACTACCTGGTGTCGCCCGGAGTCAGCG
This sequence comes from uncultured Geobacter sp., assembly GCA_964420435.1. Taxonomy (GTDB): domain Bacteria; phylum Desulfobacterota; class Desulfuromonadia; order Geobacterales; family Pseudopelobacteraceae; genus JACRCG01. The sequence goes on from CAYQTC010000039.1 coordinate 3,216, forward strand.
ATGCCCCTGAAGAGGTCGATGCGCTGCTGCGATTTGTGGGTGAGACCGGCATTGACATGATCCAGATGCGCAACCTGTCGATTGATCCTGATTATTACAACCGCGAGATGGGTGTGCAGGGGAAGGGGATCGGAATGTATCGTCTGCTGGAGCGGCTGAAAAAAGAGTTCCCGAATCTGCAGTTCGGTTATTACAACCGCACTAGGGAGAATTTCTATCCGCCGGACCTGGAGAAGAGCTGGCCGGTAAAATGAAACCCGGAATAAGGTGTTTTTAAGCGAGTAAACTGAGCTTAACAAAGAATAGCTGTCGGTTATTTGTCCCCGATCTTTATGCCTTCATCACGTATCCAGGCATCAATTGCGCCCGGTTCTATTGGTTTTGAGAACATGTAGCCCTGGCCGAACCGGCACTTGAGTTTCTTGATCTGCTGCAGCTGATAGTCCAGTTCCAGTCCCTCAGCAATAACATCCAGATTCAGGCTTTTGGCCAGCGAAACGATTGACAGGATAATTTCCTGATTGTCGCCGTTCATATTGAGTTCACTTATGAACGATCGATCTATTTTGAGCGCGTTCATCGGTAAACGGTGCAGATAGCTGAGCGACGAATAACCGGTGCCGAAATCATCGATGTGGATATGGACCCCCATGGTACGGAGTTTGTTCATTGTTCCTATTGCCAGATCAATGTTTTCCATGAGCATGCTTTCGGTTATTTCGATCGCCACGCTGTGTGGAACAAGTTCAAATTCCTGAAGTGACCTGGCCACCATATCAGCCAGATTCTCCTGAGCAAATTGCCTGCCTGAAATATTGATACTCATCTTCAGGGGTGCGTGTGAAGGATACCGACTCTGCAATGCCCTCAACTCACAACACGCTTCCCGAATGATCCATTCGCCGATCCTGATAATCAACCCGGTATCCTCCGCCAGCGGGATAAATTCTGCCGGGAGGATCAGGCCTCGTGTAGGATGATTCCAGCGGGCCAGCGCTTCAAAACCGCTCAGGCGATGTGTTGTGAGGTCCATTATTGGCTGATAGTAGAGCATCAACTCATTGTGATCCACTGCTGCATGCAGATCGGATTCAAGCTGTATCCGGTCAATCAGATCAGCGTGCATTTTGGAATCGAATATCTCAGAGGACGCGCTTCCCTGTCCCTTGGCCTGGTACATGGCAATGTCCGCATCACGCAGGACCTGTTCAGCCCGTTCATAGCGCTCCGATCCCAGTGCGATGCCGATACTGACGGAGGCATAGACCTCGTTGCCGTCAACCATGATCGACTCCGACAGTGTCTGGTGGATACGGTCGGAAACATCAACTGCGTCCTTCAATTCGCGGACGTTTTCAAGCAGGATGGAAAATTCGTCTCCTCCCAGTCGTGCAACCGTGTCACCCGGCCGGAGACATTCTGTCAGTTTCTGTCCGACTGCGACCAGAAGCTTGTCTCCGATCAGGTGCCCAAGGCTGTCATTGATGATTTTGAAACGGTCCATATCCAGAAAAAGTACCGCATAGAGAAGGTCCTCACGGCGTATGGATGTGTCAATGACGTGCTGCAGGCGGTCCATGAAAAGGGCCCGGTTCGGCAGTCCGGTCAGGGCATCGTGGAAGGCGTTGTATACCAGTTGATCAGCCGCACTCTTCCTCAAAGAAATGTCCGTCTGTGACCCGGCCATCCGGCAAGCCTTTCCTGATGGGTCACGTACGGCGAGCCCCCGGTTCAATACCCAGCGATATGTCCCGTCCCTGTGCATGATACGAAACTCGTCTTCGTAATATGAACTCTGTCCGTTCAGATGTGCAGCTATTCTGGCATCCATTTCGGTGCGGTCATCGGGATGGACGCGATTGAACCACTCTTCGCAGGAGGTGCCGATTTCTTCTTCTTCGTAACCAAGCATCGATTTCCAGCGATAGGAAAAATAGATGTTATTGCTTCGCAGATCCCAGTCCCACAATCCGTCATTCGAGCCGTGGGCAGCCAGAGCGTAGCGCTCCTCGCTTTCCCGCAGGGCTTCCTCTGAACATTTCCGCTCGGTTATATCCCGTGAATATTCGATTACGTGGGATACGGTTCCTTCTTCATCCATGATCGGATAGGTATGGATCGCCCTCCACAGATCTGATCCGTCGGGAGCGATCAATAACCTTTCTGTGGCGTAGGGATCTCCGGTAAGAAACGTTTTTTCCACGATACAGTCATCACAAGCCGTTTCATTATCTTTATGCAACTCATTACATTTGTGGCCGAGTAATTCATTCAGCGGCAATTGCTTTATCTGAACGTAAGCCTCGTTAGCCCGTACTATGTGAAGTGCGCGGTCTATTATGCAGAATGGGTCCTGTATGCTGTCGAAGATGTTGTTTAGAAAAGACTCTGACTTTACGAGCGCGGATTCAGTCCGCTTTCGTTCGTTGATCTCCTTCTCAAGAGTTGTATAGCCGTTTGCCAGCGATGTGCTCATGACATTGAAATGTGAAGCGAGTTCGCCGAATTCGGTTTTGTCATGATACTCGATCGTATAGCCCAGGTTTCCGGATGAAATCATTCGTGTCGCTTCAAGCAGGGCATCGATTGGTCTTATAATAGACCTGGTCAGGTGTACAGCGACAAATAAACTGAGTATGAGCGCAAAAAGCATCGTAGATATGAGGACCAGAGATGCTCTTTTCAGCCCTTTCATGACGTCATCGGTCAAGGATTTAAGTTTCAGGCTGGCAGGTTTCGCCATGGCCTCGGTTTTGAGGAGGAGTTTTATGCCGATGCCGGCTGCTTCGAATTTCAATTTGCGGATCTGTTCGTCATTGGCAGAGGCGGTGATATAAAAGCTCAAGGCATTCTGGTAATCACCGACAAGCTTCTGGACCTCCTCGATTTGTCGGGTGATCTCAGGTGTATGGTGGCAGGTGGCACATTTTTGGGCTGCATGTTCGAGTATGGCAACATTCTCAACAATTACATCCAGTTCCCTGCCGGTGTTGGTATGAACCGTGTGCAGGTCAGATTGCACACCTTGAATTGACATGATCAGGTGATGTCTGAGTGCTTCTATTTGATGGAGTTTGACGAGCCTGCCGAGAGTGGAGGTAATGTTTCTTGCATATATGGTGACGAACCCGGCACCCAGGGTGAGGAGCAAAGACACAGCGAGAAATGACAGTATTATTTTCCGTTTCATTGCTCAACCACCTTCTTGATTAATCTCCGAAGCAGGGTGCGGGATTTTTTGCGGCGCCATGAAAATCATTATCTGTTACGGTTGTCATAGGTCATTATGTCTATTCCGGCCTTCTTTGACATCTCGAATACAGGCAGATAATCATTGGTGGTGGTTTCAGTGAATCTGATCGCTCCAAACTGCTTCAGGACGAGCCTGCCATCGGGGTTCTCATGCAGGTTCAGTAAGACATTCTTCAGTTTCATTTTGAGCGATTTATCAAGCCCGCTCCTGACGCAAAGCCCGTTCGAAGGAACCTTTGCAGATTCGGCCAGAATAATAAGTTCACGATCCACCCTTGGATCATCCTTTCTCATCCGGTCGTAGATGCTGTGTTTTGCCGCGCCCACATCTGCTTTCCGGTTCAGGACGGCGCTGATGGCGCCATCGTGACTCCCGGCAAAAAAGGATTCACTGAAAAAATGGTGCGGATCCGTAATCCCGTTATGCCGTAGATATGCCAACGGGAAAAGGTATCCAGCTGTTGTTGACTTCTCTACAAAAGCCATTTTTTTGTTTTTCATCTCTTTAACGCCTTTGATTCCGCTGTCCTTCCTGACGAACAGATAGCCATGGTAGGTTGATGTTCCGTCAAGATTCACCGGGCGCGCAATGGGGACAACGCCCAGTTTTTTGATAGCCAGGGCGCCGGTAAAGGACCCGAAAAAGGCGCCGTCCATCTTTTCCGTGGTGAAACGATTGATAAGATCGCCGTATCTGCTCAGTATGGTGAATTCAACCGTCACCCCAGTCTGCTGCGAAATGTATTCGCCAAGCATTTTAAAACGCTGACTCTGCTTAAAGACGTTCATTTCCGGCAAAATGCCGATCAGGATTTTTTGCTGGTGAGGTTGTGCGAGCGAAGAGAAAGGAGTGCACAATAAGATGATTACTGCACTGAGAAGTGTTATACGCAGAATGTGTCCCATGTAGAACCTCCGAAACCAAACAGCGTTGCAGGAATTAAGCCACAAAACCTTGTGGGGGCTAAAAAAACAACGCCAGTCAATCAGTACATCAGCGTTTCCGGTTTTTTATAATCAGATGGCGTTTTTACTGCCTGACATGATATGAATCGTCACTATATACCTGAAGTGGAGGAAAGCAATGGAAGAACGGATTGAAGAGCTGGAGCGGTGTTACATGCACCAGGAAAAGACTATTCAGGAGCTTAATGAGATTGTTTGCCGGCAGGATCTGGCAATTGAGTTGCTGAAACGCGAAATAGCGTTGTTGAAGGAGCAGTCGCTGATGATGAATGCTTCGGTTGCACGGGATCCGGATCAGGAAGAGCCGCCGCCGCATTACTGAGTACGGCTGCGGCTCCTCTTGTCACATGATCTGTTCTATGGCGTTGAAGTCAATGACCTGCTCGGCCTGGCTGGTTACCAGTGAAATCTTTTCGGTGTCCTCGGCGGTTATCTTGGAAATATGGGCCGTAAGTCTCGTAAAAACTTCGGCTGTGGTCTGCTCGATGCGGATATAGGGGATGCAGCTATCGTCGATAATACGCTGGGTGATGGCGGAAACCGGGGTGTGCCCAGGGATAACGAGGCCTGCTATCTGGTGGTGATAGGATGGAATATTGTAGAGCGAGGAGAGCGTCACCAGCAATTCATCACGGGAACTGGTGGTGAGCAGCAGGCTGGAATTCTGCAAGTGGTCGATAACCTTCTGGGAGGATGCCGCACCCAGTTGTATGTTGTGAATTATACGCTGACGTTTGCTGAGATCACCCTGCAGGGGGTGGTCAAGCAGTTTGGAAAGATTTTGCAGAGTGGGGTTGGCAAGTACAGGCGAATAGTCAAAAGCGCCGCAGACCTTGACCCCTTTCGGGCCAAAAAACTTTTCCAGATATGCCAGTGACGAATGCCGCTTCTCCGGAATCAGTTTATTGACCAGCAGCATGCGGACAGTCACCCCTTCCTGTTCGTAGAGCGCCATGTTCAGCCTGACCGAATCCACCACATTGCCGATTCCGCCGCCCGCCACCATTATCACCGGAGCATCCAGCATCTTTGCCATGTCTGCATTGTTCAGGCCGATAACCGAGCCGACTCCGCCATGGCCTGCTCCTTCGATCAGCAGCAGATCACACTGAGACTCCAGCTCACGGCAGGCGGAAAGGATTTTATCCTCGGCCCATTCCCGATACAGTTCGCCATCAAGAAAACGGCGTGTGGCCCCTTTGCCCAGCACCAGCGGCGACATCAGAGCGATACGATCTTCCTGCCCGAACACCCTCGCCATAAGAATAGCGTCCTTATCTGCAATAACTCCGTTGAACTCCTGGCACTTTGGCCCCAGAGGTTTGATATAGCCGACTCTTTCATAACGCTGAAGCGCCAGATGCATCAGCGAGAGATTAATGGTTGTTTTTCCGCAGTTCTGACCGGTTGCGGCAATAAAGAGCTTTTTACACATGAAGCAGTCTCCCGTATGGCAGATGAAATACATGACTTCATTAAAGTATAGACAGCTCTTCAGTCTGCGCCAAGTCTGTATACGTTTTCGGCGTGTATACGTTACTTGGAGGACGAGTGCGGATTTACCTCCTGCAAGTTGAGCATCTGGCTGCCGACCCAGCGGCAGGCAAACTGATAGGCAATCCTGCCGCTGTTGTCACCTTTCATGTATGACCACTGAATCGCCTGATCTTCTGCATCTTTTGTCCAGGACAATTCTACTCCCTGTTTTGAACATAGTTTTCCGGCCCACTGGCTGGTGACCTGTACATACTGCTCCTGGCTGAATGGGTGAAATCCTACCCAGAGGCCGAAGCGTCCGGAAAGTGAAATCTTTTCCTCGACCGCTTCCCCGTGGTGAATCTCGTTGTTGACCAACATGGCGCCGCGATTGTCGTTCTCGTATTCTGGCAGCAAGTGCCTACGGTTGGAAGTGACATATATCAGGACATTGTCGGGTATGGCGTATACCGCACCGTCCAGAGCGCTTTTCAGCATCTTGTAACTTGATTCGCCCGGTTCGAACGAAACATCATCTGAAAATATTATGAACCGGTACGGCAGTCGCTTGATGGCATCCACGATATCGGGTAGATGCACTAGGTCACTTTTTTCAACCTGGACGATTCTGAGCCCTTCTGCTGCATATTGGTTGAGAATCGCCCTGATCAGGGATGATTTGCCGGTGCCGCGAGTGCCCCAGAGCAGGATGTTGTTGGCGGGATAGCCTGCCAGGAACTGGCGGGTATTTTCTTCAACCGTATGTTTCTGCTCTTCGATTCCGAGAAGGTCATCAAGGCATATGTGTTCGATGTTTTCCACCGATTCAAGATAACCGGCAAAAGAGTGTCTGCGCCAGTTGGCCGCCTGGCAAACGCTCCAGTCGATTGTGTCTGCAGGCCTGGGTAGAAGCAGTTGCAACGATGAAAGTACCTGCTTGAGCTGCAGTGTAAGTTCCGGATCCATATGTTATCCTTTCACTGTCATACCGATGCGATGGATGTGATAAAAACAATACAGGCGGGGTCAGATAAAATTCATTCAGCTCTTGATGCATTTAATTGTTGAAATGGTATACTAAATACAGCTCTATTTCAACGCAGCTGATATTTGGTCTCTTTTTCGGGTGAGGGCAGATATATCATATACTGCTGGCACTAAACATAAATAAATGTTAATTATTGTGGCCGTAATACGAGCCGCTCCGGTCAATTATGGATGCTCATAGCCAAATCCTGGCAGCGAGGTCAGTGGTTACATGGAAAATAATCATCTGATATTTGTTTACGGCACGCTTCGTCAATCACACGGAAATCATCAGCTGTTGAAAGGCGCCTGTTTTTATGGAGTAGGTGCTACAAAAGACAGTTATTCAATGTATATTTCGGGCGGTTACCCTTACGTCACCAGCTCAGAAACCCGTTATCCGATTGTTGGCGAGTTATATGGCGTAGATGATACAACGCTCGAAATGCTGGATAAGATGGAAGGGCATCCGCACTATTATGAACGCCGGGAAATTATCGTTATAGTCAATGAAGTCGAGTATTGTGCCTGGATGTATGTTCGTGATCCGCATGGGAGGTTGATGCCGACCGGAGATTATAATGATTCCGTCCATCGCAGGTAATTAATCAATAAAACGGGATAATTGTTCATTGTGTTGACTAGTCATACCGGCACTCAAGTTATTTGTGAGTGCTTTTTCTTTGTCATTGATGTAGGTTCAAAGTTGATTTTCCTATTAGATACAAACCGCTTCATAACAGGCGAATACCTGCTTTGTTTAAGCTGAAAGAATAATGAATGCCAGATATTCCACATCCATTCCAGTCTCTGACTCCCGGCTTTGTTATGGACGCCATCGAAAGCCAGGGGTTCTTATGCGATCGCCGCGTTTTCGCACTCAACAGCTATGAAAATCGCGTATACCAGGTTGGAATTGAAGATTGTCAGCCGATTATTGCCAAGTTTTACCGCCCGGAACGCTGGAGTGAAGAGCAGATTCTGGAGGAGCACTGTTTTTGTTTTGAATTGGTCGAACATGAGCTGCCGGTGGTAGCGCCGATTGTAAATTCTGCCGGCGATAGCCTGCTGGGTTACGAAGGTTTCAAATTCGCGCTGTATCGTCGCCAGGGTGGGCATGCTCCAGAGTTCGACAACCTCGAAAACCTGAAGATACTAGGGCGCGCATTGGGTAGAATTCACAAAATAGGAGCCGTTTCGGCTTTTGAACACCGTCCGTTTCTGGACAGCAGGAGTTTTGGTTATGAAAGCGTTCGACTGATTGACGAGAGCTTTATTCCCGATGAATATCGGGCCAGTTACCGCGCGGTCACGCAGCAGCTTCTGGAGGCCATCGACGCGATTCTTGAAGAGGTTGGTTCCATTCGTTTCATTCGTACGCATGGAGATTGCCATGCCGGCAACATTCTGTGGCGTGACAACGCTCCGCACTTCGTGGATTTTGATGATGCCCGCATGGCTCCGGCAGTGCAGGATATCTGGATGATGTTCTCTGGAGACCGCCAGCGGCAGCTTTCCCAACTGGACGCACTTATGAGCGGTTATCTGGAGTTCTGTGACTTTGATCCGCGCGAGCTTCGGCTGATAGAATCCCTGCGCACCCTACGAATGCTGCATTACAGCGCCTGGCTGGCACGTCGCTGGCAGGATCCGGTCTTCCCGCACACCTTTTTCTGGTTCAATACGACCCGTTACTGGGGTGAGCACATTCTGGAACTGCGAGAACAACTGGGGGCGCTGGCTGAACCGGCACTCGAAACGGTGTGATCATCCGGCGCGTCCAGGCGCTGACCATGTGATTGTCATATTGACTAATGTTGATAAAAGTGTCAAAAACAGGCCGTAATTTACACGCTGCGATAACCGGCGGATCAAGAAACAAAAGGAGATTGAAGCATGGCCAGAGCAAGCGCACGACACATATTGGTAGCAAGCAAAGAAGCATGTGAAGCACTCAAGTTAAAGATTGAAGCCGGCGAAGATTTTGCCGTATGCGCACGTGACAATTCACTCTGTCCCTCCGGCAGGGATGGCGGCAGTCTGGGTGAGTTCGGACCGGGACAAATGGTAAAGGAATTTGATCAGGCAGTGTTCACCGGCGAGATTGGCAAGGTAATCGGCCCGATTCAGACTCAATTCGGCTATCACCTGATCGAAGTAACCAAACGCAGCGAGTAATGCAGGGAAGACAAACCATGAAGCTATTGGATGGAAAATTATGTGCAGAAAGCCTTATCGCTGACATCTCAAAAAAGGTGGCCGGTTTTGTCAATTCCGGTTTGCGAAAGCCGCACATGACCGTAATTCTGGTGGGAGAACATGCGCCCAGTGAATCATATGTAAAATCCAAGATTAAATCCTGCAGCAGTGCCGGATTTGAAAGTGAGCTGTTGCGTTTTCCGGAATCTGTCACCGAACAGGAACTTTTGTCCAGGATTGTCCAGATCAATGCGGATCCTGCTACGGACGGAGTTATCGTTCAGCTGCCGCTGCCGAAGCATATCAATCCACAGCATGTTATCAATGCGATCTCTCCTGACAAGGATATTGACGGATTTCATCCCACAAATTTCGGTCGCATGACATTGGGGCAGAAAGCCTTCCGGCCAGCTACTGCCTACGGGATCTGCAAGCTGCTGCAGTTTTACGAAATTCCGGTCAAGGCTAGGCATTGTGTCGTTATCGGCAGATCTAATATCGTCGGCAAGCCGATCTCGATCATGCTTTCCAACGACTTTGAGATCGGTAATGCTACAGTAACCCTGGCCCACATAGAAACTCCGCGCGAACTGCTGTTGGATGAAACAAGACGTGCGGACATCATTGTTGTTGCCGTTGGCATACCTGGATTTGTAACCGAAGATATGGTTAAGGAAGGTGTTGTGATGATCGATGTCGGTATCAACCGTCTCGAAAACGGCAAGATAGTGGGAGATGTGGATTTTGAGGCAGTCAGCAAAAAATGTTCCTGGATAACCCCGGTACCTGGCGGTGTCGGTCGCATGACTGTTGCTGCGCTGATGATAAATACGCTGATGGCTTATCAGAACAATTTTGATCTGGCTTGAAAGCCGGATTCTGTTGAAGCGACAAAAACCAAAAGGCGGCCTACTGGCCGCCTTTGCAGTTTTGAACTGATTTTCTGATCAACTCTGAAATCAAATCGGTGCCTGAATTCTTTACGCTGCGATGCAGTAGTCGTCAGCCTCAACACTCTCGGACATCACCCCAAGAAACGACCTTTTATGAGCATCCTTTACGATCTCGGTAAGTCCATGATTGATGGACCAGACAGAGCTGCAGATTTTACATGTCATAATGTTCTCGTCAAATCCGGCGGTGTGCAGATTGATTGTTGAATACTGCTCATGGGTCTTGCAAACGGGACAAATCATTACTAATCTCCTTTTTGAAACATATATATTTAACCATACTGTAAGAGCTAAATCGGGTAATTTCAAGCTATTACTTTGATAAAAGTAAAATAAAACAGTATCTTATGTAAACATTTTGAGTAAAAACAGACATGTATTATATAATTGCGCAACACTAATTTTACTAATACTATAAACGCTTGATATTTATGGGGTTATTTGCTGGAAACAAGTTTCTGTTTTTAGTCCTGTTTTTTGCATCAGATGTATTTACCAACAAAACGCATGCAAAATTATTTTTAAATATTTGCATCCATATGATTTTAGAAAGATTTATTATAAAAGCGAAACTGTTGTTCAGGATGGCCAAACCAATGGGTAGGTTGTTGCTGAATAAAAAAAGCGGCCAATCGGCCGCTTTTTTTGTGATCAAAATTTCTGCTCTATTTTCCGCGTCTGGAGCTATTGAAGATTGCCTTGGGAGCGTTTCCGACTGTTGCCCCGGGTCGGCCCTGCTGCGGTCTTCCCGCAGGTTTGCTGCTAGGATTCTCGTTCTTGAACGGGTTGATTGATCCGGCCGTACCTTTTTTTGCATCGGTAGTTTTTCGCGGCGGTCTTGGCTCACGGGGAGGACGGGCAAACTCGTTGTCTTTCTTTGGCGAAGGTATGCTGTAGTCGAAACCTTCCACGGTGCGGCGTTCCAGCGGTGCTCCCAGCTTCTTCTCGATTGTTCTGACCATGATCGAGTCTTCGCTGGACACCATCGTGAATGCGTCACCGCTTTTAGCCGCACGACCGGTACGTCCTATGCGGTGAACATAAGCCTCCGGTGTATCGGGAATGTCATAATTTACAACATGCGATATCTGCGACACGTCAATGCCGCGGGCGGCAATATCGGTTGCAACCAGGATCTGGTAGGTGCCGTCGCGGAAACCATCCAGTGCTGCCTGGCGGCGATTCTGGGACAGATTGCCCTGCAATGATGCGGCTTTGTAGCCGGCCTTCTCAAGCTGTTCGCCAAGACGTTTGGCGCGGTGCTTGGTGCGGGTAAAGACCAGTACAGATTCCGTATCAGTATGCTGCAGGAGTTCCAGAAGCAGAGGTGTTTTGAGGTGCTGTTCAACCGGATAGAGGGCGTGCGAAACTGTGACCGGAGGGGCGGTGTTGCCGACTTTTATGGTAACCGGATCTGTCAGGATATCGCTTGCAAGTTTGTTAATGTCGGGCGGCATTGTTGCCGAAAAAAGCAGCGTCTGGCGTTTCGCCGGAATCAGCTTCAGTATCCGCCGGATGTCCGGCAGGAAACCCATATCAAACATCTGGTCGGCTTCATCCAACACCAATACTTCAAGGTGCGACAGGTCGATAGTGCCCTGTGAAATGTGGTCCAGCAGTCTGCCGGGGCAGGCCACAACGATCTCTACGCCGTTTTTCAGCTTCTGAATCTGAGGGTTGGCATTGACACCGCCGTAGACAGTGACGCTTTTAAGACGGGTCTGACGGCCCAAAGTGGTGAAGGATTCGTGAATCTGCTCGGCCAGCTCGCGTGTGGGTGCTACGACCAGAGCCCTGACCTGGCCTCGGGCGCCGCTCATAAGCCTCTGGAGTATCGGCAGTGCAAAGGCGGCGGTCTTGCCGGTTCCGGTCTGGGCCAGGCCCATTACGTCGCGGCCCAGAAGAACAGTGGGGATTGCATCTTTCTGAATAGGAGTCGGTGTGGTATAGCCCGCCTCCTTGATGCTGGCCGAAATGGCCGGGTGAAAATTAAACTTTTGAAAATCCATGTAACTCCTTCTTTCTGTGTTGTACCATTAAAAAAGCCCCGAAAATTTCCGGGGCTTGCGATGACGTGCTATCCGGTTACAACAATTGTAGTATCTTGACCCTAACAGCTTTGCCCGAGACGTGTCAAGCAGGCAATTTTGTAGTCGTTGTGCAGGGAAGAATATGAAAGGCCCGCAAAATTAGCGGGCCTCACGTTTTTTTACTCTTCAGATTCCCTTTTCAAGGGTTGTGCCGGCTGTTTTACAAGCCGGATAGTTGTTCTGCTAAATTCTGTCGGTATGAAACAAACTCGATTGTCTCTACCTCCTTCATCTGGCGTTCTTGTTTTAGGTGGCGCCACCTTGGTTACACTATAATTCTTTACAGCAGCTATTACCAGACTGTTGCAAAAAAAAATATTCGTGTATACTGCACCGGTTGAACAAAAGAGAAGGGCGACCATTGGCCGCCCTTCTCTTTTTTCGTATTTGCCGTGAGTGCAGAATTTAAGCGATGCTTACCAGTTCGATCTCAAAAGTAACATCTTCACCTGCCAGCGGGTGATTACCGTCAAAGGTCACTTCTTCATCGGTCATTTCCAGAACCACTACGCCGATCTCTTCGTCATCTTCATTGGCGAGCACCAGTTCGTCGCCGACTGCCGGTACGAGATCGTCCGGAAGATCGCTGCGCGGAACTGTGAAGATCTGCTCTTTGTCATATTCACCGAATGCATCGGCTGCAGCAATCTTGACAGTTTTCTTCTCACCGGGCGCCATGCCGATGATCGCTTCGTCGATTTTCGGGAACAGGACTGATTCGCCAAGGATAAATGTCATCGGGCCGACGTCGTGTCCGCCGCAACCGCACTCATCATCCTCTTCACAGCCATCTTCACAGCATTCTTCGTCGTCACATTCCATCGCCTCAAGAGTTGAATCGAATACCGTACCGTCTTCCAGTGTGCCGGTAAAATTGATTGTTACCGTATTGCCTTTTTCTGCCTGTGCCATTGATTTGTACCTCATCTATTTTGGTAGTACTGCAACTGTCAAGAGTACGGGAGAGTTGTCAGTTCGTCCAGAAAAATTTGAATAGTATCCGTATTCACAATAGTAATAATAGATTGCGGCGGACTTTGTTTTACCGTAGACTGTCTGTTGTCGTTACGATAAAACGGGGACAGGGCGGAGGGATTATGATCAGCACACTCCTGGATGGCAACCGAAGGTTTGTAACTGACGTATTTGACAAGGAACGGGAATATTTTGCCGAACTTGCAAAACTTCAGCGTCCGACCGTGCTTTGGATCGGTTGTTCCGACTCTCGCGTGCCGGTCAATACGATTACCCAGACCAAGCCGGGCGAGATATTTGTTCACCGCAATGTGGCAAACATAGTCGCCACCAACGATTGGAACCTCTCGGCTGTACTGGAGTTTTCAATCAACCATCTGCGGATCCCGGACATTGTTGTCTGCGGCCATTACGGCTGCGGAGGGATCGCTGCTCTTGATGAAGAAAACGAAGAAGACAGATACATTCCGATCTGGCTGAATAACGCCTATAAAGCGAAGGAGCGGGTCGATGACAAACTCCTGGAGCTATATTTTACAATCCCTCCTGAGCAGCGCATGAATCTGATAGTAGAAGAGAATGTGAGGCTGCAGCTGGAGCATCTGCAGGAATATCCGTTTGTCCGTACAGCCATGAACAAAGGCAGGCTTGCCGTTCACGGCTGGGTATATGACATGACTTCCGGAGATATAAAGGTCGTGCAGCGCAATAATGTCGCCTGCCACGACTGAAGACTTATCCATTAAAAAAGCGGGAGGGGTTTTGCCCCTCCCGCTTTTACATACTGCCAGGATGTATTTAAGTCGTTATCTTATTTGCTTTTTAGTAGATCCCTGATTTCAGCAAGCAGAACTTCCTGATTCGGAGGTGCTGCCGGTGCGGCGGGGGCTTCTGCTTCTTTTTTCTTGAGGGAATTGATCCCTTTTATGGCCATGAATATGACGAAGGCAATGATTACAAAATCGATGACTGTCTGAATAAACTTCCCGTAACTGATCACTACAGCAGGATTTTTATCAACAGCTTCCTTGAGTACAATCGCTAGGTTGGAAAAATCAACACCACCCATCATCACACCGATCGGTGGCATGATCACATCCCCAACCAGAGAGGTGACAATCTTGCCGAAAGCCGCACCGATAATGACACCAACCGCCATGTCTACCACATTTCCTTTTACTGCGAACTCTTTGAACTCACTAAGCATGCTCATGACAATTCCCTCCTTTTTGGTTTAATAGCCTGCTAGCTCCGGATGCATACTGATATTGGGCAAAGTACAAATATCTTATGTGTTCACATTAACACCTTAATTGGATTAGTCAAGTATTCGTAGTCAGAATGCGTACTGGAGTCCAATTAAAGAATTTGAATCGGTACTTTTTGTTCCAACTGCAGGAGCGTTGTTGTAGTCAAGTATATTGGCCAGCCTCAGTGACCAACCGGCCCCAAGACTTGTGGCTATTGCCGCTTCGTTCCGCAGGTTGAAGTCTGAAACATTCTCGAGGCTTGGATAAAGTACGAGATTGTTGGTGAACATGATCGAATCAGTGATCTTATAACGGAAATCGGCAGCCAGACGGGCAGCTATCCAACTTTTATCTTTCGCGATCTTGTGGTCATCCGAATAAAAGGAAAGGCCGGCTTCCACTGCAAGTGCCTTCCTGGATTCATCCCATATCTGGTAACCGACGCCGGGACCTACAATAGTTCTGAGATTCAGATCCTTGAATTTATCGTTGAGGAGCTCTACTCCCAGATATCCGTAAAGTTTTTTTGTGAAAAAATAATCGTACTTCAAAGCACCATAGACACTTCGTGAGGACAACGCATCTTTTTCATCGGAAATGTCATAAAGGAAACGCATGCTGAAGCGATCCTTCTCACTCCGTCTCACCGCATCTGCCCCGAACCTGAAAGCTCTCCGGTCCGTGTTGCCTGTCTGGTAGTTACCCGCCGCGACTACCGAGCCACTCCACGGCTTCACTGGAGGCGGATTTATTGCGGAAATATTTTTAAAGTCAACCGTTACGTGTCCTCTACCGGCATAAGGTTCAACTGTAATGATACCAGCGTCGGTTCTCAGATTGCCATTCAGGATTTCTCCATTACTCATTTGAATCTGAACGGGTTTATCGGTAGTAATGCTGACAATTCTGTTGGCTTTAAGCTTGATCGGCTCGGCATAATCGGATGTGACGGACAGCAGGCCACCATTCAGGTTCGTCACCGTTCCTTTCAATCGGACTCCGTTGTCCATGACAATCTCGTCAGCTGAAACGTACTGGGGTAGCAGAGCGCACAATCCGGTAAAAACACACATAAAAGCAGTTCTGACAATGACCTTTTGCATCATAATGTAACCTCCTTTTGGGTGTGACTGCTGTCAATACACATTGTTGAACATAAATTTCTTTTTATGTTTTAGCATGGTTTTACGGTTAGGCAATATTTATCTGCAAATTATTCAGTTATAGTCCGATAAAAAACGGCACGGTTGTTTGAACTGAATGAATACGTTACAATTACAAAACAGCTTTCGAATTTTTAATGCAAATTTCTTTGAATATGGAGGCACACTAAATGGACCTCAAAAAAACCTGTACGACAATCCTTGACCAGGGTGAACCGGAACAGAAGCGCGCCGAGATTCTGAATTACTTCCATGCCACCTTCGACATTGATGAAAAACTGTACGAAACCCTCAGGCATGATTCCACTTTCTACCTGCGGGCCGACCGACTGCGTCACCCGTTGATTTTCTACTTCGGTCACACCGCCACTTTCTTCATAAACAAGCTTACCGTTGCACGGGTAATTGACAGGCGTATCAACCCGCAATTCGAATCAATGTTCGCAGTCGGAGTTGATGAGATGTCCTGGGACGACCTGAACGAATCCCACTACGACTGGCCCACACGCCAACAGGTCAAGGATTATCGCGACAAGGTCCGTGAGCTGGTGGATGGTCTGATCAGGGCATTGCCGCTGACACTGCCGATTACCTGGGAATCTCCCTGGTGGGGGATTATGATGGGCATCGAACACGAGCGTATCCATCTGGAAACCTCGTCGGTACTGATCCGTCAGCTGCCGATCAGTCAGGTTGTGCAGCTCCCCTTCTGGGACATCTGCACCGAGGCTGGCGAGCCGCCGGCGAATCAGCTTCTGAATGTGCCAGGAGGAAAGGTCACTCTCGGCAAGCCGGCCGATCACCCTCTTTACGGCTGGGACAACGAATACGGACTGCACGAAGCCGATGTGCAGGATTTCAAAGCTGCCCTACAGCTTGTCTCCAACCGGGAGTTCATGGCGTTCGTCGAAGCCGGCGGCTACCGCCGGCGGCAGTGGTGGAGCGGGGAAGGGTGGAGTTGGCGCGAGTTCAAACAGTCCGATTATCCGCTGTTCTGGATCACTAACCTTAATGGCTGGAAACTGCGCACGATGGCCAGCGAAATCGACATGCCCTGGAACTGGCCGGTGGAGGTCAATTATCTGGAAGCAAGTGCTTTCTGCAACTGGAAGGCTGCTATGACAGGCACCCCGATCCGTCTGCCGACCGAGGACGAATGGAACCGCCTGAGAGATGTCTGTCGGATACCGGATCAACCATATTGGGATGAGGCGCCCGGCAACATCAACCTGGAACACTGGAGTTCATCATGCCCGGTGGACAGATTCAAAACCGGTGATTTTTTCGACGTGATCGGCAACGTCTGGCAATGGACCGAAACTCCGATTTATCCATTTCACGGATTCCGGATTCACCCATGGTATGATGACTTTTCGACCCCCACCTTCGATACCCGCCACAACCTGATCAAAGGCGGTTCCTGGATCTCCACCGGCAACGAAGCGACGCGTGATTCCAGATATGCCTTCCGTCGCCACTTCTTCCAGCATGCCGGCTTCCGCTACGTGGAAAGCGCCGCGCCGGTTGAAATTCATCAGGACCAGTACGAGTCTGACACTCTGGCATCCCAGTATTGCGATGCCCACTACGGCCCCGCACACTTTGGCGTCCCCAACTTCGCTGCAGCCTGTGCCCTCATTTCACTGGAGGCTATGCAGGGGCGTAAGAAAGGTCACGCCCTGGACCTGGGCTGTGCCGTCGGCCGAGCTTCCTTTGAGCTGGCCAGGGGAGGTTTCGGGCTGGTGACCGGTCTGGACTTTTCGACCCGCTTCTTCCGTCTCGCGGCCCGCATGCAGGAAGAGGGATGCCTACGATACGCATTTCCCGAAGAGGGAGAAATAGTATCGTTCCACGAAATCGGGCTGAAAGAACTCGGGTTGGATGAAATCCGCCAGCGGGTACAGTTCTCCCAGGCCGACGCATGCAATCTGCCGGAAAAATTCACCGGCTATGATCTGGTGCTGGCGGCCAACCTTATCGACCGGCTGTATTCGCCGCGCAAATTTCTTGGTGCTATTCACGAACGGCTCAATCCGGGTGGCCTGCTGGTAATAACTTCACCGTATACCTGGCTGGAGGAATACACAAAAAAAGAGGAGTGGCTGGGGGGCTACCGCGAGGCGGGCGAGCCGGTCTGGACACTGGATGGTCTCAAGGAGGCGCTTACACCGCATTTCAGAATGCTGGGCGAGCCTCGGGATGTTCCGTTCGTGATTCGCGAGACGCGAAGAAAGTTCCAGCATTCGGTGGCGGAGCTCACTGTGTGGGAGTTGAAGCCGCAGTCAGGCTGATTTGATAACGCATTTATTTTAAAATCCGGAGGGACTTATGGCACTGACGTGGGACAACAGCCTAGAGCTGGGAGTATTGGAGATAGACGATCAGCATCGTGAGGTTTTCAGGCTTTTTGAAAAACTTTCGGCCGCCTGTCAGGGTGGGCATGGTGAGGGTGTGTTGGAAGAGGTGCTGACGTTTATGGAAGACTACGTTGAACACCACTTTTCAAGTGAAGAAGCGCTGATGGTTCAGCACCATTATCCAAAGCTTCCTGAACAGCAGGAACAGCATGCCATTTTACGGCATGAGATCGAAGTGCTGCGCAATCGATTCAGCGAAGGAGAGCGCGGTCAGGAGATGGCCATGGCCGTCGACCGGCAGCTCGTTCGCTGGCTGATTAAGCATATCCGCAGCTTTGACCGGGAAATGGCTGAATATATAAAAGCACATCCGGCATAAAACAGCTCGACGATCAAGTTCTTAAAGTAACCACCGTGGCGCCGTCACGCCCTTCGTGGGGTTCACCGGAGCGTAGTCCTTCCACCAGCGGATGCCGGCCCAGTTCCTCACGTACGGCATCACGCAGCCTGCCGGTGCCCATGCCGTGAATGATACGCACTTCCGGCAGCCCGGCAGCGGCGGCGTGGTTGATGAATGTTTCCAACTCCGTCAGCGCCTGCTCCACCCTCATTCCGATCAGTTTCAGCTCACGCTGATCGCTCTCTTCGATATTGGCCCGCCAGGTGCCCGCTGGCGGCCTCTTTCGTTCCCTGTCAGGCTTTGACTGCGGTTTGGCCAGTTCCGATAGAACAACATCCAGCTCCATCCTGCCGGCCCTTACGCGCACCTTGCCGCTGCGGTCATCCAGTGTCAGAACGACGCCGTCGCAGCCCAGTGAACGGATATGTACGTTATCACCCGGCCTGACCATTGCCAGTGGCATCAGCTCCGGGCTTATATTCTGCGGCTTCAGGCGGTCGGTCAGCTCTGTTTCGGTCCGTCGCAGCTTGTCTACGATATCGCTTCGATTTTCCTTCTTCAATTCATCCAGCAGGATGTTCATTTTTCTTCTGCTGGTTGAAATCAGTTCCTTCGCGTCACCCCAGGCCTTTTCAGCCGCCTCTCTGCGGATGCGGTCAACCTCCGACGCACGATTCCGGAGTCCGGCATCACGCTCATCCAGCCGCGCTTCACGTTGCTTCAGGTCCCGTTGATGGCTTTCAAGTTCTGCCCGACGCCGGCGCAGCTCGGTCAACAGGGAAGCAAATTCGCTGCCGGCGCTCCCCAGCATCTGGCGGGCAAAGGAGATTACCCGTTCCGGCATGCCGAAGCGGCGTGCGATTTCAAGGGCGTGAGACTGGCCAGGCTCGCCGACAATCAGCCGGTAAAGCGGCGTGAAACTGTCATCGTCGAACTCCATGCCGGCATTGATCATGCCGGGCGAGCGGTGTACAAAACCAATGATCTCGGATAGATGGGTGGTGGCAATCACCATGCACCCCTGCTGCTGCAGCTCTTGCAGCACTCCGCAGGCGATGGCCGCCCCCTGCAGCGGTTCGGTGCCGGCGCCCAGCTCGTCCAGCAGCACCAGGCTGCGGGCTCCGGCCTGCCCCAGGATCGTGGTAATCCGGGCTGCATGGGCGGAAAAAGTGGAATGGCTCTGCTCAATGGATTGATCGTCACCGATATCCACCAGCAGCGTGTCCAGCAGCGGAAAGGTTGAACGGGGCCCGGCTGAAACCGGCAGGGCGCAAAGCGCCATCAGCGACAGCATCCCGGCCGTCTTGAGAGCGATGGTCTTGCCGCCGGCGTTGGGTCCGGTGATCACCATGACAGAATCCGGTCCTGCACTCCCGCCGAGCTGAAGCCCAAGCGGCTCGACCCGCGACAGCACTCCCCGCTTCTGCATCATCAGCAGCAGCGGATGGCGGGCCTCTGCCAGGCGCAGCTCTCCCTGATCATTGAGCGCTGCCGGTTCCAGGTCAAACTCGTCGGCAAAGCGGGCGATGCTGTTGAGTGTGTCCAGCGTCAGCAGCGTTTCAAAACACTCCGCCAGCTCGGAGGAGTCCTCCCGTATCCAGCTTGAGAGCTGGCGCAGGATGCGGATCTCTTCAGCCTTTTCCTCGGCGGACAGGTTTTCCAGCTCGTTGACGAAGGGAATGATCTCCAGTGGTTCCATGAAAGCGGTTTCTCCGGATGAGGAAACGTCATGAACCACCCCTTTGACCATCCCTTTGGAGTCCATCCGCACCGGGATTACCCAGCGGCCGGAACGCTGGGTGATGAAGTCGTCCTGCAGAAAGATCTCGATGCCGCTGTCGCGGATAATCTCCTCGATTTTTTTACGGATTCGCCCAGCCAGAGCGCGCTTGGCGCGGCGGGTCTCCCTGAGAAAGGTCGAGGCCGAATCCATGATGCTGCCGTCGTGGTCGATAGAGGCAGACAGCGGTTCCAGTATATCCGGAAAGCCTTTCAGCTGCGGCTGAAGTGATTTCAGCAGTGGAATATCTTCCCGGTGCGAAAACTGGCGGGCGATGTTTTTGAATATATCAAGCACCGGGATAAACAGCAGCAGTTCCTGGGGGGACAGAAAGGCGCCGGCCGGTTTAAGAAGATCAAGCGAGGAACGGATGTCCTCGAAAGTGCTCAGGGAAAGAGGGATGCCCAGGCGCTGCAGGGCACGGATTTCGGCGATGCGGCCGGATTTCATCCGCAACATGCCCAGATCGCAGGTGGGGGCTATGGTCTGGATAAGTTCGGTGCTGCTCTGACTGTGGGCGTGGCGTGCTATTTCGGTGAGGAGTTTGTCGAATTCCAGTCTGGAAAGTGTTTCCGGTGCTATCATGTAGTCGGCCTGTGTGATAATGTTTTGGAGTATGTTGAAGCTCTATCAAAAAAAGTTAGCATTACTGCATTCAGCCGGAAAATTGTAGCATAGATTTTGTTGCATCACCATTTTCTGATTTGTCAGGGATATCAGAATGCACCAGGAAAAGCTTCAGGCAATAGTACTCTCTTCATCCGATTTTGGTGAAAGTGACCGGATCGCTTCCCTGTTCACGCTTGAACATGGAAGGATGAAGGGTTTTGCGCGCGGAGCCCGCAACAGCCGCAAACGCTTCGGTCCTGCCCTGGAAACTTTTGCCCGGATCGAACTGCAGCTGGTCCGCAAGGACGGACTTTCGTCCTTGAGGCAGGCGGATGTGATCACTGTATATCCCGGCATTCGCGGTAATCTGTCCGGTATTGCTCATGCCCTGTATGCCTGCGAACTGGTGGATTCCATTACTCCCGAAGGCCAGCAACTGCCGCGTCTGTACCGTCTGCTGACGGCTTACCTGGAAAGACTTGATTGTGGGGCGGCGGATGATTCCGACCGCAGGATGTTTGAAGTCAATCTGCTGAATATTCTGGGGTATCGCCCGTCACTGGAAACCTGCAGTATTTGCGGAACAGGTTTCGGCGAAGCAGCTGCAATAATTCAGAGCGGTGGAGAGCCGGCCTGCCGCTTCTGCGTAAAAAGCGGGCGTTCCATTTCTGCCCAAACCCGTAAATCCCTGCTTTCCTGCCTGTCAACCGGCCGTTTCGGTCTGGAGCTTTTCAGTGCTGACGGGCTTCTGCAGGCCGGCATGCTGCTTGATGAGGCCGTTTCAGCCCATACCGGCAGAAAGCTTAAGAGTCTGGATTTTTTGCGGCAGACCGGTTAGCTGCGCTCAGCAATTATTCACCCTGATGTTACCTTGACAGCTTTAAATAAGTGATTATAATTTACTAAGAGATGTCTTGAGACTCAACTATCCATAGGAGGATAAAGCGATGGCACTTGTAAAGTACAACCCGTTACGGGAATTGCGAACTATGCAGGACCAAATGAACCGGCTCCTTAATCTCTCCTGGAATCACGATCTTCCGGGCGAGGATATTAAAGAGGGAATCTGGCAGCCGGCGGTTGATATCTATGAAACCAGTGACTCGATCATCATCAAGGCCGAATTGCCGGATGTGGACCAGAAGGATATTGAGGTCCGAATCGAGGACAGCACCCTCATTCTAAAAGGTGAGCGCAAGCATGAGGATGAAGTCAAAAAAGAGAACTATCACCGCATCGAGCGCTATTTCGGGTCATTCCAGCGCAGCTTCACGCTGCCGGCAACAATTGATCAGGAGAAGGTTGAGGCCAACTGCGACAAGGGGGTCCTGACTATTACCCTGCCCAAAAAAGAAGAAGTCAAGCCGAAACAGATCAACATCAAGGTGAAATAAACGCAGTTTCACTCAGTCCAAATCCCATGCGGGAACCGGTTGTATCCGGTTCCCGCACGTTCTTGTTCCCCGCCCTTATATTGTAGAATCTTCCAATCCGTAACAGCTTCATGATCCTGAAGAAATCCCTTCGAGCAATCAGGCTTGTCTCGCTTTATCTAAAATAAAAAAGTTTACTATAGATAAATAAGCGTTGACTTTTATTTTTAATCAACTATTTTAACATAAATAAAAATATTGCTGTTTTAAAACTATTGTTTGTCATTAGTATACAATATAAGGCCATTACAGGGATTCGAAGGTCTGTTCCCGGTAAGTGCCTTGTTTTCAGGGGTGTACGCATGTCGGAATATAACATAGGAGCCAAGATAAAGCTGCTGCGTAGAGCAAAAAAACTGACTCTTCAGGATGTGGCTAATGAAACAGGGTTTTCAACCGCCCTGCTTTCACAGATCGAAAACAACAACGTCTCTCCGCCCATCGCAACGCTTTCCAAAATCGCCCACTTTTTTGACGTTAAAATCGGTTATTTCTTCAGCGAGAATGAGGAAGAATGCCGTTTTGAGGTTCTCAGGGCTCACGAGCGCACCGTTATTCCAAGGGTTGTTTCGCAGGACGGCACCAACCATGGCTATTTTTTCGAATCCCTTTCAGTACGTAAAAAGAACAAGCATATGGATCCATTTCTTCTGACGCTCAACGAAAAGGTTACCAACACGGATA
This sequence comes from uncultured Geobacter sp., assembly GCA_964420435.1. Lineage (GTDB taxonomy): Bacteria > Desulfobacterota > Desulfuromonadia > Geobacterales > Pseudopelobacteraceae > JACRCG01. The sequence goes on from CAYQTC010000039.1 coordinate 25,829, forward strand.
CCTACAGCCACAACGGGGAAGAATTTCTCTATGTCCTGAAAGGCACCGCAGAACTGCTGCTGGATGACCAGCGAATTGTCCTCAACGAGGGAGACAGTGTCTATTTCGATGCAAACCTCAAGCACCGCCTGTTTTCATCAGTGGGTGAAGAGGTCAAGGTCATGGCGGTCGTGATGAGATAGCCAGAAAATATCTTTGAAATATACAAGCTTAATTTGCATCAGTTGTTGAACTATCCCACGGAACGGAAGGATGGCAAAGATGTCCCGGAAAGCAATTTTACCAGTACTGAAAAACCCGCTCAAGCAAGCCCGAAAGATCGAGTTCAACATCCCCGGCGAGATCTCCAGGGCAACAGGCGGCTATGAAGAGGCTATGCAGGCCGGCCATGATCTTATTCAGCGTCCGATTACTTCGGTCAGCATCGATCAGATCGAAAAACAGCACTTCAAAAAACGGATGACAGTCTGGGAGCGGATCAAGGTGTTGACCGAGCAAGAACCCAACATTCTGTTTCAGAACTGGGGCAAGAATCTGGACGGCGCATCGCTGGTTACCGGCATCCTGAATATAAACGGTCGTGATGTTGCCGTTTACGGACATGATTTTACCGTGCGAGCCGGTTCCATGGATGCGACCAACGGCAAAAAACTGGCCCGACTGTTCCAGACTGCCGGAGAGAACGGCATTCCCCTGATAGGAATGAACGACAGTGCAGGTGCTTTCGTTCCGGCCGGAGTCGGCGGCCTGGACGGTTACGCAGAAGCTTTTACAGCGCTGCGCAAGATCAGCGGCGTTGTCCCTTCGATCATGTGCATGTTCGGCTTTAATGCCGGCGGCGGCAGCTACCTGCCACGCCAGGGAAGCTTTGTAATCCAGCCCAGTGATACCTTTTTCGGTCTGACCGGTCCGGGTGTCGTCAAGTCGGTGCTGGGTGAGGACATTACCCCGGAAGATCTGGGCGGTCCCATGGTTCATGGCAAATCCGGCGTAGCCGATCTGACCGTCGGAGATGAAGTCGCCGCTCTGAGAACCACGCTTCAGCTGCTTAACTACCTGCCTGACAACAACGGTGTCATGGCCCGCTTCCAGCAGACCAGCGATCCCCTTGACCGCAAGACCTGGGAAATCAATACCCTGCTCAAGAAGGCTTTTAACTCGCCCACCGGATTCAACACCCCCTTCGATGTGTCGATCATCATTCAGCAGATCTGCGACCATGGCGATTTTTTCGAAATGCAGCGGGATCGTGCCAGAAACGTGATTACCGCTTTCGGCCGCCTGGGTGGCAATGTAGTCGGCTTTGTCGCCAACAACAGCGCGGTGGACTCCGGTCAGATCGATTGCGATGCGGCCTACAAGGTGGCCCGCTTCAACCGCTTCTGCAATATTTACAACATCCCGATGATCTTCATGGAAGATACCACCGGATTCCTGCCGGGACGTGAACAGGAAGCCCGCGGCATCGTTCAGGCCGGCCGGGCCATGCTGGACTCAATCGTCGACATCCGCACTCCGCGCATCCTGCTGATCCTGCGCAACGCCTACGGCGGCGCCTATGCCTCCTATAACAACTATCCGACCGGAGCCAATCTGGTTCTGGCTCTGCCCACAACCCGTCTGGCAGTTATGGGTCCGGCCGGCAAGGAGTTTGTCTACAAGGATGAAATGCGCAAGATCCGTGCGGCTGTCAGCGAACGTATAAAACAGGGCGTACAGGAGCGCGTCTCGGCAGGTATGGGGGCTGGCGAAGCGGGGAAGGATGCCGAAAAAGAGGCGGCAGAATGGCTGAAAGTTCAGGAGGCTGGACTCAATCAGCGCTATGAAAAAGAGTTGATGAACCCCAAGGAGGCGCTCAGTCTCGGTTCGATCTCCTCGATTGTCATGCCGACTGATCTGCGCAAGGTGCTGGGAGAGAATATGAATTTCTTCCTGAGGCATTACAAGCCCGGGCCGTTGCAGGCCGTGCACCGCGAGTTCTATTGATCCTGTAACTGGCCTTTTACTAAATATAACTAATTGGAGATAGATACCAATGCCAAATACCGACCGCTACATGCACAATCCACTGATTCACAGGGATCGCCGCCTTGCTGCATCGCCCTCTGCCTGGGTCCGCTCATTCGCCTGCGAGGATCTGAAACCTCTGATCGTCTGCCGTGGGCCGATCCGGAAAGAAGCAATGGATGTTTATGCCGAGATGGGAATCAGACATTTCGGGATACTTCTGTCCGAAAAGGATTCCATCGTCTATCCAAGGGCTCTGGCTCCTGAACTGCGTTCCCTGACCGACTCCCGGCGTGTCCATCGCGTTCCCGACTATACCGGAGCCAGCAAGGAAGAGCGCGTCGAGCGAATCGATCAGATCATCCGGATTGCCAGGGATAACGGTTATGACTCAATTTTCGCCGGTTACGGCTTCATGGCTGAGGATGGCGAATTCGTTGCTGCCATCGAAAATGCCGGACTCACCTTTATCGGTCCCTGCTCAGCCACACAGGACGGCGCTGGCAAGAAGGACGAGGCCAAGCGGACCGCCCTGAATGTCAATGTCAGCGTCACCCCCGGAATCGACAACGTCACCGCCCGTACCCTGCTGAAAAGGCACCCGGATCGTAAGAAACTTCTGGCGCTGGTCGAAGCCGAAGGCCTTGCCTGCGATCCGAAGCTGCTCAAGGACAAGAAGGTGACCCTGGAGGATCTGGCCGATCATATCCTGTATGCCTCCTATTCCAAGGGTATCGACCTTTTTTCCGTGGAGGAATTGTGTGCCCAGGTTCAGGAAGAAGTTGCAGCAATGTTCAAAAAGTACCCCCGCAGCCGGGTTCGTCTCAAGGCGATCGGCGGCGGCGGCGGAAAGGGACAGCGGATTCTCGGCGCTTCCCTGCTGACATCCAAAAATGTCGATGATGCAGCCATCCGGCAGGCTGCTTCGGATGCGCCCGGCCTGGTGCGTGAGATCCTGAACGAGGTCAAGACCAATGGCATCGGCGACAACAAGAATGTTCTGGTCGAACTGAACATCGAACAGACCCGCCACAACGAGATTCAATTGCTGGGCAACGGTGACTGGTGCATCGCCCTGGGGGGGCGCGACTGTTCGCTCCAGATGCATGAGCAGAAGCTGCTGGAGGTATCCGTCACCCAGGAGGGACTGCTGGCAGCCATTGCCAAGGCCAGGGCTGCCGGCAGCAAAGCCGAAGTCAAGGCGCTGGAGAGTGATCTTAAGGTGCTGAAACATATGGAGGAGGAGTCGGAGCGCTTCGGCAAGGCGGTCGGTCTGGATTCCGCTTCGACTTTCGAGTGTATAGTTGACCGGGATCACCACTTCTTCATGGAAGTGAACACCAGAATCCAGGTTGAACATCGGGTTACCGAACTTTGCTACAGCCTGAAGTTTTCCAATCCGGATGATCACAATGATTTCTTCATTGTCGAATCCCTGGTGGAGGCCATGGCTCTTCTTGCCCGTCACAAGAAACGCCTTCCCAGACCGGAGAGGGTAGTGCGCTTCAACGCCTCGGTCGAAGCCCGCCTGAATGCGACCGATGCGTCCCTGTCACCAAACGCCGGCGGCATCATCCGCTACTGGTCGAAACCGATCCAGGGGGAAGTTCGTGACGACCAGGGCATCTGTATGCTGAATCCTGATACCGGCCAGTTCATGAAATACAACGTGGCCGGCGCCTACGATTCGAACATTGCACTGCTTTTGACCACAGGCAATGACCGGCTGGAAAGCTACGAACGGCTGGCAGAGGTTATTCGCAGTACCACGATAAACGGCACCAATCTGGCCACCAATCTGGAATTCCACTTCGGCCTGGTAAACTGGTTCCTGGGGCGCAATGTGAATGCCAAGCCGACCACCCGTTTTGTTGTTCCCTATCTGACTCTGGTGGGCACCCTGAAGGAAGAGGCCAATCAGCTGGATCCGGTTTATGCCTTTGTGCAGATGAAAAAACATTATGCACGGCAAATTGCACTGGATTTTCCTGATAACCCGAAGGCTGTCAAAGCCATGTCACAGGTGCTTGACCGCAAGGGAACCCTTATTACGCGGCCCATGGAGCGACTGCTGGGAGATCCGCATCTGCTCTCGGGCTGGCTGAGCATGAACACCAAAAATTTTCGTTTTGAAAAGGGGAAAATCGTCTGGCTGAGAAATCCCCTGGGTGTGCTCAGTGAAACCTACGAGTTTCTGCACATGTCCCATCGTCCCCACAAGCCGGCCGCGGACATTATCTGGAACCATGATAACGAGCTGCTGCATGAATCACTCGAATTCTATTTTTCACTGCGTGAACATTTCGGGCTGGCACGGGACGAGTATTTCAAGCTCAACGATATACTGGCGAAGGAAAAGTCCCAGGGTGGATACGACCAGGATACCTGGGATCAGATCCGTTCCGCTCATTTTGCCTATGAAGCCGGACTGGAACTGCTCGGAATGCTGTTCCTGATAGGCGAAAACGTGAAATTCTGGGATCTGCGGGTGGAGGAGGATCTGGAGATAACCATCCCGGACTACCTGACCGATCCGGATCTTCAGGCGAGAATGAAAAAGGTGCTGGTACCGCCACCGGCCACCAAGGCCGACGAGATCGTAGCCGCCTGCGGCGGCATGTACTACAGCCAGGAAGCTCCCGGTATGCCGGCCTTTGTCAACGAAGGGATGCATTTTGAAAAGGGGCAGCCGCTCTACATCATCGAAGTCATGAAGATGTTCAACAAGATCTGTGCTCCATTCTCCGGAACCATCGACAAAATCATCATGCAGGGTGGGGACGGCACCATCGTCCAGAAAGGGCAGCCGCTCTTCAAGATCACGCCGGATGAGATTCATGTGGATGTGGACCCGGTTGAAGTCGAACGAATCAAGCGTAAGCGAACGACCGAGTACCTCAAGGCCGTGTTGTAGCAGTAAAAATCTGCACTTTTGTGAAGCCGCTTCAGAAAAAAAATCAGTCAGGAGAGCTACATGAACATCCATGAGTACCAGGCCAAAGCGATTTTAAGAGAGTTCGGCGTGCCGG
>CAYQTC010000040.1:0-29855 GCA_964420435.1 uncultured Geobacter sp.
TGAGAACAAGTGCCGTCTTGAGTCAGAATAGTAGAGAAAGGTGCACACACCCCTGTAAGTGCTCCGGGAACCCCGCAAATCCAGATAGTTGCACGTGCACCATGCGTGAACTAATCCAATATCGCTCCCGCATCTCCGGCCCACTCATGGATCGGATTGACATCCACATCGAAGTTCCTGCTGTAAAATACCGTGAACTGGCAGAGCAGTCCGAAGGCGAGAGTTCGGCAGTCATCGCAAAGCGTGTCGAAGCGGCACGGGATATTCAGCTTGAGCGTTTCAAGGGGACCAAGGTTCACTGCAACGCCCACATGAATCCCCGGCAGATACGGAAATTCTGTGAGCCCGATGCAGCCGGACACCGTCTGCTAGAGATGGTGACGGAACGACTCGGCTTTTCAGCCAGGGCTTATACCCGGATACTGAAGGTTGCCCGCACGATTGCTGATCTTGAAGGCTCTGAATATGTCAGGGAGCAGCATCTGGCTGAGGCAATCCAGTATCGAAGTCTGGATCGGAAGACGGTCTGAGTAAGCCAGAAATTTCCTATTTCCTCTCAATCTTCACTTTGTCCTCCCTGATCGGCAGATTCACCAGTGCTGCCAACGCTGCCAATATAATATCCGCATACCACATCCACATATAGTTACCATCGTGATTCATGACAAGTCCGCCAAGCCAAGCCCCCAGAAACCCTCCGATCTGGTGAGTCAGCAAGGTCAGACCGAAAAGTGTCGCCAGATACCTGATGCCGAATAATTTTCCCACCAGTCCCGCTGTCGGTGGAACTGTTGCCAGCCATGTGAATCCGAGCGAAGCCGCAAAGATGTAGAATGTCAAAACTGTCTTTGGTGCCAGTAGATATATTGCTATCATTACAGCCCGGCTGCCGTACATGACCGCCAGTATGTACTTCATCCGGTAGCGGGTGCCGAGTGAACCGGCAAACAGGCTTCCTCCTATGTTGAACAGGCCGATGATGGCCAATGATGCCGCAGAAACTTGTGCAGAATGCCCGCACAGGGCGACTTCACCAGGTAGATGCGTCACCAGGAAGGCGACGTGGAAACCGCAGGTAAAAAAACCAGCATGCAGGCAAAGATAGCTGCGATCTCTCAACGCCACACGCACTTGTTGCTTCAGCCCCATGACAGGCGGTTGCAGTTCTTCTGCTTCAATATGCTCAGGTGACTTGTTGATACAGAGATATGACGCAATTGGAATAGTCAGCAGCGTTGTGGCCGCCATTGTAAACATGGCTGCAATCCAGCCGAAGCCACTGATAATAGCCTGCAGCAGGGGGGCAAAAATGAACTGCCCCATGGAGCCACCGGCATTTATGAAGCCGCCGGCAAAGGCTCGCCGGCCCACGGGGAGTTGTTGGGATGATGCCCCTATCAGCACGGAAAAACTCCCGGCTCCGGCACCGGCAGCACTCAGCACACCCATGGTGGCAATCAGTCCCCAACGGGAATGAACGAAGGGGGTCAATGCCAACCCCGCTGCCAGCAGTAATGCCCCGGCCACCAATACACCGTATGAACCACGCTTGTCAGCAATCGCTCCGAAAATCGGCTGTGCCAATCCCCACATGAACTGCCCTATAGCTAGGGCAAAGCTGATGGAGACGATACCTAACCCGGTAGAGGCGTTAATGGGTGATACAAAGAGACCGACGGACTGTCTGGCTCCCATAGTAATGGCCAGAATTGCCGCAGCACTGAGCATTATTGTCCAGGCGGCGTGAGTTGATTTGTGTTGCACAATAGTCTCCATAAGTAAGAATTGTCGTTTATTTGGGCTCGGGGTCTCTGGTGCCGCATCGTTTTACGGCAACCTGGTGAAACACATAGCTGGCATTTCCACTTTCAAGGGCTGAATTCTCCGGGCCTATTTCGGCCTGACGAACAGGATATGCATGCTCCTACCCAGTTTCCCCCTTGCGTCGAAAAGAATGGTAGATGACTGCCCGATCCCTTCGCCTTCCATGACTGTTCGTGCATCCATCCCGACCCACTCCCCTTCTGGCTGGCGATAGACGCCCACCGTCAGATCCACCGGGACGAATGTCCATTTGAGGATATCGAGCTCCGCGCTGATGCCGTTCGCTGAATCGACCATCAGTACCAGGGATTCCAGACCGTTTATCTCCCTGTTTTCCACAAGCGGTATCCGCGGTCTCGTCCATACCGCCGCCGGTCCGTGAGAGTCATACCCTCCCTTGATGAAACGCCATTCGAGGGCTTCCCCGTAAGGGAAATAATCGACCCCAGGAAAGAACGTCTGGCTCTGCTCTTCAGGAAAGGGTGGCGTCTCGAAGAAGTCTGGTACAGGGGTGGTAATGCCAGGAGCAGGTGAAAAGCGCCAGGCATGGGCGATTAGGTAAGTCTTGCCACCCGATAGGTATTCCCCTCTCAGCAGTTCTATCCGTTTGCCGCTCCGGACAATTTCCACCTTTATCTCGCATGGCGTTACCGGCACCGCGCTGAGGAGTTCCATGGTGATTCTGGTAATGACAAACGGCGCATGGGCGGGATAGGTGCGCAAAGCGTGGGTCAGCAAGGCGCACGGCGGCCCGCCGTGCTGCAAATCCGGTGACCAAGGCCCGATGGTCGCTTCACTCGGTTCAAAGGCGTTTTCAGCCAGTTGTCGAAAGAAAGCGGTTGAGAGCTCGGCCATGTGCTCACTCCTTATCAAATGTGTGGCATGGAAGCATGGTTGATATCAAAAACGCGCTGCAGATTCCTCTAAATCCCAGATCTCGCCAGTCAATTCATATTTTATAAATATCTCTTTCGCCTCTTTTGCCGTCCACTTTTTCCAATCTGGATTCAAATGATTGCCGTACCAAACTTTGGAGAATTCCCAGATCTTTTCTACTGGCTGAATATCTCCTTTGGGAATGTCATGCCTCTGTGACCAAGCATCGATTTCGCTCTCATTTCTAAATACGAGCATATTGCTACAGGTGTAAATTACGTTATCCCATGCATTTTTCATTTTAATTGGGAAATGAATGTACAAATCTTTCTGCGCAATTTCGCCATCCTTAATAGTCATAATGATTTGATCATCATGGCCGCCACTATTCGTTGTTATGGTCACATCTTCCTTTAACAGCGCGGCAACACCTAGTGAGCACCAAGCACAATTTCCCCACCACATACCGCGGGGTGATTTTACTGTAAAAAGAGTAGGTGCCAGGGAGAATGGGTGAATTACCCATATCTTAACTTCATTGGGGTGAAGAACAACGCCATGATATTCCTGCAAAGAGACCAGGCTTCCCTTTACTTCTTCATCTGAACATTTAAACAGTTCAGAAATGGTTGACACCTTTGGTGCAAAACCATACTTGATAATATATTTCAGTATCTCTGAATGTAGCTTTCCATGTTCAATCATATCATCCTCCGACAAAGCTGAAATTCGAGTTCATGCTCATCTGGCTGAGTCAGCACAGTTGCAGTTTTTGCGTGTATATACACTAAAACAAAAAAATAATGGCTATTCAACAAACCCACCTTGACCGATGGCAAACCGCTCCAGGGCTGTAACGGCAAGGCTAAGGGAAGACAAAACCTCAGGATCAATTTGCTTTTTTATCTGACGCTGCACGCTCTTCCAATGCGGCAGGGCCTTTAGGACAGTTTCGTGACCGTGTTCTGTAATAGTGAGTTGTCGTTCGCGCGAGTCTTGCGACGAAGTATTTTCGATGAACTGAGCGGATTCCAGCGGTTTGAGATTTCGGACGAGCGTCGTCCGATCTAGCATCAGCAGTTTGGCTAGGGCACTGACGTTGAGAGGACCTTTGTCATCGATATTCTTCAAGAGTGAAAACTGTGTCACCTTTAGGCCACTGCCTTCCAGCGCTTGATCGTAAATCTTCGTTATCGCGCGAGATGCCCTGCGAACATTCATGCAAACGCACACGCTCGGTGCTTGAACTGAATTTTTTTCTGACATCGCTCCCTCGTATATTTACGTGTATATACACTTAACAGCGTCACCGAATTTTTGCAAATAAAAATTTCAAACCTCTGAGCTTTTTTTGCGCCATTATTGTGAGGCCTGTGAATCAAATTCCTCAATTGACCCTGCTCGGCACCATGGTTGACCATATGTTGGAGAGCCCGTTAGTATCCAAAGTACAATGAGTGGTCTAACATGGCGGGGGGGGCAATAGAGCGAAAGTGACCGGTCGGATGTAAAGCGGTTGACGCAATTATCACAATATGGCTACTATCGTAATCAATAAGTGATGTTATGACTATGATAATATCCCGATGGTGGCTTATGGCCTCTCCAGTGAACCGCACATATCTCCGTCAGACCCGTGATGCAGGTGAACTGCTGGGCAAGCTCATCCGGCTCGGCAGAAAAGAACGCAAGATGACCGAGGAAGAGCTGTCCGGACGGGCGGGGATTTCCAGAAGGACCTTGCAGAAGATCGAGCGCGGCGATCCTAAGTGTGAGATCGGCTTGGTGTTCGAGGTTGCGAACATAGTCGGAGTGAAGCTTTTCAATGACGAGGAGAATTCAATCCGCTACACCTTCGGCAGGCATATTGATGATAAGCTGGCCTTGTTGCCCAAGCGGGTCCGTAAAACAGTAAAGGTCAACGATGATTTTTGACTGCGGGTTGTTCCTGGAGTCCCGACATTGAAAAGCTTCCTTTCACGGAAGAAGATCATCACAGATTTATCTCTGGCAGAAGGATGGTTTTCTGGTTTCCCAGGAACTGTTCTATCCTCTCCCGGTTTTTTCTGAAGGGGTAGTGCCGGCCACTCAACCAGTCGGATAGTTGTTCCGGATCGCGGCCCATTATTTGTCCCAGCTGGTCCAGACTCATCCCCATAGCTCTCTTATACCACGCAAGCCTACCAACAGTGTCATCCGGGCAGTCGAACGGAATATACCCTAGAAATTTGATTATATTGGGGTTATAGTGCTGTTCTGGTTCCACTCCGTGTTCCCAATTCCAGACTGAAGATTCAGTAACACCGATGATTTCTGCGACTTCTCTCTGGAGGAGACCGAGATCCATGCGTCGTTTGCGGATGTGCTCACCGATGGTCACGGGATTGGTGGGATAGCCGGGGAGTGGCAGCTTTTCGAGGGGAATTTCGATTGAGAACGAGTGCCGTTTTATATAAGAATCGTAGAGAAAGGTTAACACACCCCTGTTCTTGCGGATTCTTAGGAGACATTAATCATCAATGTTCCTGTACTCCGATTGCCATTCACCGCTATAGATCGCGAATTTCAGGGCCTTTGCTGGACCGTATTGATATCCATATCGAAGTACCGGCGGTCAAGTACCGCGACCTTGCTGATAGGGGCGAGTCGGAGAGTTCAGCTGAAATAGCCAAGCGAGTGGCACGTTCGCGCGAGCTACAACTGGAGCGCTACAAGGGGACCAAAATCCACTGCAACGCCCAGATGGCACCGCGTTTTATCAAGAAGTACTGCGAACTGGACGCCTCCGGCAACCGAATGCTGGAACTGGTTACCGACCGACTGGGTTTTTCCGCCCGCACCTATACCCGCATTCTCAAGGTTGCCCGCACTATCGCAGATCTTGACGACAGCGTTACCATCCATGAACAGCATATCGCTGAGGCGATTCAGTACCGGAGCCTGGATCGGAAAACAAATTCAATATAATTTCAGATTTCTTGATCCCACACGAAAATCACTTGGCACTTCACGCCAATTTGTAGATCATTTTAGCCCCTGTCTCCGGGTGACAGAATTCCTGCTGGTTTAATTCTTCCAGAAGTCCTGCAACAGCCCTGTCATGAACAGGGCTTGCCATTCTGTGAATTCTGATAGTCAGTGTCCTGGCTATTTCATCCGGCTCAATGTCTCCAGAAGAGACAAATAGCTCACGCACAAGCGCACGTGCCTCGTCCTCCTTATTCAAGTAGCGTCGTAATATCGCAACCATGGCTGTCTCGGCGCGATAGGCGATCATTTTCACCGTGTCTGTCAGCGTTTTGTTCAATGGCAATAACTGCGTTGGTCGCTGAGCTTCCGGCAAGCTATTGATAGTCACTTTCCTGGGTATTTCCTTGCGCTCGGCACGAAGCCTTGCAAGTTCGGTCTGCACGGCCTGAATAGCTTCGACTGATTCGGCATTTTTCTGAATATCATTGCCGTTTCCCATGGTTTGTTTCGCCAGTTCCGCTTGGAGTTTTCGCTCGGTTAGACGGATTTTCTTGATCTCCTTATCCAAGGTGCGCCATGTTGGATTGATTACCGATAAAGTGCCGGGAAGGCTTTCTGATCCGTAATCGATAAGTCCATCAATATCGAAGTGTTGCATCATATAGGCGAAGAAGTTTTCTTGGCACCAACGAGAGAACATTCGGCTGGCAATGACCGTATTTCCGAGTTTTTGTGCGGTCGTGATGATGGCGGTTTGATGCCCGGTTTGCGTCAGCCTTCGGACTTCCGTGACAGGAAGGGATGATTTACCGGCACTGAGGTGCGTTTCACGCATGGCAAGCTTCATGCGGGTACTGCCTCCACCCGGTATCGGAACATCCTGTTCCAGAAATTCGTTTTCTGGCCAGACGTCCTTGACGTTCTTGCGATACGTCAGGGCACCTATGCGCTGGAGCCAGAGTTCTTCCAACAAGCTGTGCGTGGCACCTTCTCGATCAAATACGATTACAAACCGATGCAGACGTGGATCGTTGTTCAGCTCCTCAATCGTGGGCTGCCTTGGGACGCTAGTCAACAGCTCCGGCACGATGTCTTTTAGCAGGCTGTCTGCCAACCCCTCAGTGACGGCTTTTGAAACCACGAAGAAGGGACGCCCTAAGGCATCGTTTACCCAGTAGTCGGTGGTGCCGCGCAGACACAGGCGATCACGCGAGACGTAACGATGGGGTAAATTTGCTTTGTCTCCGCTGTAGACACGGACATGGCCATCGACGTAAAGATAGCCGGCTTCGGCAGGATCGTTTTCCATCCAGGTCTTACTCAGTTCTTTCATCCATGCACCGGGATTACCAGTGACTGCCATATTGGAAATCTTTTCACGCAGAGTACGCACTTCAGGTACTCGATCAAGACCAATGACTTTTCCGAATTCTCCCGGTGGGATGTGACGCAACCCTTCCGGTCTACGAATACGTCCCAAATCCATGAAACCAAGGGTCAGGAGTATGTGCAAGGCGCTATAGAATCCCTTTGGCAGTTTGTGATATTTACCCAGTCCGCTGAGCAGGCCACTGGCACACAAAGCGGGAAAACCGGTCAAGAGTCCGGCCATATGGATGTCGCATCCGGACTCGAAACGAGCTGTCGCACATTCAGCCAGACCCATGGCGGTGGCAACCCGTTCATCAGCACGAGTACACGCAGTACCCATGCCGTTTGCTGCCTCTGTGTCTGCGTGGCTGCGTTCGGTTTTGGTGCTACTGTTCCTTTTGCCGCCGTCACACACCTCTTCCGGTAGCCGGGGTATCGCTTGGCGTTGTCGTGCTTTGTTCAGGGTAGTTTCTTTGATATTCGCACGCCTGGCTACCTCAGCAGGATGAAGGCCTGTTGCAAGAAGGCTTGCACATTCTGCGCTTTTGTCCGGGGTCATAACACGAGGCTGCGAATAATCAGTCGTGCGATAAAATGAGGCAGGACCGTCGTTTCTGTACTGCGCCGTCCAGTTCATCAAGGTGCGATGCAGAATAAGTAACGGTGCCCGCTCCAAGTCACATGCCCGCACATGCCCATTTGCCATCAGACTCGACAGCGCAAAACGCTTGCTTTGCACATCACCTTTTCGGTGAGAGTAGTAGTTGTCTCCACCTACAAAATAGGTGACCCAGTCATCTTTTTCTAAAATACTCAAGGCAACACCAATTTTATGAGCACCTTCAGGAAAGCCGGGGAGTAGCGACTGCTTGTGCATAACAAACTCCTTCGCGTAAATCAGCAGCCAACTTTACGCCAAGCAGAGTGCGATTATCAAAATAATAGTGCCAAATACATTTACCGATAATACCGATTAAATGCTGACCGGATCAAGAAATCTGAAGTTATAATCATTTTCCCTTCAGCGACTTGCTTCCATCTCTGTGGGCCTATCCCAACATCCATTTGCCAGGTGCAGGAAGAAACGCCGGACCTCATCTTCGACCAACAGGGCGAGAGATCGATTGTAATGCCTGACAAATCGTTGCACCGCATCAACATAGATTTTCTGTGTCTTCGGTGCATAAGGGAGGCGATGCAGTTCAGTTGCTAGACGTTACTTGGTATTTCTCTCGTAAGACTTTCTTGTCTACCTTTCCTACGCTGGTCTTGTCCAGTGCATCTATAAATAACACACGATCTGGAATTGCCCATTTTGACATAACTCCTTTTTCGACCTGTACCCTGATGAGAGCTTTGATCTCCTCAACTTCTATTTTCCCTACCCACTCTGGTTTTGTTACTATCAATGGCTGAGGACGCTCTCCCCAAACAGGATCCTCAACCGCAATCACCGCAACCTCGCTGACTGCGTGATGTTGGGCAATGACATCCTCGATTTCCAGTGACGAGAGCCACTCTCCACCCGTTTTAATAACATCCTTTGTGCGGTCACATATTTTGAGATAGCCCCGTTCATCGATGTTTGCCACATCATGCGTGTGAAGGTAGCCACCTGCCCAAAGTCGCTCCGAATTTTCCGGATCCTTCAGGTAACCCTGAGTCAACCAAGGCGCCCGCACTACGACCTCTCCGGTAGAACGTCCGTCATGGGGGACATCACACATGTTGTCGTCTACGATCCGCAGATCTACCAACGGGATAGGCCGCCCAGACTTGCATCGGTATTCTACCTGGTCGTCATCATCCATTTCGAGCATGCCGGGTTCGAGGTGTGCCAAGGTTAGTATTGGGCAGGTCTCGGACATGCCGTACCCGGTGAATACATCGATGCCCCGATCCATCGCAGTCCTGCAAAGAGCCTTTGGGAGGGCAGAACCACCAATGACGACTTTCCATTTTGATAGATCAACATCCCTGGATTCCGGGCTGTTCAATAACATGTGCATAATGGTTGGGACACAGTGGGAAAAGGTGACCTGTTCGTTTCGAACCAAGTTCATCAGCACATCAGGGGTGTAACGACCCGGATAGACCTGTTTCACCCCCATGGCTGTGGCAATGTAAGGCAAACCCCATGCATGAACGTGAAACATCGGTGTAATAGGCATATAGACATCTTCCTGGTGGAAACGCCCCTGGATGCCGGGAGTGCCGATTGCCGCCATGGCGGCCAGTGTGTGGAGAACAAGCTGGCGATGACTGAAATAGACCCCCTTAGGACTACCGGTGGTGCCTGTGGTGTAGAAGGTTGTAGCTTTAGTATTCTCGTCAAAGTCGATAAACTCGTAGCCGGATGGGCTTGCGGCTAGCAACTCTTCATATTCACCGGCGAACCCAGTTGGGACCTGATCGGGTACGGGAGTGTCACTAATAAATACGAGACTCTTTACTGTCTCTAAGCGGTCCTTAATCGCCTCCAGCAGGGGCAAGAAGTCAGCGTTTACCAGCAGGATGTCGTCCTCGGCATGATTGATCGTGTAGAGGAGTTGTTCAGCAGAGAGGCGGATATTTACAGTGTGAAGAACAGCCCCCATCATCGGCACAGCTAGATAGCATTCAAGATAACGGTGGCTGTCCCAATCCATTACCCCGACAGTGTCCCCATGTTTTACACCGAGACGGGTCAGCATGTTGGCAAGGCGCCCGACGCGCAATCGGAGCTCACGATAGTTGTATCGCTTCAGGTTGCGGTAGACGATCTCGTTGTCCGGTGCGTTGACGAGCGGAGAGTCGAGCAGATGTTTGACAAGCAACGGATAGGAATAGGCTGATTCAGTGCTCTCTATAACATTGTTCTTCATTGTTACTCCTCTTATTACAGTGATAAGCAGTGGATGCTGCTGTGATTGTAGAACGTAGTTCTGCAGATAGCATGCCAGACATTTCTTTGCTGTTTATGGTGATATTTGTGTTGTAAATACAGGTAGATATGCTGGTGGCGCTAATGTTGGTCGAAAGTGGAATTGTGGAATGCCATGATATGTCGTAGTTGCAAGGATGGTGATGTGTTTTGTGGGGAGGCTAGCTGCTAAACAGTATGTAAATACGGGGTTTTTTGCGCTTGCGGCACAACTCCAAAATGAAGTGGAAATTATTATATTTCGGAGGCAGAGTGGCAGCGCTTGATCCCGAGTTTTTTCATTTTTGATTCAAGCGTGGTGGGTTTGAGATGCAGTAGTTCCGCAGCGCCAAATTTTCCACGTACACGCCAGCCGACGCTTTTTAGGATGCCGAGGATATGCATACGCTCCGTATCTTTTAGCGAGGTGGAGTGCAGGGTGGGAGAGTGCAGGGTGGGGGAGTCAGTATTCGGGATGTCGATTACCAGCGTCGGACAATTGTTGAGAATCATGGCCCGCTCAACCATGTTGCGCAACTCCCTTACGTTGCCTGGCCAGCTGTGGTTTTTGAGGGCATCCATGGTTTTTCTTGGAATCACCTCGATGGTCTTCCCGAATGTCGAGCTGAATTCCTTTACAAGTGCCCAGACCAGCGGCTGAATGTCCTCCCGGCGTTCCCGTAGCGGTGGGACAGAAATGGGAAACACGTTCAGGCGATAGTAGAGATCCTCTCTAAAAGTGCCATTTTTGACTGCTTGGGCCAGATCGCGGTTGGTGGCGGCAATGATGCGCACGTTGACGTTAATCGGCTTTGAACTGCCTAGTCGTTCAAATTGAGCTTCCTGAAGAACCCGCAAGAGCTTTGCTTGCAGTTCCAGCGGAAGTTCTCCTATCTCATCAAGAAAAAGAGTCGAGCCGTCAGCAGATTCAAAACGGCCGATTTGTTGGCTCTGCGCCCCTGTATAGGCGCCCTTTTCCCGACCAAATAATTCAGATTCAATGAGGTTGGCAGGCAAGGCTGCGCAGTTGATTTTGATCATCACGCGGTCTTTGCGGGGACTCAAATTGTGAATGGCGCGGGCGATTAATTCTTTTCCAGTACCGGTTTCTCCCAAAATCAGCACGGTTGAGTCGGTGCATGCTACCTGTCCAGCCTGTAATAGCGCTTTGCGGATACCCTCAGATTGTCCCACGATCTCTTCGTGTCGGTGTTCGATGACGATCTGGTCTCGAAGATAGTGGTTTTCCGCCACCAAGCGGTCTTTAAGTAACTCGATTTCGCAAAAGGCCTTTTGTATTTTCTGGTCGGCCTTTTTGCGTTCCAGGGCATTGGCAAAGATTCCTCCGAGCAGACGAAGACGTTGGATAATGATATCTGGCCACAAAACATTTACGCTGTAAGAAACAAAAGAGACGGCGCCCAGGGCAGTGCCGCCGACACTCAATGGGATAAAAAGGATTGACTTGAAGTTGCCCTGTTCTTTGCAATACTTACGCTCTCTCCACTGGTTGTCGGGAAGTTCATTTGTGTCTGAAATATAAAACATCTCACCTTTTCGTGCCATGGCCACCCACGTCGGAACCACATCGTCAAGCACTGGCGGTGGTAGTTTGATTTCTGGAAGTGAGTAGCTGCAGTACAGTCTCGCTAAATCGGAAAAAAAGTGCCATACGGAGATACGGTCAAAACCGAGAAATTCCACAAGCTTTTTCAGGCATGACTCGATTTTGCTATCCACCTCGCTGACTGGTACGTTGATGAAATCCAGGGACAGATCCGAGAGCAGGGACTCAAACCTAAGTCGGTCGTTTTGGGAAGCCTCTTTGGCCTTCTTTTCAGTTATGTCCTGAACCACTACGCCTAACCCACTGATTTCCCCTTCATTCGATCTGAGTGGGTAACAGTTTAGCAGCCAATAACAGGTATGCGCCGGTCCGGATCCGGGAATGTCTATTGTGAGATCGGCAAGTGGCCGCCCTTCATTCAGCACATGTAGTAGTATTGGCACCAGTATCGAGCCAATACCCTGAATGGCATTTGTCAGTGTAGTGCCGATAATTTGTGAGGCGGCGATGCCGAAGAGGGATGCCATCTGATCATTAACCCGTACAAAGCGCATTTCGCGATCAAGGGTAAACATGCCGAAGGGTGCTTGGGCGTATAATTGTTCTAAAATACCATGTTCGCGCGGGTTGATACTCTTGGATGTAAATGGGTCAGATAGTCCGTATTCCATGTTTTGATCCTCTCTGATACCGATAATCCGAGGGTAGGACGAAGGTACCAACCAGAATTATGCTGGTATCTGATTGGTATGGGCTTTTAGTCCTTATTTACCAAAAGCGACTAAAAACTGCTGTAATAATTGCGGTGCGTTTGATTTGATTTTTCCTCCCATGAAATCCATGATTCCCGGTCGGTAACCGTCGTTCCAGATTCTGTTAAACATGGCCGTATTGGTTTTGCAGATGCAGTCGGCTTCTTCTACCGTTTTTCCATCCTCTACGGTACAGCCTTCTCCGTCCAGAGTAAGCGTCTTCTTGGTGTCGTCGATCGAGAAGTAGAATGTGGTCGTAACGCTGAATACTCCCTTCTGATAGCTGCTCTGCAAGATGTTGAAAATAGCTTCTGACATATCAGTGCCCCTTAAAGTGTTTTTTTATACAGAATGCTCAAAAAAAAGGGGGATAACCGGCTGAAGGAGTACCGGTTATCCCCAACGAATAGTTTCCTTCGGATTTACCGGATGAAAACTATTCTAGAAGTTCCAGATCAGTTCCATGGCCAGGCGGCTGGCGATTTTATCACCAGTCGCGCCCAGGGCTGTGGTTGTATTGGCGATAACCTCTCCCGGGAAGAAGACGGATGCCTGCCCCTTGATGAAGGAATTCTTGCTTAATGCAAGTGTGAGCTCGTTATCCCACTCCGTACCGACATAGCCCGATTTCACGGTGGTGGTTACTCCGGGTGTCTTGAAGCTGCCGACCTTGGTGTCTTCATTCCACCAGAGGCTGTTCGCATTGGTCTTGAAGATGAGGAACTTCTTCGGGGTGACGGTAATGCCGTAGCTCAGCATGGTCAGACCCGGGTTGTCGCCGCGCCCTGCGCCGAGGCCGACGGTATTCTGCAGACCGCCGGTGGCGACCGGGGTGCCGTTGCCATAGAGCTCAGGGAGATAGCCGTAGAGCATGGAGCCCAGCACCAGGTTGGTGTCGCCGATGATGGTGTTCTCGCCTCCCCACCTGTTGGAGAAGCGCTGGGCGTTGTCAACTCCCTGATAACCGCCCAGCTTGTTGTCGCCGGCATTGCTGTCGCCCGAGGTGTACATGACACCGACGTGGCCCTTGAGTCCAAAGCCTACATACTCCTTCAGTTCGACAGCAACATCACCTGAAAGGGCATAGGCGGAGATGTCCATATTCTCCTGGCTGCCGCCAAGCCCGGTTCCCCTGGCTTCACCGAACTGGTAGACTCCTTCGCCGAACAATTCGACCGGTCCGAAATTACCCACATAGTAAGCGCCTATATGATGCGAATCGGTCTTTGGGCTTGGCGCGGTGAGCGATTTGTTGATGCCGGTGCCAGGCACTGCTCCGCCTGTCAAAACGCCGAGCAGGTCCTTGGTCGCAATATTGCGGATCTGGTCATAGGCGTAGAACGCTCTTGCCTTGTGGTTGGGGTTGATTTTATAGTCAAGATATCCGGCAAAAAGATTCCGGTCCCTGCTGTCAGAACTGTTAACTGTTTTGAGTTCCGCAATGCTGTTCTGGAAGTTGTTCTCGCCAAGCTTGAAGTAGCCGACGTTAAAGCTGAGCGGACCCTGCTCGCCGGTCAGCCAGAAGCCGGGGTTGTCGTCGCCGTAAACCAGTCCTGCCGCTTCGCCGTAGTCGATGCCCCATGCATCCCACCCGGCATGAAGACGAGTGTTGAAGGGGAGGAACGGCAGGGCCATGGTGCCGTGCAGGCGCTCGAGGCCGAAATTGCTTCCGCCGCTCTTTCCTCCTCGTTCGTCAACCGTATCGGTGGCAAGAGCGCGGTCGAATTCCAGTGCCGCGTAGAAGCTCCAGGATCGGTCAGAGGGGAGCGCATTGAAGTAGAGGCGGTCTTCCGATCGGATATACGATTTGTTCACGCCACCCGATTCATTGGCGTGATTCTTAAAGTATGCTTTGCCGAGTTGGTTTGCTGCTGGCATAAAGGGAAGAAAGTTGCCTGTTGCCTTATCTTTCATGCCAAAGTCGTAATTGTTTTCCATGGTGGGGATTATCCGTATCTGGCCCCCGAAACTCATGTGGACATCCTTGATGGCGCCTATGTTGATGCTGCCGGGGCCGACCAGAAGCTCCTGGGTGATGTCCTGAACGTCACCATTGGTACCGGTCTTCTTGCTCACTACATCCTGGGCGATAGCAGCTGATGTGGAAAATGATGCAACTGCCATTGTGGATACCAGGCACAACCATTGTTTTTTCATAAGATCCCTCCTTTTTTTGTACAGCTGATTTGTAACCATTTTGTGTAAGTAAAAATAAATACAATCCAACAATGACATAGTGATCGGTTCACCTCCCCGACAGTAAAGTGGCGCTCGTGACATCAATTTTCAAAAATGATACGCAACCCTGCCAATTCCAATCTATTTGCTATTTTGTCCAAAACTAATTTACGGGTGTGTGTTCTGGCTTTTCAGCAAGTACATCTTCGATGCCCCACCCTCATTACCTCTGATACGCGTGCTCTTCTCTGAAGTGCGCAGTTTTGGTAACCCCTACATTCAAGAGTTTTGTTTCGAAGTAATATTTATTCAAAATTATTGTCATCCCTGTTATAGTAGAACTGTATTTTAAAGTAGCGTAAGTGACATGTACGCACATGTCAAGTACAATTTGTGATCTTATCGAAATAAATATTTATGTGTGACCATGCGTAGAGCAGCCAGCGCATTAGAAGTGCCAGACTCGAACATTAAATTATAAATCAAATAATAACAGTATTTTACGCTTGGAAGGGCTGTAAAAATATATTGGTTACTGTAGGTCTGGCAGTAAATGATCAATTAATATGTAATAGCGCTTATAGCGGAGTTATTAATATTGTTAAGCGAATAGTGGGGATAATGGGAGCAGCAGAACTTAATAAATAGATCGATTAAATTTAATTAAAACACAGGAAGACATAAAATATAATTATTTTATACTTGACATGGACGTCAAGAAGATCTACCGTGACGCAAAAGGAAACATGCGGAGGTTAATTAAATGAGCAACCTGAAGTATCAATCCATACCTGACATGCTCAGGAGTAATGTAAAAGAGTTTAGCAGCAAGCTGGCGCTCAAATATCGCAAGCAGGGTGTCTTTGTTACACTGACATATGCTGCTTACTATGAACGGGTGTTGATGGTTTCCAGGGGACTTGTCAAAATGGGTGTCAAACCCGGCGACCGAATTGCAATCCTATCGGAAAACCGAGCCGGATGGGTTATCGCCGACATGGGCATTCTCAGCGCCGGCGCGGTTACTGTGCCGATCTATCCGACCAACACTCCCGAGCAGATTGAGTACATGATCAATCACTCGGGAGCAAAAATCGTATTCGTGTCCGGAAAATTCCAGTACAGCAAACTGCTCAAGGTCAGGCAAGCAATGCCGGGACTGGAACTGGTTGTCTCGTTAGAACGATTCCTGGGAGATCCATCGTTTCCGGTCACAACATTCTATCAACTCTCGGAGATAGATTCCCCCATTACCCCGGAAGAGAAGAAAGAGATCGAAGCGAGAATCGATCAGGTCAAACCCGATGACATGTTGACTCTGATCTATACGTCCGGCACTACAGGGGTGCCAAAAGGTGTCATGCTGTCGCATAACAACATCCTGACCAACATCGAGTATCTGACGGAGAAGAGCGGGTTGAGCAATGAGAATGAAGTACTGCTCAGCTTTCTCCCTTTAAGCCATATTCTTGAAAGAACGGCCGGCTACTACATGACCATCCGCAATGGAAGCCTGATAGCGTTTGCCGACAGTATTGAAAAAGTCCCGGAAAATATGATGGAGATCAGGCCGACTGTCATGATCAGTGTGCCGCGCCTTTTTGAAAAGATATATCACCGCATTTTCGAGAATGCCCATCAGATGCCAGCTGTCAAAAAGGCTCTGTTTCACTGGGCAGTCGATGTCGGGAAAAAATATGTCGCCGCAACCTATATTGACAAACAACCATCTTCGCTGCTCAATCTTAAATACTCGATTGCCGATCGTTTAATATTCAGCAAAGTCAGAGCCAAATTCGGCGGCAACATGAAGCTGTTCTGTTGTGGCGGCGCTCCACTGGACAAGACTATTAATGAATTTTTCTGGGTGATAGGCATACCGATTTTCGAAGGGTATGGATTGACCGAAACAAGCCCGGCGTTATGCTTCAATAACTTTGAGCATATCCGCTTCGGTTCGATCGGGGTGCCTTTGAAACAGACGGAATTCAAGATTGCCGAGGATGGCGAAATCATGGTGAAGGGGCCGCAGGTCATGCTCGGCTATTACAACGATCCGGCCGCCACCGCCGAGGCGATTCAGGATGGTTGGTTCAAAACCGGTGATATCGGAAATATTGAAGATGGTTTCATATATATTACCGACCGGAAGAAGGAGCTGATCATTACTGCCGGTGGAAAAAATATCGCCCCGCAGCCGCTTGAAAACGAATTGAAGATGATAACGTATGTATCATCGGCTTTTGTGTATGGAGATCGCAAACCGTATCTTACCGCGCTGATTGTGCCGAACATGGAGAGGATGCTGGAATTCGCCAAGGAAAAACATCTTAATTTTTTCGAAATGGAAGATCTTGTTATGAATGAGCAGATTCAGAAATTGTTCGAGCAACGGCTTGCCGAAATCAATAGTCATCTGCCACCCTATGAAACGATCAAGAAGTTCGTGCTGCTCCCCCATGATTTTTCAATAGAGGGTGGTGAACTGACCCCGACGCTGAAGCTTCGCCGCAAAGTGATTTATGAAAAATACAAACAGAGGATCGAAGATCTGTACATCGATCACAGCAACTAAATAATTATTACCAACAGGAGGAAATAAAATGAAACAGATCAACAAGGTAGCAGTACTGGGCGCGGGTGTTATGGGAGCAACCATTGCCGCGCATCTCGCCAATGCCGGCGTATCGGTGCTTTTGCTCGATATTGTGCCACGGGAGCCGAACGCTGCCGAAAGTGCGGCCGGATTGACCATCGCAGACGGCAAGGTGCGTAATCGTATCGCAACAGCGGGGCGTGACGGCCTGATGAAGATGAAGCCGGCGCCATTCTTCCTCCCCGGCTATGCCGCCAATATCGAAGTGGGCAATTTTGAAGATGATATGGCGAAGCTGAAGGAGTGTGACTGGATTGTCGAGGTTGTCATCGAGAACATGGCGATCAAGAAGCAGCTCTTCACCGAGAAGATCGTACCGAACATGAAGGAGGGGGCGATTCTGTCCACCAACACCAGCGGCCTTTCGGTAAATGACATGGCGGAGTGCCTGCCGGAGAGTGTGCGGAAAAACTTTCTCGTCACCCATTTCTTCAACCCGCCCCGCTATATGCGCCTGTTGGAGATCGTTTCCTGTACAGAGACCGACCCCGCTGTCACCGCCTTTATGGCCGACTTTATCGCCAAGCGTCTCGGCAAGGGTATCGTCTACGCCAAGGACACCCCCAACTTCATCGCCAACCGTATAGGCGTCTATGCCATCTGCAACTGTGTCCGCACCATGATGGAAACAGGCATGACCGTGGAGGAGGTGGACGCCATTGCCGGTCCGGCCACCGCCCGCCCGAAAAGCGCTGCTTTCCGCACCGGCGATCTGGTCGGCATCGACACCCTGCAGCATGTAGCCGGTAATTCCTACGAACTGCTGGTCAATGACGAGCAGCGTGACATCTTCAAGTTCCCTGATTTCATCAAGGAGATGGTCGCCAAAGGCTTGCTGGGGAACAAGAGCAAGCAGGGTTTTTTCAAGAAGGTCAAAGGAGAGAAGGGACAGGAATTCTTCTACTACGACTACACTACCGGTGAATACGCACCGTCGCAGCGCCCCAAATTTGCCTCTATTGAGGCGGCCAAAACCATCGAAGATCCTGCCAGGCGGCTTCAGGCGGTCGTCACCGGGAACGACAAGGCGGCCCAGTTCGCCTGGACCAACATGCGTGACACCCTTATCTATACTTTTAACCGCATTCCGGAAATTGCCGACGACATCGTCAATATCGACAACGCCATGAAGTGGGGGTTCAACTGGGAACTCGGGCCGTTTGAAATGCTTGACGCTATCGGCGTCGCCTATTTCGTGGAGCGGGCAGAAAAGGATGGCGTGCAGGTTCCCGCCGGGCTTAAAGCGGTAGAGCGGTTTTACAAGTTCGAAAACGGTCACACCTATTACTACTGCGTTATCAATGGCGACTACCGCGAAGTGCCGCTGAAGCCGACTCACATCAGCCTGTCGATCCTGAAGAGAAACAACAAGGTTGTGGAAAAGAACAGCGGCGCATCTGTCATCGATCTGGGTGACGGTGTATTCGGTCTTGAATTTCATACCAAGATGAACGCCATTGGCGGCGAGATCCTCTCGATGGTTCATAAGGCGGTAAAGCGCACCGAGGAAGAGGGGGTTGGACTGGTCATCGCTAACGAAGGGACGATGTTCTCGGCCGGCGCTAACCTGATGCTGCTGGCAATGGCGGTTGCCGAAGGGGCGTATGACGATATCGCCATGACGGTTAAAGGTTTCCAGAAAGCGATGATGGCGATCAAATACTCCAAAATACCGGTTGTGGCAGCGCCGCATAATCTGGTTATGGGTGGCGGCTGCGAGACCTGCCTCCACTCCGATGCCATTATTCCCCATGCAGAAACCTACATGGGGCTGGTTGAGCTCGGCGTCGGCCTCCTTCCGGCAGGTGGCGGCACCAAAGAGATGGCGATCCGCGCCATCAAACTGGCCGAAGAGTTTGAGATGGACGCGACACCATTCATCTTCAAGAACTTTATGAATATCGCCATGGCCAAAGTCAGCATGTCGGCGGCAGAACTCGGCCCCATGGGTTTCATGCGTCAGGGTGATGCCATAACCATGGATATCGACAAGCGCATACATGACGCCAAGCTTAAGGCGATTTCACTGGCAGCCAACTACCGCCCCGGCCTGCCGTTGACCGGGCTGAAGGCGCCAGGGCGGGGCGTAGCCGCCTCGATCAAGTCGCAACTTTGGAATATGCAGCAGGGTGGCTTTATCTCCGAGTATGATCAGTATCTGGCCGGCATGGTTGCCGAAGTCATCACCGGCGGCGATGTACCTGCCGGCACCCTGATCACCGAAGAGTACCTGCTGGAACTTGAGCGGGAAGCGTTTGTACGCCTCTGCGGCCAGAAGAAAACCCTGGAGCGGATCCAGCACATGCTGAAAAAAGGTAAACCACTAAGGAATTAATAGATAATTGCTCCCCCCTTTTAGAAAGGGGGGCTGGAGGGGGATTTAACGTCAAAGGCAAAATCCCCCTGAATCCCCCTTTCTTAAAGGGGGACTAAACACTACGGAGGTTTTACATGAAAAACGCATATATTCTGGCCGCCTACCGCACCCCCGGCTGCCGCGCGAAAAAAGGAAAACTGAAAGATGTCCGCCCGGATGATCTGGCCGCCGCTGCCATCAAGGGGCTGCTCGATAGAACCGGCATAGATCCGCACGATGTTGAGGATATTATAATCGGCTGTGCCTTCCCGGAAGCGGAGCAGGGAATGAACTTTGCCCGTATTGCAGCGATGAAGGCCGGTGTGCCGATCGAAGTTCCGGCTCAGACGGTCAACCGTTTCTGCTCTTCCGGTCTGCAAACGATCGCGACCGCTGCGGAGCGGATCATGGCCGGTTTTGCCGACTGCATCATAGCCGGTGGCGCCGAGAGCATGAGCATGATTCCTATGGGCGGCGGGAAATACAGTGCCAACCCATCCCTGATGGCGAGTTGGCCGGAAGCGTTCGCCTCGATGGGAATCACTGCTGAGCTGGTGGCCGAAAAATACGGCATCAGCCGCGATGAGCAGGATGCTTTTGCCGCCGCCAGTCATGCCAAGGCCGCTGCCGCAATCGCAGCGGGGAAATTCAAGGATGAGATTATTCCGGTTGAAGTGGAAAACTGCGCTCTTATCAATGGAAAAATGAAACGGAGTAAAGAGCTGGTCGATGTTGATGACGGTGTGCGTGGTGATACGACCACAGCAGGGCTGGCCAAGTTGAAACCGGCATTCAAGGCAACCGGCACGGTTACCGCCGGTAACACATCCCAGATGACCGACGGCGCTGCCGCAGTACTGGTGGTCTCGGAAGATTATCTCAAGAAGATCGGCAAAAAAGCTCTGGCACGTTTCGTCGCCTTTGCCGTTAAAGGAGTAGCGCCGGAGATAATGGGGATCGGTCCGGTGGTCGCCATTCCGGCGGCTCTCAAGCTGGCCAATCTTACGCTGGACGACATCGGTCTGATCGAACTGAACGAGGCGTTCGCGGCGCAATCACTGGCTTGTGTCAAGGAGTTGGGGATTGACCCTGCACGCGTAAACGTCAACGGCGGGGCGATAGCCCTTGGCCATCCGCTCGGCTGCACCGGAGCGAAGCTGACCGCCGGTATCCTTCAGGAGATGCAGCGCACTGATACCCGCTACGGCATAGTTTCTATGTGCATCGGCGGCGGCATGGGTGCGGCTGGGATTTTTGAGAAGATGTAACCAGTCGCTGGCCTCCCCCCTTTACAAAAGGGTGACTGGGGGGGATTTGCTTCTGACGTCAAAGGCGAAATCCCCCTTAATCCCCCTTTCATAAAGGGGGACAATAAAATCAAATCCAAACATTACATTAAAAACGAGGTGAATATCATGGCTTCAAAATTATTCAAAGGTGCAGAATATCTGATCACAGAAGCAGACAAGAACGACATATTTACCCCTGAGGACTTTACTGATGAACAAAAACAGATTGGCGATACGACCGAGCAGTTCGTCCTCAACGAAGTCATTCCGCATCGCGAGGCGATCGAACATCATGATCTGCCGCTGACAGTGGAATTGATGAAAAAGTGCGGCGAGCTGGGACTTTTGATGATCGATGCCCCCGAAGAGTATGGCGGACTGGAACTGGACAAGGCGACCAGTATGCTGGCTGCCGAGAAACTGGCCCAGGCCGGTTCGTTTTCGGTTACCTATTCCGCCCACACCGGCATAGGCACGCTCCCGCTCGTCTATTACGGCACCAAAGCGCAGAAAGATCAGTATCTTGAAAAAATAATCTCCGGCGAATGGATTGCCGCCTACTGTCTGACCGAGCCCGGTTCCGGCAGCGACGCCTTGGGGGCCGCTGCGACCGCAACGCTCTCAGCCGACGGAAAACATTATATCCTCAATGGTACCAAGCAGTTCATTACCAACGGCGGCATCGCCAACCTCTTCACTGTTTTTGCTAAAATAGACAAACAGCACTTCACCGGCTTTCTGGTTGAGCGCAGTACCGAGGGGCTCAGTGTCGGAACGGAAGAAAACAAGATGGGGGTCAGGGGATCATCCACCACCCAGATCATTCTGGAAGATGCCAAGGTACCGGTTGAAAACCTGTTGGGCGAGATCGGCAAGGGGCATAAGATCGCCTTCAACGTCCTCAATGTCGGGCGTTTCAAGCTGGGTGCCGGGGCCACCGGCGCTGCCAAGACTGCGCTTGCCACCGGAGTCAAATATGCCAACGAGCGCAAAGCCTTCGGCGTGACCATCGGAACCTTCGGCGCCATTCAGGAAAAAATTGCCGACATGACCGCCGCAATCTTTGCCTCTGAATCGGTCGTGTATCGTTTGGCCGGTTTGATTGACGACCGACTCGCCACTCTGCCGAAAGGTACCGCCGATTACTATGAGACCTATCAGCAGGGCATCGAGGAATATTCCGTCGAATGTGCCATTGTCAAAGTTTTTTGCAGCGAAATGCTGGCAGATACCGTCGACGAGGTCCTCCAGATTCATGGTGGCTACGGTTTCGTCCAGGAGTACGCTGCGGAAGGATATTATCGCGACGAGCGCATCAACCGGATCTGGGAAGGGACCAACGAGATCAACCGTCTGCTGATCCCCGGCATTATTTTGCGTCGCGCCATGAAGGGGGAAATCCCGCTCCAGAAAGAGGCCATGAAAGCCTTTGAGTCACTGATGTCGCCATCGTTTGACGAGCTCGACGATTCTGTGCCGTTTGCGGCAGAAAAGGCGCTGATCGCCAGTCTGAAGCAGGCTTTCCTGGTTCTTGCCGGCAGCGGCGTGCAGAAATTCATGGATACCATCAAGGATGAGCAGGAGATCCTGCTGGCGGTTGCCGATCTGGCGATCAACATTTTTGCTATCGAAAGCGCCGTACTGCGCGCCGAAAAGATCCTGCCGAAACTGAGCGAAAGCAAGAAA
This sequence comes from uncultured Geobacter sp., assembly GCA_964420435.1. Taxonomy (GTDB): domain Bacteria; phylum Desulfobacterota; class Desulfuromonadia; order Geobacterales; family Pseudopelobacteraceae; genus JACRCG01. Next base: position 22,428 of record CAYQTC010000040.1, read on the forward strand.
GCATCCGTCAGCGCCGCCGTAAAAGTATTCACCTTCAACGGCACCGAAAAGGCGGCATCCGCCGCGCGCCGGGCAGCCTACTACATCGAGGAGGGTGATACCCTGACCATGCTGCTGGCCGGTATCCGCAGATTCACTAAATACGATGCTACCGGATTGCTCAAGGCAAAACGTCAACTGGCGGCGGCTTCTATTGAAGCAGAAAAATTTATTTTCTAAAAAAAACAGGGGCGGCCATTGCGGTCGCCCCACTTCGGAGCATCATGCTGCAGCACACCGTCCAAACCCCCTACGTCGTGGGGGAAGTACATCTTTACAGCACCGAACTTGACGGTGGCCTTGTGCTGTTCGACACCGCCCCTCCCACGCCGGAAGGGGAAGCATGCCTGTTGAAGAACGTCAATCTCAAACGCCTGAAATACCTGTTCATTACCCATTGCCATGTGGATCACTACGGTCAAGCCAACTTTATACTTCAGCATAGCGATGCAGATGTATTCATTCCGCGCAGTGACGCCATCAAGTTTCAACGCCACGCCGAACGGATGGAGCGAATGGGTGAACTGTTGAACGGATACGGCTTTGGAGGGGATTTTTCCGTACAATTGAGAGAATCTTTCGAACGGAACAAAATTTTCCCTGCCACACCAGAGCGATTCCGGATTGTAGAGGAGTCGGATGAACTGGCTAAACTCGGAATCAGCTATCTTGCATGTCCGGGACACTCCCAGAGTGATCTGGTCTATCTGGTCGGTGACTATGCCGTGACCGGTGACATTCTTCTCAGAAACATCTTTCAGGCCCCTCTTCTCGATACTGATCTGGAAAGCTTTGCAGGTCGCTACAGAAACTTTGATGCCTACTGCAGCTCACTACTCAACCTGATTAAACTGCGCGGAATGCGCATCATGCCGGGGCATCGCCAGTACGTCGAAGGAGTTGATGAAGTAATCCTCTTTTACGTTAAGACTCTATTGGAGAGGGCTGAACAGGTGCTCCCCTTCAGGGGCCTGGCCATCAACAAAATTATCGAGCAGATCTTCAAGGGGAGGCTGATCGAGCCGTTTTTCATCTATCTGAAGGTTTCGGAAATTGTCTTCATGCTGGATTTCCTCGAGAACCCTGAACTGCTCAAGGCATCACTAGAACAGATCGGTCTGTTTGATACGGTAAGTACCCTGTATGAGGCAGTTGCGAAACGGAGAGAACTATGATTGATCCGCTTTTTGAACCTATTACCATCAACCACATGGAGGTCAAGAACCGCATCTTCATGCCGGCCATGCACATGAACATGGCCGGGAATTATGCTGTCAGCGACCGGTTGGTGGATTTTTATGCCGAACGGGCCCGTGGCGGGGCCGGGATGATAACTGTCGGCTACGCCACTGTCGATGAACGCTCCGGCAATCCCGGCAACATCGGTGCCCACAAGGATATCTATATTCCGGGGTTAACTCGCCTGGCAGCCGCTATCCGCGACAATGGCTCCCGTTCTTCTGTTCAGTTGAACCATGCTGGACGTTACAACCACTCCATGCTGATGGGAGGAAAAAAGCCGGTAGCACCCTCTGCAATCGAGTCGCGTTTGACCCGCGAGACACCGCATGAGCTGGAAATTGCCGAAATAGAGGAAATCATTGCACGCTTTGCCCAAGCGGCAGGGCGCGTCAAGGATGCCGGCTTCGACGCCGTAGAGATTCTCTCCGGAACCGGCTATCTGATCAGCGAATTCCTCTCTCCACTCACCAATAAACGCGAAGACCGCTACGGCGGCGATTTTGACGGTCGCATCCGCTTCGGCCTGGAGGTCATTGCGGCTGTCCGTTCAGCTGTTGGGGCAGAGTTCCCGTTGCTGGTGAGGATGAACGGCAATGAATTTATGAAGGGCGGGTCAAATCGTGCGGAACTTCAGGAGTACGCTGTGCGACTGGCGGCAGCCGGTGTCGATGCCCTCTGTATCAACGTCGGTTGGCATGAAGCCCAGGTACCGCAGATCGTTACAGAGGTGCCGCGCGGTGTCTTCGGTTATCTGGCCCGCGGTATCAAGGAGCGGGTCAGCATTCCGGTCATCGCCAGCCACCGTATTAACGACCCGCAGCTGGCCCGGGAGATGATCGCCGATGGCCTCTGCGACATGGTGGCGGTGGGGCGGGCATTGATCGCCGACCCGTACTTCCCGGAGAAGGCCCGCAGCGGGCATGAGGGGGATATAGTCCATTGCGTCGCCTGCGGTCAAGGGTGCTTCGACAACCTGTTCAAGATGAAGGCTGTGGAATGTCTCTGCAACCCGCGTGCTGGATATGAGCGTTCACGGGTTCTTGCCAAGGCCGATACAACGCTGAACGTTACCGTCGTCGGCGGCGGAGCGGCCGGGATGAGTGCGGCGATTGCCGCCGCAGAGCGGGGACACCGGGTAACGCTCCACGAGGCGGGCAACCATCTTGGCGGACAGCTGCTGCTGGCGGGCGCACCTCCGGGACGGGAAGAGTTTCTTGAACTGGCCGCAGACCTGGAGCGGCAGGTGGAATTGTCCGGTGTTACAGTCATATTCAACTCCTGTGTTGACGAGCAATTTTTCAAAGACAGCCCGCAGGATGCGTTTGTTATTGCCACTGGCGGCAAGCCGATAAAGCCGCCTGTTCCGGGCGTAGAGCTGCCGCACGTTGTGCAGGCCTGGGATGTGCTGACGGAAAGCGTCATAACAGGCAGGTGCGTGGTCGTCATCGGCGGCGGGGCGGTCGGCATCGAAACCGCGCTGCTGCTGGCGGAGAAGGGCACCCTTTCCGGAGAGGCACTCAAGTTTCTGCTGGTTCATGGCGCCGAATCTCCTGAAGATTTGTACGGCCTGGCAACCAGAGGGAGCAAGGTGGTCACCGTTGTTGAAATGCTGGGCGAACTTGGCAAAAACTTCGGCAAGAGTACCCGCTGGGGGATGATGCAGGATGTCGAGCGCTATGGCGTGACAACCAGGGCTGCGGCTAAAGTAATCGAGATAACACCTGATTGCGTCCGAATCGAGTGCGACGGTAAGATCGAAGAAATACCCGCTGACTCTGTTGTGCTGGCTGTCGGAACGCGTTCATATAATCCGCTTCAAGAGTTGGCAGCGGCGAGCGGTATTCCGTTCCGGGTTGTTGGAGATGCTCTCCAGCCCGCCATGGTCTTTGACGCTATTCATCAAGGTTTTACAGCCGGTCGCGAGATTTGCTGATATTCACATCGGAGGAGTAATTATGAAAAATATTTTTGTGGCACTTATTCTGACTATCATGTTTGCCATGCCTTCAACCGCAGCAGAAGTAGCCGGAGTGAAGTTGGATCAGACCGTGACTGTAAACAGCCAGCAACTGAAATTGAACGGTTCCGGAATCAGGAAGAAATTATTCATCAAGGTTTACATCGGATCTTTGTACGCCTCCAGGCAGCTCGACACTGCCCAGGAAGCGCTGCGTGACAACGGAAACAAACTGATCCGGATGAACTTCCTGCACTCAAAAGTGGAAAAGGAAAAGATCATCGAGGCCTTCAGCGAAGGCTTGACGAACAATTCGCCTGATCTGGCCGGGTCCGCCGAGGCAAGGAAATTCCTTTCGCTCTTCACGGCCGATTTTAATCGTGGAGATGTGGTTGACCTGACTCTTGGCGGTGACGGCATCGTTTCTGTCAGCCATAACGGCAAACAGCTGGGAACCGTCTCCTCCGCAAAGCTTGGCAGAGGCATTCTTGCCATATACCTGGGTGACAAACCGGCTGATGAGGCACTGAAGAAGGGGATGCTCGGCAAACTCTGACAAAGAGGCGGTATGACCAGTACTATTCAGCAGCAATCGATACCGGTGCCATTGCCAGACGGCGATATTCTCAACCTCGAGAGGTTTAGCGGCGCCGTACCGGGACCGCCGGTTCTGATGCTGCACGGCGCGATAGAGAACGGTCGCATCTTCTATTCGGAATCGGGCAAGGGACTGGCGCCATATTTGGCCCAGAACGGTTTTGATGTGTTTGTCGCCGATCTGCGCGGTCGCGGCAAAAGCACGCCTTCCATAGGCCGGAATTCTCGTTTTGGTCAGACCGAGGCAATAACCGAGGATATTCCGGCATGCATCGAAGCAATCAGAAGCCTTCGAGGATCGATTCCACAGCAATGGGTGGCCCATTCGTGGGGCGGGGTGCTCTTTTCATCCTTTCTGGGACGTTTCCCGGAGTACACAAAGCTGCTCAGTTCTCTGGTGTATTTCGGCAGCAAGCGGACCATCCGGGTCTGGAACATTCACCGTATCCTGAAGGTGGATCTGATCTGGAAATGGGTCTGCCCGCTGGCCTGCCGAATTTGTGGTTATCTCCCGGCACGGCGGCTCCGGATCGGCTCCGACAGTGAAACCGCCAGGTCGTATCGCCAGAGTGCGGCCTGGGTGAAGAACGATGAATGGGTTGATTCCGACGACGGTTTCAATTATGGAGAGGCCGTCAAACAGCTGTCCCTTCCGCCGATCTGGTATCTGGCCGCGGAAAACGACCATGCTCTCGGGCATCCCCGCGATGTACGTGATTTCATGGAGTCGGCCGGACGACAGGAGTGCCGCTATACGGTGCTCTCCCGTAAAAACGGCAATCGGCATGACTACGATCACATCAATATGCTGACACATCCCGATGCCGTGCAGGATCACTTTCCCAGGGTGCTGGAATGGATGCGCACGGTACATAATTCGACCGGCAGATAAGGAGCAAATGATGGCAAAGATACATTCCACCCCGATTGAACTTCGATTTTCCGATCTGGACGCCTATGGCCATGTGAACAGCGCGCTGTACTTCACCTATCTGGAAACAGCGCGAGTCAAACTGTTCCATGATTTCTTCAGGGAAGTCTCGAATCAGGGCATTTTCACGGTTGTTGCGCGGGCAGAATGCGACTTCAAGATTCCGATCCTGCTTCATGACGAACTGATTGTCACGCTCTGGGTGGCCAAAACAGGGCGTTCCAGCTTCGACCTGGAATATCGTCTGCATGACAGCCAGGAGAAAGTTTATGCCACCGCCCGCACCACGATGGTCTGTTTTGACAGCATAAATAACGTGACCGTACCGATACCGGAAAGCCTCAGGGCGTTGGTATGACGACAGGCAATCAAAAGGAGCTAGCGATATGAACAGAACGGATCAGATCCAAAGTGAAATCAGCGAGGGTATCCTTACCCTGCTTATTAACCGTCCGGACAAGAAAAACGCCCTGAACCTGGCCATGTATCAGGCATTGGCCGATGGTCTCCGGCAGGCGGATAGTGATGACAACGTGCGGGTAGTCTTGATCTGCGGCGGAGAGGAGTGCTTCACCAGCGGCAATGACCTGGCGGACTTTCTGTCTGCTCCGCCAAACGGTCAGGAAAGTCCGGTCATGCAGTTTCTGCTGGCCATAAGCGAAGCCCGCAAACCGGTTGTGGCAGCGGTCAACGGCCTGGCGGTAGGGGTTGGCGTCACCATGCTGCTGCACTGCGATCTGGCCTATGCCGGGAGCGGCGCCACCTTCCAGATGCCGTTCGTCAATCTGGGGCTCTGCCCTGAGGCCGGTTCCACGCTGCTGCTGCCGCGGATTATGGGGCACCAGCGGGCAGCCGAGCTGCTGCTTCTGGGAAAGGTCTTTAATGCCGAAAAGGCCTGCAGCCTGGGGATCGTCACGGAGGTCTGTCCGGACCGAGAGGTGCTGGCGACCGCACGAAACAGGGCTCTGCAGCTGGCGGCGCAGCCGGCGGCAGCTGTGCGCCTGTCCAAGGAATTGCTCAAGCGGGACTATGCGGCTCAGCTGCGGGAAACCATTCTGGAAGAGGGCAGGCAGTTTGTGGCGCGCCTGAAGTCGCCGGAGGCGGCTGAGGCGCTGCAGGCTTTCATGCAGCGCAGAAAACCTGATTTTTCAAAGTTCTGCTGAGGGAATTTATATGGGACACCATCTGGGAACAAAAAGCAGCATCGTGCCGTTGATCGACCGTCTCAACAAGTACCCTGTCGGTCTGGCGGACAGCGACAAGCTGCGCGAAATTCTTGCGCTGTTGTTTGATGAGCGCGAAGCCTTTGTTGCCTCCCGTTTTCCGCTCGAGGAGGCGACCCTGCCGGAACTGGTGCGGCTGACGAAGATCCCGGCTAGTGAACTGCTGCCGCTGCTGGAGAGGATGGCTGACAAGGGGCTGGTGATGGACATGCCCTACGGCGCAGAAGTCTATTACCTGCTGCTGCCGGGGCTGATCGGCTTCTTCGAGTTCACCTTCATGAAGAACCGCAGCGACCTGCCGCTGGAGCGCCTTGCGCAGCTGATGCGGGAGTATCTGGAAGAGAGCCAGGCGGGGGAGTTCTTCGGCAGCAAGACGCCGCTGACCCGTTCACTGCTCTATGAAGAGCATATCCCGGTTACCTCGGAAGTCACCAGCTATGACCGTGCCCGTGAAATCATCCGCGAAGCCGGTTTCGGTGCGGTCGGGATGTGCTACTGCCGCCACAAGAAGGAACATCTGGACGAAACCTGCGACAAGGGTGCGCCGGTGAACGGTATCTGCATCTCCCTGGGGAGTGCCGCCCGCTTCATGTCCCGCCGCGGCTTCGCAGCAGAAAAGAGCGTGGACGAGCTGCTGGCGGTACTTGATACAGCCAGGGGATATAACCTGACGCACATAACAGACAATATACGTCACAAGCCATCCTTTATCTGTAACTGCTGCAGTTGTTGCTGTGAACTGCTGTCCGGCGTGCAGATGGGATACCATAGCGGGATCGGCAAAACCGGCTTTCGCGCCGTTATCGACCCGGAACAATGTAACGGTTGCGGCGCATGCTTCCGCGCCTGTAACGTCAAGGCAATCGGTCTACCAGAAGGTGTGCAATTTGAAAAAAAGAGCGACCGCTACGCCGTAGTTGCCGAAGATATCTGCCTCGGCTGCGGCGCCTGTGTCAGCGCCTGCAAGCGGGGCGCACTCTCGATGCTCCCTGCCGTGAACAGAGAGATGCCGCCGTTGAAGCGGAAGGATCTTTATCTCCGTATCCTCAAGGAAAAGCGCCGCCTGACGCCGTTTGTGGTAAGCGGCATCAAGAAAAGCCTGCGGAATCTCTTTAAGGGAAAACCGACCAATAAAACCATACCGATCATTAAGGAGTAGCCCATGTTCCTGCTTAATCCGAAACAGCTGTCAGCGACTCATCTCGATCCGGCTCTTAATGAGATCCTCCGTAAGACCGTCGCTTTTTTTGAAGACAAGGGGAAGAAACGTCTCAAGGAGGACGATTTCGACCGGGTCTGGTATGCCGACTTTCTCGATTTCGTCAAGCGGGAGCGGATTTTTGCCACGCTCCTGACTCCGTCCGGATATGGGGACAAGGATTGTCGCTGGGACACCTCGCGGCTCTGCGCCTTCAACGAACTGCTCGGTTTTTACGGCC
>CAYQTC010000041.1:0-29329 GCA_964420435.1 uncultured Geobacter sp.
CGGTGACTTGCTCGGTGACTTGCTCGGTGACTTGCTCGGTGACTTGCTCGGTGACTTGCGGGGTCGCCGCACCCTCGATAGACGTAAAGCTGGGAATAGAAACCGTCACCCGGAAAATCTGTTCTTCTTGCAGCAAAGGATCGTGACCGGCAAATGCCTTAGCATATCTGAAAAGATTTCTCACTCCGGAGCCAAGCTCCTCAGCCCGCTCCATTTCCTTGAACATCCGGGCAATAACCGGATTTTTGGGAGAGGGGGAAAAGTTCATCGGATCAATCAATCCCGTACCATGAGGATTATTGCTGTTTTCCGTGGTTACATGGTCTCGGTGAATAATCAGCTTGGCTGGGAACGGATTCAAATATTCGCGATGAATCAGCATGTTGGCAACCACTTCACGGAAAATCCGGTCGCGCAGACTTATTCGCAGATCTCCCTCAAGATAGAACGGATCGGCAACATGCTTGGCTACGAACGCCATCAGCCGATCGTAGCTTTCGATCAGATTGGTGCGGATATCATCGCGATCATCGTAGCGGTCGAGGTTGTGTACACGCAAAATGGCGTCGGTGCGGTGGTGAGGTACGACGCTCAAAATGACCTCATCCCGTCCGAACAGCAGCACCGCTGCCATGGAGAACCCTTCTCTGCCGGTCAGGTAATCCTTCTGATACAATCGGGCGCTCTTGAGTAGCGCCATATCATCAAGCTGCGCCCATGGATGGTCATAGCGCTGCAGGCGGACCAGTTTGCGGACCCGCTCAATAAGGTCAGCACGCAAATCGCCAAGCTCGACAAACGGATAGATGCGGTTTTCGCTGTAGGTGGTCTGTTTGCGCAGAAACATTTCCGCTACCTGCTGTGAATGGCTGGTGATGTCGAAATCGCCATCTCCATTGCGGTCGTAGATGCGGCCGTTGCAGGTATGTACTTGGGAACTTTCCGGCACAGACAGCGCCAGGATGGTACGCCCATCCAGCGCCACCTCTTCTGGAGCCAGGTACATGGGGGGATTGATCTTCTGGGTATTGTGAAGCGCCGTCACCAGGTCGGCCTTGATTCGTGCCACTGCGTCCGGCTCTACACCGCATACCGTGCCGTTGTCGGTAACTCCCAGCAACAACGTACCACCCTGGCGATTTAAAAAGGCGCAGATGGTCTCATAAACGTCTCGGTTCAGCTTCTCGCGGGACTGCTTGAATTCAAGCGTTAGTCCCTCTCCCTGCCGGATCAGTTGTTCGAGATGCTGGAGTGTCATGGTTCGGCCTTTGATGTTAGTTTATTAATTACCCTTACTATCGCTGTTCGGCGGTCTATGAAACAGGAATAAGAATACGTGGTGGACAAATTGCAATTATCTTTTAACCGGACCGACGGCGCTAGCCGACCGTCTGTCGCTAAACCACTAATTCAAGCTCACTTCCTATACACCACATACTGCCAACCACGCCACAAAATTTCCGTCTGCGGCCACCCACATAAAAAAACCGCCCGATCAGACAAACGCTGAACCTGGCGGCTTTTTTTACCAAAGCGATGACGCTCCCGCCATCAAAACAGACTCTCCCCGGCCATCTCCATCGGCTGCTCGATTCCAAGCATTTTCAGCATGGTCGGTGCGATATCGGCCAGGCGGCCGCCTTCACGTAATTTGACGCTCTTGCGGCTGTCGTCAACCAACACGAGCCAGACCGGGTTGGTGGTGTGGGCCGTGAACGGTTCGCCGTTTTCATCGGCCATTTGCTCGGCGTTGCCGTGGTCGGCGGTGATCAGCACCGCCCCGCCCATCTCACGAATCTTGGCAACCACACGGCCGGCGCAGGCATCCACCGTTTCGACCGCCTTGATGGCCGCCGCCTCGATGCCGGTGTGGCCGACCATGTCGCAGTTGGCAAAGTTGAGGATGATCACGTCGTAGGTATCCAGATCCAGCAGTTTCAGAAGTTTGTCCGTCACCTGAACGGCGCTCATCTCTGGCTTCAGATCGTAGGTGGCCACCTCTTTGGGGGACGGTATCAGGGCGCGGTCCTCACCGGGAAAGGGGATCTCACTGCCGCCGTTGAAGAAAAAGGTCACATGGGCATACTTCTCGGTCTCGGCGATGCGCAGCTGTTTCAGCCCGGCATCGGCCAGCACTCCGCCCAGGATATTGACCGGTTCCGAGGAAGCGAAGGCGATCGGCAGCCCGAAGGTTGCATCATACTCGGTCAGGCAGACATAACCGGCCAGCTTCGGCCAATAGCCCCGCTCGAAGCCGTCGAAATCCTCCAGAGCGATTGCTCTGGTGATCTCCCGGGCCCGGTCGGAACGGAAGTTGAAGAATATGAATCCGTCGCCGTCCCGCAGCTGGCCGACCGGCGCACCCTTTTCGCAGACCACGGCCGGGACTACGAATTCGTCGTAGATCTTGGAATCGTAGCTCTGCTCTATAGCGTCCTTCGGTGATACGCTCAGCTCACCCAGTCCGTGGACCATGGCGTTGTAGGCCTTCTCCACCCGATCCCAGCGGTTGTCACGGTCCATGGCGTAGTAGCGCCCCATCACGGTTGCTATCTTCCCAACGCCGATCCGGGCGATTTCAGCTTCCAGCTGCACCAGGTATTCGATGCCGCTCTGGGGTGGCGTATCGCGGCCATCCAGCAGGCAGTGGACAAACACATCTGTCAACCCTTCCCGTTTGGCCAGTTCCAGCAGGGCATACAGATGGGTATTGTGGGAATGAACGCCGCCGTCAGAAAGCAGGCCGGACAGGTGCAGCCTGCCGCCGGCAGCCTTGGTCTTGGAAAGGCACTCCAGCAGGGCCGGATTACTGAAAAAGTCTCCATCATCAATCGATTTGGTAACGCGGGTCAGCTCCTGATAAACCACGCGGCCGGCTCCGATATTGAGATGCCCGACCTCGGAATTGCCCATCTGCCCTTCCGGCAGTCCGACCGCCAGGCCGGAAGTACGGATCGGAACATGGGGGTAATCGGCCAGCAGTTGTGTCAGGTTGGGGGTTTTTGCCAGTGCTACGGCGTTATGAGCGGGATTGGGGTTGATCCCCCAGCCATCGAGAATCATCAACAGGAGTGGTTTTTTCATCGGTACGCCCTTTCGGATCAGTGATGATAAGGCTCTTTGTTCAGAATTGTAAATGCACGATAGATCTGCTCCAGTAGGAAAGCCCGCACCATCTGGTGGGTAAAGGTCATGCGGGAGAGCGCCAGCAGCCTGCCTCGGCGGCGGAAATCTTCCGAAAAACCGTAGGCGCCGCCAATCGCGAAAACCATCTCCCCTACTCCGCTGTCACGCTGCTTGCCGACCAGCGCGGCCAGGCCGGGAGAATCCAGCTGCTCGCCCCGCTCATCCAGCAGGATCAGCGTGGCATTGGGGGGAATCTGCTTCTCCAGGCGCTCGCATTCCCGGCGGCGCATCTCCTCCGCTTCAGCGCCCTTCTCATCGCGTATATCGATCAGCTCCAGCGGGCAATAGCGCCGGATGCGGCCGGCATATTCATCGACCGCATCCTTGACCCACGGGTCACGGCTCTTGCCGACCCACAATACCTTCAGTTTCATGGGGCGACAGCCCCATCTAAATCTAAGGATTCGATTTCGAGCGAATAGCAAGGCAGCGAGAAGGAGCCGACGCAGGCGTACTTCAAGTACGTCGACGAGTGCGACGACGAAGCAACGCAGCTATTCGTTTGAAGGCGAATCCGTCTCAAAAATCGGTTTCCTTGCGGGCCGCCTTGATCTCCGCCGGCAACTCCATTTCCGGCGCCAGGCCCCACAAACCGTCCAAATCATAGTATCTGCGCAGATTGTCATGGAAGATATGCACCAGCACATCGCTGTAGTCCATAACGATCCATTTGCCGTCGCTGGCGCCCTCGATATCGTTTACCTTGCCGTATTTTTTCAATCCGGTGCGGATGTTGTCGGCAATGGCCTGGTTCTGTTTGTCGGACGCTCCGGAAATGATCACCATGTAATCGGCGATCGATGAGACCCTGGAGATGTCGCGCACACAGATATCAAAGGCTTTTTTGTCATAAGCCAGTTCGGCGCATTTCAGGGCGCGTTCACTGGCGGTCAGGGTCGTTTTTTCGACCGTTTTGGTTTTTTTTACTGGCATTCGTTGTAGATCCTTTGCTGCGAGATATATGCTGCTACTGCTGGTGGTACAAGTCCATCTATACTCTTTCCGGCGGCGGAAAGCCTCCGGATTGCGGTGGATGAAATATTTTGCAAGACGCCCGGCGCAAAATTCACGACATGGCCGGAGATGTGCGACAGACACCGTGAGCTTTCATCATAACTGAACTCCTCCCTTATAACAACAGGAAGGGCTCCATAAGGGTTCTCAATCAGGCAGCCCGGGCGCTCAAAGACAATCAGATGGCATGAGCTGAATATATCTGCATAACGGTGCCACAGACCGATCTCCAGAAAGGAATCACCGCCGATGATAAAGAACAGTTCGTCATCTGGTCTCTGTTCCCGGAAAATCTGTATCGTGTCGATCGAATATGATTTCCCGCTCCGCTCCCCTTCCAGCAGAGACAGCTCAAAAAAAGGATTGCCGGCTATTGCCAGGCGGACCATCTGACAACGAAGATCGAAGGGCACATCTCCGGCCAGTTTCTTGTGGGGCGGGTCGGAGGCCGGGATGAAGATTACCCGGTCGAGACCGCAGGCGATTCGGGCGTCTTCGGCAATCCGCAGGTGGGCATTGTGGATCGGGTTGAAGGTCCCCCCCATCAGACCGATTTTCATGTCATCAGTATCTTGTTCTTGATGATAAGCATTTCAAAAGCCAGTGAGGACTTGTAAACCAGCTTCTGCAGCTCCTGCAGCCGCTTGCCCAGCGCCTCAATTTCGGCGGAAACGATCACCACCGCCACTACTTTTTTAAGCATGATAACCGGCAGCGCCAGGACAATGTCACTGGCCGAGAACTGCAACGCCTTGATTATCGGATCATTTCCGGCCGTTGCGGCAAGCGGTCCCATAAAGTAGCGTGATTCATTAAGAACACTGCTCAAAACCGACTGGGCCTTGAGCTCTATAGAAACCGCATCAAATTCGCTGACTTTATTACCGTCAACAATTGCACGCCATCCCACCGCCACGCTTCCCCTGACAATAAACAGCCCGCCCTTGCTGAACTCCTGACCGAGGTATTTTATAAATACATCAGCTATGTCGTCACGCTCTCTGGCGGAGGCAAAGTCCAGCGACAGCGCATCGATTGTGTACCGTTCCAGCTTTTCCGAATGAGTAAAAGATTCTTCGGGCAGATCCGGCAAGGCCCCGAATCCTTCAAATTCAGCGGGGATTTCGATATTAAGAAGTTCCCCGTCTTCTTTCTGGTACGTGACCGCAATCGGATCATGCAACGCCGGTTCATGCAGAGGCAGCACTGTCTGCTGAGCCGGTTCCGGTTTAGTCTGGGGCGGACGCTTAAAGCCGCCTCCTGACACTCTTATGTAACGCATGTCGCGTTTTATCTGATAATATTTTTCAAGTGCAAAGGAGACGTTGATGTCCGGCGCAATGAAGGGTTGAATTATATAGCCGGTTACAAAAGAAATTTCATCAATCGCCTTGAAATCAGTCGGGTCGCTCATCGCCACACTCAGACGCCGGTTTTCCAGCTTGAATGGAAGCACACGATATTTTTCAGCCACCGCCGACGGCACCAGGCTGTAGATGCTGTGAGGGATTTCCATCAGTTCTTTTTGGGTAACAGCCGGCACACCAAGCTTTTTACTAAGCAGTTTCACAAGCCTGATCTCGTCAATAAAGCCCAGCTCTATCAGACTGCTTCCAAGTTTGATGCCGAAGATAACCTGGCACTTGAGTGCCTCTTCTAGTTGCTCATTGGTAAGCAGCCCCTCATTGATCAGTAATTCTCCCAACTTAAGCGCCATCATAGAGAAACTCCTTGTCCGCTATAATATCTCAGGCTTCACCAGTGTTCCACGGATCGGCACCTTGTAAACACCCGGAGATGCCATAAACCTGGCCAGCAGCATGAAAACCAGCTTCTGCTTTTCCAAAAACTCCGGTTTCGGCATGATTTCCAGGGTCATATTCAGCGGTGTCAAGCCGGCATTGGCACCGGTGGGCAGATCACCCGACAGCCGCATGTAGATGCCGTCGCCTTCCAGCGTAAAGCTCTCCAGCCTGGCCCGGCTGTCGGTGACCCTTATCATCCCCTGGGTCTTCAGGCCGCCAGCATCCGGCAGCGGAAACGCCCCCAGCTTGACCCCCGAGAACTCCAACTGGCGTATTTCCAGCTTCAGGTCTCCACTCAACCCCTTGGGACCACGCAGCAGGGTTCCCTGGCTCCAGAGCAATCCAACGGCCCTGGCCCCCAGTGCCGACTTGAAAAAGGGAATATCTGACAGATTGATGCCTGTCGATGAAAGATCAAGCGCATCCTTGCCGTTCAGAGCATACCTGAGATCCAGACGTCCGTTTCCAATAACAGCCGAAGATGATATGACCGCACGTCCTGTCAGCAACTGAAGCAGGAGCGGCCTTACCCGCAACCTGTCGAAGCGAACCAGTTGGCCTTGTGCTGAAGAAAGCTGCATATTATCCCAGGCCAGGCCGGGCAGCAGCGTCTTGTGTACCGCTGGTGAAAGCTTCAGCCCCTGCGGCTCAAGCATCCTCTCAAGAGCGTTATCCACCCGACCGGCCGGGAAAAACAGATAGAAAAAACTGGAGAACAGCATAACCGCTACAACCAGCAGTAATACGGCGCTCAGCAACTTGCGGCTGTTGGTCATTTTGCCTGTCCGGGCGCCGGTTTAAGCATTGCCAGGATCATTGACAGGTCACAGCGCGATGGGTCGTCAAAACGGACCCGAAGATTGCATTTCTTGATCGCCAGCGGGCGGTTCCCTTTTTCAAGGCGGTAGATCAGATTGACCGCTTCATTGAACGTCAAACCTTCAACGCGCACATCAGCGGCATCCTCGATAATTCCGCTCCGTTCTTCCCCTTTGAGCGGCGAGATCTTGACGCCTTTGCCTTTGATACCGATCTCTTCAATGATTTTGGCCGGCGAATCATCCGGCCGCAGCGAAGCCATCCGCCCGGTCAGCAGATCGGATGATTGCCTGGCGTTAAGGTAGGCCACTTTCAACGGCAATAGTTCCTTGAGCACATTCTCACGGGCCTTGAGCTTCTTCTCCAGTCCGGCAACCCTGCCGGCCAGTGCCGACCACCCCAGCGCCGCCACCAGCAGGGCGATCAGCGCATACCCTGCCCACAGGCGTGTCTGCTGGTCCAGATCATTCCACATTGCACGAAACTGCTCCAGAAGTCTCATTTCGATCCCTCCTTGAGTGTTCCGGTCAGACTGAAAGTGAATATTCCGTCGGGTCGGCTCTTGACTTCGCCTAGCTCTACGGTCGCCAGCAGCGGCATCAGCGCCGACTTGAATTCATTGACCGCCTGGGCAGAGCGGGCATCCCCCTTTATGCGCAGATTGCGCCCCTCAACTTCGGCTTCATAGAGACCGTTGATCGTACTGCCCTTGGCTTCGGCCAGCTTTTTCAATAGATCCAGATAACCGCTGGAATTTTCCGGGCCGGCCAGTTTTTTGATCTCACCCCTGATTTCCGACAGTTCGTCAACCGCCTTGGCACGATTGGGAAATATTTCACGGTAGATACCGGAAATAGATTTATTCAAGGAAACGATGTCAGCGCTGAGCGCCCGGTATTGAAGTCCCTTGCCCGCAAACAGTACCGCAATAACCACGGCGGCCAGAACAGAGGTCAGGATCAGTTTTTTACGGATTTTGGCATCGCCGGCTGTCCAGGCAAGCTCTCCCCGGCGGAAATCGACCAGATCGCCGGCCTGGCAGGCTCTGGCAACGGCATGCAATCCGGCGAGTTGCTGAAAGGTTCCTTCGTTTTTGAAGAGATGACCAGTGTCGGCAGGCGCACGCAGCTGCAATGTCGGCAGCGGCAGGACTCCGGCTCGGGCAAGTTCACTGTTTTCTGGGCCGATCAGACAGATTCCGGGCGGCAACAGTGTCCCGGCCATTTCAAGCGCGGAAATGGTGGAGGGAATCATGGTCTGGGCCGAAGCGGAGTCCATGGCACGGAAAAAGATCAGCTTTCCGGAATTCAGTATCGTCAGCGCATTTCCGTCATAGATCGCGCAGTCAGACGGCACTCCCTGAATATAACTGTCCGCAAAAGGGAGCGAGCTGACCACCTGGGGTTCGATTCCAGCCTTGCGGCACATCTCTATCGCATGGCTGATGTCGCTTTTTTTTGCCCAGAGCGCCAGGAAGGTGCCGCTTCCGGCTGACAGTGCATCCATCACCAGTTCATCCAGCGGCAGCGACAGCTCGCCCTGCAGCTGGGCCGACAGCACTTCGCGCACTTTGCGGAGATCGTCAAACGGCAGCGAAACCGTACGCATCGCAAACATTGCCGGAGGCAGGCAGAGTATGACGCGCGGATTACCGGTCACACCATTGGCGATCTCTGCAAGGGCACCAGCCAGCGAATGCTCACCGTCCAGTTCAAACATGGATGCGCCGCCCAGTTCGGACGAACGTCCCGACATCCTGAATCTGGCAACCGTAACCCGTTTTTCTTCGACCTGCAGTATCAGATAATCCATCGGATTGTTACACCTCACCTGCGCTGGATATGCTCTAACTTGCTAATATTCATGCCATGACAGGAATTCCGGCGTAGCGCCGTCCAACCGTACCACCGCTTCAACCATACGCCCGGCATCCTTGACTTTTGCGACGGCTGTGATTCTGAACAGATTGCCCTTGACGGAGAGCCAGGACGAACCTGACAGACTCTGAACCACACCCGCATCGAGTCCTGGAACCTGGGAAAGCTCACCCGTCGTTTTAAACGGCGTCAACCTCCGTCTTTCCAGAATGCTTTCCGCCGCACGATCATCAATGCCATCATCCAACGCTGCAATGACCTCTTTAGGAGCGGTATTGATGTTGATCCTCGCTGACCCCGCAGGATGCTCCGACCAGATCGTTACAAACGGCCGCAACTTACCGAACAGCTCGGGTGTGAAACCCTTGACCAGCGACAGTTCTGTCAGCGTAGCCAGTTTGCCGTTACGTGCGTCATAGCCCTGCTTCAAGCTGCGGTAATAGGGACTTTCAACACCGCCGGAACGGGGCTGGTCATTTCTGTCAATCCAATCTGCCAGGGCTCCCCAGGACTCCTCCGGCAGCTGCAACCGCTTTCCAAGACGCTTCAAGGCAGGCAGAATAAAATCTTTGTACTCTCCATCATCAGACACCAGATCATTCAGGTTGATCTTGGCGCTCTCTTCGCTGATTGTAATGACAATTGAGCCGATCTCGTCATCCAGTTTGATCGGCTCGGCCCATTTGTCCGAAAGCGATGTGTAGGCACGGTTGGAAAGCCCCATCTGCAAAAGCTTCGCGCCGCCGATGACACCGGATTCGGCCAGAATCGAGGCCTGCTGCCCATCCCTGAAACCGCGGCTGAGCGACACATCCACATACACCTGATGGATCATCTCGACCACCACCGCCACCATCAGGGCCGTCACCACCAGGGTCAGCACGAGCGCAAATCCCGATTTATCCTGCAGCTTTCGCATCATGAACCGCTCAGTCTCGGGGTGACAAGCACCGAAAACTCGACCGGCCGGCCATCTTCCTCAACCTGTACCGTAACTCTCAATGACTTGGGCAAGGCACCGTTTATCGCCGTATCCCAGCTTTTGACCCACTTAGATCCGTCATAGCACTCAACCAGAAAGGCGCTGATCCGTTCCATCTGCGGGAAGGCCTGAACGGCCGCCGGTCCGTCAAAAATAACATCACGCTCCTGACGTGCCAAGGTTCGTTTTTTATCTTTCTCCGTCATGCGGTACTGAACCACCACAATGCCCGACTCTTTGCGCGACGTGTCCAACGGTACCAGAGTCGTCAGCTCCAACGTTGACGATGGAACGCCGAAATTGTCGCGGTCTTCCACGACAAAGCGCAGGCGCTTGTCATTGCGGCTGTACATCGCAGAAGACACCTCCCGGCGGATCAGATCCAGGGTGGCGCCCAGCTCACGACGCGACTCCATCCCCTCTGCCGACCGCTCGCGGGCCCGGACAACACCGAAATAGCTGCCGTAAAGCGCTCCCGCCAGGATACCGAGCAGGACCACGGCGATCAGAACCTCAAGCAGTGTGAAGCCGTTATTGCGGGATATAGCGGACAAGTGCCACCTCCCTGCTGTCACCTGTGCGCTGGACTCGGACCACCAGCTTCTGCAGCCCGGGAAGGGTTGCCGGCAGAAGTTCAGCTTTCCATTTCAGGTCCGGATGGAATGGTGCAAAAGTCCCTTCTCCCTTTGTCGGCGTTTTTTCAATTTCCGCCATGCGGGCCCGGGCCAGCAGCGTCATGGCGATGCTGGCCCGCTCGTTTGCTATCACTCCAAGGTGGTAATTGACCGCCCCCAGCAGTGTGATGACAACTCCGGCCATTATGGCCAGCGCGATCATCACTTCCAGCAACGTGAAACCTCTCGTACCGAATGGTGTCATAGAGGTTCCTCTTGATACCCTTCGTAAAACTTGACTTTACCGCCGGCAGGAAACGCCATCACGGTCCAGAATTTTCCTTCGGTTGAACGCAGATGAATCGTAACAAAATCTCTCAGCCCGGTCATGCCCACATCCAGCCGCAACTGGCCGTCAACAACCTTTCCCAGTCGCGGGACAACCACATCGGCCACCTGGATACCCTCTTTCAGCGGCGGTTTCTGCAGCAGCGGGTCGGACGGTTCTTTGCCGCTCCCGTCAGCAGCTATTTGAAACAGTTTGAATGTATCAGTTCCGGGCGCCATCTGCAGGTAATAGCCGGTTCCGGTGGTAGCGGCCCGCTCCTGCAGATAGCGAAGTGTGGCTGCCATGGTACGGGCCGATATTTTCAGATTTTCGCTGTCCGAGGATGGGAGACGGGGTATCACAAGCATCATCACCATGCCGATGATGACCATCACCACTACAATTTCTATCAGCGTAAATCCGGAACGGCTTCTCATTCCCTACAGAAACTCACTCAGCTTCTCCCGCTCATCCACCAGGTAAAACTCAAGTGTCTTGCGCAGCGCATCATCTACAGTGGTTATCGGCTCCCACCCCAGGCACTCCCTGGCCCGCTCTACCGACGGAACGCGGGTCAGCATGTCCTGGTAGCCCTTGCCGTAGAAGGTGTCGGCGGAGGTCTCCACGATCCGGCATTTGTCGGCTTTATCCTTGTAGAGCGGGAATTCGGCTACCATGGAACGCAGCTTTTCGGCCAGCTCCTTGACGGAGAGGTCGTTGGCCGGATTGCCAATGTTGAAGATTTTGCCGTCGGCGCAACCGTTCTCGTTGGCAATGATCTTCATCAGGCAGTCGATGCCGTCCTCAACATAGGTGAATGAACGGCGCTGGTTGCCGCCATCCACCAGCAGGATCGGCTCCTCGGCCAAAATATTGTACAGAAACTGGGTCAGTACACGCGAACTGCCCTCTTTGGCGGTGTGAATGCTGTCCAGCTTGGGACCGATCCAGTTGAAAGGACGGAACAGTGTGAATCGGAGCCCCTCGTGGTTTCCGTAGGCGTATATGACGCGGTCCAGCATCTGTTTGGCGCAGGAGTAAATCCAGCGCTCCTTGTTGATAGGCCCCAGCATCAGCGGCGAATTTTCTTCGTCGAAGTTGGCGTCGGGGCTCATGCCGTAGACCTCTGAGGTGGAGGGGAATATGACCCGTTTCTTGTATTTGTGGCAGAGGCGGATGATTTTGAGGTTTTCTTCGAAATCCAGCTCGAAGACTCTCAGGGGATCCTTGACGTAGGTTACGGGTGTGGCAATCGCCACTAGCGGCAGAATCACATCGCATTTTTTGATATTGTACTCGATCCACTCCTTGTTGATCGTGATATCCCCTTCCAGAAAATGGAAGCGTGGATCGCCCAGCGAGCGCTCCAGCTTGTCGCAGGCCATATCGAGGCCGAATACTTCCCAGTCGGTGGTAGTCAGAATACGGTGAGTAAGGGCATTGCCGATGAACCCGTTGACGCCTAATATCAGTACTTTCATTGCTGCTCCTGTTCTTTTGGATTATTTTTTAAACGAATACCGACATTGCGCCAATATGATGTTGTACAAACTGTTTAGAATCTTGCTCCGTATCGCCTTCGATCTGCAGCAAACGGATCTCCAGCAGACCACTGCCTGTGCCGACCTGCAGCGGAGTTTGTGACGCGATCTGCCCCGGTGCCGCACTCCCTTCAACAGGCCAGGCCCGCCATATTGTAACCTTCCGGCCGTTCAGATGCGTGAATGCACCCGGATATGGGTGGGTCACGCCGCGTATCAGATTGTAGATCTGCACCGCACTTTTGGTCCAGTCGATCTGGCCATCAGCCGGCTTGCGTCCGCCGCAGTAGTTTCCGGCCTTGAGATCCATCGGGGTACGGGCCGCCGAACCTTCGCGCAATAGCGGCCATGCCCTGGCGATGACAGTCACGGCCGCATCGGTCAACTTTTCGAAGACATCATGAGCGGTGTCGGTGAACTCAATTGCAACTTTTTCCTGATCAACAATATCGCCGGCGTCCGGTTTTTCAACCATGTAATGCAAAGTGGCTCCGGTCTCGCTTTCACCGTTAATCACAGCCCAGTTGACAGGTACTCTCCCGCGGTATTTAGGCAGGTAGGAGCCGTGAAGGTTTAGGGATCCCAAACGGGGAATTTCCAGCACTTCCGGTTTGATCATGTTGCGGTAGTAGAACGAAAAGATGAAGTCCGGTGCGATCTGCCGCACCAGCTCAACGTTTTCAGGCAGGGAGATGTCACTGGTCAGATATGGTATGCCGTGTCGATCGGCAAGTTCCCGTACCGACGAGAACCAGATCTCTTCGGTCGGTGAATCCTCGTGGGTGAAGATCAGCGCAATATCGGCTTCCTGGCGCAGCAGTTCCAGGATGCATTGATAGCCGACATTATGATAGGCACAAACCACCAGTCGGTTATTCTTCAAACCCGAAAGTCCTCCTGACCACAAATCTGGGACGCTTGCGCACTTCCTGATAAATCCTGCCCACATATTCACCGACGATGCCGATTCCAAGAATGATAATGCCGATGAAGAAAAACAGGATCGCGAACAGCGTGAAGACCCCTTCCACTTCGGCGCCGACGATAAAACGGCGAACCAGCAGGAATATGGCGAAGGCCAAGGACATCAGTGAGGTCATGATGCCGAACAGCGCAAACAGCTGCAGCGGCACCACTGAAAAACCGGTCATCAGGTCGAAGTTGAGCCGGATCAGGTGGTAAAAGGAGTACTTGCTCTCCCCCATGGCACGCTCGGCGTGGCCGACCTCAATTTCACTCGGATTGGAGGCAAAGGTTTGCGCCAGGGCCGGGATGAAGGTTGTGGATTCACGGCAGCGGTTTATATTGTCAACCACGTAGCGGTGGTAGGCCCGCAGCATGCAGCCGTAGTCCTGCATCTGCATGCCGGTGATTTTGTTGGTGGTTATATTGACGATTCGGGAGGCCAGTTTGCGGAACACAGAATCCTGGCGCTGCTGGCGGATCGTGCCGACCACATCATGACCCTTTTCGATCTCGGCCACCAGGCGAGGAATTTCTTCTGGAGGATTCTGCAGGTCTGCATCAAGTGTTATTACAATTTCACCTTTGGACATCTCGAATGCAGCCAGAATGGCCATATGCTGCCCGAAATTTCCGTTGAACTCAATCACCTTGACACCGGGAAACTCAGCAACCATTCGGCGCAGTATTTCCAGCGATCGGTCGCGGGAACCGTCATTGGTAAAGAGTATTTCAAAAGATCGGCCAGTACTTTGAACGGCCGGATACAGCCGTTCCATCAGGGGGACTAGATTGGCCTCCTCATTGTAGACCGGTACTACGATGCTTAAATAGGGTTGATCCATAGCAGGTCCTTGTTATATTGCAGCAGCAACCGTTTCGATAAGATCTTTTCCGAATAGCTGCTTCTGCCAATCCCGCATTCCCGGAATATCATTCAGCGTCGCGCATGAGGCATCAGCAATATCCGCCACAGATTCCAGCATCCAATTGGGGGCAAGGACACCCGGCTCAAGACCCAAAGCGGAACTTTTTTGGTCTCGCCAGTTTTTTAGCGACCTGAGCCGTTCCTTGGCGCCATCCACCAGGTCGTTTTTGCGGGTTCGCGGATAAACCGGCAGTTTTTCTTCAGGAATTTCCAGGCCGTGCGCAACAGCCGCCAGCAAAGCTGATCCGTGGCGGGCAAGTTGCCCGGGTGTCATTCCTTTGATACTGGCCAGTTCTCCCATAGTACGCGGTCTGATTTCGGCAATCTCCTGCAGGGTTTCAGCAGAAAGAACCTTGAATGGCGGTCGATCCAGCAACTGTGATTGACTGTCCCGAAGCTGCAGTAACTCTTCCAGAATCGCCAGGCTGCGCCCTCTGAGTTTGCCGGCGCCTTTGCAATAAAGAAACAGCGGCCCCTCTTTTTCCGTTACCCGCGCCTGACAAACCAGACGGCATTCTTCTTCGAGCCAGGCCAGCCGTCCCTTCTGCTGCAGTTCGGCGCGGAACTGATCATACAACGGAAGCAGATCGGATGTATCGGCCACAGCGTACGCGCTCATTTCGCGGCTTAACGGGCGCTTGCTCCAGTCCGCCTTCTGATACTTCTTGTCCAGCTCAATGCCGAAACGCGCTTTCAGGAGAGCTGCCAGACCGAATTCCGAAATGCCGAGGAAACGCGCAGCCAGCATCGTATCAAAGAGATTGGTAACCTCAATGCCGAAATCGCGGTGCAGCGAGCGGATATCATAATCGGCGCCATGCATGACGACCAAGATGGAAGGATCGCCAAGCGGGCCGGACAGCGGACTCATATCTTTGCATGCCAGCGGATCAATCAGCCAGTTTTCCTGACGGGTCGAAACCTGTATCAGACATACCTTTTCCTGATAATGGTGAAGCGAGTCCATTTCCAGATCTACAGCAATCTCTGTTTGTTGGCTGAGGACATTTGCAACTTCGGCAAGTCTGGCAACATTGGTGATAATTTCGCAGGTTACAGCCTGCTTGTATAAAGTACTCAAACCGCAAACTCCCTGACAATGGAATAGGTTGTTGTACGCTGGGCGGCACGGAAGCCAGCGCCATTTATTAATTGAATCATCTCGTTTTGGGACATCCGGAAACTGCAGCCGGCAGCGGCAACAACGTTTTCCTCCAGCATCGTGCCTCCCAGGTCGTTGGCTCCGAAAAAGAGTGCAATCTGAGCCATTTTGGCGCCCTGCGTCACCCAGCTGGCCTGGATATTCGGTATGTTGTCCAGAACGATTCGAGACAGGGCCAATACCTTCAGATAATCGATTCCTGTGGCTGTAGTGCCGCCCAGCTCGGTATTCCCGGGCTGGTAAGTCCAGGGGATGAAGGCTGTGAAGGAGCCTCCCTGAGCCTGTATTTCTCTCACCCGAAAGAGGTGTTCGACAATGTCCTCAGGCTTTTCGTCGCTGCCGAACATCATTGTAGCCGTTGTCGGCATGCCGATGGCTGCTGCCTTCAGCATAACGTCACCCCACTGCCGCCATCCGATCTTGTTGGGAGAAATTCTGCTTCGAACTTCATCAACCAGTATCTCGGCGCCGCCGCCGGGGATTGAATCCAGTCCGGCAACCTTCAGGCGGAGCAAAGTCTGATCCAGACTCAACCCGGAGTTTGCCGCAATGCACGTTATCTCAGCCGGCGAAAGCGAGTGATTCCGGACAGACGGAAAGCGGTTTTTTATTTCCCTGAACAGCTGTTCAAAAAAATCTATCTTCAGATCGGGATTGAGCCCCCCCTGCATCAGCAGTTGAGTACCGCCCTGCTCTACCAGCTCGGCAATTTTCTCATAAATCTGCTGATACGAGAGGACATAAGCATCTTCAGCCTGTCTGTCACGATAAAATGCACAGAAGGAGCATTTGGACTCACATACGTTGGTATAGTTCACATTGCGGTCTACTACAAACGTCACTCTGCCTTCGGGATGCATGTCTCTGCGAATTTTGTCAGCAGCTGCACCGATGGTCAGCAGGTCTCCGCCGGTCAACATTCGCAGGGCTTCATTTCTATCTATTTCAGGCACAGTTGTTATTTATACCTTTCGTTCCGTCATTACAGACCCGGATTACCACCGCCTAGCGCAATTTCAGATTGATGGTCTTGACTATTCCGCTGTTACGGTATTTTAACTGCAGGCGCAGGTCTTTGACCGATTCTGCTTCGCCCGGAAAAAAGATGAATCCGTTTGCCAGATTATTGGCCGCCATGACTTTGCCTTCAATTCCTTTGTCGCGTATATTATCAGCGATTTTATATTCCCGCTGACGATCATCGCCGGCTTTGTTGGCACCGCCAATCACCGCCCCGCCAGCTCCGCCAAGCACACCACCCTTGACTGTCGACTCTGCTACATTCCTCCCGGATACAATTCCAAGCGCCAGACCAAGCACAGCACCCGCTGCGGCGCCCCATCCGGCACCTTTCCCAGCTCCGCTCATGATGGCCCCGGATTCGGTAGCTTTTTCAACCCGCTCAACCGCCTCACTGTTTGAAAGAATCTTCCAGTACCGGTTGGATCCATCCACAAGGAAAGTTTGACCCGACACAACCTCGACGCCCTGACCACTGCGGTTATCCATTACAATCTGAACCGGAAGAAGGCCAGCCGATCTGATATCGAAACCAAAAGCATCTTCTGCCTGCTTTTTGTCGGCAAATGGCTCGGCGCCTACCATCAATCCATCGGCATCCTGATAATTGGCATATTCCTGAGGTGGCCTGAACGACACCGATCTGTTTTCATATGTTGCGCAGGCGGAAATCTGAGTTGCAATAACCAGAATGCAGATCAATTTTTTCATATGGACCTCCATCAGCTTTAGTTAGCGATAATTGAACACTTTAGAGCAGATTCTTCTCATCTGCAACTTCATTCTCAGGCGTAATCAGCCAAAACAGGCAATTCGGCACCCATACTCACAGAATCGCCATTAAAACAACAATCACACAAAACGCTGCATGTGGTATAGGTCAACGACAAAAACGGCTTTACAAGGCGTTTTTGAAGCAAGCCTTCTCGGAGCCAGCTTTTATGCGGGTTTACAAGACATCATTATTGCCAGCACCCTGTTTCCCATATTTGCAGGCAGATTGTAGGGGTGATGCGATGTAATTGTGAAGCCAAGCGTCTTTAAGATATCATTGCTGACCGTAATTTCGTCATCAGCTGCCGAACCCTTCATTGCAATGATGCGTCCGTTCTCAGCCAGCAGCGGAGCTGCCAATGACACAAAATGATCAAGTCGGGTAAATGCACGCGAAGTGATCAGGCTGAATTTGCCCGCATGGGTTTTGTGGAGATCTTCAATTCTGGAATGCAGCGCCTCGATTTTTTGCAGACCAAGCAGTCGAATAATATGCCGCTGAAAATTTATTTTCTTACCAACAGCATCAACCGATACCATAGCTGTTTCGGGTTTTACAATTTTCAACGGAATTACCGGCAGTCCGCCACCGGACCCAATATCAAGCAGAATATCTTCGTTCAGTACATAAGGAGCAAGATGCAGGCAATCGATAAAATGTTTAATCACAATTTCGTTTTCTGCAGTTATTGCTGTTAGATTAACCTTGCGATTCCATTTTATAAGCTCACTGGCAAACGTCTCGAATGCACTTATATTTTCTCTGGAAAGCGTCAGCCCCATATTTGCTGTTTCCCGCACGAGAAGATCTGCGATCATAGACAAATACCCCTGAACATCATTTTGAACCACTCTTCCAGACACCGGACTTTAATGCTATTGCCAATATGGATATGGCAGCCGGCGTCATACCAGGAATTCGTGATGCCTGCCCAAGTGTGTCCGGGCGTCCCTTTTCCAGTTTCTCACGTACTTCGGTTGTCAAACCCTTAACTGACTCATAATTCATTTCTGCCGGTATTTTGGTTGTTTCCATCTTCTTTGACCGCTCGACCTGTTCCAGCTGCCTGTCAATATAGCCGCGATATTTTGTCTGAATTTCGACCTGTTCCCTGACTTCGCCAGGTGTTTCACGTGAAACATGATCCATTTCGGCCAACTCGGAATAGGATATATCAGAGCGTTTTAGCAGGTGCTCCAGAGTGGTTCCCTTCTGCACATCCCTTATACCGAGACGTGACAGGACCTCGTTTTCCTCATCAGATAAAGAGAGTCTCGTGCTTGCAATCCGCTCCAGATCACTGGATATCATATCACGCTTCTCAACAAACGACGCATATTCGGATTCAGGTACAAGGCCGAGTCCATAACCTATTTCCCTCAATCGCAGATCGGCATTATCCTCTCGAAGCAGCAGACGGTATTCGGCGCGCGACGTGAACATCCGGTACGGCTCCTTGGTACCCAGCGTAACCAGATCATCAATCATCACCCCGATATACCCCTGACTCCTGTCAAGCACCAAAGGATCCCTGCCCTTAACTCTCAAGGCGGCATTGATACCGGCTAGCAGTCCCTGTCCGGCAGCCTCTTCATAACCGGAAGTCCCGTTAATCTGCCCGGCATGATATAGATTGCGTATATTTTTAGTTTCCAGCGAAGAGTGCAACTGAACCGGATCCACATAATCGTATTCAATTGCGTAGGCCGGTCGCATTATTTCAACACGCTCTAACCCCACCATCGACCGATAAAACGGTATCTGCACATCGATAGGAAGCGATGTTGACATGCCGCTCGGATACACTTCAACCGTTTCAAGCCCCTCCGGTTCAATAAATGTCTGATGCCGTTCTTTTTCAGGAAAACGAACAACCTTGTCTTCTATCGACGGGCAGTACCGAGGTCCGATCCCTTCAATAACTCCTGAATAAAGCGGTGAGCGGTCAAGACCGGAACGGATGATTTCATGAGAGCGTTGATTTGTATACGCGATGTGACATGGAACCTGGGGCATAGTAATCCGTTCGGTGGAAAACGAGAACGGCATGGGTGGATCGTCGCCATGCTGGGCTTCCAGCTTGGAAAAATCAATCGTGCGACTGTCAAGGCGCGCAGGAGTGCCGGTCTTGAGCCTGCCTACAGCAAACCCGAGCAAGCGCAGTTGATCCGAGAGCCCGATCGAAGGCAGATCGCCTGCACGACCTCCCGGATAGTTTGTAAGACCGATGTGTATCAGGCCGCGCATAAAAGTTCCGGTTGTGACTACAACTGTTTTGCAAAGAAATCGAATCCCTGATCGTGTATCTACTCCGTGCAGTTGATTGTCCTCAACATACAGCGCCGTTACCTCACCCTGTTTCAGATCCAGATTTGCCTGCTGCTCAAGGATTCGTTTCATCCTGAGCCGGTAGAGCTGCTTGTCAGCCTGGGCACGCGAAGCGCGAACCGCAGGCCCCTTGCGGGTGTTCAAAATGCGGAACTGAATGCCGGTAGCATCGATGTTTTTGGCCATCTCGCCGCCCAGGGCATCTATCTCCTTGACCAGATGTCCTTTGGCAAGCCCGCCGATAGCCGGATTACAGGACATCAGAGCAATAGCATCAAGATTGATAGTTAAAAGCATAGTACGGCAACCCATACGGGCTGCCGCCAAGGCAGCTTCGCAGCCGGCATGCCCGGCACCCACTACTATCACGTCATAGATCAAATCATATGTCATCATGGTTATTGCCTATCCTGAAGTTATGTTTCACGTGAAACAATGGTGTCATACCAAGGTGCAATCAAAATGAGTACCAGGCGGCAAGGATAGTGGCGACCGGGGCGTACTATCAGTATGTTGAGGAGCCACCGACCAAGCCTGTCCTGAGCGAAGTCGAAGGGCCAACAACGTAAACGCTTGATTGCGACTTAGTATCATTTGCCGATACAGAATGAAGAGAATATCTGATCAAGAACTTCATCTGCGGTTGTCTGCCCGGTCACTGACCCGACCGACTCAAGAGCATCGCGAATATCAATCGCAAGAAGTTCCAGATTACATACTTCCATTCCCGCGTTAAACCGTCGCAAAGCACTATCAGCAGTAATCAGTGCATCGCGATGCCTGGAGCGGGATATGGCCACAAGCTCCCGGCGGTCGATAGAAGTGTTCGCCTGAAAATGACTGCAGACAGCCTTTTTGAGATACTCAAGGCCTTCGCCACTACGCGCAGCCATTTCAATCTGTGCATCAAAAGACACAGATTCCGGTATTGCAAGCTGACGCGGCATATCCGATTTATTCAGTACGGCAACCACCCTGCTGCCAGACAAGGCATCAAATATATGCTGATCTTCGGAAGTAAACGGACGTGATGCATCCATAACAAACAACACCAGATCAGCCAACGGAATCTTGTCCATCGCCCGGTTGATTCCTTCCTGTTCAACCAGATCTTCGGTATGGCGAATGCCGGCGGTATCCAGCAACCTGACCGCCAGACCGTTTATGATAACAGTTTCCTCTATTATGTCACGGGTAGTGCCCGGGATATGCGTAACAATAGCTCTGTTTTCATTCAGCAGCAGATTCAGCAGGCTGGATTTTCCAACATTCGGTTTACCGATGATCAAGACCGAAACACCCTCACGTAAAACACGTCCATCATCATAGCTGGCCAGCAGTTCACTTATGATTGCATGAGCCTTACTTATACTGTTCTGAATAAGATGAAGATCTGTATCACCAATATCATCTTCCGGAAAGTCGATGTATGCCTCTACCAGCGCCAGCGCCTTGATAAGTGCTCCGCGAACGTCCTCAATTCGTCTGGAAAGTGCTCCCTCCCGCTGCTTCTGTGCAAGTTGGAGAGCAGCCTCGGTATTTGATCCTATTATGTCCATGACCGCTTCTGCCTGAACAAGATCGATCCTGCCGTTTAAAAAAGCGCGCCTGGTAAATTCACCAGGGTCTGCAAGTCTGGCACCGCATCTCAACACAAGTGCCAATACTGTTTCCACAACCAGCCAGCCGCCATGGCAATGAAGCTCCAGTACATCTTCCCTGGTAAAAGAGCGTGGACCACGCATCAATACAGCCATGGCTTCATCCACATTTTCACCGGTTTCAGGATCGAATATTGATCCAAAATAAAAACGGTGGCTCTCAAGGCCACCGTCATGGATCGGTTTAAAAACAGTATCTCCTATAGCGGCGGCCTGATTACCACTGACCCGAACAATGCCGATTCCACCATTGCCGGGTGGAGTACTGACTGCCGCTATAGTATCGCGGATATACATGTAATAACTCCCTAGCCGTCAGTCAGTCCTTGACCAGCTTGTTGATGTACATCTGCTGGCCGATTGTCAATACGTTGTTCACCAGCCAGTAGAGAACAAGACCGGATGGAAAACTGAGGAACATGAATGTGAATACAACCGGCAATGCGAGCATCATCTTTTGCTGGATCGGATCCATTTGTGATGGTGTCATCTTCTGCTGTATAAACATGGTAATTCCCATGATTACAGGTGTCACGTAATAGGGATCTTTATCCGCCAGATCTGTTACCCAAAGATAGAACGGGGCATGACGTAATTCTATAGAAAACATCAGAGATTTATAGAGCGCGAAGAACACGGGAATCTGTACAACCATCGGCAGGCACCCCCCCATCGGGTTGACCTTGTGCTCACGATATAATTCCATGACTTCCTTGTTCATGGTATCGCGATCATCCTTGTACTTTTCACGCAGCTTTGTCATTTCGGGTTGAATTTTCTGCATACCCTTCATCGACTTGTAGCTCTTGTGTGTTAGCGGAAAGAATAAAACCTTAAGAATGATTGTGATGATTATAATGGCAACACCGTAATTGCCGACGTATTTATAGAAGAACTTGATGGAATAAAGAAGCGGCTTTGCAATCACCGTGAACCAACCCAGGTCGAGAGATTGCTCCAGCGAATTACCCTGGGCTTTCAGGATGTCGATATCCTTTGGGCCGACAAACAGACGATGAGTTACTGAAGTTGACAAGCCCGGATTAACCACGAATTGCGGAGCAGAAACAACTGATTCAAAAAAACCGGCTGGGTTTTTCTTCAATTCAACAGTTGCAATACTGTTATTCTCGGCAAGGATTGCATTCAGGAAATACTTGTCAGCAAAACCGGACCACAGAACGCTTTTTTCATAGCGTTTGGAAGAAGTTGCAACATCCTTGATCTTATTAGTTTGAATACTGTTGTCGGAAAAAAGATATGCTCCGGCAGTATCATAACGATTATCCTTGACCTTGGGTTCGGCCGGATATGTCATTACATGCTGAATAGAGCCGGTCAATGGTGCCGCGGAGTTGTTGAATATCTGAGTTTCCAACTTGATGCCGTACGTACCGGCAGTAAAGGTGTAGGTTTTTCTTACGGTAAAACCCTGCCCGGAAACAAAGTTGAAAGTGATTTGTTTGGATTCACTGCCGTTCAGTGTGACGCTATCAACATCAGACGTGTAAACCGTATTATCGGTGAGTGCTATACCTGAAGCCCGTGTCGAAAAAGACAGAATATTCGGATCGGCATCATTTCCTAAAGTGACCTGTTTTGCGGTAGGAGAGTTTTCTTCTCGATAATTTTTAAGTGTCAGGCTCTTGAGACTGCCTCCCCTCGATGAAAAGACGGCCGTATATAGATCTGTTTCAACGTTAACATTCTTTTGGGGGGCATTTGTGGGCAAAGACTGATCGGAAGAAACGGCCTGTTGATTTGGTGTGACTGGTGATGGAACAGGCGCTGACTTTGCGCTGTCTGAAACAGAGGATGCAGTCGACTTGTTGGCTGGTTCGAGCGGTTTTTTCTCAGGACCGAATATCATAGAGAATATATAAAAAACCGCTATTGAAAGACCGACTGCAATAAACGCACGCTTTTCCATGAAAGCTCCTGATTGTATTCTTTATTTATTATTTTCCGACTTTATCTTGCTGACCTGTATTATAGAATAAGAAAGATTGACTTGTTTACAAATTATCAGAATTATGGCACCGGATCATAGCCACCCGGATGAAACGGATTACACTTACCAACTCGAATGATGGTAAGAACTGCACCTTTTATGGCACCATGCCTTGTTATTGATTCTCGGGAATACTCGGAACAGGAGGGATAAAAACGACAGGCCTGGGGAAGAAACGGCGAAATAAGCTTCTGATAGACCCTGATCACAAGGAGCATGATGCTCTTGAACATGTAGATGTGCCTATAAGCCTGAAGGCTTTTGTAATTTCCCGCCGAACATCAGAGCAATCCATCAGTGCTGATTCTCGGCGGGCAATGATATTTACATCCACGGGCGGAAGCAGCATGCGATCGTGTCTGAAGACTTCTCGAAGATAGCGTTTTACACGATTACGTACAACGGCGCAACCAATCTTCTTGCTCGCTGTAATACCCATTCGTGCTGACATACCGCTATTTTCAGACCAGACAACCAAAAAACCCTTTACGGAAGTTTTGTGTTGAGCATTGGAAAGACGCAGAAACTCCGCCCGCTTACGCAAACGAGCTGTTTTTGGAAATGCTGCGTCCTCGATTTCAACAGACACCGCAGTATTATTACTTGGTTGCAATTCTTACCGACAGATTTTTGCGTCCTTTTGCTCTTCTGCGTTTTATTACCAAACGACCGTTTTTTGTGGCCATTCTAACCATAAAACCATGAGTACGCTTACGACAGATATTGCTGGGCTGGAATGTTCTTTTCATCTTTGTTTACCTCTACTCAATTATTTTTCAGGAAATGGGTTATTAATCATAAGAGACTCCCGGTGTCAAGATTTTTATTATACCATTAGCATGATTATGAAAAATTGATTTGACTTGAAAAACGGTGACAGCTCTGGTAACCTGCCAGTCTGAAATAAACCTTAATATGTCCTAAACTACATTCAACATACTGTAATTTATAGCATAATAAGTTATCAACAACTGTTGAAAATATTGTTGATAACTCTATCGGAATCAGTGTGTAGCGTTTCGTAAATATTTATGTCTACTATTTAGAAGACTGTCGGACAGAGTTGATGATTTCAATGATTTTAAGGCGATTGTGATACATTCCAAAATGTTTGAAGCGTGGCAGCAGGCCTCTGAAAATATAGAAAAAATTGTATCTGAAGGTGATTTTGTAACCTGGATTAAACCGGTTCAATACAGTCATCATCAAGGTTCATCAGTTTATCTTTCAGTACCCAACTCTTTTGTTAAAGAGTGGCTGGAAGATCATTACATGAACATTGTAACCAATGCCCTTTCCGTTGCTTCCGGTCAGACAGTAACTCTGGATTTCATAATAAGAGCTGATGAAGATCAACAGCCTTTATCGGAAAATCTTTTAATCCAGAGCAGTCAGGAACAAACCGTAACTCAAGCCGCACTCCCTGAACCGGTTTTTACAAATCTCAATCCGAAATATACTTTCGACCTTTTTGTTAGCGGAACCGGTAATCAATTTGCGCACGCCGCCGCAATGGCCGTTGCCAATAATCCGGCTGATACGTACAATCCGCTTTTTATCTATGGCGGTGTCGGACTGGGAAAAAGCCATCTGCTCAACTCAATTGGACATACAATTCGAGCAAATTCACCCGATTCAAATGTGTACTACTGTTCCGCAGAAAAGTTCATGTATGAAATGGTTAATCATCTGAGATTGAAGAAAATGGATGTTTTCAGGAATCGTTTCAGGAATGTAGACGTATTACTGATTGATGATATTCAATTTATTTCAGGTAAAACCGGAACTCAGGAAGAGTTTTTTTACACTTTCAATGCTCTCCACGATGCCCACAAACAGATTGTAATTACGTCCGACAAGTTTCCACGAGAAATTTCCGATCTTGAAGAACGTCTTAGATCAAGATTTGAATGGGGTCTGATTGCTGATATTCAACCTCCGGATGTGGAAACAAAAATAGCTATTCTGAAGAAAAAATCCGAAATAACCCGCATTAGGCTTCCTGAAGACGTTTATTATTTTCTGGCTTCGAGTGATACAAGAAATATTCGTGAGTTGGAAGGAATGCTGATACGGTTAGGTGCTTTCAGCAGTCTCCAGAATATTCCCATAACATTGGATATGGCAAAGGAAAATCTTAAGGATATTCTTGGAGACAGGCGCAAGGAAGTAACCATAGAATTTATACAGAAAACTGTAGTTGACTATTTTGACATGAAGTTGACCGACCTGAAATCTGAAAAACGTCTTAAAAATATAGTCCTTGCAAGACAGATAGCCATCTGGCTTTGCAGAGATATGACCAAATCATCCTATCCGGATATAGGTTTGAAATTTGGCGGCAAAGACCACTCTACAGTCATTCATTCGTTCAAAAAGATAGATAAGTCCATCTCTGAAGATGTAAAACTATCTAAAATCATAGAAGAAATAAAATATATTCTACTGAAGTGATCATAACCTGTTAACCCGCTGTGGAAAACTGTTGATAAAAAAGCCGCATGTTCAAAAGTGTCAGTCGCAAACAAAACTATCAACATACATTGCACAGTATTTTTACAAACTAATTTAATAAGTTAGCTAATTATTACCCTTTTCCACAGGACCTACAAAGTACTACCAGGTTTTAAGTCTTTATATAAAATATAATACTAGCTGTCGTAAGGAGTGGAACATGGAATTCAGAATAGACAAAGATCAGTTCCTCAAAGCACTTCAAAAAATACAGGGCATAGTTGAAAAACGCACATCGATGCCTATTCTGTCAAATGTTCTGCTGGAAGCCACAGAATCGTCTCTTCTAGTAACTGCAACGGATTTGGAAGTCGGCATGAAAAGCAGCTATTCCGCTGAGGTGGCTGCGACAGGAAAAATTACTGTTTCCGCCAAAAAACTATATGAAATAGTCAAGGAGCTTCCTAATCAACAGATAGTTTTCTCCACAAAAGATAACGACTGGGTTGAAATAAAATGCGGAAAAGTTCAATTCAACATAGTCGGACTTTCACCAGATGAATTCCCATATTTTCCTGATGTTAAGCAAGAAAACCTATTTGAAATAGAAAGCCTGCTGCTTAAAGGCATGATCGATAAAACATCATATGCAATTTGTACAGACGAAACTAAATACAATCTGAACGGCATCTTTGCCAAAGTTGAAGTGGGTTCTGACGGTATAAACTGTCTTAAAATGGTTTCTACAGATGGTCACCGGCTTTCTATAGCTTCCGGAAACTTTAAGGGAACGCCTGGACCGGAGCTTTTAAAAGGTGTTATTCTGCCTAAAAAAGGCGTTTATGAGATGAAGAAGATCACTGACGAGGAAGGCGGATCTCTGTTGTTCGGGTTCATGGACAACAGCGCCGTAATCAAACGTGGTGATTCCTACATGGTTATGCGACTGGTGGACGGAGAATTTCCCGATTACAACCGGGTCATACCGACTGCAAACAACCAGATCGTTACCGTAAACAAGGATAACTTCAGTCATTCGGTTCGTCGTATGGCAATTCTGTCCAGCGAAAAATTCAAAGGAATTATGCTGGAAATTTCTTCAGGCGGCATCAAGATTTCTTCAAGCAACCCGGAACTTGGTGATGCCATGGAAGAAATTGATGTTGCCTACGAAGGTGACCCGATTTCGGTCAGATTCAATGCCCGCTATTTACTGGACGTCCTTTCAGTGGCGGAAACGGAAAATGTAGATATGAAGTTCAAGGATGAGTTGTCGCCTTCAATCATTGTTCCTGAAAAGTCTGAAAGCTTTCTGGCTGTTATCATGCCAATGAGGCTTTAAAAACGGTCAATGCGCCTTCAACATCTTGCAGTCAATGATTTCAGAAATATCAGTGCTATCCGCATTGAACCTGGAGAACAATTCAATCTGTTTTACGGACTAAATGGGCAGGGGAAAACCAACCTGTTGGAAGCTATCCATCTTCTTGGAAGTCCCCGATCATTCAGAACATCCCGATTGCCGGAATTGATCAGGCATGGTGAACACAGAGCTCAGGTTCATGGAGTTGTAGAGTCTAGCGGAATACGTAATAAATTGCGTCTTTTGCTGGAGGCGGGCGGACGCAGGGTTGAAATTGACGGCAAAGCAGTTCACCGTGCTTCGGAACTGCATGGCAAATTGAATGCGGTTATATTTTCCCCTGACGACTCAGGTATGGTCAGGATGGGCCCGGAAACCAGGCGCCGTTATCTGGACCGGGCCGTCTACATGGGTGATATCGGTTATCTGCACTGTTGGCACGATTATCAGAGAATTCTCAAACAGCGTAACGTACTGCTGAAAAATGCAGACAGAAGCGGGTTGGATGTCTGGACTGAAAAACTGGCAGAAGCCGGAGCCGAAGTAATCGAACGCCGCATCAGGTTTGTTGCAGTGCTGGATGTCAAACTGCGCAAACATTATGACACAATATCCGGGCATAACGAGACCTGCGGAATCAGCTACCGTCCGGATGGCGTGCAATCAACAGAGCGCGGTCAGATCCGTAATGAATTGATGAATCTGTTCCAGCGTCATGAACGATCCGACGAACGTTACGGTACAACTACTGCCGGTCCGCATCGTGATGATCTGACTTTCCTGCTGGAAGAGCGGCCGCTGAAGTCGTTTGGTTCGCAGGGTCAGCAAAAAAGTTTTGTACTTTCATTGAAAATGGCGGAGATGGATAACCTCCGGGAAATTTTTGGTGAATCGCCGCTGCTTCTGCTGGATGACATGAGTTCCGAACTTGATGCCGGCAGAAACCGCAACCTGATGGAATACCTGATCGCAAGGGATATCCAGGTTTTTATAACAACCACGGAACGCTCTCCAGCCCTGCTGGAGGCCGCACCACATTGCGCCGTCTTTCGCGTGGAAGACGGCAATCTGACGTTCGAGGGAAATTAACCGCATGAGTGAACAGGAAATCGCTACACAAAGCTCCCCAGAGTATGGGGCAGATAATATCAAGGTTCTGGAAGGTCTATCGGCAGTACGCAAACGGCCGGCCATGTATATCGGATCAACTTCCAGTGCCGGTCTTCACCATCTGGTGTACGAAATTGTTGACAACTCCATCGACGAGGCTCTGGCTGGGCATTGTGACAATGTCAGTGTAACAATCAACACCGACGGTTCCATCACCGTGGTCGACAATGGCCGTGGTATTCCGACCGATATGCACCCCACCGAAGGTAAGTCGGCCGCAGAAGTCGTTCTTACCGTACTTCATGCTGGCGGCAAGTTTGACAACGACTCTTACAAGGTTTCCGGCGGTCTGCACGGAGTCGGAGTCTCGGTCGTCAACGCCCTCTCCAAATGGCTTGAACTGGAAATCCGTCGTGACGGCAAGGTTTGGCGTCAATCCTACCGTCGTGGTGATCCGGTTGCGCCGCTGGAAGTTACCGGTGAAACCAAGAAGCGTGGTACTAAGGTCACATTCATGCCGGATGAGGAGATCTTTGAAACTACGGAATTTTCATTTGATGTCCTTTCACAGCGTCTGCGCGAAATGGCTTTCCTTAACGCAGGTGTGCGCATCAAAATCACCGATGAAAGGGTAGATGGCAAGTCACACGAATTTCACTACGAGGGCGGCATCAACTCCTTTGTCGAATACCTGAATCGCAACAAAACTGCGATCAATCCCAAACCGATGTATTTCAAAGGCGAAAAAGGCGGGGTCGAGATGGAAGTCTCGATGCAGTACAACGACTCTTACGACGAAAAGATTTTCGCCTTTGCCAACAACATCAACACTCACGAAGGCGGCACTCATCTGGCAGGTTTCAAGGCAGCCTTGACCCGCACCATGAACTCCTACGCGGCAGCCAATAACCTGCTCAAAAACGAGAAAGTTACCGTATCCGGAGACGACCTGCGCGAGGGTCTGACATGTGTCATTTCGGTCAAGATTCCCCAACCGCAGTTTGAAGGACAGACCAAGACCAAGCTGGGCAACTCCGAAGTCAAGGGCTATGTGGAATCGCTGCTGAATGAGCGTCTGGCGGTCTTTCTGGAAGAAAACCCCAAAATTGCCAAGGACATTCTTAATAAATCCATTGAAGCAGCCCGTGCCCGCGAAGCAGCCCGCAAGGCCCGCGACCTGACACGCCGCAAGGGGGCCCTGGATATGGGCGGTCTACCGGGTAAACTGGCCGACTGTCAGGAAAAAGATCCGGCGCTCTGCGAACTGTATCTGGTCGAGGGTGACTCCGCCGGCGGCTCCGCCAAACAGGGGCGCGACCGTAAAAATATGGCTATCCTGCCGCTTAAGGGAAAAATTCTCAATGTTGAGAAGGCCCGTTTCGACAAGA
>CAYQTC010000042.1:0-28794 GCA_964420435.1 uncultured Geobacter sp.
ACGGGTCGAGGTGGAGAACATGTTGACCCCGTCCGGTACGCGGGCCTGGTTGCCAATGCAGAGCGAGCAGCCGGCGATTTCGATACGGGCGCCGAAGGCACTGTAGACAGAGAAGTAAGCTTCATCTTTGAGCAGGTCGCTGTCCATGCGGGTCGGCGGTGTGATCCAGGTGCGGACAGCCGGGTTGAACTTCTGACCACGCCAGATTTCGGCGGCAGCACGGAAATGACCGATATTGGTCATGCAGGAACCGATGAAAACATCCTGAATCGGGGTGCCGGCCACGTCGGACAACAGTTTGACGTCATCCGGATCGTTCGGGCAGGCCAGGATCGGCTCGGTAATCTCAGCCAGGTCGATCTCGATCACGGCTGCGTACTCGGCGTTCTTGTCGGCTTCAAGCAGTTCCGGCTTTTTGAGCCATTCGTTTACTGCGTCAATACGGTTCTGCAGTGTCTGCGGATCCTGGTAGCCGTCTTTTATCATCTTTTTCATCAAGGCAACGTTGGAGCGCAGGTAGGTGGCGACAGAATCCTTGGAAAGCTGGATACAACCGGCGGCTGCGGAACGCTCGGCAGCTGCGTCGGTAAGTTCGAAAGCCTGCTCGACAGTCAGCTCAGGCAGACCTTCCATCTCCAGGATACGGCCGTTGAAGATGTTGATCTTGTTCTTCTTAGGCACGGTCAGATGACCCTGCTTGATAGCCCAGTAAGGGATGGCATTAACTGCGTCACGCAGGGTGATGCCGGGATTGAATTTGCCTTTGAAACGGACCAGAACGGATTCCGGCATATCCAGCGGCATAAAGCCCATGGCGCCGGCAAATGCCACCAGACCCGAACCGGCCGGGAAAGAGATGCCGATCGGGAAACGGGTGTGTGAGTCGCCGCCGGTGCCGACAGTGTCGGGCAGCAGCAGACGGTTCAACCAGGAGTGGATAACGCCGTCGCCCGGCTTGAGGGCAACGCCGCCACGCTCGGAGATGAACGGAGGCAGATTCTTGTGCATCTTGACATCAGCCGGCTTGGGATAAGCTGCGGTGTGACAGAAAGACTGCATGAACATTGGTGACAGGAATTTGAGACAAGCAAGCTCTTTCAGTTCGTCAGCGGTCATCGGACCGGTGGTGTCCTGCGAACCGACTGTGGTCATCTTGGGATCGCAGGCTGTGCCGGGCAGAACGCCGGTAACGCCGCAAGCCTTGCCGACCATTTTTTGAGCCAGAGAGTAGCCCTGACCGGCCTTGGGAACAGGATTGACCGGCAGTGTGAATACATCGGTGTCCGACAGGCCAAGGGCCTTGCGGGCATTAACAGTTACCGCACGGCCGATGATCAACGGAATACGGCCGCCGGCGCGGAATTCGTCAGCGATGGTGTTGGGGTTCAGCTTGAAAGTGGAGATAACTTCACCACCCTCATTGCTGATCTCACCCTTGGCAGTGTTGATAGTGATGACGTCGCCGTCGTTCATCTTGGTTACGTCAGCCTTGATCGGCAGTGCGCCGGAGTCCTGGGCTGTGTTGAAGAAGATCGGGGCGATAACGCCGCCGATGATCACACCGGCAGTCTTTTTGTTGGGAACGCAGGGGATATCCTGGCCCATGTGCCACAGCACGCTGTTGCAGGCCGACTTACGGGAAGAACCGGTACCGACAACGTCGCCCACAAAGGCAACCTGATGGCCTGCAGCGCGCCAGTCGGCAATGTTTTGCAGGCGGTTGGGGAAACGGGTCTTGCCCATTGCCAGTGCGTGCAGTGGAATGTCGGGACGGCTCCAGGCATCGCCGGCCGGAGAGAAGTCATCTGTATTGATCTCGCCTTCAACTTTGAACACTTTGACCTTGATTGTCTCAGGCACTCCCTGACGCTTGGTGAACCAGTCGGCATCGGCCCAGGATTGAAGAACCTTCTTGGCGGCGGCGTTGGAAGCGGAAAGTGCCACAACCTGATCAAAACCATCATATACCAGTGTCATGCCGGAAAGAGCGCAGGCGGCCTCATCGGCCAACTCGGCATCCTTCAGCGCATCTACCAGAGGATTGACATTATAGCCGCCCAGCATGGTGCCCAAAATGCGGACCGCGTCCACTTTGGAAACCAGCGGAGACTTTTTGCTGCCATTCACAATCCCGGCCAGGAACTCGGCCTTGACTTTGGCCGCCGGATCGACGCCCGGGGAAACTCGCTCTTTCAACAGGTCAAGCAGGAATGCCTCCTTACCGGCAGGTGGAGCCTCCAGCAGTTTGCAAAGATCCGTGGTTTGTTCAGGAGTAAGCGGCAGTGCAGGGATACCCTGGGCAGCCCTTTCCTCTTGATGTGCAAGATAAGCTTCAATCATCGTTGTTCCTCCTTCGTGGGATAATGTGGTTTCAGGCAGATGTTATGAACTGAAAAAGTGCATACTGTATACATTTTAGAAGTGGTCTTGTCAATTGAAGATTTGGTGAAATATAAGCGGACTCAAACGTATTGCTGCAATGAGATTTCGCGCTTTTTTACTTAGAGTCGACTAATCTGATATTGGTTGACCTTGCGAAGATTTGATATTATCAGATTTAAAGAGACATACTCGAAACTTCCCGATTTCCTCCAGAGGTGACATCATGAAACGCATACTTCTTCCCCTGTTGATATGCCCAGCCTGTCTGCCAGGGGAACAGCCTCTCGACATTTCCTCATCCAAGGAACAGAACGGGGATATTATCACTGGAGAACTGTCCTGCCGCAAATGCAGAAAACGTTTCCCAATCAGGGATGGTATTGCTGTTCTGACCCCTATACCGGAATCCGGTACCAGCGGCGGGCAGTGGAAGTATGAAGAGGCCGGCACAGTCGACCGTTATCTCTGGAGTCACTACGCAGACCTTATGAAAGCTCCCGATGCCGGAGATGCCTACTCAGTCTGGGCAAATATACTTGCCCCGCACAGTAAAATTTCCTTTGATGCCGGCTGCGCGGTAGGCAGACTGACATTTGAAATGTCTCTCAGAAGCGATCTTGCAATTGGCTGCGATTTGTCACCTTCGTTCATACGCACGGCACGACGTCTGGCAAACGAGAGATGTATCAGTTTTTCCATGCCGCTGGAGGGAAATCTTCGTGAATCCTTCCGTTTCGATCTTCCCGCTGCTTGGCGCACCGACAACATTGAGTTCATTATCGCCGATGCCCTGGCCCTCCCCTTTGCCGGAGAAACATTCCAACAAGTGGCATCACTTAACTTGATCGACCGGGTACGATATCCGCTGGCGCATCTCTTCGATATCAACAGGATTGCTAAATCAAAAAACGCTTCTTTTCTTTTTTCGGATCCATTTTCCTGGTCAACCGCTAACACCCCCGAGGAGCTCTGGCTGGGCGGAATGCAGAGCGGACCAAACTCCGGTCGGGGGATAGATAATGTCCGGACTTTACTGGAAGGGAGGCAGAATATCATCACTCCTCCCTGGCGGATCAGGCAACAGGGGAGCGTGAACTGGCGTATGCGGTCCCACCGTAATCACTTTGAAATGATCAGGAGTGAACTGCTGGCAGCGGAACGCTGATTGGAAGAGTTGGATAATTAAAGAGCTATCCTTTTTTCATACCGTTGCGTGATATTCACCTGATCATCTGCAAATGGTCTCTTAACAGCTGGATTCGGATCACGGGACGTCCATTTTTCAAGCATCGCAAGCAATTCCGCATATTCAAGCGGTTTGGACAGATAATCATTCATTCCTGCCGATATGCATTTTTCACGGTCTTCGCGCAGTGCATTTGCCGTAAGCGCAATTACCGGTATGGCGTGGTTTCTGACATTTGAAGCTTCATCCCGAATGACGGTCGTAGCGAGATATCCGTCCATCACCGGCATCATGCAGTCCATAAGCACCAGATCATAGTCGTTGTTTTCCAGAAGCCAAATCGCTTCATCGCCATTGTTCACCACATCCACCAGATAACCGTATTTAGCAAGAATGGATCTGGTAACAAGCTGATTGGTGGGGTCATCCTCGGCAAGAAGAATCCTTTGGGCGTTTGCGCATATTTTTGCCACGCCCGCTTCAACTTCCTGCCGGTGGAAGTTAGCACCTGAAACCTCTACCGGCAAGGGTGATTGAGAGATGAGCAGCGAAGAAGCTTCCAACTGTTTCTCCAGCACAACCGTAAACCAGAAAGTGGAACCCTTGCCTTTTGTACTTTCCACGCCGACAGTCCCGCCCATCAACTCCGCTAGCTGTCTTGAGATTGTCAGTCCCAGACCTGTGCCGCCATAATTACGTGTGGTGGAACTGTCAGCTTGGGTAAAAGACTCGAAAATCATTTCCAGCTTGTCTGCCGCAATGCCGATCCCGCAGTCACGCACCTGAAAGCAGAGGGTTGCGTGCTGATCATCCTCCGATTCTTTGTGGATATTCAGCAGAACAGACCCGGTATCGGTAAACTTGATGGCGTTACCGATCAGGTTGGTGAGGATCTGCCGGAGACGGCCCGCATCACCATTCAAGGACAGCGGAACATCAGCGTCAATCCGCGATACCAGTTCCAGTCCTTTTTCCCTGGCGCGGACAGAAAGGAGGTTAACCGTTCCGGTTATCTCCGTATGAAGGTCAAAATTCCGTTTTTCAAGCACGATCTTGTGTGCTTCAATCTTGGAAAGGTCCAGGATATCGCTGATCAGCTGAACCAGATTTATGCCGGATATCTTGACCAGTTCCAGATATTTTCGTTGTTCATCGGTTAGATCCGTTCCCAGCAGAAGTTCTATCAGGCCGATTACACCGTTGATCGGAGTTCGGATCTCATGGCTCATATTAGCCAGAAACCGGCTCTTGGCGATATTGGCTGATTCGGCATCGGCTTTGGCTTGCATCAATTCCTGCTCTGACCGCTTGCGTTCGGTTATGTCAAATGCCGTTCCGCTCGTGCCGACTATGTTTCCCTGTTCATCGCAGATAAACAGGGCATTGAACACCAGATGGATTTCATTGCCTGCTTTTCCTAAGTGAGTGGTTTCAAAACCAGTGACCGAATTGCCATCCACCAATTTCTTGAACTCTATCAGACTACGCGCCGCATTCTCCGGAGTCTGGAATTCGCTGAATTTCTTTCCGTGCATTTCATCCAGTTCGTAGCCGAAAACCTGCTCCCAGGCCAGATTGAGATAGGTATATCTTCCCTCAGCATCACATTGCCAGATCAGATCCTGCGACGTCTCGACCAGTGAGTGATAAAGTTCCTCGGATTTTCTGAGATTTTCTTCAGCAAGTTTTCGATCGGTAATATCATGCACAATAGACATCAATAATGTCTTGTCATCGATCTGTATCGGCCCGGTATAGACCTCCACATCCCTAACCGTTCCATCAGCCCGACCATGCTTGAAAAAGAAATGATTGCGTAACTGCTTTTTCGCCAGCTCAATTTCAGCTGCCACCTCCTCCTGACTTAAAGTGTTAATTTCAGCGATCTTCTTTTTAGTCAATTGTTCCCAGGACCAGCCGTAATAATCACAAGCGGCTGGATTAGCGTCAACAATGAGGCCATTATCAGCGTCAATAACAAGCATAACGGACCTGTTTTTTTCGAAAAAGTTTCTGTGCCTCGACTCACTTTTCCGCAACGCGTCTGTTCGCTCCTCCACTCGTTTTTCTAGTGATTCATTTATTTGCCTAACCGCATTGAATTGCTCTGAAAGCGAGTCAGCCATTTCTCTGAAATTATTAACAAGGTAATTTGTTTCCATAATGCCGCTTTCAGGCCAGGATATTTCTTTATCACCGTATTCCAGCCTGACAGGCAGCTCGTGTGTCAGAGTATTGAGCTTTCCAAGAGTAACTACAAACTTGCGGCTTAAAAATTCAGCCAATGCCAGGGCCACGAGTAATATCAGGAACAGCAGAGACAGCTTACCGGTGAAGTTGTAGTACAGCCTTTTCTGGAAAGGTGCCACGGGCTGTTCCAGAATCAGCTTCCATTCCGCCAGTTCTCCTATGGTGCTTTCAGCGACATAGAACGACTTTCCCCAACGTTCCGATACAGGTGTATTAAATGGCACATCGGGTACCCACTGACTGATCTGTCTATCAAGTTTCTCAAGCTTTCCTTTTTCGCGTAGAAAAGGCTTCATGACTATTTGATCAGTTCTGTTAGTCATAATTACGTTGCTGTTTTTATCAAGCAGAGTGAAAAGCAGCATATTTTCATCAGTACTTTTTCCGAGATGTTCCAGAATCTGATCCAGTCTCAGTGTACCTGCAACGTAGCCGCCATACTCACCACTGACAACCACTGGTGCGAGAATAAGGACTCTTGGCCTGGGAATACCGACCCTGCTCATCTCAACATCCGAGAGCATCGGTTTAAGCTTTTTTTTGAGCACCGGTATAAAGGGGCGGTCAGCAAAGTTCCTACCGATGTTATTCCTGCCAAGCTCGTCTACAAGAGGAAAGAATGCTATGGATGTAGCATTTCTATCGA
Source organism: uncultured Geobacter sp. (assembly GCA_964420435.1). Taxonomy (GTDB): domain Bacteria; phylum Desulfobacterota; class Desulfuromonadia; order Geobacterales; family Pseudopelobacteraceae; genus JACRCG01. The sequence continues at coordinate 6,465 of CAYQTC010000042.1, forward strand.
CAAGCCCGATTCGATCGATATTTATATCAGATTTCTTTGCCAATTCCAGAAACGGCTGCATTTGCTGCGGTGATCTGGAAGATGACATTTCTGCAAGATTTACAATAGCGGACTTCCTGTTCATCACCCAGGTTTCCACCCTATCGTCGATACGCTTGCTATCCTGAATCAATGATGTGCGTATATGACTGTCAATTTCGCTGAAATCGTCTCTACTGCCGATAGCCAGCATGATCAACGCCGGACAGAGTACGAAAAAAGCCAAAAGATTATAGACATTTTCTCTGTACGAGGTCTGAAACGAGCAAGAACTAAGCGCATAAACGGTGAATATCAGACGAGCTACCAGAGCGTTTGCAATACCGTTAACCGCATGTTTGGTCATAGTGATATAGATATTGCCGAGTGGAACATTCATTACGAAGTGATAAAAAAGATAAACCAGGGGCATGCCAATGAAAAGCCAGTAGAGCGTGTCAGCCAGCACCATTCCAGTCTTTCTGCGTGCCATAAGCCAGCCTACAACCGCCACTTCGGCAGTCAGGACGACAATGGCATAAGGATGATTCCAGAGAAAGTAGGTATAACCTGCGATGAGGGCTGCTGCTGAAACTCCCCGTCCATAACCGAAAAGCTGAAGCGCAAGCATGGCAAATATGCTGCCGAAGAGAAACTCTATGTTGAGGAAGATTTGAAACTTGAAATAATTACCTGTTATACCGGCGGCGATAAGAGCCCAAAAAAGTGGCAAGCCGTATTTACTGGTAGTTTCTTTACTGCCTTGTGTTGGAGATGTCACGATGTCTCCTCAATAGATGGCAAAAACATCATTTATTGAACTGTATCGCAATTTGCGGGTATTACAACCATAAGCCTGATAGGCAGAAATTCCGGCTATTTGTCACCGGCTATATAGACACCGTTCCAATCTTCAGCAGGCGGTGAAGCAATATATTCATCGCAACGTATCGAATACAGGCGGGATGGGCCATCTCCCTTGATTACAGCAAGTTCATCAAAAACAACTTTTGCAGCGGTAAAGTCCTGAGAACGGTATTTGCAGAGAGCTTCCCCGAAACGCGGCAGAATCTCATGATTTTCAATCATCAGCTCATACACAATGATCGGCAGTTTTTTACCCTTGACCCTGACCAGATCAATCTCACGGAATCTGAATCGGCCGTCATTTACCTGTCTGCGGGTTTCCTCAGCGACCAGGATGTGCGAACCGTAATATTTGTTGAGACCTTCAAGGCGGGAAGCCAGATTGACTGCATCTCCTATAGCAGTGTAATCAAATCTTATGTCGGCACCCATATTACCCACAACCGCCGAACCGGTATTAATGCCGATGCCAATATCCAACGGATTAATGCCGCGTTTGGTAAATTCCGTATTAATCTTCTGCAGTTCATCCATCATCCTTAGTGCTGCGGAGCAGGCATGCGAGGCATGATCCGAAACATCCAGCGGCGCGTTAAATAGTGCCATGACAGCATCGCCGATAAACTTGTCCAGAGTACCGCGTTCCTCAAGTACAATGCGTGTCATCGGAGTCAGATATTCATTGAGCAGCTTGACCAGTTCAGGCGGTTTCAGACTTTCTGAAACTGTCGTAAAATTGCGAACATCGGAGAAAAGAATCGACAGTTCGCGTTGTTCACCTCCCAGCACCAGTTTGTCCGGATTTTTTTCGATCTGCCTGACCAGATCAGGAGAAACGTAACTGGAAAAGGCTTTTTTCAGCTGTCGCCCCTTACGCTCAACCACCAGATTACGCCACGCTTCCCCGACAAGATAAGTTAATGCAATACCTGAGAGCGGATAAAAAAGAGTCATGTCCCGAAATGCGATTGTGAACATTATATAGTTGAAAAAGCAAAAAGCAGACGTAACCACTGCCATTAAGCACAATCCGGCGAAAGTGCCGGGAGCAAAAGACAGGGAAGCTCCCAGAATCAGAGGGAGTGTGATGATAGTGGCGATCTCCATCATCTGGGTAACACTGTCGTACTTGAGAAAACGTCTTTCAAGGGCATTGGCAGCCATTGTAGCGTGGATCTCCACTCCCGGAAGTGTAGTTTCAAAAGGAGTCGGGCGCAGATCGTAGATTCCGATTTCCGTTGCGCCGACAAAGGCTATACAACCTTTGAGAGAATCTTTCGCAAGACGTTTGTTTACAACATCTGCTGCTGATACTGTCGTGAAAGTTCCGGTTCTGCCGTAATAGTTGAGCACCATCGTGCCGTCTTCGCGCGACGGAATGCGGATTTTTCCGATCTGCAGAGAATCAACACCCCACGGTTCAACACCAAGCATTATTTCAGCATCCAAATAGTGACCAACCGATTTCAGCGCCAATGACGGGTATATTTTGCCGTTATATTGCAGCAGCAGAATAGAGCGACGATAGAGACCATCGGCATCAGAACGTGCATTGAAGAATCCGGAATCAAGAGCTCCAGCCGCGATTCCAGCGATATTCAGATCTGCATCGGAATATTCCGGTACAGGTATACTTTTGACGCCATCAGCAATTCTTACGAGTTTCAATCCCGAGTTTTCCAGTTGCATCGTCGGCTCAGCTGCTGCATCACGCTGTCCGTCACGAAAGAAGTATCCCATTACCACGTTGCCGGACTTTCTTATCGATTCGGCCAGTGCCTGATCAGCTGTTTCACTCTGGGACTCGGAAAAGACAATATCCAGAGCCGTGACTTTTGTCCCGTAATGAATTGCAAGGTTTTCTATCAGCTTACCTGTAACCTCACGCGACCATGGCCAGCGGCCCAATTCCTTGATGCTTTTGTGATCAATGGCCACAATAACTACATCCCTGTCCGGCTTGACCGGACCACGAACGCGGAAACGGGCGTCTTTCATGCGATAGTCCTGCTGCTGAAGTGAGGGCGATGCCAATCTGTACAACTGGAAAGAACAGAGGGCTGCTGCAACTCCGAACAGGATAAACATGAGACGATTGCTCATATGATTTCTCCGTGACTTCACTACGGTTCAAAATTGAGATCAAGGCATCAGCAAATCAATATGTGTCGAATGGATTGTGCTTGAGATATGCAGCATATCTGCTAATCTCGAAAGTCAGCATTGGGACATGACCAGTATGCGGATGGACGGCTTAATGAAATATTCGGGGGATTGACCGACCTGAATAAGGTACGGCAGAACTTTATCAAATAGCGGTTCCGCAGTATTTGCAGATATTATCTTTCCATGGGAAGGTTCTTCCGCAATGAACGCATTTCCTGAAGTGACCCTGCACCTCATGAGTCGGCTTGTTGAAGTGCAGCACGAGCAGAAAGAATGGGAAAACGCCGGATAACATACCCCACAACAGCGGGTTTTTGCCACGGGACAGGGCAAGTTTAAAACCGATAGCCGCCGGAAGTCCGAACAGAAGTAATAAAAATATCATTTCACTCATTATTGCCACCTGTCATCATTTTTCAGGCACTTTAACATCAGTCGCCTGCCATTGCAAATTACACTTAATAAAGTGAAATCAAAAAGAGGGATAAATTCAATGAATCCAGACAGTGCCAACTTCGAACAACTGCTAAGCATCATGCGTAAATTGAGGGGACCGGGCGGGTGTCCATGGGACGCCGAGCAGACCCATGAAAGTCTTACCCGTTACCTGCTGGAAGAGACCTACGAAGTAATTGAAGCCATCGACGACAAATCGCCTCAGCATCTTAAGGAAGAACTGGGTGATCTACTGCTGCAGCCTGTATTTCACGCGGCAATTGCCGAAGAATCCGGAGATTTCACAATGAAAGACATCATTGACACTCTCTGTGAAAAACTTATCAGGCGACACCCCCATGTTTTTGGAGATCTGGAAATTAAAGACAGCAATACCCAGATCGAGAACTGGGAAAAGATTAAAAAAGAAGAAAAGGGGGCTGAGCGGCCATCTGCTCTTTCAGGCATACCAGACAGGCTGCCCGCTCTTCTAAGGGCTCACAAAATCAGCGAAAAAGCATCCAGGGTGGGTTTTGACTGGGAGCATTCCGATCAGGTATTTGCCAAGGTGATGGAGGAGCTTCACGAATTCGAGGAGGCCTGGGCCGGTGGTGACCCGCTGCGCATGGAGGACGAGTTGGGAGATCTGCTGTTTTCGATTGTCAACCTGGGGAGATTTCTTTCATTGAATCCCGAAGAAGCATTGCGTAAGACAATAAACCGTTTTCAGAAAAGATTTACCTATGTCGAAGACGCTCTGCATGGGAAGGGGCTGCAGATTCAAAACACATCGCTGGAAGATTTGGACAAGCTATGGGAACAGGCGAAAAATGAGGAACGTTCAACAAATTGATGGAGATGTTACAGCAATGTGACTGATATTACAGACATGTTAATCTTATCCACAAAATTTGTGGATAACTTGTGGACAACTGTGTTGACGTGATTCAAAAGTTATATTTTTGCAAGAGTTTTTTCCGATTTGCCGCTTTTTTATACACATACACAACTTATATATTTCAACAACTTACGACCTTTTAAGCAATTTTGGGGGTTTACGTTGTCAAGCTTTATTCTTGTTTCAACATCATTTATTTTAATAAAAAAAGATCTGTTCATAACCATTCGTTTTTAAACAGCCGGCAATTCCATAAATTCAGCAGGTTTCAACTTCGCAACTTGAAAATCGCCGATATGGAGACATTTTCAAACGAGACAGATTCAAATGAATGATCTATCCCTTCCCCAGTTTTCTTTTCAACAAGGAAACAGCGTCCATTATCTCCTCGGTTCTCAGCAAACGTACTGTGACCAGGTAGATGAAGGTGCCGAGGATGATCGACCCGCCCAGCACGCTGCCCTTCATAAGCTTCTGACCCTCCAGGGACCAGTCTATCAACGAACAGGCATACCAGACCGCAACCGCCATCGGGATTGATCCTGACAGAGATTTAATGCCGGTCTTCACTATGGCTGCGCCGCCAAAAGAACCTGTTTTGCGTCTCAGAAACCAGAGCAGCATCAGCATATTGCCGAAAGCCGAAAGCGTGCTGGCCAGCGCCAGTCCGCCATGTTTGAGCGGCCCCATCAAAACCAGGCTCAGGCAAAGGTTTAAGAGAAAGGTTATAAATGCGGTTATAACGGGTGTTTTTGTGTCTTTAAGAGCATAGAATGCCGGCGCCAGGATCCTGGTCATTGCTACGAAAGATAGTCCCAGCGAGTAGTAGATCAATGCCTGGGCTGAGTTAACAACCTTGGCATAGTCGAATGCGCCCCCCATGAAAATAAGACTGAAGATAGGTGTAGAGCAAGCCATCAGTCCAGCCATGGCCGGAATCGTTATAAAAAGTGTCAGGCGCATTCCGAATGACAATGACTCCTTCATACCGGACATATCCCCGGCCGCAGCCTGCCTGCTCATGGAAGGCAGCACCGCCTGAGCAACAGAGACGGTGAAGATGCCCTGTGGAAACTCGAACAGGCGTGCGGCATAATAAAGATAGGAAACGCTGCCTTGGGGCAGTTTAGAAGCCAGAATGGCGCTGACGACTATGTTCAGATAATATACGCCGACGCCGAACAGTGACGGCAGCATCAGAAGAGTTATGCGACGGACATCCGGATTTCCGAAATCAAAATTCGGCCGGACCGGAAATCCCTTGCGCCAGAGAACCGGCAGCTGCATTACCAGCTGGACACATCCTCCAATCAGAACCCCGATTGCCAGTGCAGTTATGGGGGCATCAAAAAAACTTCGCAGAAAAAGAGCTGACAGGATCATGGAGATATTCAGGAATACGGTTGATATGGCCGGAGTGAAAAAGTGCCGCAGAGTATTCAGAATCCCCATGCAGAGCGCCACCAGGCAGATAAAGAAGATATAGGGGAACATCAGGCGATTCAGAAGGACTGCCAGCTCAAGTTTGCCCGGCTCTTCGATGAAGCCTGGATACATCAGGCTGACTATCTGCGGAGAAAAAACAATGCCGACCAGGGTGATAAAAGCCATCACGATCGTCAGCAGCGTAAAACAGATATTGGCAAGCTCTCTGGCTTCCGTTTCTCCCTTATGGGTGAGTGTTGCCGAGAAAGTGGGAACGAAAGCGGCCGTAAGTGCCCCTTCCGCAAAAAAACGGCGCAGCATGTTGGGTATCTGAAATGCGGCAATAAAAGCATCACTTGCCAGTCCCGCACCGAACAAACGTGCCACAACCATATCCCGGATCATTCCCATGATGCGAGACAGCATCGTGGCGCTGCCAAGAATTCCTGCCGCCCGGACTATCTTCTGCTTTTCAGACATAAACCCCTGTCACCCTTTTCTTCCCTTGAATGGCAATGCAAGCAGGTACAGCAGTCCGAGCCGATCAGCAGAGCGGAACTCTTTCAGACCGATAATCATGAGGTCGTGTCCCACCGCCGGTTGAGCATGGTAGGTTCCCAGCAGACGATCCCACCAGGGGAAATTGAAGCTGAAGTTACTGTCCGTCTCGCCGGGAATAACCGAATGATGGACGCGGTGCATGTCGGGTGTCACCAGAAGGAGCCGCAACCAGCGGTCAACGGACACCGGAATGGCGATATTGCCGTGATTGAACAACGAAGTAGCATTCAAAACAATTTCAAATATTACTACAGCCAGCGCCGGTGCGCCGATCAACACAACCACAGCCAGTTTTATGCAGATGGAGATGATGATTTCTATCGGGTGAAATCGGTTGCCGGTTGAAACATCAAGATCAAGATCGGTGTGATGAACACGGTGAAGGCGCCACAGGACGGGGACGCGATGGAAGGCACGGTGCTGAAGGTAGATGATAATGTCAAACACCGCAAAAGCCAGAACAACACTGATCCAGTGCGGCAAATTTGCCATATTCAGAAGTCCCCACCCTTTGACCTCAGCCAGCTCAGCCATCCCGAACGGAAGCAATGGAATCAACAGACGCACAGTAAGCGTGTCCAGCATTACAATGGAGCCGTTGACGAACCAGCGCTGCCCTTTGGGTGCAGAGAGTGGCCGCCGCGGGTAGAGAAACTCGGCCAGGGCGACCACTATGAAGACAGACAGAAATGAAATCAGGCGAACTGTGGATTCGTTCGGCATAGGTCTGGATGCTAACCGACCTGAGCTACAAAGAACTCCCGCACCTTTTCAAGATCGGCGTCCATGATCTCGCACCGGGTCGGCTTTCCTTCAAGCTCCCGGACTGATTCCGGAACGGGAGCCGGCACACCGAGAGCCTTTTCAACTGTTTCGCCGAATTTTGCCGGATGGGCCGTGGCGAGGCATATTCGGGAGGATTCGGCCGGAAGCAGATCCAGAGCAGCCTTGACGCCGACAGCGGTGTGGGGATCCAGCAGATAACCGGTTTTGGCATGAAAGTCACGTATGGTATCGAGTGTTTCGGACTGATTGACCGAAGCGGAACAAAAGTCCTTGCGGACCTGCGCCAATTCACCTGAATCGCACGATATGCGTCCCTGCTCCTTCAATTCAACAAAGGCCGCCTTGACTCGCTCAGAGCTATCTCCAAACAGGTGGAAAAGGTAGCGTTCAAAGTTGGAAGCGATCTGGATATCCATCGATGGCGAAACAGTCTGGACGACATCACCCAGAGAGTAATCCCCTTTATTTATAAAACGGGTCAGAATGTTGTTTTCATTGGTCGCAAGCAACAGCTTGTCGATCGGAAGTCCCATACGTTTTGCAACGTATCCTGCGAATATGTCGCCAAAGTTTCCGGTCGGAACCGAGAAATTAACCGGCTGGTCGGTTTCATCGGTGACACGCAGCCAGGCGTAGAAATAATAGGCTACCTGTGCCAATACCCGCGCCCAGTTGATTGAATTAACGGCCCCAAGCGAGTATTTTTCCTTGAAATCCAGATCACCGAAAAGCGCCTTAACCATATCCTGACAATCATCAAAGGTGCCGTGAACAGCAATATTGTGCACGTTGGCATCGGTAACGGACGTCATCTGCAAAGCCTGCACGGCGGAGGTTTTGCCGTAGGGATGGAGAATGAAGATTGTGATGCTTTTTTTGCCACGCACACCATGTATGGCTGCACTGCCGGTATCACCCGACGTAGCTCCGATGATATTCAGTTTCTGGTTGCGTTCAGCCAGTATGTATTCAAACAGATTGCCGAGAAACTGTAGTGCAACGTCCTTAAAAGCCAGCGTCACGCCATGGAAGAGTTCAAGAATATAAACCCCGTCCTGTTTTACAACCGGTGTGACATCCGGGTGTTTAAATGTGGCGTAAGAGCGGTCAACAATGCTTTTCAGGTCACCGGCAGGAATGTCATCGACAAATCGGGATATGACTTCGAAAGCCAGTTCCGGATAACTGAGGGAACGCCACGACTCCAGCTGTTCACTGGAAACAGTCGGGTAGAATTGCGGCAAAAGCAGGCCGCCATCGGAGGCCAACCCCATCATGACTGCGTCCTTGAATGCTATCGGCTGGATACCGCCGCGGGTACTGATATAGCGCATAAGAAACCTTTCTTTGTATAATATTTCTGGAATGTATCAGGGATTGTGCAAAATTGGAAGAGCCTGCACGTAAACGAGCGGGTTTGAAATTATACCAATTTCAAATCAAAGATGAAATCAAGGCGGTGAGGATTGAGGCGCCGAGGCGTACTGGTCAGTACCTTGAGGTGCCGAAGACGAGCCAACGATGATAGCGCTTTGATTTGGAATTGGAATTACCCGCCGGAGATGGCCGGAACAAACCCCTCGCGCAGTTCTCCCGGAGCCAGCATGAAAAAAAATCTGAACATGCAGTATTTGTAGAATTCGCGAAACAGCAGATCAAAACTGCCGCCATGGTTCCACCATGACTCTTTAAGATTCTTTGAGTCAACCGGATGAGGGTATATTTCAACATATTTAGGAAGTGAATTACGGAAAAGAATAGATGATCTTTTCAGATGATAACGGGAGGTTATCAGAATTATTGATTTCACGTTATTCCTAAGAATGACGTCACGTCCAAAGATTGCATTTTCCAGTGTATTTCGGGAAGTCTTCTCGAGTATCACTCTTTCGGATGATGGGTCACCGGAACGGGGACGGTACAGGTCGCTCTTGCGAACAGACGGATCTACACCGATAAAGAACAGGTATTCGGCACGTGATTCACGAAAAAGACGAATCCCCTCCTCCACCCTTCCCTTGCCTCCCGCCAGCACGACTATCGCATCGGCTTTTCGGGATACTTGACGGTATGAGAAGGTTTTGTAGGTGAAATCAATAAAAAGGGCCGTTACCGCAAACAGCCCTATCACTGCCAAAGTTATAAATGCCTTGATAATATTCATGCCATAACCCATATTTTCCTTGCAACCAAGACATCAGTCTGCTATAAAATTTTTTTCAGCAATCAAGGGAGGACAACAATATGTCAAGAAAATGTGAAATTTGCGGAAAAGGCCCCAGCTTCGGTAACAATGTCAGCCACGCCAACAACAAGACCCGTACTGTATGGCGTCCCAATCTTCAGAAGATCAGAGCCGTAAAAAACGGCAGCATCTCCACCGTAAAGGTTTGCACCCGCTGCATCCGTTCCGGCTTTGTAACTAAAGTCATCTGACATTCTGTTTCTCAGTTCCATAAATCAGCCGCTCTCCTCACTGGAGAGCGGCTTTTTTTAGTTTTCATACCGGCAGAAAATTATAAAGCGGCAATAACTTCAATTTCCACCAGTGCACCGCGCGGAAGCGCCTTGACCGCAACTGTTGATCTGGCCGGTTTGTGGTTCTGAAAGCATTTGCCATAGACCTCGTTGACTGAAGCAAAATCCCCCATATCAACCAGATATATCGTAGTCTTGACAACATCATCAAATCCTGCACCGGATACAGAAAGAACTGCGGCAATGTTACTCATAACCTGTTCGGTCTGAGCAGAAACGTCACCTGCCACAATCTCTCCGCTTGACGGGTCCAGGGGGATCTGACCGGAACAGAACAGTATGTTCCCGAATTTTACAGCCTGTGAATAGGGCCCAATGGCCGCCGGGGCCTTATCTGTAGATATTGACTGAAGTTTCATCGTTTTAACCTCTCCACTTTGATTACCCCTTTTACCTTCATTACTGAATTCATGACCTTCTGCAGATGCGCCAGATCCGTAACGTTGACTTCAAAGGTATTTTCCCCGCGCTGGTCGACAGTGCTTTGAACATGTGCGCTGGCAATATTTGCTTCGCAATTTGTGATTGCCAGAGTGATGTTGGCAAGAATCCCCTTGATGTCGTGACAGATAATCCTGATTTTGACAGGCAATACCGAGGTTTTAGCCTTGGCCTTGTTCCAGGCGACATCAATGCGGCGTTCGGGATCATTTTCAAGCGCAAACTGGCAATCGGAAGTATGTATCGTCACACCCTTGCCGCGAGTGATAAATCCGATGATATCGTCGCCGGGAACCGGATTGCAGCATTTGCCAAAGCGAACCAACACATCGTCGACACCGCTGATTTCAACCGCGCTGGAAGACTTGCCTTTCAGCTTGTTAATTACAGATTCAAGCCTGGACTCCTTGTGATCGGCCCGTTCCTTGATCTTGGCATCCGGCAGCAGTTTTCCCACAATCTGGCCGATTGAAATCTTGCCGTAGCCGACCGCTGCCAGCAGGTCATCATCCGCTGCATATCCGAATTCGGAGGCTATTTTCTTAAACTCACCGCTTTTCTGAATCTTTTGCAGGTTTACTGAATACTTACGCAGATCTTTTTCACAAATCTCACGACCAAGAACGATGCTGCGCTTGCGTTCCTCGATCTTGATCCAGGCTCTGATCTTGTTGCGGGCACGGGAACTTTTGACTATTTTGAGCCAATCCTTGCTGGGTGTATGATGCGGAGAAGTGATGACTTCGACGATATCACCGTTCTTCAGTTCGTATTTCAACGGCACCAGCTTACCGTTGACCTTGGCCCCCACGCAGCGATGACCGATATCGGTATGCACGCTGTACGCAAAATCAATCGGTGTCGACCCTTTGGGATAGCCCTTCACATCGCCTTTAGGAGTAAAAACATAGACCTCTTCGGTGAACAACTCAACCTTGACCGAGTCCATGAACTCCCTGGAGTCCTGCAGGTCCTGCTGCCACTCCAGCAACTGCCGCAGCCAGGCAAAACGTTTGACCTCTTTTTCGTCGTACCCCTTGCCTTCCTTGTACTTCCAGTGCGCAGCAATACCGGCATCGGCAACACTATGCATCTCGTGAGTCCGGATCTGCACTTCCATCCGGTCGCCATGGGGACCGATGACCGTCGTATGCAGTGACTGGTACATGTTCCCCTTGGGCATGGCGATGTAATCCTTGAAACGGCCCGGAATAGGCTTCCAGGCGGAATGAATTACGCCCAGTACCTCATAGCACTCGCGCAGATCATTAACCAGGATTCGAACTGCAATCAGGTCGTATATTTCCTCGAACTCAACATTCCGCTTTTCCATCTTGCGGTAGATGGAATAGAGATGTTTACTGCGGCCGGATATTTCACCATTAATACCATAAAATGCAAGCTTTTCTGATATTATTGCCTTTGCTTCTTCAACAAAAGCTTCACGTTCCTGCTTTTTGAGTGAAATCTTTCGCACCAGGTCAAAATAGACTTCCGGCTGTAGGTAACGGAAAGAAAGGTCCTCCAGCTCCACCTTAACCCAGGAAATCCCCAGGCGGTTGGCGATGGGAGCATAGATATCCATTGTTTCTTTGGCAATGCTGCGCTGTTTCAGTTCGGGCTGAAACTCCATTGTCCGCATATTGTGCAGACGGTCAGCCAGCTTGACCAGAATGACACGGATATCAATTGCCATGGCCAGCAGCATTTTACGAAAGTTCTCGGCCTGACTGTCTTCCTTGTTTTTGAAATTGATCTTGCTGATCTTGGTGACGCCGTCCACCAGCGCCGCCACCTCATCACCAAACATCGCAGCCACCTCTTCCGAAGTAGCCAGAGTGTCCTCGATTGTATCATGCAGAAATCCGGTGACAATGCTGGGCACATCCAGCTTCAGCTCGGCCAGAAGGCCGGCCACTTCCATTGGATGGATAATATACGGCTCTCCGGACAAACGGGTCTGCCCCTGATGTACCTTGGCACAGTAAACATATGCCTTGCGGATCAGATTAAAATCAGCCGTAGGGTTATATGCTGCAACTTTGTCAAGAATGTCATTGAGCCTGATCATATTCAGTTATCGCCTGTGTAGAGTTGTAAAGCGGATCATGGGGAAACAGGATAAAAAAAGGGTGAAATCGGATATATTCCGGCTTCACCCTGGATGATGGGCAATTAATCAGCGATGTTTCTTGGTGACCTCAAAACCGATTTTGCCGGCTGCAATCTCTCGGAGAGCTGTAACCACATTACGGTTATTTTTGGCATCAATCAGGGGATTAGCTCCTTTGTATAACTGCTTGACCCTCTTGGATGCCAGCATTACCAACTGGAATCTGTTCTCGACTTTTTCGAGACAATCTTCAACTGTTACACGAGCCATATTCAAACTCCTTCTTACGACGTAAAGTGAACAAATTTTGTACCCTGTTTTTGATCAAATATCAAACAATTTCCCGACTTGTTCCAACATTCTAAATGTTTTACGACGGTGGGCAGTGATTATTGCGGCCAGTTCGGCACTGGCAACATCGAAACTGTCGTTGATGATTATGTAGTCGTACCATCGTGATTCCTTGATCTCGTCTTCAGCCCTGGCAATCCGCCGGTCGATGACATCCTGAGAATCAGACGAACGGCTCTCCAGACGTCGCCGGAGTTCATCCATACTGGGAGGCAGAATAAAGACATAAATGCCGCCTTCAAATTGCTCCTTAAGCTTGAGCGCCCCCTGGCAGTCAATGTCCAGGACCATATCGATACCGTTTTTACGGGCATCCTCAATTGTTTTCAAGGCGGTGCCGTACATGTTGCCATGTACCATGGCCCACTCGGCAAATGCGTCATCATCAACCATCCGCTCAAACTCTTCCTCGGATATAAAATGATATGCCAGACCATCAACTTCGCCGGTTCGGGGTTTACGCGTAGTATAGCTGATGGATTCCTTTATATCCGGAAAGGTTTTGAACAGCTCACGACAGAGAGATGTTTTGCCGGCGCCGGATGGGGCTGACAAGATCAAAATCAAACCTTCTCGCTTCATAACAGGAACCTCGTAATATTGAGTTTTCAGAACCACATTTATTCATTACCACAGATAAGCTGCGGACACATCTTTAATGAGTATAGCACGTTCTGGAGTTTTGACCATCATATTCCAGCTTTAAATCAGAAACAAATTAATTACTCCACATTTTGAACCTGTTCCCGCATCTTCTCCATCTCAGCCTTTATCATTATAACCAGTGTTGTTAATTCGGCATCATTCGACTTGGAACCGATCGTATTCACCTCCCGATTCATCTCCTGCATCAGAAAATCGAGCTTTCGGCCAACCGGCTCCGACAATTTAAGTGCCTGATCGAACTGATTGAAGTGACTGGCAAGACGAACCAGTTCCTCGGTAACGTCGCTGCGGTCAGCCATCAGGGCTACTTCCTGCGCCAAGCGGGCCTCATCCATCTCAGTGCCCTCAAGTAGTTGTTCCAGACGGGTCTTAAGTTTTTGGCGATATTCAGACACCACCTGCGGAGTCCGCGCGTTTATCTGAGCAGTCCATTCCGCCACCTGCCTGCGCCTGGCCATCAGATCTGTCTCAAGAGCCTCTCCTTCCCTGGTGCGCATGGCATCGATGGCCGACACGGCCGCCTGCACAGCAGAAAAAAGCATCGGCTGTAATTCGGTTTCGTCGACGGAACCTGAAGAATCCTTCAGGACTCCTTTCTGGGACAGTATCAGTGACAGCGGAACATCATTAGGCAACTGAAGTTCTTGCGCCAGACCGGAAAAAACATCGTGATAGCCGCGAGCGACAGCCATATCTACCTGCGGGATCGAAGCTGCAGCTGTAGTTTCTTCCCATTGGACATAGACATCAATCTTGCCGCGTTTGAGCAGCGATGATATAAGCCGCTTCACATCATTCTCCAAAGACATGAAACTGCGCGGCATCCGCACGGACACTTCGCCGTAGCGGTGATTTACCGAGCGGATCTCCACCGTGAAATTGCCCTGTAATGCTGCTGCCTCACCTTTGCCGTAGCCTGTCATGCTTTTGAGCATATATTCAATTCCCTTTCCTGCGTTGCCATATCCTGGCAGATTCTGCTTCACATACCGCAATTCCTGCTTGTTTGTCCAGCCAATTCCGGTATAGTTTCCGGCCATGCACACGCTCAGACTCATAACCAGCAGTTCGCAGCAGCGCCTGGCCGAGGCACTTGCCGACAACCTGTTGAATTCACCCGTCCCCCCCTTGGAACTCGAAACCATTGTTGTGTTAAGCAACGGTATGGCCCGCTGGGTATCGATGGAACTGGCTGCCCGTCACGGTGTTTCCGCCGGTCTCGATTTCCGTTTTCCAAATGACCTGCTGGACAGCTGTTTCCGCGCGGTTCTGCCCGAGGCACCGGCTTCGTCCCCTTTCGCGCCTGATGCCATGACATGGCGTATTGCTTCACTGCTGCCGGAACTGACCCGAACCACAGGCTTCGAGCATATTGCGTCATATCTTGGAAATGGTTCGGATGATCGCCGCCTGCTTCAGATTTCCCGCAGCCTGGCGGATACATTCGATCAGTACACAATATTCCGACCGGAGATGATAATCGGCTGGGACAACGGTGAAGGCGAGGATTGGCAGCCGCTGTTGTGGCGTGCCATCGGCAGCGAATGCCGCGGCAGGCACCGGGCCGCCCTGCTGCACGAATTCAGCAGAAAAATGACTACTGAAGGCTATCAACCTGAAAATATTCCCCGCCGCATCAGCCTGTTCGGCATTTCATATCTCCCCCCCTTCCACCTGGAGGCACTGCGGCTGCTATCTGCCAACAGCGAGGTAACTTGCTACCTGCTCAACCCCTGCGGTCAATACTGGGGTAATCTGATCTCGGAAAAGGATAAGGCAAGACTGACGCTGAAAAACGGAATATCGGCAGATGCAGAAGAATATTACGAAACAGGGAATCCGCTTTTGTCATCGCTCGGTACGCTGGGACAGGAGTTTTTCGAGACTCTGCTGGAATATGGTTTTGAGTGTGAGGAGCTGGATGCTGAGCCATCCACTGTTGCTTCTCTGCAGCAAACAGAACAATCCACACTGCTGGGCTCTATCCGGAACGACATACTGACATTGCATGATCGTTCGGGTTGTGGACTCAAGGGCAGCATACAGCCAGACGATCATTCGCTGCAGATACATTCCTGCCATGGCCCGCTGCGCGAAATGGAAATACTGTACGACAACCTGCTGGCAATGTTCGATGAACTCACCGACCTTGAACCGCGCCAGGTCGTAGTGATGATTCCGGACATAGAAAGCTATGCCCCTTACATCAGCGCCGTTTTCGGAACCCGTGCCGGAGGCCGGCCGGCACTCCCCTTTTCGATCGCCGACCGGAGTGTCCGCCGTGAAAGCCCCTATGTCGAGGCATTCCTAAAGCTTCTTGACATTTCGACCGGTCGTTTCGGTGTGAACGAAGTTTTGAATATTCTTGAGATTCCGGCAGTTGCAGCCCGCAGCAACCTTTCCGTAGACGAGCTGTCGCTTTTGCGTGAGTGGCTCCATCAAAGCGGAGTCCGTTGGGGTTTGGATGCCGAGCACCGGTCTGAACTCGGTTTTCCGCGGTTTGACGATTACAGCTGGCAATCAGGACTGGACCGGCTATTCCTGGGATATGCCCTGATTCCTGACGGCACGAGCACTTTCCAAGGAATTCTACCCTACCACGCCATAGAAGGACGTCAGGCGATACCGCTCGGAAAACTGGCTGAATTCATTCGACAACTGCGCCGGATTCATTCTGGTTTTGCCGCCCGAAAAACACTGCATCAATGGGCCGATCTGCTTTCCGAAACAGCAGAGATCATGCTGAAAGCAGATGATCTTGATTCCAGCGGCCCGACGGCAGTTGCCAAGGCACTCAACAGCCTGCGCGAGGCCCAGTCATCCTGCAGTTTTAATCAACCATTATCTTTAGAGGCAGCCCGTGACTGTCTGAAACAGCGCCTGACGCAGGGTGGAGGCGGCTATGGATTCATGGGGGGCGCAATCACATTCTGCGCCATGCTGCCGATGCGCAGCATACCGATGCGTGTGGTCTGGCTGGCCGGCATGAATGACGGCCTGTTTCCCCGCACATCCCGCCTGCCCGGATTCAGTCTGATGTCCGGCGCCAGAAGGCGGGGCGACCGTTCGCTGCGGGACGAAGACCGCTACCTGTTTCTGGAAGCACTCATGTCGGCGGAGGAACGCCTCTGCATCAGCTACAACGGCCAGAGCGACCGTGACAACAGCGTCATTCCGCCCTCGGTGCTGGTGTCCGAACTTGAGGACTATGTCAACAGGGGCTTTGTCTGCCGGCATAACGGCGAGAAGCCGGAAATCCTGCGCCGCCACCGTTTGCAAGGTTTCAGCAGCGCATACTTTGATGATGGCATTGATAAACAGCTCTTCAGCTATGATCAGGAAAACTGTCAGGCCATTGAAGCACGGAGGCTGTCGGGGCGCACAAAACACTCCTTTATCAATGGAACACTGCCTGCTGATGCAATCCCGTCCCGGCAGGTCGACATTCAGCACCTGCGTCGATTCCTGGCCAATCCGTCAGCGGCCTTTCTGGAACGCCGGATGAAAATCACCCCCTTCAACCCGTCCGAAGAACCGGACGAGCGAGAACCGTTCATAATTGACGGACTGCCCGGTTACTCGCTTTCCCAGAAACTTGTCTCAGATATTCTGGAGGGGATAAGCAGTGAACAAAGTTTTTCCGCAGTACGTTCACGCGGCATACTTCCGCCGCTCGCAGCTGGAAAAGCCTCCTTTGACAACGCCTGGATCAAAAGTGGCCGGTTTGCCGCCGCAGTTTCGCCAAGACTTAATGATCAGCTGGAACGTCTCACTATCAACATTGTACTGGACGAAGGATTTCAACTATCCGGAGTACTGGACGGCATCACCGGCGGCACGCACCTGCGCTGGCGCTGCGCGGGAATGAAAGGCAAGGATCGTCTTTCCATCTGGCTCGATCACCTGCTGCTGAATATCCTGACGACACCCGAATACCCTCTCGAAAGCGTCATGATAGCCAGCGACCGGATCATGACGCTGTCACCCATAGACAATGCTGCCGACATACTGACCGATCTGTTGAAACTATATACGGAAGGAATGTTGCGACCGCTTCCGTTTTTTCCTCAGACGTCATGGGATTTTCTAACAGAAAGTGTTGGCAAGGCTGAAAAAAGCTGGCTGGGAGACAAGCGGGCAGGAATCCCGGGAGAATCGAATGATCCAGCAATCTCAATCTGTTTTCCGGACCTGGAACCGTTTGGACAAGAATTCCGCCTGCTGGCCGAGCGTATATATGCTCCGCTGAAAACGGTTTTTAAGGAAGAAAAGCTGGCATGACCGAGGCTCCTGAATCAAATTGCAATGGTATGCATATCGCCCTGATATGCCCGTTCAGCTCCGGACCAAGCCGTGGAAACATAACCACTGTCCGCCGGATTGCAGATAATTTAACGGCGGCCGGATGCCGGATTACCATGGTCAATCTGGATACCATGAGCGCCGAAGAACAGCTGGCCGTTCTGAATCAAGACCGACCTGCGCTGCTGCACGCTTTTCACGCATATCATGCCGGCCCGACCGCCAGACTTGCTTCACGGAAATTGGGCATCACGTATCTGATCACGATTACCGGCAGCGACCTCTTTGATGCAACCATCTGCAATGCCGAGGAGACCCGGACGGCTATACTCGACGCCGCCGCAGTTACCTGCTTTGATCCGCTGGTGGCGCAACGCCTGACAAAAGTGTTCCCTCATATTGCCGGCAAACTGACAGTCATCCCGCAAGGAGTGGCTCCGCTCCCGTTGCAAAATCCGTTTCCTCACCCTGATGATAATTTTCTGATCCTGCTTCCGGCCGCACTGCGCCCGGTCAAAGGAGTCAGCAATGCCATTGACGCACTGACACCTCTAGCACTGGAGTTTCCATCCCTACGCCTGATTGTGGTTGGCGGACCGCTTGATCCCGAGTATGCCGATATAGTCCATGAAATGGTCGGTGTACTGCCATGGGTACAACTTTTTGGCGATATACCATATCATCAGATGGGGGCACTATACTCGGCAGCAGATCTTGTTCTGAATTCTTCCGTCTTTGAAGGTGGGATGGCCAATGCCCTTCTGGAAGCCATGGTTATGGGAAGGCCGGTTCTGGCACGGGATATTCTGGGTAATCGTTCACTGATCAGTCACGGCAAAACCGGATGGCTGTACAGTAATGATGACGAAATGAAGGAAATTGTACGAATGTTGATTCTTGATCCTGACCACGGCGCTGCTGTCGGTGAAGCAGGCAGATGTTTTGTTCAGAAACATTGTTCACCTCTTACAGAAGCAGGCAGTTATGCCGCGCTGTACAAGCGGCTGCTCAGATAAACAGTAACTCCGGCTCGTTTGATTCACAGCTTCAGATCATTCAGACGCTTCTGCCTTCTTCTCCGCAAAACCGCACGAATTCCAAAAAAACAGCCGGATATCGTCAATACCCAAATTGTTATCGTAACTGCGATTTCACTTATTGTCAGCATACTGTTCCTCTTTTACATATTGGTGGGTGTTGAATGAATTAACTTTTCCAATATAGCTGATATTCGTCCAATAGCCTTGATGCAAGTCAAGGATATGACGATGAATTCAATCTAAATTCATTACCAAAAGTTGCGTGTTTTTTGATTCCATTGTGGTAAAATTTCAGTAGTGACTTCTTGCTCGACACGAAATACATTATTTCAGTTTGCGTTGTGTAAACCTTTGGGTACCATGATAAAAGTTGGCTGACAATCTGCCTTGAAGGAGTTTTTCCGCTTAAATATTCTGCAAATAGAAATATGACCGGATCTGTCTATAGGGGGGCGGGACGTCCAAAATAATATCCTTGAGCGAGTTCAAAGCCGATACCTCTGCAAGTAGCAGCTTCCTCACGACTGTCAATTCCTTCAGCCAAAGTCCGTATGCCGGCGTCACGTGCCATCTTCACCAACGTCTCAACAATGGAACGTGAAGCCTCCGATCGTTGATGAATATTCTGAATAAGCGCCATATCGAACTTGACAATATCTGGAACCGAATCAAGCAACTCAATAAGTCGAGACTGACCAGCGCCAAAGTCATCAAAGACAAGTAACATATCCAGATCATTCAGCATTGATCTCAGTGTCTTTATCATTTTAACATCAGTAATCGTATTTTCATGAAGTTCCAATCCCAGTTTCAAATCAGGTACGGTCTGTCTGAGTTTTTTCAGCGATCTGCCCAAGCATTCAAGATCCATTTCTTCAGGCAGAGTATTAAATAGTATCAGCTCCTTCAACCCGATTTGTGCGGCATATTCAAGCGCTGTGTTTCTGAACAGTTCACTCAGCTCGATTTGCCTTCCAAGCTGCCGGGAAATTTGAAACAACTGCATGGGACAGTTAGGAAGGCCATCAAAGTTAATTCTTCCCAGAACCTCGTACCCTATTAAAGCACCATCTGATAGAGATACAAACGGCTGAAAATGTGGCATGACATCTTTCAGGTCGAGCATTCGTTCAAAGTTTTCGGCATCCGGGTTTATATTCATGGTGCATTCCGAATCATCGATTTGCTCCACGACATCGAACCTTATTTCACTTACTGTAATACAGTCGCCATGATTAATAAGCTGCATTTCAGTCAAACGACGACCGTTAACAAATGTCCCATTGGTGCTATTGCAATCTCTGATGCACCAACCATAAGAAGTTTCATATATTTCAGCATGCTTCCGGGAAACACCCTCCGCAGTCAGAAGAAGATTCGATCCTTCACTCCGACCGATGACAAACGGCGAATAATCAACAGGGATGACCCACAGACTGCCATCCTGTGATTTTCTCTCAAGCCTGAGCGGGATTTTGTTTTCGGTTGAAATCATCCATTTCCTCTTGCGTGTAACTCTTTTATCAGGAAAGCAAAGTTCAGGTAAACTGATATCAAAACAACTGATTGAGCACATTCACTCAAGCAGTCTGATATCATAGTAGTCACATCTCTCAAGTTACTGATTCTTCCATTTGATTTGTGAATTCTATGCTGGAGCAATTCTGAGTGTGGTTGGTCCGATAGATATAAGGTCGTATGGGACAAGTTGTTTTTTAGTAACCTTATTGCCGTTTACCTTGGTGCCGTTTGTGCTCGCCAGATCTTCAATTACCAGTTTATTCTCAACTAGCTTGAGTTCTGCATGTCGTCGAGAAATAAGGCGATCATCCAGAATCAAATCACAGTCTTTACGTCCTATTGTACATGGAAGTTTTACAGTAAATCGTTCCCCCTGCATAGCCCCTGACTCTACAGAGAGTACTACTCTCGGGAGATTAGGTTGTTGATGCAGATCCTTAACAATGGCCTCAATACCCTCCATTGCAGAAATTGGGGATTTCTCTGTGTCTGCTTTACGTCTGTTTTTCAGATACCCTACTGTAAGAAGTTCATAAAGTGAATCTTTGTCAAACTGATTTGAATCCTCGGACATAGATGTTGTCATGTCGCGGAAAATATAGGCCAGTACTTTGCCTCCAGGTTGAAATGCATAGTGCATAATCTCTTCATTGAGGCTGATTCCTTCAGGTCGCTCAAACTTAAGATCTGCATAATGAGCAAGTGCCCCTTTTCCATCCTTGAAAAAGAAGAAATTGATTTTTTTATCCCTGCAAAGGGCAATCATTGCATTTGCGCCAACCTCGCCGATCTGCCGAACAATAAATTCGAAATCAAGTAGAGCTGTAGGTGCTTTGACGGCAGGTTCTTCCTGCATAAAGAGCAACATGCTTTTCAACAGAACCGGGTCTGTCTCGCAGAGGGAAACGGTCCTGATATCTACGGCGGATTTTACAAGTTGCCTCCCAAGATCCTGGATAGAGAAACTGACCGGCTTAGTATCTGTATATCTGCCGGCGGCGTAAGGGGCACCATTAAAGAAAAACAGAAAAAGAAGCGAACATTCATCGCCAGCAAACTTGAGGTATCCAGTAAAAGGAGTAGAAGAGGCGTAGACCAACTCCAGCAAAGTATTCAACAGATCGCGGGAGAAAGGCTTGTTATCGCAGAGGACTTTCTGCCGAGGAAATTGATAACAGTCCATCTTTATTTGTGTGGCTGGTTGCTGCATAATAATTGATTCCTTGATGGGTATGTCAAATTACGGGCTACCATCAAGCAGTTGCCCGATACTCACGGAATACGCCCGTTTTTAATGTTGGCATGCTGCATTGAAGGAGAAATAATACTGTTGACCCGCTTGACAGTCAAGAATATGTTTAAGTACATCATCTTATTTGCCACACTTAGCATACTGCCTTAATTACTTCATTCATCCAGCATTATTATTTTTATTTAGTTAACAGCTGAAGTTTAGATCCGAAATCCAGGCAGTCTACTGAATAATCATATCTTGATTGGCCGTTTATTAAACAGCTATTTAATTTCACAATGAAGATCATAAAAACAGTTGCTTTAACCAATGGATGTCAAAAAAATCGCAGCGAAACATCTCAATGGCAACGGGATTGTCGCAATTTCAATATATTTTCGCCAGAAATGCAGAATCTAAAACAATTGCGGCACACAGATCTCTTCAATTTATCTTTACCCTGTAATTTAAAATTGTTACTGTTCAATTTTCATGCATTGTCACTGGAGATTGCTCTATGACCAACATCGCATCCATTGACCTCACACAATATATTGGTGCGAATATCGGCACTGTTACGCTGGTCAAATTATTGGGCCATGGTGCTATGGGTGCTGTGTTTATCGGCTATCAGACTTCTCTCAAGCGCCAGGTCGCGGTTAAGATTCTACCCAAATCACTTGCGAGCAGCACAAGAGCCCAGCAGATGTTTCGCGACGAGGCTGAGACCGTCGGGATACTTACCCACCCAAATATCGTGCCTGTGTACGAGATGGGAGAAACCAGCGATTTCTTTTTTCAAGTCATGCAACTGGTTGTTGGCAATGATCTGAGAACAATTATCGCAAAAGCTCGCAAACACCCGGTTCCTACCAAGCGAATCCTTCCGATCATGGAAACAATCCAGTATATCTGTCAAGTGCTTGATGCTCTCGGATATGCTCATGAAGAGGGTGTTTTCCATCAGGATA
>CAYQTC010000043.1:0-25084 GCA_964420435.1 uncultured Geobacter sp.
GGTTATCCGGCAATGAGGTCTCTTTTCCATTAATGGTTATATCCATGGTACTCTCTTTCTCAACGTATAGATTTTGATTCAAATTTGATGCAATCACCGCTCTTCACGGCATTGGCAACATAGTCAGCCGGATCAATTACGGCCTCGTTAAGCTGAACCGCAGGCCTTGAGCCGACGACAACATCGAGAATTGATAACAGCTCAGTTATGGAAACAAACGTCCGGCAGCCGATATTCAAGCGTTCCGTCATGCCGTTTACGGTAATGGTCATTCAGATCTCCTCTCAGATTGCTTCCAAAGCACGGCCGAAGTCTTCGATAATATTAGATTCCCTCAAATAATGCCGTGGACATATACCGCTCGGCTCCGTCAGGAAGAATGACCACAATTGTCTTGCCGGCAAATGCAGGATCAAACGCAAGCCGGGTTGCTGCTGCCACCGCTGCGCCGCACGATATGCCGACCAGAAGTCCCTCTTCTTTTGCCAGCCGCTTAGCGAAATCAATGGCATCATCGCTGGCAACCTGTTCAACCCGATCTACAATACTCAAATCAAGGGTGTCCGGGATGAATCCCGCCCCAATGCCCTGAATTTTGTGCGGACCAGGCCTGAGTTCCTCACCAGCAAGTTTCTGGGTTATGACCGGGCTTTCTTTCGGCTCTACCGCAACGGAGAGAATCTGTTTTCCCATCGTCTGTTTGATATAGCGCGATACGCCAGAAATGGTTCCACCGGTGCCGACACCAGCGACCAGGACGTCAATGCTGCCGTCGGTATCGTTCCAAATCTCCGGTCCGGTAGTTCGCTCATGAATTGCCGGATTGGCAGGGTTTTTAAACTGCTGCGGAAGAAACCAGCGTGCAGGATCGGATGCCGCCAGTTCTTCGGCCTTGCTGATTGCCCCCTTCATTCCTTCCATTCCGGGAGTCAGGATAAGGTTGGCGCCAAGAGCAGCGAGGATTCGCCTGCGCTCAACACTCATTGTTTCAGGCATGGCAAGGGTCAACCTATACCCTCGTGCCGCTGCCACATAGGCAAGAGCGATACCGGTGTTACCGCTGGTCGGCTCAACAATCTCAACACCGGGCTTTAGAATTCCGCGTTCCTCCGCATCCCAAATCATATTGGCACCAATGCGGCACTTGACGGAGTAGGCTGGATTACGGGCCTCAACCTTGGCAAGGACTATTGCCCCAGCCCCTTTGGTTATATGGTTGAGCCTGACTAACGGGGTGCCGCCAATTGATCGGGAATTGTCTTCAAAAATTTTGTTCATACTTGGTTTCCTCTCTCTGTGGAATAGAATCTAACAGAATGATTTCTGATAATTTAAGCGTAAAAACATTTAGCACACCTACTTGGTGTTAGACGGAACCTCTATGCCATATTTTTCCAACCGGTAAATCAGTGTATGCCGGGGAATCCGAAGAAAACGTGCAGCGGCGGTCTGGTTCCAGCTATTTCGCTCCAACGCTTGAATCACCACCTCACGCTCAAGCTGTTCAAGGGAATACCCCTCATCTGGCAGTTTTATGACGGCACTTCCTGAAACGCCATTTTCAAGGAACTTTTCGGGTAATTCGTCAGTACCAATAACATCGCCATTACGCATGATAAGTAAGCGTTCAATGGTATTTTCAAGTTCCCGCACATTTCCCGGCCACGGATACATGACCAGAGTATGCAGGGCATCTTTGTCGAACGTTACTTTGTCACTGCCGTGCTTACTGCTGAAGTATTTGATGAGAAGCGGAATATCCTTGCGCCGTTCACGTAGTGGCGGCAGATGAATAGGGATAACACCCAGGCGGTAATAGAGGTCTTCGCGGAACGTGCCGTTAGCAATCGCTTTATCGATATCCAAATTGGTGGCTGACACAACCCGGACGTCAAGCTTCTGGGTTGTAGTACCTCCGACAGCTTCCACTTCCTTCTCCTGCAGCGCCCTGAGCAGTTTGGGCTGAAGTTCAAGCGGCAGTTCACCAATCTCATCTAGGAACAAAGTTCCGCCTTCAGCCAGTTGGAACTTGCCGGTCTTGTCCTTCACTGCTCCGGTAAATGCCCCTTTAACGTGGCCAAACAGTTCGCTCTCCAGCAGGTCACGGGGGATGGCGGCGCAGTTGATGGCAACGAACGGGGCATCCCGGCGTGAACTATTATTATGAATGGAGCGTGCAACCAGCTCTTTTCCGGTGCCTGATTCACCGGTTATCAAAATTGCAGCCTCGGTGTCTGCAACCTTGCGGATGACATCAAAGACCTTTTCCATTTCCTTGGAAGAGCCAACAATAGTACGGAAATCTGCCTTATCAGTAAGCTCGCTCTTTAATCGCTTGTTCTCTTCAGTGAGGCCGTTGAACTGGAGTGCTTTTTTGACGGTTAGTTTGAGCTCATCTCTGTTGAACGGCTTGGTGATATAATCGTATGCACCGTTTTTCATCGCTTCCACGGCGACATCAACCGTACCGAATGCAGTAATGATTATTACCAGTGTTTCCGGTGACCGTTCCTTGATGGACTTGAGCACCATCAGCCCATCCATGCCGGTCATCTTCATGTCAGTTATCACAAGATCCGGCGTTGCTTGACCAAACCAGTACAAACCCTCTTCGCCGGATGAAGCGGCGTGAACGTCGTATCCCTCTTCCTGGAGATTGTACTCAAGTACCCGGCGGAGCGAGTTATCGTCATCTATTA
Organism: uncultured Geobacter sp.; assembly: GCA_964420435.1. Classification (GTDB taxonomy): domain Bacteria; phylum Desulfobacterota; class Desulfuromonadia; order Geobacterales; family Pseudopelobacteraceae; genus JACRCG01. The sequence continues at coordinate 2,700 of CAYQTC010000043.1, forward strand.
CAAGAATTTTTGCTTTCATATGTTTTCTCCGGTTGTTATCGGCAGCCTGACGATGACAGTTGTTCCTTTGCCTGCCTCACTTTCGATCAACAAACTGCCGCCGTGGGTTTCGATAATTTTCTTTGTTATTGCCAGTCCCAAGCCGGTGCCATCCGGTTTGGTGGTGAAAAACGGTTCAAATATCTTTTTTTGTGTTTCCGCATCAATCCCCGAACCAGTGTCCCGAAACCAAATCTCGCATAAATTTGACTGGTAAACTTTCGTGGAGATTATTACGCTGCCACCAGGTGGTGTAGCCTGCAGAGCATTGATAACAATATTGAGAAACGCTTGGCGCAGCTTCTCGCCATCAGCTTTAATAATTACCGGTACTGTAGGCGGTTGCATGACAAGCTTTATCTGCAGTTCCCGTGCTTCGTGCAATACCAAGGTTGCAATTGTTTCCAGTTCTTCCTGGACCGGACATAGCTGCATGTCAACCGGTTGCGGACGAGCCATATGGAGAAAATCCTCCACAACCCGGTTCAGTCGCTCCGTTTCCTTGATCTGGATTTCAATGAACTCATGTTTAGGATCGCCGGGTTTATAGTCGTCTCTAAGAATTTCGGCTGTTCCACGAATGGAACCGAGTGGGTTGCGAATCTCGTGAGCGAGTACTGCCGCCATTTCGCCAAGAGTGGACAGCTTTTCTGACCGACGCAGCTTTTCTTCGACCGCAATGATCCGTTCAGATTGGGCCTGGAGATTTTTATACGATTCGTCCAATCTACTAGCGATCTCCTGCAATTCTGCACTACGTTCACGTTCTTTCTGGGATAGTAAACCGGTAATGCCACCAACTACGTTGTAGAGAAGTATTTCCAGATATTTTTCCATCTCCATGGTCAGGTGCCCGCCCCATTGAAAAAGGAGATGAGGTGCGTAGACGATACTGACAAAAATGGCACAGGACAGGCCGCCACGAAAGCCATACCAGAGTGCCGACATGATGATCGGCAGGTAATACAGCCGTTGATAGATGTCATGCAAATACGGCAGATGCAGCGGCGTCAAGTAGTGCAGCATGCTGATGCCGACCACGAATATCAGCAATACAGCTATTCTTACTATGGATGTTTTCCCCATACGTATCATTGAGTGATCCAGGTTTGATTGATTCAATTGTGGCGGTAAAGTTATTTGATTACGTTGATGACATCGACCGCGCCGTCCAAAGCACCGGGACGCTGTAATTCAACTTTACCACTAACCGGGATTGGACGTGTAAGAGTGTCCTGAACCGGGCAATGCTTCTCCACCAAGGCGGCAAGTTTACTGATGCTCTCAGGTGATGCAGAAGACACAATTCTGGTCGTAAAGCTGATATTGCTGAACCCGGCAGGCACCTCATCTGACAAACCAAGAAAGCCATGAAGATCAAGGTAGCCTTTGGCATGCACCTCGATACGTTCTATCTCTATCCCCAGAACCGCCGCAAAGGCGCGGTAAACTATTTCCTGACACCCACCCAGGGCTGCCAGAAGCAGTTCCACAGGATTGGGTGCTGTATCGTTACCGCCCAATTCGCGAGGTTCATCAATGTGTACGGCGAACCCCCGTATATCTGATCGTACCGTGAAACCAGGCTGGTCTGAATAGCTTGACGCACGAAAAACAGAGGTGGCGAGCTTCGGGTTTTGTTTTACCGTTTCAATCAGGTTTTCTACAGCTGCTTTGATGGAATCAGACATACCTCGCGTCTCCTTTGATTTGCTTGTGGTTGCTGTAAATATTTATCCGCCTTGACCGGACGGAACAGATCTGCCGAGAGTTCTGAAAATCGAGTTTACCGTTTCATCCATCTGTTGTTCGTACATATCCCTTTGCCTGCTGCTATCCAGTACCTGCCGGGCACGTGGATCTTCTTTTTCTTCCTCCGCCACGACAGGTTGCCCGCTCGGAATCAGTTCGAAATGTACATGGGGGCCGGTCGATCTGCCGGTATTTCCTGAAAAAGCTACCACGGTGCCGGATTCCACCAATTCACCGGAAGCAACTCGCACCAGGGAGTTGTGACCGTACATGGTACGATCGCCGTTATCATGCTCAACGATGACGGTACCACCATATCCGCGCCGCTCACCCGCAAACACCACCCGGCCTTTACGGATAGCCAATACCGGAGTGCCGACAGGCACGGCAATATCAATACCACGATGGTAAATGAGTTTACCGCTGCCGAATGGGTCGAGCCGCAAACCAACTCCTGAAGTAACCGGGCCGCTAACTGGCAAACCAAGATCAGCACGTGCAGTTCCGGAAAGTGCTGTTACCTGAACAAATGAAATCAGCAGCATAATTTTGATTACCAAGCGCATGTTCAACTCACTTTTAGTTTTTTGAGCAAAGGCACGACAAACGGAACCTGTTCTCGATAGCGGATATATGCTTCGCCATATTCCTTTAGCAATCGCTTTTCCTCGATTAACGCGCCAATCATGAAATAGATCGTTGCTATGCAAGAAAGGAGCAGCCAGCGCACGGTCATCACCGGATTCAGGAACATAAATAGAATGGAAAGAAGATACAGAGGGTGACGAACGACTCCATACCAGCCTTGTGTTGCAAGGGGTTGCGGCCCCCTGTCACCAGTCTTTCCCATAAGGGCTTCAAGCCCCAGGAATGAGACGATGCCGGTGTTCACCAGGCATGAAGCCAGAGCAACCAGTAATGCTGCCTGCATGGAATAGAAAATATAACGGGCAGCACCCGGAATTTCGTACAGAACGGCTGATTGCCGATCAACCGCCATGACCCAACCGAATGCCAGCAGCGATATAATATTGTATCCGAGCCGGTAGGCAGACAGGTTCAACCCTGTAAACCGTATGAGGCGTTCTTTTATGCAGGGAATCGCCAGAAACGAGTGAAGCATGGCAAACACCAGCAGACGCACTATGAAGGTAAAATGTTTGTCCATGCCTGTTAATAGATCCAGTGGCAATTATTCCAGTAAAAAAACCTTGCCGGTTTCTCTGTATTTGATATCCAGTAGCATATTACTTAAACTGTATGATTTCAGAGGTGAGGCAGTTATGTCAGAGACTTTTGGTTCAAGAGAGAGCTTCATAATTTCTTCGGGGCTATCTCCGATGAACAGCACGATATTCAGGTCAGGGTTGATCTCATGTGCCAACTTTGCCAGTTCCTGACCGACCATGTCCTGCATATCAATATCGATGATCATGGTTTTGTAGTGACTATTGCGCAATTTCTCAAGAGCTGAAGAAGCGCAGGTGCAAGAGCTTACCTTCACCTTGAAATAACGGAACAACCTTTCGATAATATCAATAATTTCCCGGCTATTATCGACGACAAGGATGCCATAGTCTCTCATTGCTTCATCTCTTGGCAGAACATGATCAGGCCTGACCCATTACCATACCATCCTTCAGGCTGATAGTTCGATCCGAGTAAGCCCCATTCTCAGGGTTGTGTGTGACCATTACGACCGTCTGGCCTGCATCGTTTAGTTCTCTAAACAAGGCCATAACCTCTTCGCTGGTCTTTGAATCCAGGTTGCCGGTCGGTTCATCCGCCAGGAGTATATGGGGATTATTGACAATGGCCCGAGCAATGGCGACCCGTTCCTGCTCGCCGCCGGAAAGCTGATTCGGGAGTCGGTCCAGTTTGCCACCCAGGCCAACCCGTTCGAGTGCCTGCCGTGCGGCACTCTTTTTTGCCGGTGTACTCATCTTGACGATGGCCAGCGGTAGCATAACATTCTCGATGGCGGTCAGATAGGAGATCAGATTGAACGACTGAAAAACAAATCCAAGATTCTGCGCCCGGAAATCGGCCAGTTTTTCGCCGGGAAGTTGATACAGTTTTACACCAGCCATCTCGACCTCGCCGGTGGTAGGATGATTCATACCACCCAGTACCGATAGAAGAGTACTTTTCCCTGAACCTGACTGCCCCATGATGGTGATGAATTCACCAGCTTCAATGCTAATGTCTACCCCGCGCAGTGCTTCAACAATATCATCGCCGCTGGTATACTGTTTCTTTACGTTTTTAATTTCAATGAGTGCCATAATGTCCTCGATTTAAAGTGCCCGCAGGGCTTCGGTTGGATCCATCTTGCTGGCATGCAGTGCTGGATAGAGGCTGGCTAAGAGGCCCAGCGTCAAAGCAAGCCCGATTGAGCCAAAGGCCACGGCCCCGTCCCAGATCAGGTGGGCATTCTTGCTCTCTGCCATGAACGGTAGGGCCAGCTTGGCGCCCCCCATGCCTGTGGCGTACCCTAAAAATCCGGCCAGCAGGCTTACCAGAGCTGCCTCGAACAGGATAATGCGCATGATGTGGCTCTTTCTGAAACCGATAGCCCTAAAAACACCGATTTCGGTGGTCCGTTCGTTGACGCTTCCCATCATAGTGACAAAAACGATCAGAGAACCGATGAAGACCACGACCCCCGCCATGGCGTAAGAGAAACGTTTGAACTGGTCCAGGGCCTTGAGACGTCCTTCCACCACCTGTTGGATGGCCGACACCTTGGCGTCCGGTATTTTCTCGGCGATCTGGGTGACCATATCGCCGATGGGGCAACCTGAACAGAGTGCCGCAACTTCCGCCAGGGTGATCTTTCCTTCCTTGCCGAGCAGTTTTTGAGCTTTGCCCAGAGAAGCGAAGACCAATGAATCATCCTGAGAACCGGTCTGTTCCAATACTCCAGCCACGTTGAACTGTTCACCCTTGATATCCAATTTATCGCCGGGAGTGACATTCAGCACCTTGGCGGCATCGGTTCCCAAAAGCAGGTCGTGATCGGATTTTGGTTCGCTGCCGAAGACCTTCCACCATTGCTTCATCTTCAACTCGCTCTCGAAATGCACTCCCACCAACATCACGTTGTGAGCATTTATCGTAATACCGCCAAGCACCTTTGGACTGACGGCAGAGATATTTTTGTGATTGGCAATGGTCTTGATCTTTGCCAGGTCATTTTCAAGTATTTCGCGCTGGTCAAATGTGACACCGCCCAGACTGATGCCGCCGTAGTTCATTGCAAGCCCGTTGCTCTGGGGGGTGATCAGGATATTGGCGCCGAACTCATCCATCTTGCGCTCGATATCGCTGGACATGGAGCGGGTCAGGGTTACCAAGGTGACGATGGTGGCAATACCAACCATCAGTCCAATGGTCAAAAAGGCCATTTTAGCCTTGCGGCGCTTCAGGTTATTGATGGATATGGTGTGCAGTTTCATCAGAAGTATCTCGCTCCGTTTTGGATATCAGCTACCTTGATCACAATGTTGTTAGCGTTGAGCTGGCTGGGAAGATAGCCGGGATTGCAGCCTCCGGTTGCATTGGGACCGAGACGGTTGATAGCAAATTTCTGGTTGCAGTTTTTACAGTTCATCTTGTCTCCCTGCTGTTCATATCCCTTTTTGGATTTGTAACAGGAATCACAGGCGTCGAAGGCGACCTTGTAGCTGCCGTCGGCGCTCTTTGCGGCAAAGAAGACGATTTCCTTGCCCCCATCCGTAAACTTGTAGAAATGGGCCTTGCCATCAGCCAGTTTGGGAATCGGCAGCGCGACAACACCGTTGCTGACCTTCACGCTTTCATATTTGCCCAGTGAAAAGGCAAAAACCGTTGCCGCGCTGATCAAGAGCGCCCCGAAGATACCTGCTGCCCACACTGCCTTTTTCGACTTCACTGTTTTCATGCTCACTTCTCCTTTTCTCAGCTTTATTTATTTGCGCCGCATCCGCCGCCATTACCGCTGCCGCATCCGCCGCAGCCGCCTGATGGGGCGGCCTTCTTGCCAATATCCCGCCCCGTAATCTGCTTGAACCTCTCCGGTGTCACCACCTCAACCACCTGACTGTAATACCCGGTTTCTTTTACCTTTTCCGCCAATGCCTCAGGCTTGATACCCGTGGTGTCGTAGCCGACGAAGACCCAGCCGCCATTCACATCCACTTCAGTCACCGCCACCCCTTTCAGTGACTCAAGCGCCTGTGAAATCTTGCTGGCGCAACTGCCGCAGGTCATGCCGGTTGTGCGGAGCACGGCAACCGAATCGGCGGTGGCTCCGATACTGACCCGAAAAGCGAGCGCCACCATCAAGGAGACCGATGTGAGCAGAAGAAGCGCTGTCGATAATCGTTTTTTATTCATGATGTTCTCCGATCCACTACTGATTTACTAGCGCCCGTGTCGGCGCATTTCCTTGCCAATTTCGCATACCGTAGAGGTTAATCATGATGCCGGTCGCTTGCAGAATGAGCCACCCAGGTCGTCCGAGGTAGATCGCCACTATCCCCAGCAATAGTGCAGACAATGTCCAGAAGACAAAAGAGCACCGTTTGCCGTGGGCGTTGAGTATTGACCCGGTCAGGGATGCGGTGACGCCGGTCCATTCGATGACATTTATCAAACCATTGCTACTGACGATTGACATGGACCTACTCCTTATACTTTCCTATGCTTACTCAAGTATTGTGCCAAATCTCCCCGATTGCCTTAACATACTGATGTTGAACCGTTATATTGCAATAACGTATATAGTATAGATTCGTACGAAGCCAAACATATGGAGAATATTCCTTGGGGGTAGAGAATATTCTACACACACCAAGTTCCACTGTTGCGATTGTTACTTACAATATTCAAGTTTTTGCATCGGATTGTTTTGATGAATTCTCTAGCGTCCAGAACGTCTTCCGATTTACAGTAGGATCGTTCTCAACATCTATATAAGAGTAATTTGCAAGGAGCTACTTTCATGTCCATTAACAATCTCAATGAACTTGCTATACGCTACAAGACCGATCCAGAATCGGTCTACAATACCTGGTTCATTGACAACGACACCCGGATGAAGGCATTCCGCTCAATCCGACGCGGTGTAATGGCAGTTGTTGCTTCGATAAAGGATGGAAGCTTTGGTAACGACTTCAAGGGGTCCCCCTTAGAAGTCGTACTGAGCTCAATCACTGAGCAGAAGCAGGTGTTTGTTGGGGCCGCTCATCCATTCTATTGGAAGCCAAAGTTGCGTATACCCGACATCTACGAGAATGAAGACAATAAAAGGGCTTTCGGGTCTTTTCTTGAGGCTTGCCTGTCTGCCGGATCTGCTGACAAACTGGTCAAGGAAATCATCACACTGGACGGATGCGGCATAAAAGGACTCGGACCTTCAGTTGCCAACATCCTCTATTTTCTCCATCCCACCCTGATGCCGCCTTTTAATACAGCCATGCTGAATGGTTTCAATACTATTTTTGATGACAAGAAAAAACTGGGTTCCTGGACGAGTTATCTGGAAATGCGCGAATGTGTTATGAACGCAAACGAAGAGCTTCAGCCGGGCCTATCCAAAGATCTGGGGGCAATTTCAGGTCTACTGTTCGATGTTGGTATCGGCAAGATCACTCTGGATCAAAATTGGGAAAAAATATTGCAATTCGAGAAAGAGAAGCGCGAAAAGGCTCTAAAAAAGAGACATCAGGAAGTGCAGGAAGAGATTCGGGAAGAAAATGAACACTTGCGAATGCAGTTTCTGCTGACCGACATCGGGCATGATCTCGGCTATGATGTTTTTGTCGCCACCAATGATCGCGGTAAGTCTCTCAATGGACGCTCGCTCCAATTTCTGACACTTCCGGAACTGCCACCATTGGACTTCCCGCCGGATGTGGCCAAAACAGTATCCCTGATCGATGTTATTTGGGTTTCACGGGATTCAAAACGGATTGAATGTGCTTTCGAAATAGAAAAGAGTACTTCCATTTACTCTGGAATGCTGAGGTTGATGGACCTTGCTTCTACACTCGGCGAGCGACAGTATGATTTTTTTCTGGTAGCGCCCGATAAACGAGAAAAGGAGGTGCTTGCACAACTGAAGCGACCTTCGTTCCAGACAAGCACCTGCATCGGACTCAGGTATTTACTGTTCAGCGATTTAGAACAACATTGCCACGGTCTCTGCAAATTCGGCGATGATTACCGGATACTGTTCAAGTTGGCGAAGGATGCAAGTTGCAGCTCAAGATGACAGGTCACCCGTTAAGAGATCTCCATGGACGGTATCCTGGTAACGTCCGGCAATTTCTTTCAGCTGTTCAGGAGCTAAAGACAAGAATGTGCCTACGACAACCGGGTCAAAATGGCTGCCGCTCATACGCCTGATCTCTTCTGCCGCTTCCTCGTAGCTTGTTGGTGTATGGTAGGGTCGTTCCGACGTCAGCGCATCATAGACGTCCGCCACCATAAACATTCGCGCCCCGAACGGGATGTCCTCACCTTTCAACCCACGCGGATACCCCTTGCCGTCATATCGCTCATGATGCGAATGGACGATCTCTGCCGCTTCTTTGAGAAAACCGATCCGCTTCACAATCCGGTACCCTGCATCAGGATGCTTGCGCATCTCCCTCCACTCATCGTCGTTCAATTTATCCGGCTTCAAAAGAATATGATCTGGTACTGCTATCTTACCCACGTCATGAAGCAAAGCCCCGAAGCCGATTTCCCTACGTTTCTTTTCATCAACACCAAACCGGCGGGCAATCAATTCGGTATACTCCCGCACCCGCTGGGAATGCTGGCCGGTGTTGTGCTCACGGAGATCCAGCGCCGAGACCAAGCCAAGAAGGGTCTCTTCGTTGGCATTTGCAAGATCCATAAGAAGTGACCATTGACGATCGAACAGCCAGCCAGGGATAATGCCCACCACCCAGAATCCTGCCAACTCTCCCAGCTGATTTGCCTGCTCCATGTAGTTTCCCGGCCAATCCAGGAACGCATGCAACAAGAAAAGCACACTGACGGCACTCGTCGTAATAACTGCACCCCGTAAACCAAACCAGGCAGCGGCCACTACGGGTGGCAGGAAGTAGAGCTTGCGCAACACAATATGAATTTTATGGTAATGGTGGGGTTCTGTAGGCGTAACGTAGTGTAGTAGAGCGATTACCCCCACTAGTGCCGCCAGGATGACGACCTTATTTTGAGATCCGTTTTGTTTGCTCACCAGCATCTCCCTTGTTCAATCCGTGCAGTTTCGATTCTCGTAGCACAACTCTCTGAGCATGACGAACAATTGCAGAAAATTCTCCGATTTCAGAACATCACTGTAGCATATTCATTACCAAAACAATCAACCCCGATAACAACTTATTTCACATTATTGATTGTTTTCAGTGCGTTATCACATATTTCACAATATGGCACGCAAGTTGATATTGTTAAACATAACAAACGAGGCTTATGCCTTACTGTAATTCAACTCAAAGGAGAGTAAAAAATGAAAAAGAACATGATCGTCGGGATTGCATTGGCAATGGGGATACTTTCAGTTGGTGCTATATCAGCTTCGGCAGCCGACACCTGTGGAAAATGCGCTGACAATCAAGCTATCCAGCAGTTCAACCAGGAAACAGATTCGGTTACATCTACATTAAAAGCAAAGGATCTCGAATTACGTGCGCTGTATGGATACGACAGCATAGATATCCACAAGGTCAATGCACTCGAAGCTGAGATCAAAGAACTCAAAGACAAAATCAACGCTTCGGCAACTAAATTCGGAATTTCAGCTTGCAGCCGAGGCTAATGCGTCTCGCCCGAACTGGAGCCGGGTTCTTCCCGGCTCCAGATCTGGAGGTTGTTGATATGAAAACTATCGTGCGTGATCCGGTTTGTGGCGAACTTATTATGTGGGAAAAGGCTGCCACTGTTCTAAGCTACCATGGGTCACTACATTATTTTTGCAGTCTTCGCTGCAGCAAGCGATTCCAACACGCTCCAACACGATTTTCTTCACTTAATCCAGTGTTATTGGGCGTACCCTAGACCCCCTCCTGCTGGGGTACGCCATTTTTTAAACTAAAACGTCAAGGGACCACAATTGAAAGCTGCTCTGTTTTTACTGCTGACCACAACTCTACTTGTTTCTTCCGGGTGCTGACAAATGACTCTGTTTGAAATACGAAAAATTGCAGAAACCGTGGGTGTAGTACCCAGTCAGCCTATATCAAAGTTGAAATTAATCAGGATGATTCAGTTGTCGGATGGCACACAGCCTTGTTTTGCTACTGGCTCACATCAAAAATGTGATACGCGAAACTGTCGTTGGCGAGAAGACTGTCAGGTCCGAGACTCTTTAATGCACGTTGGAAGTCACTAAATTCCGTGTGCGGAAAGGAGGTGTGACCCCATCAATGCACGCGTAGATTTGGCAAAACCACAACGGCAAAAGAAGTCGGCCAGGTAAAGTACTGTCCTTTATTGGTGAGCACTATTTCGAAGCGGAAATTGTCAAGGGTCAGGTCAAGGTTGGCGACATAGCAAAGAAAGTTGCTACATCACTGCTGGTGTAACCGGTTATGCATATCGGAGAGCTACTCAATCTCGGGGCAAAAATTAGATTTTCGCTGTACATGTGGAAACGAATGGCCAGCAAATCCAAGCGTCATGTTACGTCAAAAATCATGGTGCCCTTCATTTGGGTCAAAAAGGGGTGGCTTTGCGGCAAAAAAGTACATTCAAAACTCAAGAACCGACGTAGAACAATTACAGTACCTTTTATTCTGATGAGCTTATTCCATTTATTTATATAATCAAAACCACTCATCTATATACTCACTAATTTTCACCTTATCTTTTTCTGACTCAAGAGCCGGTTCAAACTGTTCTAAAAAATGTCGATAAATTAGGACAATATCTCGCGAAGCACGAGTATGCGTAGACTCTGCTCGCTTACTAAAATAAACATCAATAACATTCCTTAACAAAATAAACTTAAGTTCTTCTATGGAAATAGTAATGTCAACAAGTGCATTAGGAGAAAATCCTTCTGGCATTTCATCTGATTCAAACAAGTCACCAGCCCTAAGATCTTTACTAAGAGTATAGTCAAGCTCTTGTCGTTTTATGGGGCCTTTTCCTGAAGCAAGCCAGTCGGTATTATAGCCGATTTCTGATAGCTTGCTAACCACCTTCCAACTCGGATCATGAACCCCTTCTTCATATTGTTGCCAAGTGCGTAGGCCAACACCTACCAGGTGTGCCATCTCTTTTTGGGGTTTCCCCAAATCTTCTCGTATTTTTTTTACGCGTTCCTGAAGAGACATAGTATTTCCCAGTATAACAGTACTTTTCCAGACTGTTACGGCAATTTGTGATGATTATTTAGGAGACAACATATGTACTTATATGTGATTTTAGTATTTTCATCTATATTAATACGAGCAAAAAACAACCTTTTTTAACCGTCACGCGTATTTTTGCATTGACACGCTTATTTTTTAAGCGCAACATCAGCTTACAATTTACTGGTGTAAATTGTAAGCTGATAAAGAATCGGGAACTTGCCATGATGAAACCACAAAAAATAAGGGCACTATTAATAGAGAATGGTGAAAAGCAGATTGCTATCGCCCGTAACCTAGGTGTTAGTCATACTGCAGTAAATATGGTCATAGATGGCAAATTTGTTTCCCGACGCATCCGACAAGCCATTGCTGAAAAAGCCTGTATACCGTTTGAAAAGATGTGGGGAAAACCGGCTTAACTCGTAATCGGCTTATAACACAAAATTGAAAAAGAATATCGTTGAAAATGTTGGGTCTGAGGCATGTCTTTTTAAATATTATGGTTTTAGCAACACAGCTAGGTAGCTGTATTAAATAATATATGGAGGCATTTATGGCTGGGGAATCGATAGAGCTCAATCAAGGTGTCATTAGGGCATTTACAGTAACTGACTTGCCATCTCTTAATGAATTCTATGTTCAATCGAAGGATATACAAGAACATAGTAATTTGAAATCCCTGTTCGACCACTCGCTTCTTGAACAAAAACAAATTTATGCGTCGCAGATCGAGGAATTAAGCGATTTAATTGCAGATACAGGAATTCCAGATTATCCAGTTGTATTATGTCATCTTCAAAATCTTTACGGATGCGTTTACTTGGAGGGGGATATTTCATGGCCCTTGATGTTTTTAGACTGTAAAAGGGCCAATTCCCTAGATTTATTACGAATCACCTATATTCACGAAGCAGCTCATCTAATGTCTGATGGACAGGATCATGACCTCGCATTCGCATTAGTTTACAATACGCTTCGCTGCAAGGCCGGATTTGCAGTTTCTGACGCTGAATACGATTACCGTGCTTGTGACTTGGATGACCTATCGATCTCAGATGTTAAAAGCTTTAGCACCCAGTTCGCTAAAATTGTAGTAGAAGCCAGACTATCCGATACGATGATAACTATCTGCGCCGGGCATATTTCAAATTATCCGGATTTAATACTTCAAAGTCCTGTTGAATTACAAAAATTAATAGCAGCTTTCCGGATCTAGTCGTACTTGGAGTTTCGGGTTAGATTACAAGGTTTGAGGACGGTTTTGATCTATCATATTCATGGGGTGACAACATTATTTGATATAAATGGCATTTGCAATGAACTTGAAGAACTTTTAAACGCAACTGTCCATGTTGTTACAGATACCGTTATTCCGAAAAAGGACAGGGTAACAATACTGTCGGAAGCTATAGAGCTATAAGAATACGTAAAACATGGCAATCATAATTGGTGACATACACGGCGATATTGAGAAGGCACAAGCATTTCTGGATTACAAGCCGGAAGCTGTTCATGTGGCCGTGGGTGATTATCTTGATAGCTTCACGGTGTCGTTTCTTCAACAGGTTGAGTGTTTAAACCTGCTCATGGATTCAGGAGCGGTGTTATTGCTTGGCAACCATGAATGCCATTATCTCCGAAAGCCTCTTTTCCGATTCCCCGGATACCAACAGGATCATGCCGATGAGCTTCAAGATTTGATGGAATACAACCTTTTCCGCTTCAAGGCTGCTTACTCCTTTGACGGCTGGCTGTTGACTCATGCCGGGGTGCATCGAGGTTACACAATACGCTGTGATGATGTAGACCAGATTGCAAACAGACTGCAATTGAAGTTTGAAAAGTATCTGCAAAGTCGGTTTGTAACACGTCATGCCAGTTACAGATACAAGTCTATTTTCGAATTCAATTTTAAGATGTTCGTGGACGGAAATTTATTGCCTACGAACATTAAACAGATATTCGGGCATGTAGAGAATACAAAGCCGATTGATGAACCTCATTATATTGCGCTGGATACGACAAATCATACAAATAGTTGTTGGGTGTATGACACTGAAATAAATGATCTGGTGCAATTGCCTTTGGAACCGAAGGTGGGGCGGGTGAAGTTTCAGGGCGGGGGGTGGTTTTAATGGTAGTGCGACATAAAATTATTGACGGTATGCCATACAAGATCATTGGCCGCACCATATCAATACAGGAAACATTAGAGGCGTTAATACCGGCAATCATGGAGATTGAAGGCGGGTATTATTTAAACGTCTGTGAGTTTATTTCGGATGCCAACAGGGGATTATTCAATTTCAGTTTTGTCCAAGGGGCCGAAAACTAACCACACATCATGGAGTGAAAAATTGCAATGGAGCAATAAGCACTTAGCTAAATATATCGACGGAGTAACCATCTGCCACGACAAATCGCTTATTTACGGAGCAGTGCTTGTTGACGATTTCCCGGCATACATAAAACCATGGCTGGATCACAGGCCAAGAGGCTTGGTTATCATGCCAGCACACAATTACAACTCCGATTTCGTCCACCCTCAAGTAGTACGGTATGACGGTACTAATATTGAAGAAGTCAGGCAGCGATTGTCAGAACGATTTGAAAAGGTTTGAACAATGGCAATAGTCGTAGGCGACATACACGGCAACGTGGAGAAGGTGCAGGCGTTTTTAGCCTATAAACCCGAAGAGGAACATATTGCCCTCGGTGACTACCTTGACTCGTTTTATGAACCGCAAGGCAGACAATTATTGGCCTTGCAACTGCTCCTTGATTCAAAAGCTGTGCTGTTATTTGGCAACCATGATCTTCATTATCTGTTTCCTATTGCACCGTTCATCTCTACCGGATTTCAATATGGAAAAGAGGATAAATATTTTGATGTCATAACGGCTCATAAAGACCGGTTTCTTGCTGCCTATGCCGTGGATGGCTGGTTACTCACTCATGCCGGTTGCCATATTCGGCTGGCAAAACACAAAACCGATGCTGTTCAAATTGCCGCAATGTTGAACAAAAAAATGACCGAATATCTTGTACATCCTTCTGCCAGTCCAGAGGGCATTTTTGCCATTGGATTGGGCAGGGGCGGCAACAACAGGATTGGCGGTATCTTTTGGTATGACTTCAAGCGTGAAACTGGCCTTGCACCTGTTAAGCAAATTTTTGGACATACTGAGACACGAGAAGGGCCGGTAATTACAGAAAATTATGTTGCCTTGGACACGACCAATAATAAATCTACTTGCTGGTTCTATGACACGGCCATAAATGAGATTGTCAAATTACAATTACCTCGCCGGATTGCTCTCATTTCTGATTTGCCGGAAGATGAACAGGAGCCTTTCAGGGAATGGCTTATGGGTCAAACTGTTCCTGAAATCGGCGGCTATTATGAGGGTGATTATATGCAGTGGAAACAAATTTACGGGTGAAAAAAGATGAACATGCAGGAACGATCTGATAAGCGGTCATTAGCCCTGCATCGGGCCGTAGTCCGGAAACTATGTAACTGTCCTGATTTGTGGGATAAACCGCTTGAGAACATCGAGCGATGGGCTGAACAGAGTGGTTCGTTCTCCGTGGCCTCCATGATCTGGAAAAATATTCTGGAAACGTGGACACATGAAGCGATTATCAAGCTTCTTCTGTCTCGATCACAACGGGCAACATTCCTTAGAAGCTCAAGTCCGTTCACCGGGATCATCGATCAGGAATCACGAAATAAAATTTTTGAGCGATACAGAAAAAACTAACCTCCACTTCAAAACCGATTCTGAGGGTAAGGTTAGTTTTTATTGTGAGGCGGTTGCCCCCCCCCCGTAAGCGGGGCTGAGAGTCAAAGTAATTGAGGTATGCTATGCACGAAGAACTTATTGATGGCGTACTCTGTAAAGTTGTTGGCAATCGCATGGTGAAAGGAACAGAAAATAATCCTCGACGAAGCCGCGACTTGCCAGAAGAGGAAAGGGAACCGTTCAAGGCGTTTTTGTACCTACGTTGTTGCCCTTTTCTTTCCGGCGTGCAAACGGAAGAACAAGACGGTTATTGGCCTGCGGATTATCGCTCCTGGAAGCGGTCATTAGGGGAAGATGTATGATCTACATAACCGGTGATTTACATGGGGGGGAATCCTCATATCATGTTTCTTCTGCTCAATTCAAGCCGGCCAAAAGGGGCGATATTGTCTTGTGCTGCGGGGATTTTGGTGGCGTGTGGTGGCATGATTACGCCACGAACAATAAACATCGAAGGTCAGAAAATGGTTTCTTGGAATTGACCTTGCGGCAACGGGTGATGTGGTTGGCGGTGGATGGCAACCATGAAAACTTTGACCGTCTTTTTGGTGGTGAGTTTCCGATTGTTGATCTATACGGCGGTAAGGCCTACAAGATCCGGGAGAACATCTACTATCTCAAGCGGGGCGAAGTGTTCACTATTGAGGGGCGTACTTTTTTGGCGTTCGGTGGGGCAAACAGTCACGACCGTTTTGGTTCTAAGGTGGCTTCACTGGCCTGGGGTGGTGGTTATGACACTGTACCAGCCCGGATTGAAGGGAAAGATTGGTGGCCTCAAGAGACACCTTCCCAAGATGATTTTGATAACGCCTGTCACAATTTGGATAAAGTAGGCTGGAAGGTCGATTATGTTATTAGTCATACATGTCCATTGAGTCAGCGACCCTATTTTTGTAGGTCGAGCCGGATTCCTGACCCGACAGAGAACATGCTTCAGGAACTATACGAAAAACTCACGTTCAAGACGTGGCATTTCGGGCATTTTCATGTCAATACACGAGTAAATCAGTTTCATTGTCACTTCAATGAAGTACGGCGATTTACGGATTACATTTAATGGCTGTAATTATGACAATCATAGTAGGTGACATACACGGCGAAGCAAACCCAATGAAATGTTTTGCGGCGGTTTTGTGATTTCCAACTGAGTGTGACCCTATATTGACCCTATTAATCAAATAAAACAAAAAAGTGGTTACGGCATAAGCCATAACCACTTGATATTTTGGCGCGCTTGGAGAGATTCGAACTCCCGACCTACGGATTCGTAGTCCGTTGCTCTATCCAGCTGAGCTACAAGCGCATGAGGAAAAGAGCTTATAACCTACTGTTCGAAATATATCAACAGTTTTTTTGCCTTTATTACAATTTTATATCCAGCGCATTTATTTAGAACTACCAAAGTCCAGTTATTTCAGCTATTATTACCTGTTTAATAAATATCGAATTTAGAATCAAAGGCAGATCAGTAATGGATTATTTCATAATGGAGGTCAGCGAGGCCGAAGCAAAGCGAGAGAGAGACAAATCGCGCGAGCTTCGCAGAAGTCGCTGGTGGCAGAACCGTATAGCACAAGGCATCTGCCACTACTGCAATCAAAAATTTGCTTCCGAGGATCTGACAATGGATCACCTTGTGCCGGTATCAAGGGGCGGCAAGGCTTCCCGCAACAATGTGGTTCCGGCATGCAAAGAGTGCAACAGCAGCAAAAAATATCTGCTTCCCATTGAGTGGGAAGAGTATCTAAATCAGTTCAAGGTTCCGGAGTCGGATAGTGAATAAATTGATAAGCCGCTACAAGGTTGTCATCTATGACTGTGATGGCGTTATTCTTGATTCAATCGAATCAAATTATATCTTTTACAACAAGGTAATGGAATATCTGGGAAGAGCGCCGCTTGACCGTGAGGATCTTAAAGCCCGGCAGGTGCTGCACACCTATTCGTTTAACAACGTCATGGAGTATTTTTTCGCCGGAGACGCCTGCCGTGACGATGCCTTTGCCTTTGCCAAGACCATCCATTACAAGGATCTGATGCCGTATATGCGGATGGAGGACGGCTTTGTCGCTGCCCTTGATCAGTTAAAAGGAAACACCGCACTTGCCATCTGCACCAACCGGGCGACTTCGATGGAAATGATCATCGAGGATTTCGGGTTGTCCGGGTACTTTGATTACGTTATGACTGCATCACAGGTGATCAATCCCAAGCCCCATCCCGAGCCGCTTTTGAAGGTTCTGGATCACTTCGGGATAGATTCGCGGGAAGCGCTCTTTATCGGCGACGGCGAGGTTGACATGCAGTCGGCCAAAGCGGCGGGCGTCCCCTTCATCTCCTACAAATCCCATCTGCCGGCCCTGGCCCGCATCGAGCACCATTCCGATATTGTGCGGCACGTATTCCCTACCCTTTAGTCTAATAAAAACTCCGCGTTCGTTAAGACCGCGGAGTTTTTATTAGAGGACATCCTGCAGATTATCTTACCAGCTTCGATAGCTTCTTAAACTCTTCCGTCCCGGCCACTTTCAGCAGCTGGAACAGAACCGACTCTGTACAGGTCGGCACAGCCCCGGTCAGGGTCATGAATTCAACCGCGGTCTGCCAGTTGTGCTTGCTGCGGCTCATGACTGCGTCCTTGACGACGTGCACCTCAAAACCTGCATCGCGCAGCTCGATCACGGTCTGAAGCACGCAGACATGGGCCTCCATGCCGGTGATGATGACCTGCGTGCGTCCGGTCGCCTTCAGTTTATCCACAAATTCGGAGCTGCCGCAGCAGCTGAAGGCCATTTTTTCGTAACAGGGTGCTGCTGCGGCCTTCTCCTTCAACTCCGGCAGGGTGGCGCCCAGTCCTTTGACATACTGCTCGGTAACCAGCACCGGCACGTTCAGCTCGGCGGCACTTTCCAGCAGTATGCCTATATTTTGGGTCAGTCTGCGCAGCACCTTGTCGTCCATGGCGACGCACAGCTTTTCCTGCACATCGATCACCACCAGCACAGCCTTGTCTCTCTCCAGAAAAAATCTGTCCTTTACCGACATAGTAAACTCCTTTCAATCAATCCCGTTTAAGTTCGATTCCCAGTTCGGTTATCTTCTTGCGCAGCGTATTACGGTTGATGCCTAGAATATCGGCCGCCTTGACCTGATTCCAACGGGTCTTTTCCAGTATGAAGCGTATCAGCGGGCGTTCGATCTGTTCCAGCACCATGGCATGAATATCGCCCTTGTCGAGTTTTTCGACTCCGTTCATGCTGGAGCGAAGCTTCATATCTACCAGCGACTCCAGTGAATCCTCCTGTGAACCTTTCTGCGGCTGGAGCGTCACCGGAGTCAGCCCTTCAAAATCGAGCGAGGTCAAGAGCGGATCATTGGAAAGGATTACGGCCCTCTTGATGGTGTTTTCCAGTTCCCGCACGTTGCCTGGCCAGTCATGTGACGACAGCAGCGCCAGAGCATCGTCAGTCAGGCGCTTGGGCGAAACCGACATTTCGGTGCAGGAGCGTGTCAGAAAGTACTGGGCCAGGTCCGCGATGTCGTCACGCCGCTCGCGCAGCGGCACCAGCGTAATTGGCACGACATTCAGACGGTAGTAGAGGTCTTCACGAAACTCCTTATTACGCACTTTTTCAACCAGTGACTGGTTGGTGGCCGCCACAATCCGCACATCCACCTGAATATTCTGGTTTCCGCCGATGCGGGTGACCTCCTGTTCCTGCAGCACCCTCAGGATCTTGGCCTGCAGATCCAGAGGCATGTCGCCGATTTCGTCCAGAAAGATCGTGCCGTGGTTGGCCTGTTCGAATTTACCCTGTTTGCGCTCACCCGCTCCGGTGTAGGCTCCCTTTTCGGAGCCGAACAGCTCGCTTTCCAGCAGATCGCGGGGGATGGCGGCACAGTTGATCGCTACGAATGGCTTGCCCAGCCGGCCCGAGTTGAAGTGCACCGCCCGCGCAACCAGCTCCTTACCGGTTCCGGATTCGCCCTGAATCAGAACAGTAACGTCGCTGACGGCAACCTTGCCGATGGTTTTATAGACCTCGCGCATGGCTGGAGAATTGCCGACGATGTTCTTTTCAACCTGGTAGCGTTCCTTGAGCTCCTGCTTCAGTGAAGAAACCTGCCCGGCGATCTCGCGGGCACGGGATACTTTTTCGATGATCGCATCGATCACATCAAGATCAAAGGGCTTGGTTATGTAATCGTAGGCTCCCCGCTTCATCGCCTCGACCGCATTTTTCATGCTGGCCTCAGCGGTCATGATCACAACCAGCAGGTCGCTTTTCATCTCGCGGATCTTTTCCAGCAGATCAAGACCGTTAATGCCGGGCATCTTGATATCCAGAATGGCCAGGTCATAACAGTTATCCTTGATCAGCTCCAGAGCCTGACGGCCGTCGTGGGCCAGATCCACGGAAAATCCCTTGCGTTTGAGAGCTTTTGACAGCACCCAGCGCATACTTTCTTCATCATCAGCTACCAGTATTCTCGTAAGCGGCATTTTGTACCTCGGTTTTAAGGGTCAAGAGACAAGGGGCAAAAGTCAGGGGTAAGGGTCAAGGAGCCAGTAGAATCAGGAACATTCTATAACCTGAACCCGTTTTACTTGTCTCTTGCCCCTTGTCCATTGACCCGGTTTTAAATTTTTATTGAACCAACGGCAGCAGCACCGTGAACTTTGTTCCATGTCCGGTATCGGATTCGGCCTTGATCATACCGCGATGATCCAGAACAATTTTGTGACAGATGGCCAAACCCAGCCCGGTTCCACCCGACTTGGTACTGAAGAACGGAGTCCAGATATTCTCCAGATCCTCCGGAGGGATCCCCGGGCCGTCATCGCAGACCTCGATCGCCACCATCCGCGAACGACGCTCGTTCTGTGCCATGCGATAATCGGACAGAACCCTGCTCGACACCGTCAGGCGTCCGTCTTCACCCATTGCATCAATGGCGTTGCAGATCAGGTTCAGAAAAAGCCGCGTCAACATCTCCTCGTCGGCCATTACTTCCGGGATACTGGGGTCGAAATGCTTGATGAAAGCGATCTCCCGGGCAGTCGCGGCGTGCTGCTGCAGAAGCAGAATGTCGCCCAGTATTTTGTGCAGATTGACGGGAGCCAGCTTAAGTCCGCGCGGCGAGGCCAATTCCAGCAGTTCGCGGATAATGTGATCGATGCGCTCGGTCTCACGGATCATTACCCGCGTATATTCAAGCATTTCACTCTCAGGATCAAATTCCCTTTCAAGAAGCTGGGCAGCCCCCTTGATGCCGCCCAGCGGGTTTTTTACCTCATGGGCCAATCCGGCCGCCAGAGTGCCGATAGTCGAAAGCCGGTCAGACTGTCGTACCGCCGCCTCCAGTTCGCGGATATAGGTGATATCCTTCAGTGTCAGGATAGCACCGATATTCTCACCGCTCCCCTCCACCAGCGGATAGCAGGTGGCGGCAACCGGCGTTATCCGGCCGGTAGAGCGGACAACTACATTTTCATGATCAGATATAGTGATGCCGGTTCGAATGGTTTTTGAGACCATTTCCAGCAGGGTGGTCTCCAAAGCAAACAGCTTTTCAAACGCCGCTCCCTGGGCCTGTCTTCTGGAGAAGCCTGTAATCTCTTCGGCCGCAGGGTTGCAAAGGGTTATAATACCGCTGCTGGCCACAACAATAACGCCGTCCCCGACACTGTCGATAACGGTGGCATAATAATCATCCCGCTGTTGCTGAAGATTTTCTGTCATATTTTTACTCGTGGTCATGGCTTGTGGCATTGCAGACAGCGCGTATCCTTTCTGTCAGTGCCAGAATGTCTGATGTTGTTTGGGACGAGTTTGCGGCCCTGCGTATGTCGGATGCGCCTGCGAATCCTTTGGCGTACCAGCCGATATGTTTTTTCATTTCCCGCACGGCCACCGCTTCACCGCACTCTTTGGTAAAAAGTGCCAGATGAGTAGCGATCGTATCGGCCCGCTCAGCGGTGCTGACCGGTGAAAAGCGGCCCTGCTCAGCCAGTTCAAGCGTCTGTCTGAATATCCACGGGTTGCCGAGAGCGCCGCGGGCGATCATGATGCCGTCGCAGCCGGTTTCCTTAAGCATGCGCAGACAGTCGGGAGCCGTAAACAGGTCGCCGCTGCCCAGCACCGGTATGGAAAGCGCCGCTTTCATGGCCCTGATATGATCCCAGTTGGCCTGCCCGGAAAACATCTGGCTGCGGCTACGGGGGTGGAGCGTAACGGCGTCGCACCCTTCTGCCTCTGCGATCCTTGCAACTTCCGGATAAACATCGTCTCCGCAATGCCAGCCCGAGCGGATCTTGATCGTCAGCGGCAGTGTGGTTGCTGCACGAACGGCACGGACAATGGCGGCAATCTTAAGCGGGTCCTGCAGTAGAGCGCTGCCGGCGCCGGTGCCGACCACCTTGCGGACAGGACAGCCCATGTTGATATCCAACAGGTCGCCGTACCCTTGAACCATGCGGGCCGCTTCAGCCAGGTCGGCAGGCGAATCCCCGAGCAGCTGAATACCCAGCGGACGATCCTCGGCGCAGCTCTTCAAAAGCGCCAGGGTTTTGATCCCTTCGCGCACCAAACCGTTAACGCTGACCATTTCGGTAAAGGCCAAAGAGGCACCTTCACTGCGGCAGATCAGACGGAACGGCAGATTTGTGATTCCAGCCAAAGGGGCGAGCACGACGTTGTGCGCCAGGACAAGGTTTCCAATTGTTAATGTATTTAACATGATGCACACTGATAATAACGGCAGGAAGGAAGAAACAACACCAAATGTGCCTAAATTTTGGGCATAGTAACACAGCAGGTAAAAATGGCAAGGTCAAAATATAAATTTTTATTGCCAATATCGAAAAATCCGTTTTTAATAGAAGTTCAATCCAAGAAACACAAACAGGAGAAAACAGATGTTCGGAATCGGCATGCCGGAAATGATTATAATCCTCGTGATTGCCCTGATCGTAATCGGGCCGCATAAACTGCCCGAATTGGCCAAGTCGCTGGGCAAGGGACTGGCCGAGTTCAAGAAAGCCACGGAGGACTTCCAGAAGAATGTCCAGGAAGAGACCCGAAAAAGCGAGGAGAAGGAAGCACCTCCACAGCAGGTGGCAACTGCGGAAAAAGCGCACGTAGAGCCCCCGGCACAACCGGCGCAAGCCGCACCGGCGGAGAAGAAGGAAAATGTGAATTCATAATTGATTCCAACTGTAATTGATATGGAACAATATAAAAGGGAGATGCTTCGAAGCATCTCCCTTTTTGTATTTTGCCCATAACAGCAGGCAACATTTCAATGACTTCAGTATTGAGTTATCTGAACAGATGATTCGACCTGATACTACGCCAGCTGCAAGATGCTAAGCGCTTACAGCACAACCGTCTCGGTATGTTTCCCGAACACTATCCTGAACACATCAGCG
>CAYQTC010000044.1:0-23263 GCA_964420435.1 uncultured Geobacter sp.
ACGATGTATCCGGTGGTTTCGTTTTCAAACCAGACGTCCAGAAACGGTTTGTCCGCCCCCTGGTCGCTGAATTTCTTGATTTCCTCCATCAGGCCTGTTTGGTCGCTCTCGCCAGGTTTGGCGGCAACGGGTAGTTCGGGTGCGCTATGACAGCCTGTGCAACTGCTCTTGTTCAGGTAATGACTCTCCATGACCTGGGCAGCAGCCCGGCCGTCAAACTGCTTGATCCAGGTGGTTCCGCCGTCGGCGCTGTGAAGTACTACACCATCGTGGCCGACAGCCCACCCTTTTTGTGGCGTAGGGAAGTGGACCGCCAGCAGGTCGGAACTGACCGGCACACCGGACTGGGTCCAGCTTTTACCGCCATTGTCCGAATAAACGACATGGCCGAGTTGACCGACGCTGACAATCCGCTTGCCGGCCAGTGTGACACCGTTGAGTACCGCTTTACCGGGAATACGGCTCCTGGGCGCCGGGGTGTCGAGAATATCCTGGTAGGGTGCATCGGCAACAACCTTCTCGTCTTTTTGCCCCATCCATTTGGTGAGAGAGTCGAGACCGCCCCACACTTTGGCAGCAAAGGCAATTGAGGAGGACAACATGATGGCTGTCATCAGCCCTGTCAGCAGTATTCTCATTTTCATATTTTCTCCTCGGGGAGCGCGAAATGCGCCCCCCTGTAATTCTTGTTCCGTTTTTTTACTTGCTTACTGCTTTGTCAGATTTTGCGCTCCCGGCAGCCGGAAGCGCCATGTGTGTCAGACTTTAACGAACTCCGCCGCTGGCCAGTGAATCAGCCGTCCAATCCTTGGCCGGAAATGGTTTGGTGTGGTAAAGAATCCCTTTTTTGCCACGCGTTGGTATGGCGTTAATCGCGTAGGAATTGGTTACCAGGTCGTGGATGGAAAATGCATCCGGAAAAGGACAGGGCACATCATACTGCTGCGTGATGAAGTTCATGCCGACCCGGTACAGCTGACCGCGGCCGTCGTACTTGTCGGCCAGTGAGGCAGCCCAGGAGTCTTCATCCAGATAAAAGACCTGCTTGCCGTAGAGGTGACGTTTCCCCGGTTTCAAGGTGCCTTCAACAACCCAGACTCGATGAAGTTCCCAGCGGACGTGATCCGGGTTGACATGGTTCGCCTTCAGCAATTCCTTCTCGGGATCGGACCAATACAGCATCTTGTATTCGTTGTAAGGGATATACATTTCCTTCTTGCCAATGATCTTGAAGTTGTAACGCTCCAGCGAGCCGCTGAACAGAAACAGGTCATCCCAGGTAGTTTGTCCGCCGAACAGTGAACTGGGGGTATCGAACGAGAGGTCCGGAGCAAGTTTGGTACGACGCTGACCGGGCAGATACTGCCACCCCTGACGCGCACTCTTGGTAAAGTCAATTGGATCGATGATCAGCACAGCCTCGCCGACACGCCGGGCAGGCCCCAGGAACAGGTCCTTGAGCGCATAGAAATCTTTGGTGTCAGGCTTGGCCGGGTCATAGTACGGATATTCCTGGGTAACATCACCGTCAGCCTGCATGGTTATACGGCCGGTGGAGTCAACGGTATACGCCTTGTACCTGATCTCAAAGGAGAGACCATTGAAATGCAGCAGGTGGTTCCACATGGCTTCATAGCCGTCATTCGGAATTGGGAACGGCAGACCGGCATGGGCGCCGGTGAATGAGAGACCGCCGCCGGTGGTCTTGGCCGTTGTCGCTGCTTTAACGGTGTTATCCGTCACATACTTTGGATAGGCTGCAGTGCGGTGGGTCTTGTACACGTCCAGCCGGAAGGTCGGGTACTTCTTCAGCATGGCCTTGACACCTTCCGAGAGCTTGTCGTTGTATTGGGCCATGTTCTTGGCGGTGATCGAGAACTGTGGTTTCTCACCTTCAAACGGGTCGGGACGCCAGCCCTTCTTGGTGTAGTTGGCAGGAGCCTTGCTGAGCCCGCCGGTGTACTCGGGAATCGTGCCTTCCTTGTTGCCGGCCTTTTCGGCTCCGACCAATGTCAGATTTTTGCCCAGCTGAGCGGCCTTTTCTGCGGAAACCGCTCCCAGGGCGACTCCCGAACAGGCCAGCGATAATCCGGCTGCGAACAAACAATTACGTAACTCCATACTAATCCTCCTTTTGTTAGAATGTGGCCTTTAATGTTAATGACAGCAGGTCGCGGTCCCTGAGCAGTGCAATCGCGTCTGATGCGCCTCGCCCCAGTCCGGCTGCAGTTGATTCAAAACCGGGCGGTACAATCTGCCCATCACTACCCGGATAGACATTGCCGAAGAAGCTGGCGTAGGTCAGATCAACCTTGTATTTGGCGAAGACATCGAAGGAGAGTCCGGCGCTGTAACTGCCGGTTCCGGCCGTACCGCCGGTCAATGTGGCCGAGTTGCCATGCATACCCATGGAGAAGTTGAGCGGCATCGCCAGATCAACACCGGGCAGGATCTGTTTCCATTCCGGAACCAGGTTAATGGTCACAACGGAGTTGTCCCGTGTGGCGGCGCCGACACCCTGGTTAACGGGCAGACCTATGGGGTTAAGTCCGCCCATACCGGTGAAGTACTGGGCACCCGATGTGACGCGGTCATAGCGGCCATAGGCAAATTCCAGGATGGCGGAACCGGTGTCGAACAGCGCCGTTTTGGGCAACAGCGTCAGGAAATTAAGAACTGCGTGCATTGTGTCGCCACGTGCGCCGGCCGGGGCAAACCACTGACTGGTCAGGGGCATGTTGCGGCGATATGAAATTTCGGAGCCGACGCTGATACCGAGTATGTTTTTGGCAAAGCTGATGCCGTACAGATCGATATTGGATTTGTAATCGTAGTAAAAGTTAGTCGGGAGAGCTGGAACAGGAGCACCAGGCAACTCGGTCTGTAAATTTCTGGACGAGAGCACCTGCGGCATCTTGTCGGAGAAGTTGCGGTAGTGGAAACCGATGGTCCCGCCCAGCCACTCGGGACTGTAGCCGACCTTGACACCCCAGTCGCGCGCCTGTCGCGGAGTGCGGTCGCCGGCATTACGAGCAACCATGCCCTGCCCGGGAGTGGTACTCCACGGAAAAAGGTAGGACTCTCCACCATTCATGAGGCCGTCAACCATGCCCAGATAACTGCCGGTCTCCGGGAATTTGTTAGGCTCCCATTGCAGGTAGTATTGTGCGGCGATGGTGATATCCTGAGTCGGCTGTATCGTGACCGAGACCTGATTGAGCGGCCGGAAGATCTCCTTCAGCTCGACACCAGGCATGGCCAGAGCCTTGGCCATGTCAATCGGAGATTGGCCGTAGGAAATACCGTTGCTACCGGCTCCCGGAAAAAACGCTTCGCCCCAATAGATCGTGTGACGACCGGCCCTGACGCTGATCGGAACCTCACCAATATCTATCTTGCCAAAGGCAAAGGCATCCAGCAGCTCTCCATTTACACCGCCGAACTGATCTTTGGTGTACGAATTCAAGCCGGGAGTCGGATTGCCGTTACTGTCGAGATGGTTGGAGGTTGAGTTGTTAGCACTATCCAGCTTCGCCCGGTAGACCGGGTCGTACCAACCGGCGCCGCTCAAACGTACTCCGTAATTCTTCTTGTAGACCACATCCACCTCGGAGAGGAGATCCAGCCGGCTTGAGACGATACCCACATCGAAATTGCGGTCGCCGTCATTATGATTGGCACTATTGGCAATATCCTTGCTCTGACCCTTGAGACGCTGTGCCAAGGTATAGCGTAGGGTGTTGTCCCAATTGATAACCACATCCTCACTGCCCGTATTGAGCTCAAAGGCATCAGCGCTGCCGCATACCCCTAAAACTGCCAGTGCCATAGCCGCAGCCATAGAGCCGTGCCTGGTAATCCGAAGCTTTTGAACCAGTTTCCTTCCATCCTGTTTCGCCATTTAACCCCTCCTTGAGCGTTATTACTGCTGAACTGCGCATAATTCACTGTAAAGACATTCCGACAACCTCTCCTTTCCTGGGAATCAAATTTCATTCAAATAGCAACGGCTGCCATCGCAAACAATTTTCCCCCGGTCACTCCGGAGCAGGCGGCGGGCCGGACGGCGGCAGGGGCGCCCTCAGAAAGTAAAAGTTGTGGATCAGTGTAAGCAGGGCTATGAAGTGCAGCGTGTACAGGACGGAAACAACATTGATATCAAAAGGCAGTCCCGCAGCCTGCACCTTGGCAACGATAGGCGGCATCAGCATGCGCATGAGACCTATCCAGATACCTGCCAGGACGATTTCCGTGAAGAAGTTGCAGATGCCCCTTACCGGCTGCTTGAATTTGAGAAAGGGATAGTAGCCGAATATTGCGCCGTGGAAATTCTGCATCCCGATGATCGAGCCGGCCACAGCCGCAAAGGAAAAGGTCGGGCTCATATACTGGAGACTTCCCACCCAGCAGACCCAGCCCAGCAGAATCGACAGCACGGTGTTGGCGATCTCGCCCCAGGGCTGCCCGAATTTGTAAAAAGGCCACTGCTGAAAGGTCAAGACATTGGAGAAGGCCTGTATCCAGACAATAGTCCAGACCAGAAAGCCGAAGAACCACTCGGCCTGAAACGGTCCCTTGGGATCATAGGCAGCTCCGGCAAAGGGAGTGCCACTCAGGTTGACCAGCTGCCAGAGTGCTGCGGTAACCGTCAGAATGATCAGACCGCCTCCGATACAGCGAACAGCCGGAGATGCTTTCTGGTTGAGTGGCCAACCATTCCAGACAAACGCGTACCAGAGGGTGACAGTAAAGAGAATGATTCCCCACCAGAAACCCACAGGAAAAAGCGGAAATCGCGGATAGAGGTATGTTGTAAAGAGCGGTCCCGCCACAGCAGCGCAGGAAATCAGTGCAGTCGTCCCCAATCCCGGTTTCCAGATCCCCTGACCGGGCTTCCAGTTCCCGAGCGGCGGCGCAAAAGGCCAGCCGCCCGAAATCAGCGGGCAAAAAACGACCAGACTGTACAACACGTAAAAGGAAGCCGGCAGAATAACGGTAAAGAGAAATACGGTCGGGACGAGATACATCAGCCCCCAACTTACGATCATGAATATCACCAGATACAGCCCGAGCTGGCCAATACCAGGAGCCGTCATATCTGTCGTTTCGCTGTCCTTACCAATTCCCATCTCTGCAACTGCAAATGCTTCGACAGTTATCCCGTTTTCACCATCTCCAGATACACTCATGTACGGACTCCTTCTCGAATAACTCTATTGAAAACCAGATGCCTGGACCTGCAAAAATTTGACCTGCAGTATCCAGTAACAATCGCCAGAACCACGTTATTTTACTCTAAGAAAGCAAATTACAGACTATGACAGACACATCAACTGACACTCACTTATTTAGCATCATACATGCCAAACACCGTTTCACAGCAACCAGACCAACCAACGTTACGGCACCAAAACCACACAAGACACTGATCTTATGGCGATTGCTTTGTTAATTTACAGCGGCGACAAGCCTTGAACGAGGGCAGTAAGAGACCATCACTTTTTATCATTTGGTAAATTTTCCAGAGGCAGGAACAACAGTTTTAATCAATTGATAAAACTGTTATAAAACTGATGCAAACAGGCCAAAACAGAGCAGCTCATCCTAAGCAATTGATTTGCTTCATCTTTTACTGTACGGGTGCGGATAGCAACAACGGGAGCACTGCTGCTTATTATAATTAAACCTCCCGCCCAGCACATTGGCGTGCTTCTTGATGGCGGAACCGATTACATTTTACAGCTTGCTAGCAACGCGGATACATTGTAACCTAACATTAAATCGCATATACCCGCTTGCAGCCCCACTTTGACTCATATTATTTTAACAAACAATTTCGGTACATTAGACTCTTAATCGAGATTGAGTCCGCTTTATACGCATTTCTAGATACAGCTCCAGCTACGCTGCGCATGGGCAGTTTGTAACGATGTTTTTTTCGGAATGAGCAAAATCAGGATCACCAGAGGCTATAAAAATGACCAGCACTAAAAGCAAATCCGGCGCCACCATAAAAAAAGAAGACCTGCGCACACGCTTACGTTTTTGCCCTGACACCGGGCAGATCTGGCTGCACGAGCATCGCATGCTGCTTATCCACGCAGAGGCGCAGGCCACCATGCGCAGGGAGTTGATCGACACCCTTGGACTGGACCGCGCACGGGGACTTCTTACCCGCATGGGCTACGCGGCCGGTGTTCATGATGCAGAATTCGCCCGAACACGCCCTGAAGGCGAAAAATTCAGTGACATTTTCATTGCCGGCACACAGCTGCATACACTGGAAGGGATAGTAAAGGTCACCACAATCAAGCTGGAAGCCGACCTTGCAGCCGGAAAGTATTACGGTGAATTTCTATGGGAAAATTCCTGGGAAGGCCAATGGCATCGACTCCATTACGGCACCTATACCGAACCGGTCTGCTGGAGCCAGATCGGGTATGCCTGCGGCTACACATCGGCTTTGATGGGGCGACCGATACTGTACAAAGAGATTGAATGCGTCGGCATGGGGGCAAGCAGCTGCCGTATCATCGGCAAACCGGTCGAAGAATGGGAAGATGCGGCTGACTACACACGCTTCCTGAACCGTGAGTCAATAGCAGAAAAGTTGATCGACTTACAGACCCAAGTCGTACAACTACGCTCAGCCATCAACGAAAAGGAAAAGCTGCCGGCTGACATAGTGGGCAACTCACCCGCTTTTCTGGCCGCCTACGAATTGCTCCATCAGGCTGCAAAGAGCCAGATCACGGTCCTGCTCCTAGGCGAGACCGGCGTCGGCAAGGAAGTTTTCGCCCGCACACTGCACGAAACAGGCTCCCGCAGCAAAGAATCGTTCATTGCCATCAACTGTGCCGCCATTCCCCATGACCTGGTGGAAGCAGAACTGTTCGGCGTCGAAAAAGGGGCCTATACAGGCGCTATTTCCGCCCGTCCCGGCCGTTTTGAGCGTGCTAACGGCGGCACCCTGTTTCTTGACGAGGTCGGAGATCTGCCTGTTTCGGCGCAGGCCAAGCTGCTGCGCGTACTGCAGGAAGGTGAAATCGAGCGACTGGGCGACCACAAAACCCGCAAGGTCAACGTGCGACTAGTGGCGGCAACCAACGCCGACCTGAAAGCGCTGGTCAAGGAAGGCAAATTCCGATCCGACCTGTATTATCGGCTCAACGCCTACCAGATCAGCATCCCGCCGCTCCGGGAGCGCAAGCATGATGTAATGCTCCTTGCCGAGCGTTTTATGGAAAAGTATTCCGTCATGAACGACAAGAAACTTCGAGGCTTCACCGACAAAGCCAAGCGGGCCTTGCTCGCCTATTCATGGCCGGGCAACATCCGTGAACTTCAGAATGTGATCGAACGCGGCGTCATTCTCGCCCCGAACGGCACCCGTATCGAAGTGGACCAGATGTTTTCGTCCTATAACGATGGCAACTCAATTGAGTTCGGCCTCGATGACAACGGCAGCCTCAATATGGACCGCAAGGAACCGGGCCAGGATCTTTACGAGGAAGTATTGAGTGGTGTCATGACGCTGGACCAGGCGGAGAGCAAGCTTATTGAAGCAGCGGTAAAAAGGGCCAACGGCAACCTCTCGGCTGCCGCCAGAGTGCTGGGACTGACCCGTCCGCAACTCGCCTATCGATTGGGGCGACTGGGCGAAAGTGAGTCGGCACAGCTGGGCACAGCCACGTCAGCCGCCAACTGACCGGAACCCGCCACGTTCCGTGATAATTACGTGTATATTTGCGATCCGGTTGCTATAGTCTTCACTCTTGTGGAGTACGCCAAAACAACCGGAGCGCATATATGAATCTGAATTCAATGAAGCCAATGCCCTTCCCTGCAAAACTCATCGAGAACAGCAGCAACCTTGCTCACATCTTCCAGCAGGCCCCGATTGGCCTTTCCATATTTGATTGCGATTTGCGCTATGTCTACGTCAACGCCCGGATGGCGGCAATTAATGAAAAGCCAGTGGATCAGCATGCCGGCAAGACACTTCAACAGATCAATCCCCGTGTAGCACTGGCCCTGGAACCGATTTTACAAAATGTCCTGGATGAAAGGAAAGCGCTTGTGGAGATGGAGACCGAAGTATCCGTCTCCACAACGGTCGATATCCGTGAAGCCAGCTACTTTCTTACTAGCTGTTATCCGCTGGAGAGTGAGGAAGGAACGGTACTGGGGGCCCTGGCGCTGGTCAGGGACATCAGCGGACAGAAACTCCGTGATGCGGCCCAGGATGAGCTGCTGAAGTTTGAAGCGCTTCTCTCCGACCTTTCGGCCGCTTTCATAAACATACCGGTCAGCGAAGTGGACAGGAAAATCGAACAGGGGCTGCAAAAGATAGTGGAATTCCTGGGCTTTGACCGGAGCACGCTCTGGCAGTATTCATCCGATGACGGCCATCTGCACCAGACCCATTCCTATGCCCTTCCCGGCATCAAACACCCCCCTCCCATAGTGGATGACGAGGTACCGGTCTGGACAAGCATGAGCAAACGGGGGGAGGTGTTCAGGGTCTCCGATGTCGAGGAACTGACGGACGATTTCTGGCGCGAAAAAAAATACTGCCGGGATATGGGCGGCATCAAATCATTCCTGTTTATCCCCCTGAGAGTAGGCGGCACAGTTGCCGGCCTAATCGCCTTTGCATCCTGCCGCGTAAAAAAATCGTGGCCCGACCTGCTTATCCAGAGACTCCGGCTTTTCCTGGACATATTCGGAAACGCACTGGAGCGCAAACGGGCCGATCAGACCATCCAGAAGGCGCTTACCGAGATAAGGGTATTAAAGGACCGCCTGGAAGCAGAGAATCTCTACCTTCGTGACCAGATTGATGTCGAGTACAAACACGAGGAGATCATCGGCCAGTCACCTGCCATACGCAAGGTTCTGCAACAGGTTGAACAGGTGGCCAATACGGACTCTACGGTACTCCTGCTGGGGGAGACCGGAACCGGTAAAGAACTGATGGCCAGAGCAATTCATAATTTGAGCGGCCGCAAGAGTCGCGCCATGATCAAGCTGAACTGCGCCGCCCTGCCGGCGACACTTATCGAGGCGGAACTTTTTGGGCGTGAAAAGGGAGCCTACACCGGGGCCACATCCACCCAGATCGGACGATTTGAGGCCGCCAATGGCTCGACCATATTTCTGGACGAAATCGGAGAACTGCCGCTGGAGCTGCAGTCCAAACTGCTCAGGGTGCTGCAGGAATCCCAATTTGAACGCCTTGGAAGCCCGAAGCCCGTCAACGTGGATGTGCGGGTGATTGCGGCAACAAACCGCAATCTCGCCAAGGAAGTCAGGGATGGCAGATTCCGGGAAGATCTCTACTACCGCCTGAATGTTTTCCCTATTTCCGTCCCGCCTTTGCGGGAGCGCAAGGAGGATATTCCGGCGCTGGTCAGGGCCATGGTCCAGGAGTTCGGAGCAGTTTTCGGAAAGACGATCGAACGGATTCCGAAAAAAAACATGGATGCCCTGGAGCGTTACCATTGGCCGGGCAATATCCGTGAACTGCGCAACGTAGTTGAAAGAGGCATGATCCTGAGCAGCGGTACAACCCTGGTGGTGAACCTGCCGGACCACACAGTCACGACGCCATCTGCTGGGATGTCATTCGAAGAGATGGAGCGCATGCACATCATCTCCGTACTGGACAGTTCCGCCTGGCGAATACGCGGCACACAGGGAGCTGCGGAAAAATTGCGCCTTAAACCTTCAACCCTCGAATCCAAGATGAAAAAGCTGGGTATCAAGCGAAAAACCTTTTCACACGAAATATAGTGCTACAACACGATATTTCGTGCAACCCTACCACCCTGCCACATCACCCATAATATCTTTATTTACAACACATTACCTCCCAGGCAACAGCTTACTCACCGGATAGATTTGCACGATATATCGTGCAAATCTATCATTAAACAATCTCATGACCTATCTGGCACAAACACTCCCCGCCAATTAGTTGTGCTTTTTAAGCTGGTTACACAAGACACTCTACCATCAGCCCGAATTGGCGCACGGCTTGCAAAACACTTTTTTACTGAAACCCTTAACTCTATTTCCTTCTGGATATACCGCGCCGGAAATGACTGCAAGGAGAGCTGCCGGATGACCGTTACGTGCAATTCTGAATTACTGAAGAGGATCAGGTGCACGGAACTCCATGCAAAGATCACCCATGCCGACGATACCATCCCTCTATTCAAAAACGGCATGTATCTTGGCTTTTCAGGCTTTGCAGAAGGGAACCCCAAGACTGTTCCGGCCGCGCTGGCTGATCATGTCGAAAAAAACGGACTTGCAGGCAGACTGCGTTTCAATGTCTTTACCGGTGCCTCCATCGGCATCGACGTTGATGACCGCTGGGCCGAGCTCGACATGGTGGACCGCCGCTGGCCGCATCAGCAGGGAGATTCGATCCGGAAGGCGATCAACAAGGGTGAGATCAATTTTGGCGACCGTCACCTTGGCATGTACGCCCAGGATTTCGGCTACGGCTTTTATACTCTCGAAAACAGCGGAAAAATCGATATTGCCATAATCGAGGCCGGCTGCATTACGGAGGAAGGCGCCATCGTGCCCACATTCTCCATCGGCATCACTCCGCAGATTATTGAACGTGCAGAGAAAATAATCATTGAAATAAACACCTGCATCCCATCGCTGGAGGGGGTTCACGACTGTGTCGGCGTGGAACTGCCGCCCAACAAGCAGGTCTACCCGATTCAGTGTGTACAGGACCGTATCGGATCAACCGGCATCCCCTGCGATCCGGACAAGATCGTTGCCATTGTCGAATCCCGTAAGCCCCCGCTCGGGCGGCTTTATGGCCCCAACGACATAAAATCCGAACAGATTGCGGATCATATTGTCGAGTTCCTTAAATACGAGGTAAAACTGGGGCGCCTGCCGGCAAACCTCCTGCCGCTGCAGTCGGGGGTTGGAACGATCGCCAATGCTGTCTTTGGCGGCCTGATCAACAGCCCATTCACGAATCTGACTGTCTGGACAGAAGTATTTCAGGATATCCTGCTTGATCTGTTTGACTCGGGTAAGCTTGATTTTGTCTCGGCCGCCTCATTTGCCTTCTCGGAGAAAGGAATAAAGCGGCTGTTTGATAACTGGGATCGCTACAAGGACAGGATTGTTCTGCGGCCGCAGCAAATATCAAATCACGCCGAACCGATCCGTCGTCTTGGGCTGATCGCCATGAACACGCCGGTGGAGTTTGATATTTACGGGCATGTAAATTCGTCGATAGTCAACGGCTCACGCATTATCAACGGCATCGGCGGATCCGGTGATTTCATGCGGAACGC
Source organism: uncultured Geobacter sp. (assembly GCA_964420435.1). GTDB lineage: Bacteria > Desulfobacterota > Desulfuromonadia > Geobacterales > Pseudopelobacteraceae > JACRCG01. The sequence continues at coordinate 11,337 of CAYQTC010000044.1, forward strand.
GTATCTGTCCATCATGCACACCCCCTCGACCAGGCCCACCAAAACAGACCCGAATGGTGTCAGCTGTGTTCTGCCGATGGCAACCCACGTGGATCATACCGAGCACGACATGGATGTACTGGTGACCGAACAGGGCCTTGCCGACCTGCGCGGCCTGGCCCCCCGGCAGAGGGCCGCATGTATTATCGACAATTGTGTTCATCCGGAGTACCGGCCGATCCTGCAGGACTACTACGATTGTGCTCTGAAAGAATGCCTGGCAAGCGGCAGCGCCCATGAGCCACACATGCTGGAAAAGGTTTTCAAAATGAACAGCCACCTTAAAAAGTACGGCACGATGAAGCTTGATAGCTGGGATTAGATGCAGCGGTGCATAAAGGGATGTACATTATTTCGGAACATAACGAAAACAGGAACAAGGAGGCGTAAAATGAAAAAGTTCAACGTACAAGTGATTTTAACTGCAACTTTCATCGCGTTTGGATCGGGTATCGCCTGTGCCGCACAGGATGTGGTTACGCTCAAGGTCGCCCACTTCATGCCGACCAGTTCCAACACACAGCAAAAACTGATTTTGCCATGGTGCGACAAGATCAACAAGGAATCGGGCGGCAAGCTCAAGTGTCAGGTTTACCCTTCCATGCAGTTGGGCGGAACCCCGGCCCAGCTTTTCGACCAGGCGCGTGACGGAGTGGCCGACATTGTCTGGACGGCTCCGTCCTACCAGGCAGGACGTTTCACCAAGACCGAGGTTTTTGAACTGCCCTTTATGGTGAAAAAAGCGGAAACAGCCAGTCCCGCCTTGTGGGACTACATCCAGAAGGATTCACTGGACGAATTCAAAGGCACCAAGCTGATCTTTACCCATATGCACGATGGCGCTCCCATCCATTTTGGTTCAAAGTCGGTCAAGAACCTGGAAGAGCTCAAAGGATTGAAGGTCCGCGCACCAGGCCGCCTGGCCTCCAAAGCCCTGGCCGCGCTCGGTGCGGTACCGGTACAGATGCCGGCTCCGGCTGTGCCGGAGTCGGTTTCCAAGAGCGTCGTGGATGGCGCCAGCCTGCCCTGGGAGGCTATGACCGGCCTCAAAATGCAGGAAATCTGTAAAACCCACACCGAAACCGGGCCTGGACATGCAACCATCTCCAATACCTTTCTGGTTTTTGCCATGAATCAGGCCAAGTACAACAGTCTTTCTCCCGAGCTGAAGAAAGTTATCGACCAGAACAGTGGACGCGAAGCTTCCAGGTGGGCCGGCAGATTGTGGGACAGCTTCCAGCCTCCGGCACGCAAAATAGCGCAGGACCGAAAAAACACCATCAACTATCTGACCGAAGCCGAATACAAACGCTGGATGAAGGCTACCGAGACCGTTGATGATGAATGGATGAAGGAAGTAGCCGCCAAGGGAGGCAACGGCCAGGCCCTGATAAATGACGCGAAAGCCCTCTTGAAAAATTACAACGATTAATATGGTCTTCGAACCCCCAAAGCCCAATCTTGAGTACCTTGGCCGCTGGCATGTTGATCTGACAGCGCCCCTATGGGATCTGGGAGAGACATCGGATCTCGGCAGGCGCCGGATCATCCCCGTCACGGGCGGCACGTTTGACGGCCCGAATTTTAAGGGAAAAATTCTGAACAATGGCGCTGACTGGCAGATTGTAACAAAGGACGGCCTGGTAGTGATTGACACCAGATACCTGCTCCGGACTAATGACGGCGAACATGTCTACCTGCAGACAAAAGGCTATCGCTTTGGCCCTTCCGAAGTCATGGACAGGGTGGCCAAAGGAGAACCTGTAGACCCGAGCCTTTATACCTTCAGAATAACCATGCAGTTTGAGACAAGTTCGATAAAATATGATTTCCTGAACAGGCACATCGGCATTGCCAGCGCCATGCGCCTCGGCAATGCGGTGATATATGACGCCTACCTCTTGAAATAATCCGGAACATAAAAAAACAAGGAGAAACAGTAACAATGAAAAAGAAACTCTACCCATCCTACTTCAACCCCTACCTGGTCCAGACCGACCGTGCCATCCCGGATGAGATGGCGGTCATCGGCGCCGGCCATATCGGACCGGACATCGCCTACTATCTTAGAACCGGCGCACCGGACAAAAAGCTGTATCTGGTGGACGTGGCCGAAGAACCGTTGAAAAAAGCCGAGAAGCGCTTCCAGTCCTACGCCCAGAAGGGCCTTGACCGCAAGAAAATGACCCGGGAACAGGCCGATCAGATCCTGGGCAACATCGTCTATACCACCGATTACAGCCAGCTCAAGAACTGCGGACTGGTCATCGAAGCCGCCACCGAAAGTCTGCCCCTGAAGCGGAAAATATTCGCTCAGCTGGAAGAGATCGTTGACGAGAAATGCGTCCTGACCTCCAACACGAGCGGCATCCCGGCCCAGCAGATCTTCAGCGGCATGAAGCATCCCGAGCGTTCCACAATCACCCACTTCTTCGCCCCGGCCTGGCGCAGCATGGCAGTGGAAGTCATCAACTGGGACGGCGTCAGCCGGGAACTGCTCAATTACCTGATCTGGTTCTTCGCCAACACCGGAAAGGCCCCGGTTGTCACCGACAACGTCTTCTCCTTCCTGCTCAACCGCATCTTTGAAAACTGGACCAATGAAGCCGCCTACCTGGTTGACCGTGCCACCACACTTCAGGTTGACTCAGTCTGTGAAGAGTTTGTCGGCGCAGGTCCGTTCTTCGTCCTCAACATGGCCGGAGGCAACCCGATCACCTACGAATCCCAGCAACGAAGGACCGCCGAACGGGCCTGTTATGCCCCCTCGCCGGTTCTCTTGTCGGTGGATAAATGGAACGTGGCAAAACCGGGTACCAAAATTGACGTTCCTGATGACCTCAGAGAGTGGATCCGCGACCGCATGATCGGCCTGGTCTTCTCCCAATGCTTCGACATCGCCGACCGCACCATCGGCACACGGGAAGACCTGAACTTCGGCAGCCTGATCGCCCTGGGTTTCAAGAAGGGGGTCTTCGATGTCATGGAGGATATGGGAGCACGGGAAGTGGAGCGCATCATGGCCGCCTTCGCCAAAGAGCGCCCCGGCTTCCCCCAGCCGAAAAAACCTATTGCCGAATACCTGGATTTCCCTCGCGACATTTTAGTGGATGACAAGGACGGCGTTCGAATCATCACCATCCGCCGCCCGCAGGCCGCCAACTCCCTGGGGGGCGGCACCTGCAACGAAATTCTGACTGAACTGAAAAAGGGCTCCGACGATCCGTCCGTCAAAGGTTTCATCATTACCGGTTACGGCACCAAAGCCTTCTGTGCCGGGGCCGACATCGGCGGCTTCATCGCCACCATTGATAACCACACTGCCGGAGTAAACCTGGCCCGCGGCAACTCCGAAGTCCTGCACTTCATGGACAAGATGGACAAACCGGTGGTGGCCGCGGTCAATGGCCTGGCCATGGGCGGCGGCGTGGAAGTGGCCCTGCGCTGCCACAGCCTGGTGGCCGACAGCGCAGCCTTTTTCCAGCTGCCGGAGATCACCCTGGGGATCCTGCCCGGCATGGGTGGCGCGGTCATCCCCTATCGCAAGTGGCCCCATGCCTCAGCCACCTTCAACGCCATGATCGGCGAGGCCAAACGCCTGACCGTCAAAGAGGCGCAGGAGATCGGCATCGTGGCAAAAGTAACCAACGGCTACATCGAAATGATCGACGCAGCCATAGCAGAGGTAAACCGCCTGGTCGGCCAGGTGCCGCGCATCAGCGACAGCCCGGTGCAGATAACCGAATTCATGGTTCCCGAAAACCCGTTTGCCGGCAAAATGTCCCTGAGCAGAGAGGCGCTCTCCATTGTAGCAAAAGTGGTCAATCAGGCGGCTGCCGCAGATTCCCTGGAAGCCGCACTGGAGATCAATTACCAAGGCAGCGGCGACATCTCCTGTATCGACGCTTCAAAAGAAGGGGTGTATGCCTTCCTGGAGAAACGTAAACCGGATTTCAAAAAATAAAATAACAGACGACCCTGTTTAATAACCCGCACCATTCAAATTGGTAGCGGGTTTTTTTGTGTTCCGGTAGACTGACCGCTGAATCTGATTTCTCATCCTGGAACGTGCAGTTGCGGTACTATCACACTGTGGTTCACTGGTGATCCGTCACAAGAGGTTGGCTACATGAACAGTTCACAGCAAAGTGTTGCGATTAATGGACAATCTGCGGGTCTGCCGCTCTATCTGCCGATAGAATGCGAAATTCTTGCCGTCAGCGACCTGACCTCCAACGAGAAACTGTTCCGCCTGACTCTGCCGGAGGACGCTCCGCTGGGGCATTTGCCAGGACAGTTCGTGCAGGTTTCTCTGCTCGGATGGGGAGAGGCGCCGATTTCGGTGTCGTCGTCGCCGACCAGAGAAGGTTATTTCGAACTGGGGGTGCGCCGGGCCGGAAGCCTGACCTCCGCCATGCACCAGCTTGCGGCAGGTGACAGGATTGGAATTCGCGGACCCTATGGCCGCCCTTTTGAACTTGATAAACTGCGGGGCCGTGACCTGCTGCTGATCTCGGGCGGCTGCGGCCTGGCGCCGATGCGTTCGCTGATACAGTATTGCGAAGACCGTCGGGAGGAATTCGGCCGGATCACCATCCTGTATGGAGCAAAAAGTGTCGAAGACACCTTGTTCAAGGAGGAACTGGCCGCATGGGAGGCTTCGTCCAGCTTTGCCTGCAGCCGGACCGTTGACCAGGCAACCGGCGGAGGCTGTTACAGCGGCAACGTCGGACTGATCACCGCCCTGATCCCGCCGCTCGAAATCGATCCTTCAAAAAGTGTTGCGGTGATTGTCGGCCCGCCGGTCATGTACCGCTTCGTGACAGAAGAACTGAAGAAGAAAGGGCTCACCTCCGCACAGATCGTGGTGTCGCTGGAACGCCAGATGCGCTGCGGGGTCGGCAAATGCGGCCACTGTTCCATCGAGCACCTGTACTGCTGCCAGGACGGGCCGGTTTTCTGGCTCAACGAAATCGAGCACCTGCGGGGAGCCCTATGAAAAGAACCCTGACCGCCTGCCCCTATTGCGGCACCGGCTGTTCTTTCTACCTGGTCAGCGACGGCGGGCGACTGGTGGGGGTGGAACCGAGCGCTACCCATCCGGTCAGCCGGGGCGGACTCTGCGTCAAGGGCTGGAACGCCTTTGCCTTCGTGCACCATCCAGATCGCCTCACCACCCCTTTGATCCGCCGCGACGGCCGGTTGACTCCCGCCACCTGGGACGAAGCTCTGGGGCTGGTGGTTGAACGTCTGCGCTCCATTCAGCAGCGTCACGGCAACGACGCCGTCATGTTCTCCTCCTCGGCCAAGGCCACCAATGAGGAGAATTACCTGCTGATGAAACTGGCGCGGGCGGTGTTCGGCACCAACAACATCGACCATTGCGCCCGGTTGTGCCACTCATCCACGGTCTTCGGCCTGGCCGAGACCTTCGGATCGGGGGCCATGACCAATTCAATCTCCTGTTTCGACCAGACCGATCTGATACTTGTGATCGGTTCCAACACCACCGAGCAGCACCCGCTGATCGGATCCCGCATTCTCAACGCGTCACAACGCGGAGCAAAGCTGATCGTCGCAGACAACCGCCGCATCCGCCTGGCCCGTCACGCCGACCTGCACCTGCGTCACAGAAACGGCAGTGATGTGGCACTTATCAACGCCATGATGCAGGTTATCATCGCCGAAGGACTTCTGGACCGCACCTTCATCGAAAACCGCACCGAGAATTTTGCCGCGCTTGCGGCCAGTGTGGCGGACTGGACACCGGAAAGAGCTTCTGAAGCCACCGGACTGGATCCAGGAGAGATTGCTGCGGCGGCCCGGATGTTTGCGGCAGCCGGACGGGCCATGATCGTCTACTCCATGGGAATCACCCAGCACAGCCACGGCGTGGACAATGTCCGCTGTTGTGCCGCCCTGGCCCTTCTGACCGGCAACCTGGGGCGGCCGGGTACCGGGGTCAATCCGTTGCGGGGTCAGAATAACGTCCAGGGAGGCTGCGACATGGGGGCGCTGCCCGATGTCTACAGCGGCTACCAGAAAGCGGCCGACCCGCTGGTGCGCCAAAAATTCGCCCAGGCCTGGGGGGTAGAGTCGCTGCCGGACACAGCCGGGCTGCCGCTTACCCACGCCATGAACGCCGCTTCCGCCGGCCGGCTGCGGGGAATGTTCATCATGGGCGAGAACCCGATGCTGTCCGATCCGGACCAGACCCACGCCAGACACGCCCTGGAGAACCTGGAGCTGCTGGTGGTGCAGGATATCTTCCTCAGCGAAACGGCAGCCCTGGCTGACGTGGTGCTGCCGGCCGCCTGCTATGCCGAGAAGGAAGGAACCTTCACCAACACCGAGCGCCGCATACAAAGGGTCAGGAAGGCACTGGAACCTCCCGGTGAAGCGAAGGCCGACTGGGAAATTATCTGCGCCCTGGCCGAGCGGGCCGGCTGCAGCGGGATGCGCTACTCAGGCCCGTCACAGGTGATGGACGAAATTGCCTCCCTGACCCCGATCTACGGCGGCATCCACTACGACCGCCTCGACCGGCACGGTCTGCAATGGCCCTGCCCCGACGCCGGTCATCCCGGCACCCCGATCCTGCACAGGGAAAGCTTTACCCGCGGTCCGGGCAGATTCAGTCCCGCTGCCTATCGGCCGCCTGAAGAAATTACCGACGACAGTTATCCCTTTGTGCTGACCACCGGACGCACCTATTTCCACTGGCATACCGGGACCATGACCAGACGAACCCATCTGCTGGACCGGGAGGAGCGCACAGCCTTCGTCGAGATCAACCCCGAAGATGCCGGCCGACTGGGCGTACGGGAAAAGGACGAACTGCTGATTTCCAGCCGGCGCGGCAAAATCAGGGCACAGGCACGGGTGACCGCCATGGTGGTTCCCGGGGTGCTGTTTATTCCGTTCCATTTTGCTGAAGGGGCGGCCAATGTCCTCACCAACAACGTACTTGACCCGGAATCAGCCATACCCGAATTCAAGGTCTGTGCGGTGAATGTCCGGAGGCAGTTATGAAAGTTCTGTTTACGGAACAGATGCCGGTTTTTTTCGCCAACCTTGCCGGCAGCTTCGACTTGCGGCTGCCGGTCATGCTGGCCGACGGCACCAGGACCATCGGTGCCCTTGAAGACGGCCCGATAGCCCTGCATGGCGGGGCCGTTCTCTCAAAACCCACGGCAGCCTTTTTCCCTCAGCAGGGAACGGTTTTCTCGGTAGTCGAAGGAGCTGCGCTTCCCGCTGCCAAGCCGGCCCGCCGGCTTTGTGTGGTCGGATTTACCCAGCGTGACATTGATTGCCTGCGCTTCATAGACCGCTTCTTTGCCAACGGCTGGCGCGACGATATCTATTTCCGGCAGCGGCAGGGTGCTGTGATTGCGGGGGTATCCGGTTACTGCGGACCGGGCGGCGCACTGCTGCCGCTGGTCGGGGGGGGATGTGATCTGGAATTTGTCTGGGATGGCGGTCGCTGGCTAGTGGTAACCTACAGCGAGACCGGCGGGGACATTGCTTCAGAAATTAAGGAAACTGTCATGGATGATGTTTTGGATAAGCTCAGAGAGGCATCGTTATCGCAGGTGGATGAATCAGAAGCACTTATCCGGCGCGCCTCTGAACTGCTGCGCGCCAACCTGGTGCCGGATTCCTTCTGGGGTGAAATCGGCGACCGCTGCATCGCCTGTACCGGCTGCAACCTGGCCTGTCCAACCTGCACCTGCTTCGGTGTTCAGGATTGGCGCTACCCCCAAAAGGTGGAACGGAGCCGCATGTGGGATTCCTGCCAGCTGGACGGGTTCATGCGTGAGGCCAGCGGCCACAACCCCCTGGGAAGCGAGGCGCTGCGCACCCGGCGGCGGATTCATCACAAACTGGCCGCCGACCACGAGCGTTGGGGGGAGATCAGCTGCTTTGTCTGCGGCCGCTGTGACGCTGTCTGCCCCACCGGCATCGGCATTCTGGCCGTGGCGAGGGAAATGGTGGCTCGATTCGGATTTTTGCCGGACCAATCACATACCTGACGGCGTCTGGTTAAAGCGGAATTCCATATTATAGGTATCGGAGTCCTGCGAGTACACCAGCGAATGCCCCAGCTTCCGATGATACGAAAGCATTGCCGTATTGGTCGGCAATATTTCTGAGCAGAACCCTTCAATCCCCCGACCTGCCGCATAGATCTCCAACTGTTTGAGCAAATATCCGGCAATTCCGAGCCGGCGATAATCTTCATGCACAACAACGGCGGTTTCCGCCATGTTGCTTCGCGGATTGGCAGCGTAGCGTGCCACTGCGACAATCCGTTCCGAGTCGCCGGTCTGCTGAAAAACAGCCAGTGCCATGCGGCTCTGATAATCCACGTAACAGAGCTTGGCTGCCTCGCGATGGGCCAGCTGGCACTTTTGGCCAAAGTAGCGGTTGTAGATGGTTTCCTGACTGTGACTGTAGAAGAATTCCTGAAGCATGCGTTCATCGGTTGTCTTCAGCGGGCGGACAAACAGCCGCTTCTGACAGAACATGTGATATTCCTCAAGCCCTTTCGGGTAGATGTCCAGTGCCTGCAGCCAGACCTGTTCGTCTTCGTAGACATAATGCTTCTTCTTTACGAACTCCAGCAGATCATGACGAAAATCAGGGTGGGCAATGGAGATCAGCTCCAGGGCGCGTTCCCGGATCGTTTTGCCATGCAGATAGGCAATGCCGTATTCCGTAACCACATAATGCACGTCGCCGCGACTGGTGACGACCCCTGCCCCATCGTCAAGTCGTTCCACAATCCGGCTAATGGCCCCGTCCCTGGCGGTGCTGCGGAGTGCCACGATCGGCTTGCCTCCGCGGCTCATGGCCGCCCCCCTGATAAAATCAACCTGGCCGCCGATGCCGCTGTAAAAGGTATATCCAAGACTGTCGGCACAAACCTGACCGGTCAGATCCACCTGCAATGCCGAGTTGATCGCCACCACCCTATCGTTCTGCGAGATCACACGCGGATCATTGACAAAGTCCGAGGGGTAAAAAGCCACTCCGGCATTTCCATCAACAAAGTCGTACAGCTTTCTGCTTCCGGTCACAAAGCTGGTTACGATCCTGCCTGGATGAATCTTCTTTGAGCGGTTTGTTATATTTCCGTTTTCAACCAGAGGAATCAGCTCGTCACTGAACATCTCGGTGTGTATGCCCAGGTTTCTTTTATCACCCAGGAACTGCAGCACCGAACCGGGAATGGTCCCGATGCCCATCTGGAGGCAGCTGCCGTTTTCCACCAGACGAGAAATGTGATATCCGATCTGCAGGGCCACCTCATCGGCTTCCATGGCAGGGGTTTCTAAAACAGGACTGTCTACTTCCACAAGATAATCAATCTGACTTAGATGAACGTGGGTTTCGCCGAAGGTCCTCGGCATATGGGGGTTTATTTCGGCAATAACCAGCCTGGCCCGATCCAGTGCGGCGCGCTGGATATCCACACTGACCCCCATACTGCAGTAACCATGCTGGTCGGGCGGCGACAGCTGCAGGAGCGCCGCCTGGTTTCCGCGTCTGCCGCGCCGGATAAGTTCCGGTATTTCACTCAGAAAAATCGGCGTGTAATCGGCCCGCCCTTCGCTGACCGCCTGCCGGACATTTTCAGTGATAAAAAAAGAATTATGCCGGATGTGCCCGCTATATTTTTCATCGAGATACTCATTGGCGCCATACGCCAATAGCTGGATCAATTCAATGTCATGCAGTTTCGGATAATTTCTGCAGAGCGCCCCAACGAGTTCCTGCGGAGAAGCACACCCTGAACCGATAAAAACCCGCCAGCCGGACTGGATATGACGCATAGCCTCATCTGCCGTTGTCAGCTTCTGTCGATACAGCTCGTATAGTTGGCTGTCCATATCACCTCTTATGTCAGACTCGGATTGAAATCAATGAGCCTGAACCATTGACAGTTTACAATATTATAACTGAATCTGATACGTCATCTCAACATATGATGCAGCACATGTTTAGTAAACAGATACTTCGCCAGCCATCTTCATTATTTTACATAACAGCTCATATTATTACACCCCGCCTGCAGCCCCCAGAACCCAAATAAACATTGTTCTCAAAGCAACCGTGAAATTATCTATATTTTTCGGTACATTCAAATTATGTAGCATTTAGGTACTTAATTATTTATTATTGGCACCGTAAGTGCAAAACAGTATTCTATCAATTGCCGGTTTGGTAATACCAGCTTCAACCCCAAACTGACATACCGGAGGCGACCATGCCCTACAATCTCAATCTGCCTGAAGAATTCAACGCTGCCGACTACTTTGTGGACCGTAACATCCGTGAAGGGCGTAAAGACAAAGTTGCCGTCCTTTGTGAAGACCGGGCCTTCACCTACGGCCAGATCCAGGAGCAGGTCAACCGTTTCGGGAACGCGCTGAAATCGATCGATGTAAGAATGGAGGAACGGGTAGCCCTGTTGCTCCTTGACACAGAGATCTATCCTCAGGCTTTTTTCGGGGCCATCAAAATCGGAGCCGTACCGATCTGCCTGAACACCCTGAACCGCTCCAAGGATTTCGAATATTTCCTGAATGACAGCCGTGCACGGGTTCTGGTAGTGGATGCCCTCCTGTTGGATCAGATTGAACCGATCCGCGCCAATCTGCGCTTTATGAAACATATCATTGTAGCCAACGGAAGCGCCCCTGCCGGAGACCTGTCTCTTGGCGAAATAACTTCCTCCCAATCTTCCTCTCTTGAGACCGCACCGACCTGTCGCGACGACTCCTGCTTCTGGCTTTACAGTTCCGGCTCGACCGGATCCCCTAAAGGTACCGTCCACCTTCAGCACGACATGGTCTACGCAACCGAGACCTACGGCAAAAAAATCCTGGGTATCCGGGAAAAGGATATCTGCTTCTCGGCTGCCAAACTGTTCTTCGCCTACGGTCTCGGCAACGGCCTCTATTTCCCATTCGGAGTGGGGGCAACGTCTGTTTACCTGCCCACACGCCCGACCCCGGAACATGTCTACAATACCGTCGTCAGACACAAACCCACGCTCTACTTTGGTGTACCGACACTCTACGGCCAGATGCTGGAAGAGGAAGGCGAAATGCCTGGAGTACGCCTGTGCGTTTCGGCAGGCGAGGCCCTCCCGGCGGCCTACCTGCAACGCTGGAAGTCACGCTTCAATCTTGAAATCATCGATGGAATCGGTTCGACAGAGATGGCTCACATTTTCATTTCCAACATACCGGGCGATGTCCACCAGGGCAGCTCCGGCAAAGTTGTTCCCGGTTACGAGGCGCGTATCGTGGATGAAAACATGCAGAATCTGCCGACGGGAGAAATCGGCACACTGCTGGTTAAGGGGGACAGCGCAGCCGCCTTTTACTGGAACAAGCATGAGAAAACCCGCCAGACAATCATGGGGCACTGGATTAACACCGGCGACAAATATTATTGTGACGAACAGGGTTATTATTACTGTGCCGGACGCTCGGATGACATGCTCAAGGTTGGAGGCATCTGGGTCTCGCCCAACGAAGTCGAAGCGTGCCTGATTGAACACCCGGATGTCCTGGAGTGCGCCGTTATCGGAGCGCCTGATGAAGACCAGCTTATAAAACCGATGGCGTTCGTAGTCCTCGCCAGATCACGTCAAGCCTCACTTGACATGGAAAACGAACTGAAGGCTTTTGTGAAGTCCTCACTGGCGCTTTACAAGTATCCGCGCTGGATCAGGTTTCTGGACGAACTGCCCAAGACAGCCACCGGCAAGATCAAACGGTTTGAATTGCGCAATCTGGTGCAAAGTCACGAAGTTTAATAAGGAGGGGAATCATGGAAGAACCGTTTGAACGTGAAGAACGGCTGACGTACGACCC
>CAYQTC010000045.1:0-22017 GCA_964420435.1 uncultured Geobacter sp.
CGCGACATGACCCCTTGATAAAACAGCTGACCCATGCCCGGTATGGCGAAGATGGTCTCAAAGATGACACTGCCACCGATCAGACCCGGTATCGAAAAGCCCAGCAGTGTGATCAGCGGCAGCAGTGCGTTTCTGAGGGCATGCTTGTAGATCACGACCCGCTCGGACAACCCCTTGGCACGGGCGGTGGTAATGTAATCCTGGCTGATGACATTCAGCATGGCGGAACGCATATAGCGGGAAAGTCCGGCCAGACTGCCGAAAGACGCCACCATGACCGGCATGACCAGATGTTTGGCCATATCCCACAGATAACGAAGCGTTCCCCACGAATCGCTTCCCAGCGTATGTAGACCGGAAATAGGCAGCCACCCCAGCTTGACACCAAAGAAATACATCAAAAGCAGTGCCAGCCAGAAAGTCGGCACGGCAAAACCTACGAAGACAAAGACGGTGATGCCCTTATCCAGCCAGGTGTCTCGGCGGGTGGCTGCCAGGATGCCGATCGGTATCGCCAGGCCGAATTCCAGGATCAGGGCGATGATGTTGAGTGAAATCGTGACCGGCAGACGCTCCTTGATCTTGTCCACCACCGGTCGACCATCGGACGAGAATGAGCGACCCAGGTCCAGCCTGGCCAGCCTGCCGACCCAGCTGAAATACTGTTCGTGAAGCGGTTTATCCAGACCGTAGAACTTGGTCAGCCGTTCGCGAGCCTCTTTGCCGACCTTGGGGTTCATGGCCATCTGCATTTCCACCGGTTCACCGGGGGCCAGGTGAATAACCGAGAAGGTGATCAGGGTTATGCCGATCATCAGCGGGATCAGCATCAGGATTCGTTTTATTAAATATGAAGTCATAAAATCATTCTCTCACAGAGCTCACAGCCAAAAGTAGGCGCTTCTAAGCGAGGCACATTGGTCAGGTGATTTTTTCTGGTTAGACGCCATCGGGCTTGACTTCCATCAAGTATGAGATTAGGCGGCAGTTTTTCCCGTTCCGCATCTCGAACACATCGACGAATTCCAGATTCAAGAATTCGTCGTTAGCTTTTTGAGCCCGAACAGTACCCTCGACAATGACGACGTCATTCTCCTCAGTGGTGCGTGAGACGGCAATATCAGGGCGCCCTTGAAAGGTGGGATTTTCAATTTCTTTATCGAACTCCTGCTTACCGACCAAATGAAAGATGCCGGGAAGGTCCCATATGACATCTTCAGTGAGGCAGAACAAAACCTGTTCGTGATCGCCCTTCCTGAATCCGTCCAGATATCTTTCTACGGTCTTCTTATTGCCAGACATTCTTACTCCTAAAATCTCATTAGTTGAGCGACTAACGGGGCTGAGGGTGTGCGGTCTTGACCGCACCAACCGATGGTTAGGCATTGCTTCGATCATTCTTGGGGCGGTTGCTCCTCAAATATCGTTTTTTGACAATTATCACATAGTTGAGTGTCCTCAGTGCCATTTGATACTCTCAAAACTTCACCGCACAAATCGCACTGTTTGTTTTCAAATCTCTTCTTTTTTAGCTCAGCTGAGGCATTTTGGCCTGATTCAGACGTTATCAGCACCATTGAGTGACTTCCGCATTCCGGACAGTGTCTAACTTTCTGAAACAAAGGTACGCCTCCACCACTTCCGGCAAGAAAATTTGCAAGAAACTCTATGAAAAGACGCCCAATGCTGAGATTCGGCTCTCCAGTGAAAAGACATTCAGTGCATATATGTGATTCAGCCTCGTTCATTTTTAATTGCCTAACTCGTAGATCAGCAGTTCACGCGCGCGTGAACTGCTGATCTACCCATTTTGGATATTTAGACTGTGAACATGAAAATCTATAGTCACATATTGCAATACTTCGCGTTGATCCTTACACCCTGAGAAATTCATGTTTGAGAGGAGATATTGAGGCAATCATTTCGAAGTGCCGGTCATCGTGCAGCAGACAAGCATTGTATTCCTGAGCGACGGCGGCAATCAGAGTATCGGTAAGCGGTGCGTTGAGCCCCTTGTGCCGGAGCGTGTAGCCAAGCTTGCAGGCCCGCTCCCAGACCTTGGCCGAAAGATCAAAACAACGGAGCGCAGCCAGATCCTTACTCAGCTTGTCGTACTCTTTCTGAGATTTTGCGCCTCTCAGAATTTCCATGATGACAATCGGCGTTGTCGCCAGCTTGTCGGCCATGATCAGCGGGACGATGCGCTCCTGAAATTGAACCCCCGATCCGCGCAGAAAATGTATCCAGACCGTGGTATCGGCAAGAATAAGCTCATTTGTCATCGGTGCGGTACTCCTCCAACTCTTCACAAGTCATGGTAACCGCACCGGAAGAATACATGCCCGCAAGGTGTTCCAGACGTTTTTTTCTGATATATTCCTGCAACGAGAGGTTGATAAGTTCTTTCTTTGTTTTCGCGGTTGAAAGAGATAATGCCTCTTTGAACAGCGCATCATCTATGGCAATTGTGGCTCTCATGATGTGCCTCCTTTAAGCACATAATAATGGCAGAATATGTGCCTGTCAAATGTGATATATCATTATTAAAGGGAGTCGTGCGATCAAGCTCAGATAATGAACCATCCTGGGTGTTCATCACCAGATGACCGGATGGGGTCAAACTGAAAATCATGGTACATACACCTGCTCGTTCTTCGGCACATACCATTTGATCTGGTTATGGCCGATACCGGCCGGGGCCGGCTCCACTCCTCGAATGCGGGCGCTTACAACAGGAAGCGCATCAGGTACATACAGAAAGGTATAGGGCTGATCTTCGGCCAGGATTTCCTGGATACGGAAATAGGCACGCTTGCGTTTTTCCAAATCAAAGGTACTGCGCCCCTCCACCAGCAGGCGGTCAATTTCAGGGTTCTTATAGCCGATAAAGTTCAACTCACCCGGATTGGTTTTGCTGGAATGCCAGATATCGTACATGTCGGGATCCTGAGAGATATTCCAGGCCAGCATAACAACTTCGAAATTGCCCTTATTGACAAACTCCTTAAGAAAAGTGGCCCACTCAACGATTCTGATTTTGACGTCAATACCGACAAACCGCAGGCGCTGCTGCACAATCTGTGCTGTCATCAAACGCTGCTGGTTGCCCTGGTTGGTCAGGATCGTGAATTTGAACGGCTTGCCGTTCTTGACCAGAATTCCGTCGCTGTTTTTTTCCTTCCATCCGGCTTGCGCCAGGAGATCGGCTGCATGTTTCGGGTCGTAGGCGATATCCTTCACATTCGGATTATAGGCCCAGCGACCGGGCACGATCGGGCCGTGTGCCTTCTGTCCCATACCGAAAAGAACCCCGTTGATAAGTTCATCCTTGTTGATGGCTGCAGTCATGGCCTGACGGATGCGCTTGTCGCCAAACAACGGATGACGCAGATTGTATCCCATATAGAGATAGCCTGATGAGGGATACCGATACTTGTTAAAGAGGGAGGTAAAACTGCGGTTGGAGGTCTGGCGGGCATACTGAACCGGTGTCAGACTCATCAGATCTATGGCTCCGGACTTAAGCTCCATGTACATCGTGGATGTATCCGGAATTATGCGGTAAATAAAACGATCGATATATGGGCGGCCTTCAAAATACTCAGGGTTGGCCTCCAGGACGATTTTCTGACCGGAGATCCATTCCTTGAAACGATAAGGACCGGTACCGACCGGCTTGCGGGCCAGCGGACTCTTGGTAATATCCTGTCCCTCCAGCAGGTGGGCAGGCAGGATATTCATTCCCCATGAGGCCAGCGCTGGGGCAAACGGGGTACCATAGACAACCACAACAGTGTAATCATCAGGTGCAGATATATTCTTGACCTGTTTGAAGTCTTCGGCATAAGCGGTGGGGGTTTTGGGATCAACTGTTACGCGGTATGTGTAGAGCACGTCCCGTGAGGTGAATGGCTTACCGTCGTGCCATTTGACACCTCGTCGCAGATGAAAGATTATAGTCAGTCCGTCTGGGGAGATATCGAATGATTCCGCAAGATCGCCTGTTATGTTCAGATTCTTGTCGTATTTGACGAGACCGTTATAAACCTGACCGGCTACAGCATGGGATGATGAGTCTGATGCAAGAATGGGGATCAGGGTGGAAGCTTCACCGATAGTGCCTTCTACCAGGGAATCGCCGGTGGCAGGAGTGGCGGATTCGGAGCGTTTAACTGTTGGTTGCGGAATTTCCGAACTGGTGCAGGCTGTCAGTAAAAGGCTGCACAACAGGAGCAACAACAGGCTTGTGCCTGATGAAGTCCTCATTTTTCGCCATGCTCCCCTTTGAGTTTGCGTATCTTATCCGAAAGTTCCTTGCGGTCAGGATCAATCTCCAACGCCTTGCGATACTGTTTAATGGCCTTTTTAAACTCACGCCGCGCGGCATAGGCATCACCCAGATGCTCGGCAATGGTGGAATCATCATCAACCAGACTGAAAGCATCTTCCAGCTGTTTTACAGCTTCATCATAGCGCTTGAGTTTGTAATTGACCCATCCGAGGCTGTCCAGGATGAAGGCATCATTGGGGCGGATTTCAACGGCCAGCTTGAGATAATTGAGTGCTTCCTCCAGATTGATTCCCATCTCAGCATATGAATACCCAAGATAGTTGAGCGCCTGTGCATCCTTTGGGTTGAGCGCCAGCACCATTTTCATGCGGTCGATGGATTCTGCACGTTTACCAAGCTTGTCGAGCAAAACACCTATTCTGAACTGATAGCGCGAATCTTTTACAAACTTCTGCTCGTTTTCAAAAAGGAACAACAGACTGCCGTCAATATTTCCGATGGATTCATACATTGTAGCCAGATTCAGATACAGCTCCACATTTCCTGTATTAGTAGAGATTGCTTCTTTCAGTATTTCGATAGCCTGTTCTGATTTACCCTTTTCCTTGAGGATAAAAGCAATATGGCCGATAGCCTCAAGATAAGGGGTTGCACCGTGTGGAATCTTCCTGAACTCATCATAAGCGGCGTCAAGCTCACCCTTTTCCTCATATGCAATTCCAAGATAAAGCCGGACATGATGCGCGGCAGGATCTTTTTCAAGGATTTCCTCAAAAACCAGAATCGCCTCATCAAACTGATCCAGCTCCAGGTGGACCAGGCCGATTTTGCGAAGAGCCTCCTGACCGCCAAGGCCTGATTTAACTGCGTTATCAAGATGTTCAAGAGCTTCGGGAAAGCGGCGCTGCTGTATCAGCAGCTGAATCAACCTCTGAAGCACAGCTCCTCTGGTCTCATCCCGGCCAAGCTGCGCCCGGTAACTTTCAATTGCCTGGGGGTAATCACCCATAGCCTCGTACGTGGCAGCCATATCGATAGCCGCCTGATCGAACTCCGGTCGCAGTTCAAGAGTTTTTTTGAAAAAGCCGAGAGCGTCACGGTACAGTTTCATCTGGGTGTAGGTTCGACCAAGATAGTAATAAGCCAGTACAGATTCAGGATTGATTTTGGTCAGAGACTTTAGTGTCGACACGGTTTCTTCGTACTCAAACAGCCGCGTCAATGAGATCGCAAGATGAAGATAGGCATCTTCTTTGGAAGGATCCAGCTTGACTGCCTTGCGTAGATAATCTGCCGCTTCCCAATCCTTGCCGGCAGATGACATCAGGATGCCGGCAATAACATATGGCGGACGATAGGATGGATCCAGCTTGATTGCCTTGTTGATGTATTCAAGCGCGTCCTGAACCTGACCGATCTTGAGCTTGATTTCCGCCACTTCAGTATGCAGCATTGCCGAGCCCGGATCACGCTCAATAGCTTCACGCAGCAGATTCAGCGCAGCCGGGTAATCACCATCATGAGAAGCAAGTCTGGCACGGGAATAAAGGTATAACGAGCGGGAATGACCATCAAATGATTTGTGAGCCGCTGATACGTTATCTTCTGGATGCGGGGGAGTGGATGCGCACGATGCCATCAACAGGAAGTGCAAGAGTATGATCAACCGCAACGACATCTCGGAGTATTCCATTTCTAGTTATTTTGATTACAAAAACTAACATGAATCCATATCCCGGTCAAACGATAATCAAGGCGTGTGACAGCTTGCAGATACACCGTTTTGATGTTACTCTTTAATAAAATATGGTGAATTCAATGGAACCAAGCATACTGATATCATTAATGAATCCCGAGGCGTATCCGGTTCCGGCATCAGCTGTTGAACTGATTCAGACTCATGTGTCATGGATTTTCCTGACTGACACTCACGCTTTTAAAATAAAAAAACCTGTTAATTTTGGATTTCTTGATTTTTCCACAATTGAAAAGCGATTTTTCTACTGCAACGAGGAGGTACGTCTCAACCGTCGTCTTTGCCCGGATATCTACGAAGGTGTTATTGACCTTCGTGCGGATGACGGTGGTGCATCATTTATCGGCTGCGGGCCGGTTATTGATCATGCAGTAATGATGAAACGATTGCCAGCAGATCGGATGCTGGACCGTCTGGTGGAAAATGGAGAAGCATCTGAAAAAATGATTGAGAGCATTTCGGACGTCATCAGCAGGTTCCATGCTGAGGCCGCCACATCAAAGTATATTTCCGGCTTCGGTACTCTTGACATGATCATGACGAACTGGAGTGAAAACTTTGTACAGATGCTTCAATATTCAGACAGCACTCTTCCAGCATCGGATCTGGCTTCAATCCGTTCCTGGGTAAATGAATTTGCAGAAGGTAACCGTGAGCTGTTCTCCCGTCGGATTGAACAGGGCTTTATTCGTGAATGCGACGGCGATCTGCACCTTGAAAACATCTGCCTGGTTGAGGACAGGATATACATTTTTGACTGTATAGAATTCAACGAGCGCTTTCGTTTCTGCGATACCGCGGCCGATATCGCATTTCTACTGATGGATCTGGACTTTCACGGTCGCAGTGACCTTTCTGCAGCCGCATTGGCGGCATACACCCAGTCGTCCGGAGACCGAGATATTGCAAAACTGATAACTTTTTATAGGGTTTACCGGGCATTTGTTCGTGGAAAAGTTGAAAGCTTTCTCCTGAATGACAGTACAACTGAAATCAGAATCAAGGATATGGCGAAAAAAAGAGCCATTCGCTATTTCCGGTTGGCCAGGGGATATTGCGAAAGAACCGGTCTGCGCCCCACTCTTTTCATAACATGCGGAACCATGGGATGCGGCAAAAGCACTCTGGCAGATCAGTTGGCATTTGAACTGGATATTTCCGCCTGTAACTCGGATACAGTCCGCAAAAAGAATTCCGGATTAACACCTGAAACATCCGGAAATGAACCTTATGAAAAGGGTCTTTACGACAAGGCGATTACAGACAGAGTCTACAAAAAGCTGGAAACATTCGCAGGAGATGAACTTGCCGCAGGCCGCTCTGTCCTGATCGACGCCAGCTTCAAAAGAGCATCGGACCGCGCCGCGTGTGCCAGCCTGGCTGCCAGACACGGCGCTGACTTCGTTATCTTATGGGTTTCATGCGACGAAAATGAGCAGCACGACAGACTGGTCCGCCGCTCTGCAGACAAAGACTCTGTTTCTGATGGAAGATTAGAACTTTTGGATCAACAGAAATCGAAATTCGAATTTCCGCAGCCGGAAGAAGGCAGAATAATAAAGGTCAACTCCATGTATCGACCAGATCAACTGACCAGCAGAATCTATGAGGAACTTCAGCAATGATCAAACGTATGCTGACCAGAATCATGCACCGCCTGCAACTCCGGGAGTCCTGGATTATTTTCTTTATTCTCGGAATTATCATGATGACATTCCCGTTCATGCATATTTTCAACAAACCGACAACACTGTTCGGAATTCCATTGATGATGCTGTATCTCACTATTGGCTGGGCTATTTCGATCCTTGTCATCTACCTTTTCATGCGCTCGTTTTTGTCACACAACCAGAATCCTGACGAGAAAAAAGACGAATGAATCCAGGAATCGCCTACGCTGCATCCATATCCGCACTTTATACTGCGCTTATCTTCCTGATCGCATGGTACGCTCACTACCGCAAGGAGAGCGGGCGCAGTATCGTCAGCAATCCAGTCATATACACCCTGTCAATCGCTGTTTACTGCACGTCATGGACATTTTACGGCAGCGTCGGAAAAGCTTCCACCACAGGAATAGATTTTTTGATGATCTATCTCGGCCCTTCTTTAGCTGCCTTTACCTGGCTCTTCCTGCTGCGTCGCATTATAAAAATCAGTAAAGATAACAATATCACCTCGATTGCCGATTTCATCAGTCTGCGCTATGGAAAATCTCCCTGGCTTGGAGCTCTTGTTACGATTATCTCCATACTGGGCATCATGCCGTATATAGCGTTGCAGATTAAAGCGGTTTCCCATAGTTTCTATCTTGTAAGTGGACTGAGTGCCGATACAATACATCATGTTCGACTCGGTTCTGATGCAAACATTCCTGCCGGTCTTATCCTCGCACTGATACTATCGGTTTTCAGCATAATTTTCGGCGCCCGACGCCTGGTATCATCCGAAAGGCATGAAGGACTTATAGCTGCTGTTGCATTTGAATCACTGATAAAGCTGATAAGCCTTATTGGAGTCGGCATATTGGTAACCTATGTTCTTTTTGACGGCTTTGCCGACATTTTCATGCGTTTTAAAGCCTTTGATCCGGAAGCATTCAACAAGCTGTTCACCTTAGATGTTTCAGGCAGCAATCCCGAACAGATACCCGCATTTACTATGTTGTTCCTGTCAATGGGAGCAATCATGCTTCTCCCCAGGCAGTTTCATGTGATGGTTATAGAAAACTCCGACGAACGTCATATATCCACAGCAATGTGGCTTTTTCCGGCCTACCTCTTTCTGATCAATCTGTTTGTCATGCCGATAGCCCTTGGCGGCATCCTTACAACCGGAAGCAATCAAGGCGCCGATTTTTTTGTACTGAGCATTCCGCTTGTTACCGGCTACAGCGAAATTGCTCTGCTGGCCTTTCTGGGCGGCCTTTCAGCCGCAGCCGGAATGGTCATGGTCGAGTCAGTGGCCATCTCAACCATGCTGCTGAACCATTTATTCATGCCGGTCATTGTTCGATGCAAGCCTCGCGCATGGTTTCCTGTTCTGCTGATAAACCTGAAGCGTCTTGGAATCTTTTTTGTCATTATGATGGGTTACTTATACAATCAAGCTGTTGGTGACACCTACATGCTGGTCAATATGGGGTTGATTTCGTTTTCGGCTGCGGCACAGTTCCTGCCGGCCATGCTTGGAGGTCTTTACTGGAGAAGGGGCAATAAAGCCGGTGCAATAGGCGGAATATTGTTCGGGTTCATTATATGGTTCTACACCCTTCTGCTCCCTTCTTTCAGCAGATCAGGCTGGCTGCCCTCAGAACTGCTGACTGAAGGTCCGCTCGGAGTATCACTTCTCAAGCCAACGGCCCTGTTCGGCCTTTCCGGGATGGACCTTTGGAGTCACTCCCTGTTCTGGAGCATGCTGTTCAACATCAGCATCTACATAATATGTTCGATATTGCTGAAGCAGAGCGACAGAGAACGGGATCAGGTTGTTAAATTCATATCAATTTTCGAACGGGTCAGATCCGTTTCTCGGCAGACCGAGCAGAAACGTCTTTCAAAACCGGTTACAACCTCGCAATTCGTAACCCTTATGTCCAAGTTTATCGGCGAAGCTGAAGCTCAACGCGCCATCTGCCTGTATGCAGCCAATCGTGAAATAAATCCGGAAGGAAACGTATCGGAATTCGATCTGCCTAATCTCAAACGCCACACCGAGAAAACACTGGCCGGATCCGTAGGGGCAGCCGCTGCCGGTGCAATTGTGGACAGCTTTCTGTCCGACATGGGATCGCGCATGGAATCGGTTTATGACATTTACAGTACGGTTCGCACTTCACTTGACCAAAGCCGTGAATCGCTTTTTGTAAGACTGAAAGCTTCCGAAATAATAAACCGTACACTCGACCTGCAGATAATCATGGATGACCTGCTGGATCTGCTACTAAAGGAATTCAGCCTGGATGCCGCCATAATACAGCTCAAAAATGAAAAAGACGTCTTTTCGGTTACCAGCTATCAAGGTGCGAACCGGCGTCCGATAAATGAAAACCACTGGTATGCCGAAAGCAGACCATATATCGACATGGCATACCATGACAGAAATGCTCATTTTACTAACGACACCAGACTTGCAAATAATGCTGTTTCGCTGAAACGTACACTTGAGGAAGGAATAGTTTCTTTCGCCCACATTCCAATTTCAAGAGAAGGTGAAATGGCCGTCGGCATACTTTCGGTATATTCGAAATCTATCGCCGGTCTGTTCACGCAGGAATTCATCAACCTGCTGTCCAGTCTTTGCGGGCAACTTGCCCAGGCAATAACCATAGTTCGCGAGATGCAGGCAAAAGATCGTGAACGGGACCAGAAGGAACGTGCTCTGCTCCAGAACGCCCGTGTTCTGCGCGACATGGAGATAGCTCAGCAGATACAAATTTCGCTCCTTCCTAACAGCGCACCGGAAATATTCGGCGCTGATTTGGCGGGTAAATGCATCTCTGCCGCCCATGTCGGTGGAGACTATTATGACTTCTTCCTACGTAATGAAAATACTACTGACCTGCTGATTGCCGACGTATCCGGCCACAGCGTCGGAGCTGCTCTGATAATGGCCGAAGTCCGAACATTGTTGAGGGCCCAGGTCAACTCGGCGCACAGCGCCAGTGCAATTTTAAACATCCTCAACAATCAGCTCTATGACGATCTGACAAGAGCAGAATTATTCATCACCATGTTTTACGCCAAATACAATTCAGCAAACGGCAAACTTTCCTACTCCAACGCCGGTCATAATCATCCGATAATTCACCGCAGCGGATCAAACGCCTGCATCGAACTGGACACGGAAGGACTAATAATCGGTGTTAAACCATCGGTTGTCTTTGAAGAACGTAATATTGAACTTATCAGCGGTGATGTGTTACTCTTCTATACAGATGGGTTAACGGAAGCGTTTAACAAAGAAGGTGAAATGTTCGGAAACGAAAGGGTCTGTGCCCACCTTGGATATGTTGCGCATCTATCAGCCAGGGAAATAATTGATTCAATCTATCACACAGTAATTGAATTTACCGGCTCTTCAACTCTTCAGGACGACATTTCGCTGGTTATACTAAAAATATACTGAATTAAGGAGATGAAATGAATATCAAGACCGAATCAAACAATGGAGTCATAGTTGTCTTTGTTAAAGAAGAGCGACTGGACGCAAATAACTCCGATGAACTTAAATCTCAACTTAACCGTCTTTTTGAAACCGGCACCAAAGACGTGATAGTGGATTTGAAAGAAGTGAGGTTCATTGACAGTTCAGGTCTGGGAGTACTGGTGTCCGGATTCAAGAATGCCTCTACACGTCAAGGAACAATAAAGCTGTCAGGACTTCAGACCCAGGTAAAATCAATGTTTGAACTAACCCGACTCCATCGGGTTTTCGACATATTCGCGACTGTTGATGACGCATTGGAAAATCGCTGAAAAAGTTATTTTTCAGTGCGGGGTCACTATGAAAAAAGACATAGTACTTGACATAACCATACCGAACCAGACCCGTTATCTGGGATTGGTCGGAAAGATCGGTGAAAATATGGCTCGGGAATTCGACGAATCTGATTGTGACCGCGAGACCCTTGCCAATCAGTTGAATGTGGTGCTGACTGAATCCATTGTAAACGCCATAAAGCACGCCAACTCAACCGATCCGAACAAAGAGGTGCATGTCCGCATCAACATACATGACAGGGAACTGTCAATACGTGTTTATGACACCGGATGCGGCTTCGACATTAATACGATTCAGAATCCCTGCTTTGAAACAGACAGTCTCAATGAAAAAGGTCGCGGTATTTTCATTATCCGCTCAATGATGGATTCGGTGGAATATCGGCGAACAAACGGAGGGAATGTGCTGGAAATGAAGAAAACGCTTGGACAAAGCTGACATAAATATTTCAACAGAGGATAGATTATACCGTCTTTTCTAATCGAAAAAGAGACCGGGGATCAGGTAAAAACCTAATCCCCGTTTTTTATAAATGGCGGAGGAACATGGGAATCGAACCCACCAAGGAGATTTCTCATCCCCCTCACCGGTTTTGAAGACCGGGCGGCCCACCAGCGACCGTTGTTCCTCCAGATGGTGATCGTTGTACTACGTAAGCACCAATTCCTCAAGCAGTTTCCGACAAAAACGTCACCTACAGCTTCATCAATGCTTTCCAGACCCCGACTGCACCCAACAGAGCCACTGTCCCCCCCATGCAGCGCTGAAAAACACCGCGACCCAAAACCGAAAGCGTGGAAGCAACCTGACCGAATGCCAGCAGCACCGGCAGGGTGCCGAGCCCAAATGCGAGCATCATGCCGCCCCCCTGCAACGGGGATCCACTGGTGGCGGCCGAAATCAGCACCCCGTAGACCAGGCCGCAGGGAATCAGCCCCATCAATAGCCCAGCCGGTAGAGCTGCCGACAGGGAACCGATGGCACTCACCCGTGACAGCAATCTCTGCACAACACCCCACCCGACCCCATCCAGCGCGGAGATTCCAAGCCAGTGCACTCCGAACAGCGTGAAAAGACCGATCATGGTCACAAACAGGTTGGCAGCCAGAAAGAGCCAGTTCTGATAAGGCCTGAAAGAATCAAGCAGTCCGGCCTGGGCAGCAAAAGCCACCAGCAGGCCGAGCAGTGCATAGGTTGTAATTCGTCCGAAATGATAGAACAGGTTGTACAAAAAACGCTGCCCTGCTCCGGCCCCTTGGTTGGAAAGCGCCAAAGCGGTCACAATACCGCCGCACATACCGAGACAGTGACCGCTGCCGGCAAGGCCTACCGAAAATGCCAGCCAGAGTTCAAGCACTCCGTCAGGCTTCCAGCGCGCCGATCAGGCTTTTAATATCTTCAACACCGTTTTCCACCAACCAGGCTTCCATCTCCACAGCAATCTGCTGGGCAGCTCCGGGATTAATGAAACTGGCTGTGCCGACCTGAACAGCTGTCGCGCCGGCCAGAATGAACTCCAGAGCGTCGGTGGCATTCATGATACCGCCAATGCCGATAATCGGAACTTTAACAGCCTTGGCAACCTGCCAGACCATGCGCAGCGCGATCGGCTTGATGGCCGGACCGGAGAAACCGCCGGTAATATTTGCCAGTACCGGACGACGTCTGTTCAGGTCAATCGCCATACCGGTCAATGTGTTGATAAGCGAAAGGCAGTCTGCGCCGGCATCTTCGCAAGCCCGGGCCATGGCGACCACGTCGGTCACATTCGGGGAAAGTTTGACAATCAGCGGCTTTTTCGTAACGGCACGACAGGCCTTGACAACACTCGCCGCACAATCCGGATCGGTACCAAAAACAATGCCGCCCTGCTTGACGTTGGGGCAGGAAATATTCACTTCCAGTCCGGCCACCTCAGGAATCTGGTCCAGACGACCAGCCATCTCGGCATATTCATCGACGGTGTTGCCGAAAAAGTTTGCAATGGCCGGGGTGTTGACCGAACTGAGAAACGGCACCTTTTTCTGGATAAAGGCATCGATTCCGACATTCTGGAGCCCGATGGCGTTCAGCATGCCTCCGGGGGTTTCAACGATACGCGGAGTCGGATTGCCGGCCCGCGGTTTGAGGGAAAGGCCCTTGGTGACAAAAGCTCCGATGGTTTCCAGATCAACATATTCGGCAAACTCTTCGCCATAGCCAAAAGTGCCGGAGGCGGTCATGACCGGATTGCGCATAGCTATTCCGGCCAGATTAACGGTCATATCAGGTTTCATCTCAATCCCTCCACTTCAATTCGCCCGATTCAAAGACCGGCCCTTCAGTACAGACACAGCGGTAATCCGGTGTTTCAGGTGAATGACTGTGACCCGGCGCAACACATCCCAGACAGGCCCCCACGCCGCAGGCCATGTACCCTTCCAGCGAAACCTGACAGGGAATGTCACGCTGTGCAGCGATGTTAGCAACAGCGTTCAGCATGCCATGCGGCCCGCAGGCATAAATGGTCGCCTTGCCATTCAGTGCGTCCAGACGGCGCAGCAGCGCTTCGGTAACAAGACCACACTCACCCAGCGAACCATCTTCTGTTGCTGTATAGCATTCCACTCCCAGACGTTCGAACTCGGTGATGCATAGGATATCGTCCCGCGTGCGCCCGCCGGCAAACAGACGCACCGGCGATTTTTTCACCAGCTCCTTGGCCAGTAGATAAAGCGGTGCCAGACCTACCCCGCCACCAACAATCAGCTTTTCCTCGCCTGCTTCACCTAAATCAAAACCCTTGCCCAACGGCCCGAGGATATCAAGCAGGTCGGTTTCATGCAGAGCGGAAAGCATGGCGGTGCCCTTGCCAACCACCCGGTACAGCATTTCCAGATATGGCTGGGCTACTGCGCCGCTGTAGGCCGGCGTATGGGTGCCGACATCAAAAACGCCGAACGGTCGCCTCAACAGTGGATCTATGGCACCGTTGACCCGCACCATTACGAACTGACCGGGCGAGGCGGAAGCAAATTCCGGAGGGGCGGTCATGCGCATCCGCCAGTAACCGGGCGATACCTCTGCATTGGAAAGAATCATGGATGTGAACTGCATCTTAGGTTTTCTCCTTAATAGTAATTTCCATCAAAACAGCATTTTCTTTCGATTCGTAATAATTCGCCCTGATACCGACCCGCTCGAATCCAAGGGCCTGATACAATCCGATGGCTGCAGCGCTGGATTCGCGCACTTCAAGAGCCATGATCTCGGCGCCCTTTTCTTTCGCTACATTAAAAGCAGTCTCCATCAAAAGACGGCCTACTCCCCTGCCCCGCTGGTCGACGCCAACGGCAATGTCGAGAATCTGCGCTTCTTCAAACAAAGACATCAGGCAGACGTAGCCGGCAATTTCTCCGTCGCATTCGGCAACGAACGGAAACGAGTGCGGCGCATTTATCTCGTGCTGGAAATGATCCCGTTTCCAGGGAACCGGGAACGATGACAGCTCAATCAGCAAAACGGCATCAAGATCAGCTTCGGTCATTGGACGTATGCAAGGGAAACTGGAAGAATTCATGGACGGCCATAATATGTAAAGAGACATCCGTTGTAAACGCTTTAATCACGTATTGCACATTGACAGCATACTGACTATCTGTATAATTACATAATTACTTTATGAGGTAACTAATCATGTACGACATTGAAAATAGTCTCGGATTTCTGCTCTCCAAGGGGTACCAGCGCGCCTGGGCGCTAATGCGTGAAGAAATTGACCAGTTCGAACTAACCCCGCCCCAGTTCGGCCTGCTTGCATTTTTATGGCGCGAAGATGGCCAGACACAGACTGAATTGTCTGAAAATGGTCAGATCGACCGCACTACTATCGGAGGCCTGATTGATCGTCTGGAAAAGATCGGTTTGGTCGAACGCCGTCCACATCCCCAGGATCGGCGAGCCTACAAGATACACCTTACTGCTCGCGGCAGGGAACTGGAAGGCCCGCTGACGCAATGCGCCCAGCGGACGCTGGCCAGGTTCACAAAAGATTTAAGCCAGGAGGAAGTCAGCGAACTTATCAGGATGCTGACAATACTGAGGGGAGAAAGGAGGGTTTATGAATTTCCGGGGTGTTAGCCTTTTTTGCGCTGTTATTCTTTCCGTCAGTTCCCAATGCTGGGCAGCAACACTGACACTGCAGGAATGCCTTCAGAAAGCCAGGACCAACAATCCGGTTTTGAAAAGCGCCGCCTGGGATACCCGGCTGGCACAGGACAATGTGCTTCTATCCAGGTCAACAAGCTATCCGCGTGTTGATGCACAAGCCGGATATACTATGCAGCTGGATCCCCAGGCGGTAATCATCAACGGGCGGACCGCCGAGACACAGGAACCGGATTACGCCTTTGCCGGTCTCTCGGCTAACTATACACTCTATGATTTCGGGCGCCGCAATGCAAGAAAGCTACAGGCGACTGCGGCTGCGGATGCTGCGGGGCAAACCTTCGAATCAAAACGGGGTGATATTGCCCTGCAGACCATAGAAGCATGGTTCGCAATTCTTGAAGCCGGTAAACTGATCACTGCCGCCGGCGATGAAGTTGCCCAGATAACCGAGCATAGACGGGTCGCACAGGTTCTCTTTGAGGAGGGCGTTGTCACCCGTAATGATGTTCTGCAGGCCGATGTCCGCCTGGCAGCAGCGCGACAGAAACTGCTGGCAATTCAAAACCGGCGGGAAAACGGATGGCTGTTTCTGAACTTCCTTACCGGCAGTGAACCAGGCTACAGAGCCGAAATGGACGAAAGTATCGCGCTCTCACTTGATCAAGCATCAGATAAAGATATAGCAGCTATTATATTGAAACGTCACGACATTCAAGCCCTGAAGCATGGCATTAAAGCAAGTGAGTCCGAGGTCGGTGAAAGCAGAAGTAATTTTTTTCCGGAACTGTACACGCGCCTGGCGTTGGATTACATTCAGAACGATAAGGTGCGCGAGCAAGCCATAATGTCTGCCACTCTCGGCATAAAGTTCAATCTATTTGACGGTTACGCATCCACAGCCACAAGGGAAAAGGCCATCAAAAGCAGTTCAAGAATCCAGGACACACTCCGGCTGGCCCAGGAACAGGCCCGCCTGGAGATAAACAGCGCCCGAAACGACGTTGCAGTATCTAAAGAACGGATTGCCGTTTCTGAAGTTGCCATCCGTCAGAGCGAGGAAAATCTACGCATCAACCGTGAGCGATACATGGAGCGGGTCGGAACTGCCACTGAAGTTCTGGACGCCCAGACTCTGGTGACTCAGGCCAAAACCGATTATCACCGGGCCTTTTATGAGCACCAGACTGCAAATGCCCGATTGAAACATGCCGCGGGAGAACTGTAAACGACGTTACGTCCACTGAAGAATTTTGGAGAATACACATGGCAAGCAAAACAGAAGAAATGATTCCGGATGAAACGAACACGGTTGAAGTACCTGCCGAAAAAAAGCCGGCTTTCAATAAACGACAGAAAGCATTGTTGATCATGCTGATCATCGTCATAGTCGGCGGCTGGTTCGGGCTGAAAATGTTCATCAAGAGCAAGACCCATGTCGAAACCGATAACGCCTTTATCGAGGCCCGCATAGTACCGGTATCCTCCAAGGTTTCCGGCACAGTTGCCCGGATACTGGTTAACGACAATCAATTTGTAAAACAGGGAGATCTGCTGCTGGAGATAGACCAGAACGATTACAAACTGCAGGTGTCTAAAGCGTCGGCCGGAGTGGGAGTAGCCGAAAACGAAACCGGCGGGGAGTACCTTAAAGCCGAAGCGGTCCGGGCAGCAGTGCAGTCGGCCAGGGCGCGCCAGGAACAGGCTGCAATTGATCTTGAGCGCGGAGAAAAACTTTACGGCCGCGAAGTCATCCCCAGGGAACAGCTTGATCGCCTGCGCACGGCCAGCCGTATAGCCCAATCCCAGCTGAAAGAAACGGAAGAAAATCTGAAGCGAGCCCAGGCCGAAGCCGGACTTGGACCTAAAAACGGAAACAAGGCCAGGGTAATGGAGCGTCAGGCCCAGCTGGATGAAGCCCGGCTGCGGCTTTCCTATACAAAAATCTACGCCGCCCGTGACGGTTACATCACCAGAAAATCGATTGAACCGGGCGTCAACATACAGGCCGGACAGCATCTAATGGCTCTGGTACCGCTGCAGGATGCCTGGATCACCGCCAACTACAAAGAGCGCCAGATATCCCACATCAAATCCGGGCAGAAAGTTGAATTCACCGTGGATGCCTACCCGGGACGAACCTTCAGCGGGAAGGTAGACAGCATCATGGCAGGCACAGGCGCGGCTTTCTCTCTGCTGCCGCCGGAAAATGCAACCGGTAACTACGTCAAGGTTGTTCAGCGGCTTCCAATCAAGATCGCCATCGACAACAGTTCCGATCCGGAACATCTGCTGCGGGTCGGCATGAGCGTTGTGCCGACAATACTTACCGGACGGCGCGGCGCCGATGTACTGAAGGAATTGAGCCCATTTTAAATGAGTGATGAAAAAACGATCAACAAATGGCTGATCACCATCACCGTGATGCTCCCTGCCATCATGGAAATCATCGACACCTCAGCGGCCAATGTGGCCCTGCCCCACATGCAGGGAAGCCTGAACGCAGGCACTGACGAGGTAACCTGGGTTCTGACCTCGTATCTGGTGGCCAACGCTGTTGTACTACCCATGACCGGCTGGCTGTCGCGCGTATTCGGACGCAAGCGCTTCCTGATGACCTGCATCGTACTATTCACACTGGCCTCTCTGTTGTGCGGCGCTGCACCCAATCTGGGTTCGCTGATCTTTTTCCGCGTATTGCAGGGAGCGGCCGGCGGAGCCCTGATCCCCATCAGCCAGGCCATCCTGATGGAAACCTTTCCGCCGCACCAGCGCGGCATGGCCATGGCCATTTTCGGCGTAGGCGCCATGTTCGGTCCGATAGTAGGCCCAGCCCTGGGCGGCTGGATCACCGACAACATGAACTGGCGCTGGATTTTCTACATAAACCTGCCGATCGGCATCATCGCCATGATTCTGTGTACATTTTTAATCTTCGATCCGGCCTATCTCAGGCAAAAGGCAACAGCTCTCAAAATCGACTACTGGGGGCTTTTCCTGCTGACGGTAAGCATGGGATCTCTGCAGGTCGTTCTGGACAAGGGACAGCAGGAGGACTGGTTCAACTCGTCATTCGTAATTACATTCAGTGCAATTTTCATAACTTCCATGATTGCCCTGATCTGGGTGGAACTGACCCACGAAACCCCGATCATCAACCTGCGCCTGTTCAAGAATGTATCTTTTTCGGCCGGTAACCTGATCATGTTCATAGTCGGTTTCTGCCTCTACAGCTCGATCATGCTGATCCCGCTCTTCCTGCAGACCCTGATGGGCTACTCGGCCACCAACGCCGGCATGGTAATGGCACCCGGCGGTGTCGCCACCCTTATCACCATGCCCTTCGTGGGGGCGGCCCTGGCAAAACGAGACGGCCGCAAGATCGTTTTTATAGGACTTCTGCTGGGCGCAGTGTCTATGTTCATCATGCAGGGGCTCAACCTGCAGGGGGCCTTCTGGAACTACACCTGGCCCCGCATCGTGCTGGGCTTCGGACTGGCCATGATCTTCGTCCCGCTGACAACCGTCACCCTTGCCACCATATCCCGGGAGGAGATGGGCAACGCCACCGGCATGTTCAACCTGCTGCGCAACATAGGCGGCAGCGTCGGAATAGCCATGGCTGCCACATTGCTGGCCCGCTATCAGCAGTTCTACCAGACCAGCCTGGTTGCCAATATCAATCCCTACAATCCGATCTGGCAGACCCGTTTCGAGGGATTGAAACAGACCCTGATCGCAAAGGGAATCAGCATTTCCCAGGCTGACAGCAGCGCATTGGGAATGATGTACGGTGAAGTCCGAAGACAGGCCGGCGCCCTGGCCTTCAACCGGATCTTTTTCATAATAGGTTTGGCTTTTCTGGTGATTATTCCGTTATTGCTGTTGCTGAAGAGGACGAGGCATGTTGCAGAGGGGGGAGACGGGCATTAAGCCTGAAACATTTCGCCTGTTGATTTGATGTCTACAAAAACCCAGGTCCACGCACCAGCATGGATACACCATGACAGCACGCCTCCCTAGGGTACCCGCGGTGGAACGCGGGGTCTGGTCAGAACCTCTCCGGATTCCGCCATTGTTCCTGAAGGGCTGTGTCGGCAAGAGTACTGGATATGGTCCCTAGTTTCCCTGCGGAAAATCCACGGAGACTCCCCGACCCTATTTCGTAAAGGGGATATCCCCCTCGGAAAGGAGCTTCAGAAGATAACCCCGGCTGTGATGCCGGTCGGTGGCCTTTCCGGGAAAATTGACGAGTAAGACGAAGACGATTTCGCGACCGTTGCGGTCGGTACCGAAACCGGCCAGCGAGAATGCGTCGTCGAGACGTCCCGACTTGACCCGGAAGCGTCTGTTCACGTAACCGAGATCACGCGCCGTCCCCTCGACGCCGGGACGCGGGAGAGTGGCCAGGAACCGGGGAAACCAGGGACGGAGGGTGACCTGTTGGAGGTAGCTGGCCATGGCGCGGGCCGTGACCCGATTCTTCCGGGAGAGGCCGGATCCGTCCACCACGGTAATTTCCTTTTCTGGAAGATCGAAGTGATCAAGGTAAAGGGCGATCGCGCGCGCCCCCTTCTCCCGAGTCGCCGGCGGGCCGAAGAGCTCTTCGCCCATGCGTTGAAAGAGATGCTCAGCCATGTGGTTGACGCTATGGACGTTCACCTGCCGCAGATACCGGTCAAGCCGGATGTCCGCGACGGCAACGGCCTTACCCCTTTTCCCCCTCCCCGTTCCAGCCCCGACAAAAGCCTCCGGGACAATCGCCCCCTCCTCCACGGCATCGAGAACCGCACCGGTAGTTACAAGCTTGGCGACGGAGCAAGGCACAAGCGGGGTGGACAGAGAGTTGCCCAAAGCGAGACGCTCACGGCCACTCTCCCGGTCGAGGACTACGAGCGCCCAGCGAGCGCCTTTCGGCAAGCGCGACGAAAGTCGGGGCTCTGCCGGAGAAGCGGCCTCACTAACGGCTGCCGACGGCAGACCGACCGAGAGGAGAAGGGAGGCGACAATGAGGAGATAAGCAAGACGTGGCAGCATTATGACTCCGGGACCATATTTTACGTAGGGTTAAACGGATAGTGACCTCCAATTTCTTACTTCAATTAGAGCGCCACACAAGCTTAACACACATTAATACTGTGTCAAATAGCGAGATGTATGAGAATGTACGTCCTTCTTGAAACAGACTGCACACCGTAAGGAATGGAGATATTACCAGCAGATGATGAAGATCCTTTTTACATAATTGCAGACCTTGATGGTCTGCCATGACAAGTCATGTCTTGCTTGAGTTACGTGTTTTGACAGATTTATTGGCAACACCAGTTTTTTTCAATTAAAAAGCAGGATTGTATACAGATTAAAATAGTTATTGACACGTTATTACAGGCAGTTAAGTGTCGTGCCTATTCGTTATGCAAGACGTAAAAACCCCTGAATAATGCATGACATTTCAGGAAGGTTATCCACAGTTTCAACAGGGTTATTCACAGTTTTTGTGGAAATCCTTTTTTCGAAGTCAATTAATACCAAGGCAGCCTGATTCCGCTGTTGTTTGTTGTCAGGCAGAGATTATTGAAGGGTGTTGACATAAAAGTTGGAGAGATATAATTTTGAAGTAACAATTGGAGGATAGCAAATGGATGCTTCCTCGGACATAAACAAAAACCGCCTCTATCCGGCCAACCACCGAAATCTGACGGGACTCTGTTATTTATTTTTCTAATTCCCGTAATAGATAAATAGATAACAGCGTCCCTGTTGCTTCGTCCCTGTTGCTTCACTCTCTCTATTTCTTTTACCAGTTTAGGCTTCAATGTGCGGGCTATGCCTAAAGGAGTTTTCCCTTCAGAATTCGGTAAGTCAACTTCAGCGCCATTTACAATCAGCAATCTGGTGTAATAGGAATCCCCCTTTTGTACGGCTATATGCAAAGGGGTGTTGCCCTGCTCGTTTTGGTAATTTACAAAAGCACCATTTTCAATCAGTTTGTTTACAAGGGATATCTTGTTGGAAGTAATTGCCGCGTACAACTCACAGGGGTCAGTTGTCATAAAGAACGTCCTCCGGTGTTTTTAATTAAGAGTCAGTAGGGCCTCATCGAGTTCGTTTGCCTTGAAATACTCTATTAACGACAGCCTGCAAGGGGGGACGCCCATGCGACCACGCGAATCCCTCACTTTAAAGCCTCACGATTCGTATCCTTGCATTGGCGTCTCCATGTTTTCCCCCTGATTACGGGTGACAAAGGGAATCAGAAGGGACATTAGTAAACATCCCCCGGCAGAGCCGGGGGCTTTCAAAACCGTGAACCGCTCGAAGC
>CAYQTC010000046.1:0-21326 GCA_964420435.1 uncultured Geobacter sp.
GCTTGAAGCGGGATTCCAGGTCAGGGACCTGTTTGATGCAGACAAGCAGTTTCATAAAACCTCCTTAAATTCTTTAGCCACAGAGAACACAGAGGACACAGAGAAAACCCAGTTAAAGTGCAAAACCAATTTCATTGGTAAACCATGAAGCCGTTAATAATTGACTTGTTTTGTATTTGCAGTTCTCCGTGTTCTCTGTGTCCTCTGTGGCAAATTGTTTTAAGCCTCTAACCTCTCAGCCACGATCTCCGCCAGATCCCGTACCTGCAGCTGTCCTTCCGCCCCGCCGGTTTTGATGCCGTCTTCAAACATGGTCAGACAGAAGGGGCAGTTGGATACCAGCAGCGGTGCTCCGGTGTCTGTGGCCATTTTTACCCTGACTTCGCTGATCTTGCTGCCCAGTTTTTCCTCTGCCAGAATCCGTCCGCCGCCGGCGCTGCAGCAGAAGCTGTCGTAGCCGGATTTGTCCATTTCGGTGATGTTGCCGCCGGCGGCGGTCAGGATGCTGCGCGGCTGTTCGATGATGTCCATGTAGCGGCCCAGATAGCATGAATCATGGTAGGTGAGCTTGAAAGGCTCCAGGTCCTGTTTCAGCTTGAGGCGGTCTTCCGTGATCAGCTTGCTGACGAAGGTGCTGTAGTGTTCCACCGGGATGTCCATCCCCAGATCTTTGTAATCCCGCGCCAGGGTGTTGAAGCAGTGCGGACAGGTGGTGACGATCCGTTTGACGCCGTAGCCTTTGATGGTCTCGATGTTTTCAGCCGCGGTCATCTGATACAGGTATTCGTTGCCCAGTTTCCGGAGCGGTTCGCCGCAGCACTTTTCCTCTTTGCCCAGTATGCCGACCTTGATGCCGGCTGCATTGCAGATCGTTAAAAAGCTGCGGGCAACCTGACGGTTGCGGTTGTCAAAGGAGGCGTAGCAGCCGACGAAGTAGAGAATATCAACTTCCGCTCCGCTCTCCATCAGGGTCACATCCAGTCCGTCAGCCCAGTCGCCGCGGGCCGCGTAGGCCAGACCGAAGGGGTTGCCGTTTACTTCGATGTTGTTGACGGCGGTGCGGACTTCGTCGCCGGGGAAGGCGCCTTCCATCAGGGTCAGATTTCGGCGCATCTCGATGATCTTGTTGACGTGTTCGATGTTGGCCGGACAGATATCCTGGCAGGCCCGGCAGGTTGTGCAGGCCCACAGGGCATCCTGGCTGACGGTTTCGATCAGGCTGCCGGTCGGGTTGCCTTCGGCCAGTTCCCCGATCTGTTTGACAACCTTCATCGGGGAGAGCGGCTTGTCGGTGGCCGAAGCCGGACAGCGGTCCTGACAGCGTTTGCAGGAGGTGCAGGCGTCAGCGTCGAAGATATCTTTCCATGACAGGTCGGTTATAGTTGCCGCGCCGAACTGTTCAGCGCCTTCTTCTTCAAGGTTGATGGTGGCAATGGCCCCTTTCGGTTCCAGCGGGGTGAAAAAAGCGTTGGCGCTGGTGGTCAGGATGTGACGCAGCTTGGTGTAGGGGATAGCGCAGAAGAAGCCCAGCACCAGCGCGAAGTGCAGCCACCAGAGGATTTTGTGTGTGACCAGCAGGGTGCCTTCGGACATGGCTGTAAACAGTTGGCCTATAACCAGCCCTCCCGGAGAAAAGATCGCCAACGCCGGATTCTGGCGCAGCTCGGTGGCCGCCATGCGGGCACCTTCCACCAGAAAGCCGGTGATCAGGATCGCGAACAGCAGCTGCAGGACGATGTAGTCGTCCTTGACGATTTCCAGACCTTTGGGTTTGATCACGAAGCGCCGGATAAAGAGCCCGCCAAGCATCAGCAGTGCCAGGATTCCGGCCAGATCCAGCGTCAACGAAAAAGCCTTGTAGAATTCTCCCGAGAGAATGTTGATGTTCATCAGCGGGGTGAAGAAGTCGGCCTGGAACATAACCATCATCGTTCCGGCAAACAGAATCAGGAAGCTCCAGAAGAATAACGAATGGAACACGCCTCCGTCTGTGACACGGTAGATTTTTGACTGGCTGAATACTTCGGAAAGCATGCGCTTGACCCGCTCGTCATAGCGGTCAAAACGGTCAAGCGCTTTGCCCTGACGCCAGATCGGCAGACGCTGCCAGAATCCCCAGGCCATGACGCCGAAGGCGGCAAAGGCCAGAATATACATCGGGATGACGACGCCGTGACCAATGTTCCAGTAAATTATTCGAGTAGCTTCCACGGTAACACCTCTCTTGACTGAATACCTGCTGCGTCGTGTATAATATTACTTAACGCTTATGTCAAGTATTAACAATTAGTGGTGTTACGACAGCAGCATCTTGGAAATTACCACCCGCTGTACCTCGTTGGTCCCCTCGTAAATCTCGGTAATTTTGGCATCGCGGTACATGCGCTCTACTTCATAATCGACAATGTAGCCATAGCCGCCGTGAATCTGAATTGCCTCCTTGGTAACATAGGTTGCTGTTTCGGAAGCGTGCATCTTGCACATGGCCGATTCCATTGTATAGCTCTTCTTGGCATCTTTCAGACAAGCTGCTCGATAGGTCAGTAGTTTGCTGGTTTCGATACTGGTCCACATGTCTGCCAGCTTGAACTGTATGGCCTGAAATTCACTGATCGCCTGACCGAATTGCTTGCGCTCCTTGGAATAGGCCAGAGCCCGTTCAAAAGCGCCTTCAGCTATTCCCAGGGCCTGCGATGCGATCCCGATCCTGCCGCCATTGAGGGTGTCCATTGCAACATTAAATCCCTTGCCCTCCTGCCCGAGCATGTTTTCAAGAGGTACGCGCAGGTTGTCGAAGGCAAAGGCGGTCGTGTAGCTGCCGCGTATTCCCAGTTTGTTTTCGTTTTTCAGGATCGTGACACCCGGTGACTGCAGATCGACAATAAAGGCGGTGATCCCTTTGTGTTTCAGACTGCGGTCAAAAGAAGCCAGCAGAACACCGGTGCCCAGATAGCCGCCATTGGTGATGAAGGTTTTGCTGCCGTTAATGACGACATGATCTCCGTCGCGCTTGTAGGTGGTGGCCGTACCTCCGGCATCGCTGCCGGCGTCAGGCTCGGTCAGCAGGAAGCAGCCGATTTTCTTGCCGGTATTGAGATCCGGAAGCCATTTCTTCTTTTGCTCCTCGGTGCCGAAGGTGTAGATCGGGCCGTTGCAAAGGGAGGTATGGGCCGAGATCAGTACGCCGCTGGAGCCGCAGGCTTTGGAGACCTCTTCCACCACGATGGCATAGGAAAGCATGTCCAGTCCGGCCCCGCCGTATTCTTCGGGAAGATAGCTGCCAAGAAAACCCATTTCCCCCATTTTTTTAACCAGCGCGTCGGGGATCATGTGCTCCTCGTCGATCTTCATGGCAATCGGCTTGATCTCCTTCTCGACAAAGTCACGTACGGCGGATTGCAATACCTTGTGATCCTGGCTAAGTTCAAAATTCATGACAACCTCCCTCTATGTTTATTTTTTATTTACCTTTGAATTCTGCCTTGCGTTTTTCCACAAAGGCACCCATGCCCTCTTTCTGGTCTTCAGTGGCAAAAAGCACCCCGAAGAGCGAAGCTTCATAGCGGAAGCCGTCCTCCTTGCCCATATTGAGACCATTTGAGATAGCGTCTTTGGCATAGCCGACGCCGACAGTTCCGAGCCGGGCGATTGCCCTGGCTGTTTCCAGCGCTTTCAGCAGCAGCTCTTCCGGTGCAAAGACCTGATTCACGATCCCCCACAAACAGGCTTTTTCGGCATTTAGCATTACTCCGGTGAAGATCATTTCGTTAGCCCGGTTAGGTCCGATCAACCTCGGCAGGTTCTGGGTTCCGCCGAAACCGGGCATGATACCGAGAGTGACTTCCGGAAAACCGAACTTAGCCTTTTCGGAGGCATAGATGAAATCACAGGCCAGCGCCAGTTCCAGTCCGCCGCCCAGAGCATAGCCGTTTACCGCTGCAATGACCGGTTTGGTCATCTTTTCGATCAGCATCATCACCCGCTGTCCCTTGAGACCGAACTGATGCCCTTCAAACGAATTCTTGGACGACATCTCTTTGATATCGGCTCCGGCCACAAAAGCCTTGTCACCGGCACCGGTAAGAACCACAACCTTGACCGCATCATCCAGGTTCAGTTCGTACAAGGCACATTCCAGTTCGCCAAGAACCTGGCTGTTCAAGGCGTTCATGGTGCGGGGACTGTTAATGGTCAGTGTGGCAACGCCATCGGATGTTTCGATCAGCAGATTGGTGAATTCCATGTTCATTCTCCTGTAGGGGCGATCCTTGTGATCGCCCAGTTGGTAATAGAAACGATGGCGGTCACGTGGGACCGCCCCTACGCCTTCAATACGTGTAAAAACCACGCCCGGATTTGCGACCCAGGAAGCCCGCGTTGACCATCTTGACCAGCAGCGGACATGGTCGGTATTTGGGATCCTTGAAACCGTCATAGAGGACATTGGCGATGGCCAGAACCGTGTCGAGTCCGATAAAATCGGCGAGAGTCAGGGGGCCCATGGGCTGGTTGGTTCCCAGCTTCATTCCCTTGTCAATATCTTCAGCGGTGGCAATCCCCTCATAGAGCGCAAAAACCGCTTCATTGATCATTGGAATAAGCACGCGGTTGACAATGAAACCGGGGTAGTCCTGGGAAACGGCCATCTCCTTCTCCAGTTTCGCAACCAGTCCGGAGGTAGCGGCAAAGGTTTCCTCGCTTGTTGCGTGGCCGCGGATCACCTCAACCAGTTTCATGACCGGCACCGGATTCATGAAATGCATGCCGATCACCTTTTCCGGGCGCTTTGTTACCGACGCTATCTTTGTTATGGGAATTGAGGATGTGTTGGAAGCCAGAATCGCAGAGGGCTGCACGATCTCATCAAGCTTGCGGAAGATGTCCAGCTTGAGCGGCTCGTATTCGGTGACCGCCTCAACTGCAATGTCCACCGCGGCCAGATCTTCCATATTTTGGGTGGCCTGGATGCGTCCCATGGTATCTGCGACCAGGGCTTCCGGGATCGCACCTTTTTTGGCCTGACGTTCAAGGTTCTGCCGTATGGTTGCGAGCGCCTTCTCCAACTGGACTTCCGCGATATCGTAGATAATGACCTGATAGCCAAACTGGGCGAAGACATGTGCTATGCCGTTGCCCATCTGGCCGGCTCCGAGAACTCCTACTGTCTTGATCATACTCATCCCTCCTGATGTATATGCTTAAAATCAAAATCTATTGCCACGGAGGACACAGAGTTCACAGAGAACTTCAATGAAGTAAATCGATAGGAAAAAACAGTTTGAGTTGCTCTCAAAATTGGTTTTCCCAGTGTTCTCTTTGTCCTCTGTGGCTAAATTCTTTCAAATATGACTGCCACAGCCTCGCCGCCGCCGATACAGAGTGTCGCCAGGCCGTAACGGAGCTGTCGCTTGTGCAATTCCCGGATGACCGTCGCCGCAAGACGTGCCCCGCTGGCTCCGATCGGGTGTCCTATGGCACAGGCTCCGCCGTTTACGTTAACTTTCTCAAGTGGAAGATTCAAACCCTTGATCGCCAGCAGCGCCACAGAGGCAAAAGCCTCGTTGATTTCGAACAGATCGATGTCTGCCAGCGAAATCCCGGCTTTGGCACAGACCTTTTCAATGGCAGTAACCGGCGCCTCGGGAAAGTAGTCGGGGTGGCGACTGGCCGTAGCCGAAGCGACAATGCGGGCTTTGGGGGTGAGACTGTATTTTTTGAGTCCGGCCTCGCCGGTCAACAGCGCCAGTGCCGCTCCATCGTTGATAGTTGATGCATTGCCGGCCGTGATCGTGCCGTCCTTCCGGAAAGCCGCACGCAGTTGCGTGAGTTTACCGATATCTCCCTTGAACGGCTCCTCGTCCTTATCCAGGATTTCGTCACCTTTTTTCCCTTGTTTTACATATGGGACGATCTCGTCGGCAAAAACTCCGTCCTTGACCGCAGCCTGGGCAAGTCCATAGGAGCGGGCGGCAAAATCGTCCTGTTCTGCGCGGGACAGTCCGGCGCGGGCCACACTGTCTTCTCCGATTTCACCCATGTGCCGTCCGGTGTAGGGATCCTGTAGGCCGTCATGAATCAGCAGGTCCAGCAGTTCGCCATTTCCCATGCGATAACCGTTACGAGCCTTTTTGAGAAAATAGGGGGCCATCGTCATGTTCTCCATGCCGCCGGCGATTACGACCTCGGACTCCTGCAATCTGATGCTGTCGCATCCGAGCATGATAGCTTTCAGACCGCTGCCGCAGACCTTGTTGATAGTCATGGCGTGGGCCGCATCAGGGATGCCGGCGGCGCGCATTGCCTGCCGCGCCGGAGCCTGACCGCAGCCACCCGACAACACCTGGCCAACAATGACCTCACAAACCGACTCTGCCGGCAGACCGGACTTTTCAAGGAGGCCCTTCATGACGGCAGCAGCCAGACGGTGAGCTTCCACATCAGAAAACATGCCGCCGAATGAACCGAAAGGAGTTCGTAACGCTTCCACTACATAAACACTGTTCATAAATGCTCCTCTACCGGAGATAATTTTCAAGGAAGTATAGTTTCAGTTTACGTACATGTCAAGCAGTTTCAAAACTGCTTTATACAGCATCGTGTCAGATAAAAAAAAACGCGTAAACTTTACTGTATTTACACAGAAAATCAGGTTTTAATTCACACGCACTTATATTCGGCTATTCATCACAAAAAAGATGCGGGCAATCAGCAGGGATTGCCCTACATATCAAAGAGGGGCGAGAATGACAAAATCATCGCAAACAGCCTTCAGCCCCAAACACAGACAAAAAGGACTACTTCCA
The DNA here is from genome assembly GCA_964420435.1 of uncultured Geobacter sp. GTDB lineage: Bacteria > Desulfobacterota > Desulfuromonadia > Geobacterales > Pseudopelobacteraceae > JACRCG01. Next base: position 6,804 of record CAYQTC010000046.1, read on the forward strand.
CTCGTTAAAAAAAGCGATCTCCGAGAGCTCCTTACGAGGGCGCGGCTTAGGCTCCTGATCCGGATATCCCAGCGGCGTAACCCCCACAATCCGCATGTTGTCCGGAATATTCAGCTTTGCCTTCATATCCGCTTCGTCGAACAACCCCATCCAGCAGGTGCCCAAGCCCACGGCATACGCAGCCAGACAGATATGCTCGAAGGCGATGGCTGCATCTGCCACATAATACTCGATACCATGGCTCAAATCCGACTCAGACGGGTCGGCGCAAATCGCAATGGCGACCGGAGCCTGCATAAACGCCTTTTTCCCCGGATTATCATCCGCAAAGGCCGACAACAAAGCTTCTTTCTGCTCCGGATCAGTCAGCACCAGAAAACGCCAGCACTGCATGTTTTTCCAGGAGGGGGCCAGCCTGGCGGCATCCAGCACCTGCTCGATCTTTTCGCGCTCCACCGGTGTATCTTTGTACTTTCTTATGCTTCGCCTGTCTCGGAAAACCTGGAAAATATCCATAGTGCGCCTCTTTCTGTTGAAGTTTTCGCGAACATTACCAGAATTAGCATCCTTAAAACAATGTTAATTTTCGATCGTGAATTCCCATGCGCACCAGAACTCTTCCGGATGTTCGTCCGGCGGACAGGCCAGACAGTTGGTTTTGATGCGGGGATCGATGGCCCTGGCAAATTCCGAATATTCAACGATTCCGACCGACTTGCAGGGATGATCGGCCAGCCCCTTACGCTTGCGAGCGGATTGAACCCGGCAGTCCAGCATCCTGAACACAACCCGTGACTCCGTAACCTCAATACACTCCTGAAGATTCAGGCGGGCGTAGAAGCGATGCCTGAGACATTCCACCAATGCCGCGATGCCGCCGCCCGGCTTTATTCCAAGCCGCTCCATGATCCGTTTTGCCTCGATAACCGTAAAATAACGCCAGGCCTCCGTATCGATATCCACGGCCACATCCATGCCGTAACGCTTCTCCACCGCCTGGAACCAAACCCCGTCGTGGGCCAGCCAGTTTTTTGCATCATCCACAATTATTCTGACAAGCTCTTCCTTGCTTAAATCGTAAAGGAGTCGCACCCCCTCATCACCTGCTCTTTCCGCACTTGACATGTTTTTTCCCTCCGAATGTTGGCTCACATCCCGCACCTCGATAATCAAGAGGAACGGGATGTGATTTTTGTGGAATGGAGATATTTTGTCCGGGCAAGGCTGTCGAGGGATTGCGCGGTGGCGTAGTACCCAGAGGGCATAAACAGCGCTACGCCGCACAAGTGATCCCGAAGACTTACGTAGCCAGGGCGAAATAGCTACGTTCCATTGTCAGTGATCCGATGCTTTTGATATCCCCAGTCCTGTAACCTGCCGCACCTCGATCTCGTCAAACATCTCTTCTGCACGGCGACACGGGAACATCAGCGTTCCGATAATCGCCGCAAGCAGACCGAGCGGCACGGAAACTATGCCCGGATTCTTCAGCGGGAAGATCGCGGCCTTGAGCCCGACCATGGAAGTGCCGCCGTTGTTTTTCTCGAAGTCCTTGCGGGACTTGTCCAGCTGCTTCAGGTCCTTCTCTGCCAGAACAGCTCCTTCAGCCTGTTTTTTCTCAAGGGTTGAAATTATCTTTTTGGCATCATCGGCGATCTTCTGCGGATAGGTCATAACCGGAGAAATCACGACCAGCGCCAGGGCGGAAATCGTCCCCACCAGCAACGCCGAGATGACACCGGCTGTATTGAAACGCTTCCAGAACAGCGACAGCATGACCGCCGGGAAGTTGCCAGATGCAGCCACGGCAAAAGCCAGCGCCACCAGGGCGACCACGTTTTCCTTTTCAGCCGCCAGACCCATTACGATGGCTGCAACACCGACAAACAGCGAGGTGATCCTGGCTACCTTGACTTGTGTCTGCTGGTCGGCTTTGCCGTCCATGACGATATTCACATACACGTCGTGGGCAATGGCTGCCGAAGCGGCCAGAACCAGCCCGGAAACAACCGCCAGGATTGTGGCGAATGCTACGGCACAGATAAATGCAAGGAACATGTCTCCACCCAGCGTGCCGGCGCCGCCGCCCAGAAGCTGGGCAAGCAGAAGGGTCGCCATATTACCGCCCTTGTCAACCGAACTGATCAGTTGGGGCGACAGGTAAAGGGCAGCTCCGAAGCCGATGATGTTGATCAGGAAGAAGAAACTGCTGTTGATGAACAGTGCGATAACGATGGACTTGCGTGCTTCCTTGGCGCTTGGAACGGTGAAAAAGCGCATCAGGATGTGCGGGAGACCGGCAGCACCCAGCGCCCAGGCGATGCCGAGCGAGATCTGGTCCAGCGGATTCTTCAGGAACAGGCCCGGCTCCATGAAGCGCTGACCATAGTCGAAGCCCTCCTTGGGCAGAGCATCCTTAAGAACGTTCATCCGGACATGATCCTGAATCAGCTGGTTGCCTGTAATATCGGTGAAGAATCCGATCGGATTGAAGCCTGTCTTTGCAAGAACCAAAAACGCCAGCAAGACTGTGCCGGTCATCAGAAGCCCTGCCTTGATGATCTGCACCCAGGTGGTGGCCTTCATTCCGCCGAAGACAACATAGCCAACCATCAGAACACCGACGCCGATTACTGAGACGCGGTAGGGGATATCCAGCAGTACCTGCATAAGTTTGCCGGCGCCCACCATCTGGGCGATCAGATAAAAGAGCGACACAGTAACGGTGGAGAGGGCCGCCACGGCGCGCACCGGCTTGGGAGAGGTGCGGAAGGAAAGGATGTCGCCCAGCGTGAACTTGCCGGCATTGCGGCAGGGCTCGGCAATCACCAGCAGTATGGCGATGAACGAGAACATGGGGCCGACCGCATACATGAAACCGTCGATACCGTACAGCGAAATCAGTCCGGACATGCCCAGGAAAGAGGCCGCCGACATGTAGTCTCCGGCAATGGCCCAGCCGTTCTGCAGCCCGGTAATGCCCCCGCCTGCGGTGTAGAAATCGGAGGCTGATTTCGTAGAGCGGGCTGCCCAGACGACGACACCAAGAGTAATACCGATGATCGCCGAAAACATGCTGATGGTTATGGCACGATTGGGCCTGACCTTTGTCGGCACACCGGAAACCGGTGCCGTGCTGGAAGCGGCAGGCGCCGGAGCAGCCACCGCTGCAGCCTGGAGCAGGGCCGGCGCGGATGCCGACGCGACAACGCCTGCCTGAGGTGCCGGCCTGGACGGCTCTTCTGCAAACCCGACCGTTGTCAGGAAAAGTGTAAGCATCATTGCTGACAGAATTTTAGTAAACATGTGTCCCTCCCGCTTATTGGATTTCTTTTAATAGTTCGTCTGTCAACCGGTCAAAATCGCTATTGGCGACCTTTGTGTAATAAATGGCAACAAAGATCGCCACCAGAAACTGGGACAGGATGAACAGATAACCAAAATTGATTGCCCCGATCAGCTTGACTTTAAACAGTGCCGGAAAATAGCCGGACAGAATCGGCAGCGAGAAGTAATACACCGATGCAGCGATCCACCAGCCGAACAGAAATACCCTCTTCTTGCGCTTTAACTCCAGGTACTTAGGATTTCTTGCCACTTCGCTCCAGTTATACTTTTTTGCTTCCATAACGTTCATCCTCCTTTTGTTTTAACTGTTTAGCCTGACTTACAATTTACGTTATGTGCCGATTTAAACTCTTTTCTACATTTCAAACAAACTACCTACAAAGCACTAAACACCTATTTTTCATGATAATATATATAGTTACAGCTGCAATTGTGTGCAGGTCATTAGACTTTGATCACACTTTATATTTCGTTTACGTGCATGTCAAGCACAAATAAAACGACTTTATATGTTTTTCTAAAATTTCTGTCAGCCAGCTGACAGATGAAACGCTCAAATGCCGGATTTACAGCGCATATGGACGCTAGACAGCTTCACGGAAAAACAGAACGGCGTGCATTACTTTCGCTTTGAATTGGAATCAGGATTTATATGGAGCGAAGCAGGGAAAAACTATCGGGGGACGGTTCGGTCTGTTACTGTTGCGGTTTAAAAAAAGGTTCGTATTCGGGAGGGCGCCGGTGAGGCATTGCTTGACAAGCCTCACCAGCAATTACAGTCAGCTTCAAAAGACTCAATCCACTTTCTGGCGATAGGCATTCAGGAAGCGGGCATCCTCGGCATAGGTGACCGGATAGATGAACGGCACCGGCTGCGGATCCATGTCGGCATCCACGTTTCTGAAGGTGAACAGGCAGGAATTGGAGAGCGCCTTGTCGCCGGCGCGGCGGCTGAAGCGCTCAATATCGGACTGGACTGCGATGGTCGTCCGGCCGGTATAAACGACACGTGCGGTAAATTTCAGCTGATCGCCCAGCAACACCGGCTGGTTGAAATTTATACGGTTTACCTGACACGGCACAGGCCTGTCCGGGGCTACCATCTCCGCTGCCAGTGCGGCCAGTTCATAGGCCTTCCTGATCAGATAGCCGCCAAAGATTGTAGTAGGAACGTTCTCCTGCTCCGGATAGGCCTTGCAGGTCGATTCCAGAACAAGCTCTCCGGCACGCAGCCCGCTGGCCCCTTCCAGCTCCTGCTCCTTGTGAAGTTTTTTAAGGAACAGGTACTCGTCAAGCGACGGCATTTCCTCGGCCTTTGCCAACCCCTCCCGGTACGCCTGGCGACGCTGTTCAGCCTTCTGATATCTGCGCACATCCACATCCTGCAGATACTGCAGCGGCGGCAGAGTCAGACTCCTGGCCGCATCGCAATCAGTTGAACGCGCCACCATGGTGAAATAGCAAGTTGCCAGATGGCTCGAACCGGCCCCGAGGCATTCAATCCGGATGCCGACCTCCATTGAAGACTTGCCCACATGGTTGATCTGGGCCGAAAACACCAGGTCGTGATTCGTATCTGCCGGATTCCTGAGTACAATATTGTCAACGGCGGCCGTAACCACGCGGGCATTGGGATAAAAGCGGTGAACGTATGCCAGAGCTGTATTCTCGGCCACCTTGTCCAGCGTCTCCAGCAGCTTGCCGAAGCGTATGTTGCCGACAATCTGACTGTCACGTGCAAGAAAACGACGGGCTAGAACAGGGTCCGTCGAAAAAGGGAGGACAAACAGGTATCTGGTGTCATGGGGGGACAGGACATCACTTTCTGCTGCAGCGGTATCTTTTGGCATAGTTTTCGTTCCTTTGGCAGATTTGCTTGGAAAATATGAACGCTAGCGATTAAACCAGTATCATCAAAGAACTGTCTACCGTCAACCGATAATATGGGGCAGCCGGAAAACATTGCAGCTCCCGGCCTCCTTAACATATCTGTGAATGAGAACGACAATCCAATCCGGCTTAGACGCCTTTCTCCGGATCGCTTACTGGATGGAGCCCGCTTTCCTCTGCTGCCGTCACCGGCCCGATCGTGTCCCAGGCATGGTCATTCTGGTTATGGATGCTGGCGCGGTCGCTGGCCAGCAGCTGTTCCTGCAGCCATATTTGCTCCCTGGCATTGGAGATGTAAACGCTGGTATCGTGGCGATGGGGAGCCAGATGGTGCATTGCGGCTTCGTCATACTTCATGAAATTCTGGCCGGCCCGGGTCGCACTGTACCGCCGGTATCCGAGACTCGCCAGAACATCAACCCCCGCCCGTACGGACGTGTCGAGAAATCCCCGATAGATGTGGTTTACCCCGAGGTCGAGCAGCTCGTGGGCGTCGAGGTTGTTGCCGGCACGGGCCATGATTTGCAGATTTGGAAAGTGCTTTTTCACCGTTTCCACCAGCTTGCTGACGGTCGAGGGGCTGTCTATGGCGATGAACAGGATGCGGGCGCTGCCGGCCCCGGCAGAATGGAGGATGTCCAGTCGGGTTGCATCACCGTAAAAGACCTTGAATCCCATCTTGCGCAGCAGCTCCACCTGGTCCGAGTCATTGTCCAGGATGGTGGCCTGAACGCCGTTGGCACGGAGAAAACGCCCCAGGGTGCTGCCGAAGGAGCTGAACCCGGCGATGATGACAGGATGCTCCGTATCGATGAGATCCGCTTCCTTTTTCTCCTGCTCACGGATGCCGAACCGTGGCAGCACCAGCCGCTCGTTCAGCAGCAGCAGCAGAGGGGTCATGGTCATGCTGATGGCGGTGACGGCCATCAGCGTATCGGTCCAGTCGCTGTCGATGATCCCCAGCCGATTGATAAAGGCGAAGAGTACAAAGGCAAACTCCCCCACCTGGGACAGACCGAGGGCGAAGATGGTGTTCTGGTCGAAAGAAAGCCGGAACAGCTTGCCCGCTGCGAACAGCACCGCGGCCTTGAGCACAATGATCCCCAGCACCAGAGAAAGGATGGTGCCCGGGCTTTCGGACAGCAGCCTGAAATTAATGGACGCCCCCACCGCGATGAAGAATAGGCCGAGCAGCAACCCCTTGAAGGGCTCGATGTCGCTTTCCAGCTCATGGCGGAATTCACTGTTGGCCAGCAGCACCCCGGCAAGGAAGGCACCCAGCGCAGGGCTCAGGCCAACCAGCTTCATCAGGAAGGCAATCGAGACAATGATAAGCAGCGCCGCAGCGACGGAGAGCTCCCGAACGCTGGCCTTGGTGATGATGCGCAGAAAGGGGACCACGATATAGCGACCCATGATTATGACTGCGGCCACGGCAAAGAAGACTGAGCCGGCCTTCACCCAGACCGGCAGGCCGTCCAGCAATGCGGGGGCCTCGCCGTGACCCGCACCTGCGCCGGCCTGTATGGCCAGAAAGGGGAGCAGGGCCAGAATCGGAATGACGGCAATATCCTGGAACAGCAGCACGGCGAAGGACCCGGACCCGGCCTGGGAGCTGCCGAGCCCCTTCTCCTTCAGTGATTGGAGCACGATCGCCGTCGATGACATGGAAAGGGCCAGCCCCGCGGCAAAGGCCCCACGCCAGTCGAGCCCCAGCAGCAGGAGCCCCCCTGTCAGGGCGAGGGTGGTCAGGACCAGCTGCAGCGACCCCAGCCCCAGGATGCTGGAGCGCATCCTCCAGAAATGGGCCGGTTCCAGCTCGAGACCGATCAGGAAGAGCATCATGACTACTCCGAATTCAGCGAAGTGCATGATGCCTTCGCCTTCATGCCCGACAAAACCGAGGCAGAAGGGACCGATCAGGATGCCCGCCAGCAGGTACCCCAGCACAGACCCCATCCCCAGGCGCTTGGCCAGCGGCACACAGATCAGCGCCGCGGCAAGGTACACGACTGCCTGGGCGAGTATGCTGTCGCTCATGGCTGCTCCTTTCGGTTCACGTCCGCAATCCAGTCATTGAGGAAGTCATACCCCTTGAACGATTTCAGAGGAGGGGATTGGGCCAGCCTGAGCAGAACCTGACGGTACTGTTCGCCGCAGTCCGCCAGCATGCCGTCTGTCAGACGGTAGGTTCCCTGCACCACATAGGGGGGGAGCCATGTCATCCGGCAGAGCTGGGCCGCCTGCTTCAGCGGGAACAGCAGTTCGGGCATGGTGTGACGGTTGAATCCGCTGTGGGAGTAGCTTTCACGAGAGCCGCCGGAGGTGATGGTTGCGAAAACCTGCTTGTCTTCAAGGTGATTGCCCCCCGCGCCGTGGGCCCAACCATGCTCCAGCACCAGGTCCATCCACTGTTTGACCATGGCGGGCGGGCCATACAGAAACAAAGGATAATGCCAAACGATGATCTGGTGCGCCTGCAGCAGTTCCTGCTCACGGGCGGTGTCGATGTTGAAATCGGGATACAGCTCGTAGAGGTCATGGACGGTAATGTCGTCCTGACCTTGAAGGCTTTCAAGCAGTGCCTTGTTGGTCCGTGACTTTTCATAGCGCGGATGTGCGAATAGAATCAGAATATTCTTCATGCTGCACGTGTACCTTTCGGGGTTAGTGTATAAAAGATGCGGCTCGACGGACGTGATTGACTTACGGCAGCCAACATTCTGAAATAGACCATCACCTGGGACTTATCTTCCCGGTCACGGGGGTGATTTAAATAGGATACGCAGCTGGAGTCAACAACTAAAATACGTCCACCTCGCTGCTAACGGCTGTTACATCAACCGGTTTCTCTGCTGCGTGTGATGGTGGGCGCCTGTCATGGGCGTGAATTATGGGGGGCTTTTACCAATTTCAAATCAAGGATGAAATCAAGACGGCGAGGATTGAGGCGCCGAGGCGTACTGATCAGTACGTTGAGGTGCCGAAGACGAGACAACGATGATAGCGCTTTGATTTGGAATTAGAAAAGCCAGGGACATTCTTAAAAACTTAATCAGCTGACCTTTTCCGCTGTTACAAGTTAACTTTTTAAGAATGTCCCCTTGATCCGTCCTAACAAATAGATGTTTTTGCATGTATAGAGTTGAGATGACGCCTTAAGCCTCTCCCAAGTTATTTCAGATACTTTTCAAGCTTTTCAAGCAAATCGATCAGGATCAGCGGCTTGGGGAGATGATCATTCATTCCGACCGCAATGCATCTGTCATGATCCTCTTTCATAGCATTTCCGGTAAGCGCGATTATCGGAATATCGTGGCACCTTACGGCTGAAGCAGGATTGCGAATAACAGCGGTTGCTTCGAAGCCGCTTATTTCCGGCATCATGCAGTCCATCAGCACCAGCGCGTAATCGTTGTTCTCCAGCGCCAGCAACGCCTCCCTGCCATCGCCGACTACGTCGACCAGATAACCATATTTACTAAGCAGCTTGGGAACTATTATCCGTGCTGTCGGATCGTCTTCTGCCAATAACAGGCGGACCACTCTATCGCCTACCGGTGCAGAGACAGGCTGGTTTGGCGCTGAAACCGGCTGTAGCGATGCACTACCAAGTTCGGGCTGTTTCTCCAATACAGCAGTGAACCAGAAGGTGGACCCTTCGTGCTCGGTGCTGTCAACACCAATATTTCCACCCATCAGAAGTGCCAACCGCTTGCATATTGCCAGGCCCAGGCCAGTGCCGCCATATTTGCGGGTGGTCGAACTGTCAACCTGGGTAAACGGCTCGAAAATCTGTTCCAGCTTGTCGACCGGCATGCCGATGCCGCTGTCGCTTACCTCGAACCGGAGGGTGGCTGCCCGCACATCTTCGCTCTCCTTCATGATAGTCAGCTTTACAGAACCCTCAGTAGTGAACTTGATGGCGTTGCTGACCAGGTTGATAATGATCTGGCGAAGCCTGGAGGCATCTCCTTTCAGCGTTCTCGGGACATTCTTGTCAATTGATGAGGTAAGCTTTACCGGTTTCTCGCGTGCATGAAGGGACATGAGGTTGATGGTGTCGGAAACCACCTGCGTCAGATCAAACGGGCCCAGCTCCAACTCTACCTTGTCCGCTTCAATTTTGGAGAAGTCAAGAATGTCGTTGAGCAGATGTACCAGTTCGATGCCGGACTTTTTGGCGCTTTCGGCGTATTCCAGCTGCTCCCGGCTCAGCACGGTATGCTGCAGCAGTTCGATCATGCCGATGACGCCGTTCATCGGGGTGCGAATCTCGTGACTCATTGTGGCGAGGAAACGGCTCTTGGCATTGCTGGCGGCTTCGGCGGCGGCTTTAGCCTGGATTAAGTCAGACTCTGCCTGCTTGCGTGCGGTAATATCCAGGCACGACGATTGATAGCAGATCACTTTTCCCTTTGTATTTCGCACTTCTGTTGCCATGCCATAGGCAATGAAGGTAGAACCGTCGTTCCTCTTCGCGGAAAACTCACCCACCCAGAGACCGGTCTCGTTGAGGGTTGACAGGATGGCGGCGGCTTCTTTCGCATCATTGAGATTATATGCTATGGACGTACCGATGACCTCATCCCTGTTCTGATATCCCCAGATCCTGATGAATGCATCGTTGACTTCGGTTATAACTCCGTCAAGTCCGGCGATACTATTGGCAGCAATCGATGCGTGAAAAACGTGACTCATCAACCACAGCGACTCCTCCGCCTCCTCCCGCCTGGCCAATGTTTCGGCAAGGATGACATTATTGTAGCTTGACTTTGAGAGCATCCGGGCCAGCTTTGAATAATATCCCATTGCGCTCCGGACTTTATCCCTACTCCAGCGTGGCACCCGGTCAAGAGCCGCCAGATACTCTGCCTCGTCAAAGCCGAAGCGCCGCGCCTGTGCGCGAAACAGCTCATAATCCGGTTTTTCGTCGTCATAGAGGAACTGGCCCAGGAAAATGTTCCCGATATGCCTCTCTCCCAGCATGATCGGGGAAGCAATGTCCCACATGTTGTTTTTACAGCGGTACTCCTTGAAGGTTCCGGGAGAAACGCCACTGGAGAGGGATATGTCGCTTTCGTGGCAGAATGAACAGGATTCAGCATTGGCTCTATGGAACTTGACGCAGATATCCTGCCAGCCGGTGCCGACCAGTACGGTGCCTTTGAGGTCAATAATGCCGACACCAATGCCGCTAAGGGCATAATAATCGTCCATCATCTCCTGAAGGGCAGGAACGTCGATGATGTCGGACAACTCGATAGCGGCAAAATCAGGCGGGCTGGTTTTAATGTCCTGGATTTCTATAGGCATTGAAGTTCCCCCATCCGGGTAGCAGCTTCACAAATATATCAGCATTGCCGTATAACACAATATCATATAATTCTGCTGAGTTTCCGCATGACCGGCCGATCGTGATTTTTTCGGACTGCCCGGGAGAGGAAACCAGTGCCCGGACAGTTAAGTATTTGCTGGAGCATGGCTGGAACGATGTTCATAAACTGGTCAAAGGGTTTGATGGCTACCTTGAGGCGGGACTTCCGGTGGTACCGGTTTCAGACAGAGTCCCTGCCACCAGGATCATGCTGCTGTGATGGCCGAAGTCAGATGGGAGTCCCCATATAATCAGGCTGTTAAGCATGCCTGATGTCCTTGGGCAACTACTTTTCATTTGTGCATGGAACGTATATTATAATAGGTACGAAGTAGATGGAAGTTGAAGAGAAAGGGGGTGTAAGTCATGAAAGGTGAACATGCAAAAGTATGTGCTGTGACCGACTCCCAGCTGATCGACAAACTGACCAGCGAGGCCGAGTTCAGCTGTGCCAAATGCGGTGCCAAGGCCCACGACAAAGAAAGTATCTGCTCCCCGGTGCCGATTAGGTCGGGTCATTAGTTTAACATAGCTTCAGTTGATTATCAGAAAGGGGGCTGCAGATCATGCAGCCCCCTTTTTTCTGAGTATAACGGGGGAGATTCAGATCCTTAAGGGGACATTGTTGATTTGTCGATTATCAGAAGTTAGTCAACTAATCAACTACCCCCAAAGCCTCCTAAAAACAGCCCCGGCCGAATGCATTGGATACTGCAAAAGCCGGGGCTGTCAGTCACAACCCGGTAGCCATGATGAAAGACAAGATAAACAGAATAACCTGCTAATGTGCGATGGACTGCCGGAACCTGTTGATCTCACGCACCAGGTCGGTGCGGTCAAAGTAGATTTCGTTGCGCTTGATCTTGCCCGTCTCGTCGAACTGCATGAAGCAGAGTGCCGTGCACTCGACCACTACCTTTTCACCAATCGGAATCCGGGCATGCAACCGGTTCGCGAATCCGCCCTCTGCAAGCGGCATCGGTTCCAGTTGTGTCCAGACCCATGCCGGGTTATGAGCCAGCACCCGGTTGAAATAAGCCGTCAACTGCTCCATTCCCTTAATTCCGAGCGGTCGGCCCGGATCCAGGAAAAAGGCGTCGTCCGCATAAAAGGCCAGCAATTCTGCAGGGCGGTTGCCTGTCCAGGCCGGCAGCCAGCGGCTGGTAAACTCTCTCGCTTCTTCTTTAGTCATCATGGTTGCTTACTCCTTGCTGGTATGATGGCGCTTCCGGAGTGGTAATCGGTATCACGTCCCGGATGAGCTCTTGATCGGATCTGTTGCAAAGTCAGAATTCAGGTTTTCAGCAATATACACACCAGACTGTGGCAATCCAACAGTTTTTAAAATCTGATCCGAGTAGTGTTGATCTTCCGCAATTGCAATACAAAGTCCCCTCTCCCTCTGGGAGAGGGTTAGGGTGAGGGAGAGAACCTGAATCCAACCCCAAAATCTCCCTCATCCAGCCTTACATGCCACCAGACTGGCATAGGCTATGGAACCGAAAAATCCGCCCGTTGCAACCCGCCGCCGGGCCTCGTTCTTGAGTGCCGCAGCCAGTTCCTCCCCGATGCGCCCCGTTGCAGCCAGTATATCAGCCCCCCGATCGGCAATGCTCAGCATATAATCGGGCTCCGCCGTTTCCACAAAGCCGAAACTGCGCTGCTTCAGTATGATGAAGCCGGCCGCCGTAACCAGGCCCGGCAGACGTGGAATCAGCCAGCGGTCATGTACCAGGGCTGCCATGGCGGCATCGGCGCAGCTTTGCAGCGGATCGAAATCACCGGTCGCCAGGGATGTGGTGGTGTAGTTGCCGTCGAACAGCGCCAGCAGGCCACCTGGACGGAGTACCCGGAAAGCCTCGGACAGGGCGTCCTCCGGTCCGGGGACATGGCTCAGGGTGGTGTGAAAGACCACCGCATCGAAGCTGCCGTCACCGTGGGGAAGCGAGCGGCAATCTCCCTCGATGAAGGTCAGATTGTCAAGATCAGCCGCCAGCTTGCGGGCCATCGCCAGGAATACCGGCGAGGGATCAACCCCGACCACCCGTCCTATCCGGTGATAGCGTGCGAGCACCCGGCTGACCGCCCCGGTACCGCAGCCTGCGTCCAGCACATCTGCGCCCGGCGGGAATTTTATATCTGCCAGATAATCATTGAGCATGCCCTGCTGTTGAGGATCGCCTGCACGGCGTTCCAGCACGGCTGCCAGGCGCTGCTGAACCTCGAGATCTGCTGAGGCAATTGTGGCATAGACATCGGACATGGCCGGCACCTCCTGACTGTTCAATTTTCAACCGTGATATTCCGGCAGCGCGTCTCCCTGATCCTGCAGGCGCCGGTAACTCCCAGGACAGCGAATGCGAGCATGATCAGAAAACCGGTGTGATAATCCGCCGGCGCATATACGCGCAGTCCGTTCACCACCCTGCCGTCCCAGCGGAGGTCCATGGCCCAGCCGAACAGCGGCTGCACCACGGCCGCCCCGAAAAACAGGCCTGTGTTCACCAGGCCGACCGCCATCCCCGACAGGGCCGGCGCCACGACCTCCTTGGCATTGGCAAAGGTAACGATAAAGCCGCCGGCACTGAAACCGAGCACGGCAAACTGGGCGATGCCGACCGGTCCCGGATGCCAGGGCAGGTAGGCCAGACCCAGGCAGGCCACGGCATACAGGATCGTTCCGGCCAGGATAACCGGCTTGCGCCGGCCGATACGGTCCGAGAGCCAGCCGGCCAGCATGGAGCCGACCGCAAAACCGGCCAGTGACGACGTGGTATAGACCGCGGCGGCCGAGCGCCCCAGACCATGCACATCCCGCAGGAACGGTATCGCCCACAACCCCACGAAGGCCAGCATGCTTCCCACCATCCCCAGATCGACCCATAATACCGGCCAGGCCGCGCCCGTTCCGACAACACTTTTCAGATCGCTCCACCAATGCTGTTTGCGGGGAGCATGGCTGACTTTCCCCTCCATTTCGCGCAGGGAGGGGAAGCCCATGTCCTCCGGGCGGTTGCGGATAAACGCCAGCGCCAGCAGGGCCAGCAGCAGGGTGGTTCCGCCCAGGGCCACAAAAACGGAGCGCCAGGAGTAGAGTTTAAGCAGACCGGCCAGGGGACCGGCAGAGGCGATTGCACCGATATTGCCCAGCAGCAGGGTCAAGCCGCTGATCAGGCCGAAATTGCGGTCACTGAACCAGACACTGTTGCTTTTGAACAGACCCACAAACACAACTGATACGCCCAATCCAACCAGGGCGCGCCCAAAGGAGGCTCCGGCGAAGGTATCCGCCAGCCCGAACATGATCGACCCGCAGCCGGCCACCAGACTGCCGGCCGAGACAGTCAGCCGTGCGCCAAGGGTGTCCGCCAGCACTCCGGCAGGAATCTGCATGGCGGTGTAGATGTAGAAATACATTGCGGCCAGCGAGCCCAGCGCGGCACCGGAGGTGTTAAAAGCCAGCATCAGATCGGCCGAGATAACCGCCGGCGCCATGCGGTGGAAGAACACCAGCATGTAGATGGCGACCAGGATCGTATAGATGGACCAGCGGGCAAGCAGAAAACGGGAACGGTTATAGGCTGGCATGTCTCTGTTCTCCGTTTGGCAGGCCAATTTCCGAAGTTGCTTGGAAGAGATAAACTTAAGTTACGTCACTTTTTAAATCGTTACCGTCTTAAGTTCGGGAGACACCGTGAGAGTCGCCTCGGTCATCTTCAGTACCTCATCCACCGACACACCGGGCGCGGTTTCCATAAGCACCAGGCCGCCCGGGGTCACGTCCATCACCGCCAGGTCGCTGATGATGCGGTTGACCACCCCTTTGCCGGTCAGCGGCAGGCTGCATTTTTTGAGGATCTTGGATTCGCCCTGCTTGTTGCAGTGCTCCATGATCACCACGATCCGCT
>CAYQTC010000047.1:0-20718 GCA_964420435.1 uncultured Geobacter sp.
CTGCTGATTACAAGTCAGCTGCTCTACCAGTATGAGCTAACGGGGCCAACACATGATTTTCTTAACGACAAGAAAACAGAATTTGTTTATTTAAAGAAAAAACCGGGTAAAGTCAAGATTTTTTTTTATAAAAATGAAACTGGTGTTTTTTTTGTGTGTTGAGACAAGTTACTTTCATGGAACTGGCGGGTGTTATGCCGCTAATAACGGGATGAGAGCCTGCTTTGTTTTTCTGAGTGCCCCTTCTTCAATCTGGCGAACCCTTTCGCGGGAGATTGAAAAATGGCTGGCAATTTCCTGTAGTGTAAGTGGTTCATCAGCTGTTACCCGGTGCTCAATGATAAAACGTTCTTTTTCATTGAGTCTGCTGACCACATCCGCAACCGTCTGCTGCAGATTATGATTTTCCTGTATTTCGGATAAGAGTTCTTCCTGATTCATTCTGTCATCTGCAAGTGTTTCCAGAGCGGTGATGCCGTCGCTTCCCGGTATTTCAGCGTTTAATGAACATTCGCCACGCATGCGCTGCTCCATCTCTGAAAACTGCTGCTCGGAAACATCCAGCGACAGTGCGGCACTCTGCGAGTCATCTTCGTTGTCGCCCATTCTTGCAATTGCGCTTTTCGCTTGGCGCAGTTTGAAGAATAACTTTCTTTGAGCCTGGGTTGTGCCTATTTTGAGTAGGCTCCAGGAAGAAATAATATGGTTCTGGATATATGCTTTTATCCACCAGACGGCATATGAAATCAGTCGGATGCCTTTGTAGGGGTTAAATTTCTTTACCGCCATCATCAGCCCGATATTACCCTCTTGTATAAGGTCGAGCATTTTGAGACCATAGTGGCGGAACTCGTATGCGACCTTAACCACAAACCTCAAATTTGACGTAATCAGGCTATGGGCGGCAGTCAAATCTTTTTTTTCAAAGAACGTGACTGCATGGCGATGTTCTTCTTCTTCGTTAAGCAACGGGAACCGCCTTATCTCACTCAGATAAAGGCGAAGGCTATCAGCGACTACTGGTAATTGCGCGACCATGATGCAGCCTCGTTAGTGTTAAAATTAGCACTCAATGTGTTTGACTGCTAAAATATAACAATAGAAACCCAAAAAATCAAGTCGTTGTTTATTTCGCATTGAACACTCCGGATTTCTTAAGTATTCCAATTATTCATTTTTGTTTGATTCTAACAGTGGTTGCGTTATAACCGGCACATGAAACATACCATTGTTCGCATCGGCCTGCTGGCACTGTTCATTCTGGGAATCAGCCTCCTTCACTACCTTACCCCTCTGCATCTTCATTATCTGCACGACATCTTTCAGCGCCTCTATTACCTGCCGATCATTCTGGCTGCCATCTGGTTCGGTTTCCGCGGAGGCCTTTCCTGTTCAATGGTGGTTAGTTTGGCATATGCCCCTCATATACTTTTTCAGTGGGGAGGCGGCTTGACGCTTGAAATGGAGAAATACCTCGAAATTGTACTCTACAACATCGTCGGCGGGGTGACAGGTCTGCTGGCCCAGCGGGAGCGGGAAGGCAGTCTGGAGCTCCAGAAGACAGCAAAAGGTCTTGAAGAGTCATGCCGCAAACTTCAACAGCAGTCTGAACGCATAATCGCCGTAGAGGAACAACTGCGGCGAGCTGAAAAACTATCCACTCTCGGAGAAATGGCAGCGGTTCTTGCTCATGAGATTCGCAATCCTCTCGGTTCTATCCGTGGTACGGCCGAGATTCTCAGAGATGATTACAAGCCGGGTGACCCGAAGCATGAGTTTATCGAGATCCAGATCAAGGAGACTGAACGCCTCAATCATGTCGTAGAGGATTTTCTGCGTATGGCCCGCCCACAGGCGGTTGAAATGTACCGTTGTTCTTTGAGGGAGGAGCTGGAGACGGTTGTTATTCTGACAGCCAATGACGCGCGAAAACGAAACGTACGTCTTCTGCACGAATTATCCGTTGACGATCTGCCTATCAAGGGGGATGGCGAGAAGCTGCGTCAGGCTTTCCTGAATATCATTATCAATGCCTTGCAAGCGACTCCCGCAGGCGGCACTGTCACCATCTCTGCCTTCAGAAGTAAAGAATTCTGTGAAATCAGTTTCAGCGATAGCGGGACCGGTATTGATCCGGAAACATCGAAAAGAATCTTTGAACCCTTCTTTACCACCAAAGCTGACGGCACTGGTCTAGGACTTGCCATTACCAAAAAAATCATAGAGGGGCATGGCGGGACTCTGCGGGTTAACAGCGAACCGGGGCGGGGTACGACGGTGATTGTCCATCTGCCGGCTCTGGAGGAAGGGGCGGTATGAAGCCGAAAATACTAGTGATCGATGACGACGCTTCACTGCGGCGGGTGCTGGAGTACAATCTTCAAGAAGCAGGCTATCTTGTAAAAGCGGCCAGTAACGGTGAAGAGGGGCTTCGGCTATTCGCCGAAGAATTTCCGAATCTGGTAATTACCGACATGAAGATGCCCGGCATGAACGGAATGCAGGTTTTGAAGGCAATCAAGGACGTTTCGCCCGAGGCAACAGTGATCATTATTACCGCCTTCGGGACTGTGGATGTGGCTGTTGATGCCATGAAGCATGGTGCTTACGATTATATAACCAAGCCATTCAACCGGGATGGACTGCTTCTGGTCGTGGCCAAGGCGCTGAAGTTCAGCGGTCTGGCCGCCGAGAACAAACGTCTGAAGAATGAATTGTCCGACCGGAGTGATTTCCGCACGATGGTCGGCTCTTCACAGGTTATGGAAAAGGTTTTTCAAGTGGTGCGCAAAGTGGCTGACAGCGAGGCCTCGGTAATGATCACCGGCGAATCCGGCACCGGCAAGGAGTTGGTGGCCCTTTCGATACATGCACAGAGCGGGCGGAGAAACGGTCCTTTTGTGGCCATCAATTGTGCTGCCATACCCCGCGATCTATTGGAGAGCGAACTGTTCGGCCATGTAAAGGGGGCCTTTACCGGTGCCGTCAAGGACAAAACCGGAAAATTTCTGTTAGCCGATGGCGGTACCCTTTTTCTGGACGAAGTAGGCGAACTGCCTCTGGAACTCCAACCCAAGCTTCTGCGCGCCTTGCAGGAGCGGACCGTTGAACCGGTGGGGGGAGCCTGTGATCAGAAGATGGACGTGCGGGTAGTTGCGGCCACTAATCTGGACATTGAAAAGGCCATTGCCGATGGAGTATTCCGTGAAGATCTCTATTACCGCCTATCGGTGATCCCCATACACCTGCCTCCACTCCGGCAGCGTCGAGAGGATATTCCTCTTCTGCTGCGATATTTCTGCAGTAAATTCGGCGCGGATAAGGTTGCTTTTGAAAAACCGGTCATGTCCGCACTGACATCATATGCCTGGCCCGGCAATGTACGTGAATTTGAGAACCTGGTGGAACGGCTGCTGATTATGCGCAACAGTGAAACCATAACCTTTGATGACCTGCCGGATAAAATCCGCAATGGAATTCCTTCACAGGGGGCAACTAAATATTCGGTGAGTGCAATCAATCTGCCTGACGAAGGATATTCCCTTGAACAGCTGGAAAGGGAGGTGGTGGTTCAGGCGCTCGAACGTAACCTGTGGAACCAGACTGCCGCTGCCCGTTTTCTTCGAATTCCGCGCCATACCCTGATCTACCGCATGGAAAAATATGGGATTGCTGTGCCGGAAAAATAACCTTTAATTAATCTATGAGGAATATACTTCAGTTGATGTGGAATAGTCTTCACTCTCATTCGGGATGAATTTAAAACTTATAACAATATCAGCTATTTGTATTTTGGCACGACGTGTGCTGTTAGATATGTAGGATTTATATACCAATAAAAGGAGACCAGAAGAATGAAGAAATCGATCTTACTGGCAGCAGCAGCTTTTGCCTTGGCTGTTCCGATGGGAACATTGACCATAGCTCATGCTTCAATGAAGATGGATCACAGCGGACATGGCGGTCATCAGGGTAATGTGGCTCATGCGGAGGTGGTTGACGGAGTAAAAACAACTTTCAAAATAATGAGTATGAAGGAGCACATGAAGGCCATGAAGCTGGAAATGCCGAAGGAGTTGAAAGAGACCCATCACATTGCGGTCGAATTTAAGGACGCCAAGACCGGCAAGGCACTGACTGAGGGCGAGGTCAAAGTAAAAGTGCAGAACCCGGATAAGAGCGACCAATCCAAGGATTTGATGGGAATGGAGGGGCATTTCGGCGCCGACTTTGACATGTCAAAAAAAGGGAAATACGGCGTCATGTCCAAGTTCCTCTTGAAGGACGGAAAAGTCCGCAGTTCCAAATTCTGGTACACAGTAAAGTAGTTAGTTGCAGAAGGCGGATTTGATTTAGAACGCGAATATTACAAAGGAGATACGCAATGAAAAAGCTACTGGTAATTATTATGGCATTAGGACTGTTTGGTGCTATGCCTGCGTTTGCCGAGCATGCCAAGACAACTGAGGAGCATAAAAGCATGGTGATGGACACCAAAGAGGGCGTGAGAGAGTGTGCTCTGCAGGCTGAGTCCATCCAGCAGAAGATCAAGCGGATTCAGGGCGAAATTAAAAAAGGTTCAAAGAAATACAGTGCTGAAGAGTTGAAAGTTCTGAACAGTAAATTAAAGGAAGCTGACGAACTTCTTGAAAATCTGGGCAAACGATAATTTATGCCGGCTGAGGCGGACTAGTGAGTTCGCCTCAGTCCTAAATCCCACTTTTCCTGAAAAAACAAATCAAAATAATTGACAGGCTAATCAGGAAAGCCGATTGTAACAGACATGGCTTCTTGTTGCGGAAAAACACTAAGTCATAAATCTGCTAGACGGGGTGATCATGAAAAACAGGCGTATGGTTGGTTTGTTATGTCTGATGACAGTATTGCTGGCTCATAATGGCACCGCGATTGCCCATAGTACGGAAAAGCATGATAATGCGGCGGCAGGCGATGCACAAATGAAGAAACTGCATGCCATGATGCCGATGTTTTCGCTGGCATCAGCAGGGCTGGAGACCGCTCTGGAGAAGGGCAACATTGCCGCTGTTGAAGCGGAAGCAGGCAAAATACTTTCTGCGCTGCCGGATCTGAAAAAATCAAAGCCGCACAAAAACATCAATCAGCGGAAAAAATTTGTGTCGATTGCAGCAAACCTGGAATCGGCGACTGCCTCAACGTTGGATCTGGCAAAAAAAGGTGATTTCAGCGGAGCAAAAGCAGCATTCAAAAGAGCTGAGGAAGCATGTGACGCCTGCCACGCAAAATTTCGTGACTGAGTGAAGCTGTGATAATTTATACACGGCTGGGTTCAATTCCGCCCCTGATGTCGGTCGATATACGGCCATAATGGCATTGTCCCGTTTCAAATTCTCCACACATCATTAGATTAAACATTACATGTATGATGCGCTCATCCCGATTGTAGGATATTCCGCCCGGGTGTAGAATATTCTGCGCCGTCGTCGCCCCTTTAAAGATTGATTACAAAATATTTGCTGTAAATACGAGCTGTTGCATGGTTAATGAATTGTGGCATGTTCCTTGATGGTGCAGAATGACAAGAACATACGTTCCAGGGAGCAGCTTATGAAAAAAAGAATAATCAATGTGATGATACTCGTAGCAGCGGTCACGTTCCTTTCGGTGCTTGCATTTTACGTGAGGGCAGGCGTGACAGCCGATTCCGTGGCTGTTCTGAGGACGACCGGCATGACTTGCGGCAGTTGCTCAAGTAAGATCACAACTGCACTTCAAACTTTGAAGGGAGTTTCTGCTGCAGAGGTGGATGTTGATGGTGGATGGGTAGTAGTGGGTTATGACACAAAGATCGTCAAGCCGGAGGTTCTGGCCGAGAAGGTCAAAGGATCCGGTTTCGGCAGCAATGTACATATGGTGCTGACACCGGAGCAGTTTAAACAGGTTACAGGCAGAGAGTTTGGCGCTAAAGCCGCTCCGGCATCAGGTTGTTGCGGTGGCAAGGGCGGCGGATGCGGATCTAATAAAAAAAGCTGAATAAAAGGAGATTGTAATGGCAGCAAATAGTACAAAATCGGTTTTATGGGCAGCAGTAGTTGTTGTGGCGCTGCTGGTTGGCTCAGTCAGTGTGTTTGCTTTTTCACTGGGCAGGTATGAAAAGGTCAAGGCAAGTGGAGGCGTAGTGACAATAGCGGCTTCCAAATTGTCCGACGGCAAGGCGCGATTTTATAAATTCGAGGATGGCGGCAAGGAAATTGCGTTCTTTGCTGTCAAGGCTTCTGACGGCAGCCTGAAAACCGCCTTCGATGCCTGTGACGCCTGTTATAAATCAAAAAAAGGTTATGAACAGCAGGGCGACAAGTTGAACTGTAAAAACTGCAATCAGAAGTTTGCTGTCAACCGCCTCGGTCCCAACGCTACCGGCGGTTGTAATCCCGGTCATCTTCCTCATCAGTTAAGCGGCGGCAATATTTCAATCAAAGTTGACGACCTGAAGGGCGGGGCGAGGTACTTCTGATGAAACTTCACACCATCTCCATTAACAACCTCAAACGTCGCAAAGCCAAAATGGCTTTTTTGACTGTCGGCCTGATGGTTGGAATCGCAACTATCGTTACTCTGGTGACTCTGACCCGATCCATGTCCAGCGATATCGAGCGCAAAATGGATGAGTTCGGTGCCAATATTCTGGTTACCCCCCAGAGCAATGGACTGGCCATGAATTATGGCGGCATCAGCCTGGGCGGCGTCACCTTTGACCAGCGTGAAATCCTGGAGAGCGACCTGGCCAGAATCAAGACCATTACCAACCACAAAAACATTTCGGCGATAGCCCCAAAGGTTCTGGGTGGAATAAAGGTTAGTGGCCACGATGTGTTGCTGGTTGGTGTCGACTTCGACAGTGAATTGAAAATGAAGCAGTGGTGGAAAATTTTCGGCGATTCACCCAAAGGCGATAGCGAGGTTTTGCTGGGAAGCGATGCTTCAAAGGTTCTCAACGCTTCTTCCGGGGAAAGCATCAGTATTAAGAACGAAACATTTAAGGTGGCCGGAGTGCTTGAGCAGACCGGGTCCCAGGATGACGCCCTTGTTTTTGCCAGCTTGTCCAAGGCCCAAAATATTCTGGGCAAGCAAGGCAGGATAACATTGGCGGAGGTGGCTGCGCTCTGCTCTGGTTGTCCGATCGGAGATATGGTGACCCAGATTGCAGAAAAGATTCCGGATGCCAAGGTCTCGGCCATCCAACAGGTTGTTGAAGGTCGCCTGAAGGCCCTGGATCAATTCAAGCGCTTTTCTTATGCCATGGCCGGCGTGGTTGTCTTTATCGGTTCTCTGATCGTTTTTGTGACCATGATGGGCAGCGTCAACGAGCGGACTACTGAGATCGGAGTCTTCCGTGCGATCGGTTTCAGGAAAAGTCATATCATGCGCATCATTTTGCTGGAAGCAGCTCTTGTCAGCCTGCTGGCCGGGTTCCTTGGATACGCCTTCGGCATGGGTGGGGCCAAATTGGCGCTGCCGTTCATGGCGGAGAGCAAGGATGCCCACCTGATTTGGGACACAACGGTGGCCTTCGGTTCAATCGGACTCGCATTGACTCTGGGGCTGTTGGCCAGCCTCTATCCGGCACTGCATGCTTCCAAGATGGACCCGACCGAAGCTCTGCGGGCTCTTTAAAATGAGGACAATATGGCACTTATCGAGATTAAAAACGTAAAGAAGCAGTACACCAGCGGCGATGATGTGGTAGAAGCATTACGCGGGGTGGACATTAGCATAGAGGCTGGTGAATTCATAACCATCATGGGTCAATCCGGTTCCGGCAAGAGCACCCTGCTTTCGGTGCTGGGAGGAATGAATCATCCCTCCGCTGGTGAGGTTGTGATGGCCGGTGTAAAGCTGTACCAACTGTCCGGTGAAAAGCTAGCCGATTTCAGGGCTCAGAATCTGGGGTTTGTATTCCAGTCATTCCACCTGATATCCTATCTGACCGCCATTGAGAACGTAATGCTTCCGCTGGCCATCGTCAAGATGAGCACGGCTGCAAAAAAGAGAGCTGCAGGACAGGCTCTCGAAAGGGTCGGCCTGGGCGGCAAGCTGGACCGCCTGCCCAATCAGCTCTCCGGCGGCGAACAGGAGCGGGTGGCTATTGCCAGGGCTATTGTCAATAATCCCCATATTCTCCTGGCGGATGAGCCGACCGGCAATCTGGATTCCAAAACCAGCGAGGAAGTCATGGCGCTGTTCCGAGAACTGAACGATGCCGGACAGACGGTTGTTATGGTAACGCACAATGCGGAAAACGGCGCTTATTCTGACCGGACTATCAGCTTGAAGGATGGTATGGTGATTTGAAAGAGAAGATACTTGTAATTGATGACGACACCTCGCTGCGGCGGGTGCTTGAATACAACCTTCAGGAAGAAGGTTATGACGTTCTGGCTGCCTCTTCGGGGGAGGAGGGTTTATATTTCTTCGAAAAGTCCCGACCCGACCTGGTCATTACAGATATGAAAATGTCCGGAATGGATGGGCTGATGGTTCTCAAATCCATCAAGGAACGTTCTCCTGAAACACTGGTGATCATCATAACTGCTTTCGGAACAGTGGATGTGGCTGTCCAGGCCATGAAGGCCGGAGCCTACGACTATATCACCAAGCCTTTCAACCGGGATGCACTCAAAATGACGGTCAGCAAGGCGCTTCAGTTCAGTGGGCTGGCTGAGGAGAATAAACGGCTTAAAAGCGAGCTGTCGGAGAAATCCGACTTTCGAACAATGGTCGGCTCTTCCAGGGAGATGGAGAAGGTTTTTGAGGTGATCCGCAAGGTTGCCGACACCGAGGCTGCAGTTCTTGTTACCGGCGAGTCCGGCACGGGTAAAGAGCTGGTCGCCCGCTCCATTCATGCCAAAAGTTCGCGTCGTGATGCTCCCTTTGTAGCCATCAACTGTGCTGCCATACCCCGTGATCTGCTGGAGAGCGAGCTGTTCGGACATGTCAAGGGGGCCTTTACCGGAGCTGTCAGGGACAAGGACGGCAAGTTCCAGCTGGCGGAAGGCGGAACGCTGTTCCTTGATGAAGTAGGCGAGCTTCCAGTTGAATTGCAGCCAAAGCTGCTAAGGGTGCTGCAGGAGAAGGAAGTTGAGCCGGTAGGTGGCACGAAGGTACAAAAATTGGATGTCCGCATTGTATCTGCAACCAATCTGGATGTCGACAAGGCGATTGCTGACGGCACATTCCGCGAGGATCTTTACTACCGCTTGTCGGTTATTCCGGTACACTTGCCGCCGCTCCGTGAAAGGCGTGATGATATACCGCTCCTGATCAGATATTTCTGCGGCAAGCACGGCAGTGAGAAGATTTCCTTTGCCAAAGATGCTCTTAATGCCCTGGCCATGTATCCCTGGCCGGGAAACGTTCGGGAACTGGAAAACACCGTCGAACGTCTGCTGATCATGCGGAACAGTGATTTGATTTGCCTGGAGGATCTGCCGGAGAAACTTCTCGGGAAAGGTCCTTCCGGGAATGCGGTTGTAAACCTGCCGGAAGAAGGATACTCTCTTGAACAGCTGGAGCAGGAGATAGTTGTTGCGGCTCTGGAGCGCAACGCCTGGAATCAGACCGCTGCTGCCCGTTTTCTCAGAATTCCCCGCCATACTCTCATTTATCGCATCGAAAAATACTGCATAGAACTGCCTGGCAAATAATCATTTTAAAATATAAAGCGGGGTTTATGTGAATACACTATAAACAGCGTAGAATATTCTTGTGGTTCTGAAGTATATTCTACGCAAACAACATTGACAACAGAGAATACACCCGTAATATTGCATAGATAGCAATTGGCATGACATGTGTAAATCTTCTTGCATCGATACGACAGAATCAGGAGTTCCCATGAAAAAACTATACGCATTTTCTGTTATGATGTTGATATCTCTTCTGCCTGCCATGGTATGGTCGCAGGAAGTGAAAATGCCGGCCGAAGACCTAGCGAGACTTGTCGCGGCTTCAATTGCCAACAACCCGGAGCTTAAATCTTCACAGGCCCGTTGGCAGATGTTTGCCAGCAAGGCCAGACAAGCCTCGGCACTGGACGATCCGATGTTCATGTTCAAGCTTCAGAACATGCTGGCTCGTGAGCCATTTGTCTTCAATAAGGATCCCCAGTCCGCTAAAGTAATCGGCATCTCACAGCAGCTGCCGTTCTGGGGCAAGCGGGCTTTGAAGCAGGAAGTCGCCCGGTATGAGGCCGAATCCTACAAATGGGCGGTTGAGGAGCGCAAGCTGGAACTGGCTCGCATGGTCAAGGAAACCTATTACCAGATCTGGGCCGTTGACAAAGAATTGGAGATAGTCGACAAAAATCTGAGAATAATGTCCGACTTCGTTACCATTGCGGAATCCAAATACTCCGTAGGGCAGGGGGTGCAGCAGGATATCTTCAAGGCCGGTCTTGAAAAATCAAAGATGCTCGACATGCAGATTACCCTTAAGCAGCAGCGGAAAAGCCTGGAAGCCAACCTGAACTACCTTCTTTATCGTCCCGGCAATACGCCGGTCGGTCCGATTGCCGATTTTACCCTGCCGCAAGTGCAGCTGTCGGCCGAACAGCTGAACCGGATTGCACATGAAAACCGGCCGCAGATCAAAAGTCTGGGCAATCTGGTTGACAAGGGGCAAGCTTCCCATCGGCTGGCGCAAAAGGAGTTCTATCCTGACTTCAACCTTTCCTTTGAGTATATGTTCAAGGAAGCCATTTCGACCGAAATGGTTAGTGATCCCGGTTACAACATGTTTACTCTGGGAGTTACCTTCAACCTGCCGTTCCAGCAGGAACGACGCCGTGCAATGCTGGCTGAATCTAACTCCGAGTCGAATATGTCGGCGGAGGAATTGAGCGGACTGAAGAACACGATCTCCTTTACGGTCAACGACACCCTTGCACAGATGGACCGTCGCATGAAACTGGTGGAGCTATACAGGGGGGGCATCATACCGCAGGCCGAGCAGTCTTTGGAGTCGGCCGTTATTAGCTATCGTGTCAACAAGGTCGATTTTCTGACACTGCTGGACGGGCGTCTGAACCTTTACAATTATGAGCGGGAACTTTACGAGTCTCAGGCCGAATACATGATGAAGCTGGCACAGCTGGAAGCTGCAATCGGAACTGATCTTGTGGCCGCGCCGGATGCATCGCTGACTAAGATGCCGGTCAATTCGGATCTGGCGAAGGCCACTGATCCGGCAGCGTCCGCATCTGAACACGCTCACGACCATTAAAATATATCATACCGAGGTAAGGCCATGGCCCTGAACAAGAAAATTGCAATCCCGTTGGTGCTGATTATTCTGGCTTCAGCTACCGGCGGCGGCTGGTATGCCTGGCAGCATAAAGGCCACGATCATGCTGCAGACGGCAAGGCGTCGCAGGGCAAGCAGCTGTACACCTGTTCCATGCACCCATTCATCATCAAAGACAAACCGGGTAGCTGTCCGATCTGCGGCATGGAGCTGATCAAGAAGATTGAGTCAGCTGCAGACAGCGGCACGCAGACGCCGGAACAGAGGAAGCAGGCCGAGATGCTCGGCCATGTTTCCATGTCCGCGAACCAGCGCATCATGGCCAATGTGGCCACGGTCGATGCTAAAAACGGCACACTGAATAAGGAAATCAATGCCGTTGGAATTGTGCAGTACGACCAGTCGCGCCAGGCCAAGGTTACCGCCTGGATCGCCGGTCGAATTGACAGGCTTAATGTCAATACTGTTGGGGCCTTTGTCAGTAAGGATAAGCCGGTGGCTGAGATTTATTCTCCCGATCTTCTGGCCACCCAGCAGGAATATCTGCTGGCGGTAAGAAGCCGTGAGCAGCTCAAAAACTCGCCGATTCCCTCCATCTCCCAGAACGGCGACGGCCTTGTATCGTCTGCCAAACAGCGTCTGATGCTCTTCGGTGTAAAGGAGAGCCAGATCGCAGAGATGGAGAAAGCCGGTAAACCGACGATCAGGCTTCCTATCTATACTCCTCTGTCCGGTGTCGTAATCGAAAAAATGGTGCAGCAGGGGCAGTACGTCAACACGGGAGAGGTTCTTTTCAATATTGCAGACCTTTCGAAGGTCTGGGTGGAAATCGATGTCTTTGAAAACGAAGTCCCCTATGTGCGTGTTGGGCAGCAGGTGGAAATCCGCTCCGCTGTGGAGCATGGTGAGGCATTTAACGGCAGGATCAGTTTCGTCTATCCGTTCCATGATCCCAAGACGCACACTGTCAAGGCTCGCGTGGAGATGGCCAATCCGGGATACAGGCTTAAGCCGGACATGTTCGTCAATGCGATCATCAGAGTCCCGCTTGTCAAAGGTATTATCGTTCCGGCGACAGCGGTCATCGATACCGGCAAACGCCAGCTGGTCTGGGTGGAAGCGTCTCCCGGGATGTTTGAGCCGCGAGATGTCAAGGCCGGAGAGCGTATAGATGACAAGGTCCAGATCCTGTCGGGCATCAAGGCGGGTGACAAGGTTGCCGTTTCAGGTTCTTATCTGATCGACTCGGAATCACAGCTAAAGGGGGGCGGCGGCCAAGATCACAGTAAACATACCGGAGCCAGGCCAGAGACAAAAGGTCAGCAGGCACCGGCAGCAGGCCAGCAGCTTCAGGGCGGACATGAAGGTCATGGCACACCACCGCAGGTACCGCAGCAGCCGGCAAAGAAGGGAAATCTGAAGATGGACGACATGAAGATGTAGGTTCTTACCCCCGATAAAGGGGGACTTCAAGCTCGACAAGGATCCCTCCTATGATTGAAAAAATAATTGAATATTCCGCCCGTAATCGGGTCATTGTCCTGATGTTGTTTGGACTGATCATCGCCTGGGGCATTTGGTCGGTTTACAAGACCCCGGTGGATGCCATCCCCGACCTGTCCGACAATCAGGTGATCGTCTTCACCGATTATCCCGGCCGCTCACCGCAGGTGGTGGAGGATCAGGTTACCTATCCGTTAGCTGTCAATCTGCAAGGCCTCCCAATGGTTAGGGCCGTACGGGCTTCGTCAGCCTTCGGTTTCTCCATGATCTATGTCATCTTCGAGGACAAGGCCGACATTTACTGGGCCAGAACCCGCGTTCTTGAAAGACTTAATTATGCCGCCTCGCTGCTTCCGCCTGGCGTAGTCCCAACACTTGGACCAGACGGCACCGGCGTCGGGCATGTTTTCTGGTACACCATCGAGGGCAAGGGATACGATCTGGAGCAGCTTCGTACGCTGCAGGACTGGTTCGTACGCTACCAGCTAAACACCGTTCAGGGAGTTGCCGAAGTTGCATCCATTGGTGGTCTGGTGCGTGAATACCAGATCGATCTGGACCCGACAAAGCTTTTTGCCTACAAAGTCACCTCCGGCAAGGTCATGGAGGCTGTCAAGGTGGCCAACAAGGATGTGGGGGGGCGTCTTATCGAGCAGGCCGACGCCGAATTCCTGATCCGTGGCCGCGGTTATGTAAAAACCAAGGAGGATCTGGAGAATATCGTTGTCGGAGCCGACATGCGCGGTACTCCTATCTATATCAAAAATCTCGGTACGGTTCAGATGGGGGGGGCAATCAGGCGCGGCCTGCTGGAGATGAACGGTGAGGGCGAGGCGGTTGGCGGCATCGTCGTGATGCGCTACGGTGAAAATGCCAAGGACGTCATTGACCGGGTCAAGATAAAGATCAAAGAACTGGAGAAAGGCCTGCCGCCCGGTATGAAGATCATGGTCTCCTACGACCGTTCCGACCTGATTGAGCGGGCTATCGATACCCTTAAACATAACCTTCTGGAGGAATCAGTTGTAGTATCACTAGTGATCCTGATCTTCCTGTTGCACTTCCAGAGCGCACTTGTGATCGTGCTGACCCTGCCGATCTCGGTGCTGATCGCCTTCATAACCATGAAGCTGATGGGTGTTACCTCCAACATCATGTCTCTGGGTGGGATCGCTATCGCTATCGGTGTACTGGTGGACGCGGGGGTCATCATGGTGGAAAACTGTTATCGCCACCTTTCCGAAATGCCGATTGAAGAGCGGTCCGAAAGACGGCTGGAAGTCGTCATCACTTCTGCCAAGCAGGTCGGGCGGGCGATTTTCTTTTCCCTTGCCATTATCGTGCTCTCCTTTGTGCCGGTCTTCATGCTGGAGGGTCAGGAAGGTAAACTGTTCCATCCTTTGGCTTTCACCAAGACCTTTTCCATGATGGGTTCTGCCATGATCGCCATCACACTGGTGCCGGTGCTGATGTTTTATTTCATGCGGGGCAAAATGCCGCCCGAAAGTTCCAATCCGGTCTCGACTTTCTTTATCAAGCTTTATTCCCCGGTCATTCGCTGGGTGTTGGTCTGGAAGAAAACTACAATCGCCCTCAATATCCTGGCCCTAGTCGTTGCCGTACCGATGTTCATGAAGCTTGGAAGCGAGTTCATGCCGCCACTGGACGAAGGTTCACTGCTCTACATGCCGGTTACCCTGCCCAACGTTTCCATTACCGAGGCCAAAAGGATCATCCAGGTGCAGGACACGATCATCAAGAGTGTGCCAGAAGTTGAGCACGTTCTAGGCAAGGTTGGCCGGGCTGAGACGTCCACCGACCCGGCTCCGGTCTCCATGTTTGAAAGTATTATCATTCTCAAGCCCAAGGATAAATGGCGACCCGGTGTCAAAAAGGCCGACATAGTGGCCGAACTTGATTCCAAGCTCCAGCAGATCGGCGTCAGAAACGGTTGGACTCAGCCGATTATCAACCGCATCAATATGCTTTCCACAGGGGTAAGAACCGACCTGGGGGTCAAAATATTCGGTAATGATCTGAATGTTCTCAAAGATCTGGCTATACAGGCCGAGGAAATTCTCAAACCGATTAACGGAGCGGCCGATGTGGTGGCTGAACGGGTTACTGGCGGCAACTATATCGATATTGATATAGACCGCGAGGCTGCTTCTCGCTACGGCGTCAGCGTTGGAGATATACAGGATGTTATTGGGACCGCCTTGGGAGGCGAGATGCTGTCAACCACCGTGGAAGGCAGAAACCGCTTTCCTATACGGATTCGCTACCTGAGGGACTATCGGGACAATATTCCGGCCATTCGCCGCATATTGGTCAGCGGTATGGGCGGAACACAGGTACCGCTATCGCTGGTAACCAGATTGAAAATCTCTACAGGGGCACCTGAAATAAACAGCGAGGGAGGACTCTTGCGTTCTCTGGTATATCTCAATGTGCGCGGGCGTGACATGGGCGGCTTTGTTACCGAGGCTAAGCAGGTGCTTGAAAAGAATCTCAAGCTGCCACCTGGATATTATGTCGCCTGGTCCGGGCAGTGGGAAAACCAGATTCGCGCCAAGGCTCGTTTACAAGTGCTCATACCATTGGGGATGGTGATTATATTCATACTGCTGTACTTTACTTTTCACTCAGCCCTGGAAGCCAGTATGGTTATGCTTTCGGTGCCGTTTGCGCTGGTGGGCGGTGTATATATTGTATCGGCACTGGGTTATAATCTCTCGGTGGCGGTCTGGGTTGGTTTCATCGCCTTGTACGGCATCGCAGTTGAGACTGGAGTTGTTATGGTTATCTATCTGCACGAGGCTCTTGACAAAAAACTGATCAACGGTCCCTGCACCGAACAAGATATCTATGATGCTACGTACGAAGGGGCGGTGCTCCGCCTGCGGCCCAAGCTGATGACCGTAGCTGTGGCCTTGTTAGGTCTGATTCCGATAATGTGGTCATCCGGAACAGGAGCTGATGTAATGAAGCCGATTGCTGCGCCGATGATCGGCGGTATGATATCCTCGGCGGTACACGTACTTATCATGACTCCGGTGATATTCGTTCTTATGAAAAAGCGTGAGCTGCGAAAAGGGACTTTGAAATACAGCGGTATCCAGCACTAGTTGCTACCCCTTTTAATGTGGAAGTGAGTTGAAAAAGCTTCAAATGCGACTTGCTTTCTGAATTGTTCTGAAAGAGATAAAAGTTATAAATGGTCGATTACGGAATAATCAGATTGACGGAGTATAAATGTACGAAGTATTATCAAAGGCTATGGAAGTTGTGTTGAAATGAAACTGCATGTTCCAAATATAACTCTCTGGCTCGCAACGTTGGCAGGCCTTGTCTTGTCAATCATCTCTCTGCTAAAGATCTGTTCGTCGTGCAGTGCGACAGCCCAGTACCGCGTTTTCGGATTTGATTTCGGATGGTTTGGAATCATTTTTTTCGTGATTTTGGCTATTGCCATTTTTTTGAAGAAATACTTGGACTGGGCCAGTTGGCTGGCCTCCCTGATGATCTTATCCTCGGCCGGCGCGGAAGCGCGATTTATCTGGATTCAAAAGTACGAAATCGGTCAATGGTGCCCGATTTGTCTTTCAATAGCGGCGGCGGTCTTTATTGCCTGCATTGGTATCGCTTGGTATGTGTTGCAGAACTATACTGCAAAAGGAGCATCTATGAAGTCTAAGTTGGTTTACGTAGTTTTTATCACGATATGTTTTTTGTTCGGATTGGGCGGAGCAATAGTGGGGGTAAAGAAAGAAGCTGATGCAGCCGAACTTGACCTGTTTCTGGGTAAAACATCCAGTCAGACTACCGTTTATTTCATCAGTGACTGGTTCTGTCCTGTCTGCAGAAAGATTGAACCGGCCATAGAAAAGATGTATCCGGAACTGGCCAAGTCGGTACGGATAAGTTTTGTTGATCTGCCAATCCACAAGGAAACACTTAACTATACACCTTACAATCTTCAGTTCATCTCTTTTGAGAAAAGCAAGTACATCAGTTTACGCAAGGCGCTTACGGAATTGTCGATCAAGACCAAAAATCCAACCGAGGCTCAAGTGCAGGCGGCGGTTGCGCCGCTCGGTGTCAAGCTGCGCCAGGTGAACTACGCTGACACGCTGTACGGCATGCAGGCAAACCTCACGGTGTACCGTGGCTACTCTGTCACTGCTACTCCAACAGTAGTTGTTACCAACTCTAAAACCAAAAAATCAAAAGTTCTTGTCGGAGATAACCAGATTAGCGAGATGGGGATCAAGTCGGCAATTGTTGATGTCGAGAAAAAATAATTCAAACAGACAAATCTCCGGAACGTAAGTCATTGTTATGCATCCGTATTTATTTTGTTGACATTGTGATTAATCCAAACTGTATAGCTATAATAATCAGGTGTGAAAATAAATATACCATTTTATTTTTTTTGTTGACATGGCGAACGCAGTAAGAGTATAACAGCGATTCCCTATGTGGAGTAGCAAACATCGCGCAATATTTATGAATGGAGATGCCGGCCTGGTTCCGGTCCTACACCTATTCCATTCCCCCACGCATTTTAGATAATTGCCGTGCGCGATGCAGTATAGAGATACATGTCCTAACAACAATAATCAAGAGTGCAGTGTTTGGGTTTGATAGCGATTCAGTCGAAAATCTTTGTTGTCGCAAATAAAAAGATTGACATTGGGTTGAATAATTTGCTAGTTTCGGGATTCGCTTCTTCGTGAGGCGGTTTTGATATTTATCTTGTCGGGAGAATTTGACGACTATGCCAACAATTAACCAGCTTATTCGTGCGGGTAGAGAAAGTAAGAACGATAAATCAACAGCACCTGCTTTAAAGTGTTGTCCGCAAAAGCGTGGCGTATGTACGAGGGTGTATACGACTACTCCTAAGAAGCCAAACTCTGCGTTGCGCAAAGTTGCCAGGGTGCGTCTCACAAACGGAATCGAAGTTACTTCGTATATTCCTGGTGTGGGTCATAACCTTCAGGAGCACTCCGTGGTTCTGATTCGTGGCGGCAGGGTTAAAGACCTTCCTGGCGTACGTTACCATATCGTTCGTGGTACGCTTGACTCGGTAGGTGTTAAGGGTCGTTTAAAGAGCCGTTCCAAGTATGGCGCAAAGCGTCCGAAATAATATTCACCTGATTTGTTGAGGGGTAAGATATGCCAAGAAGAAGAGAAGTACCCAAAAGAATAATTCTGCCGGATCCGAAATTTAACGACAAGGTTGTTGCCAAGTTGATAAATACGCTGATGCTTGATGGCAAAAAAAGTGTTGCTGAGTCGATTCTTTATGGCGCGCTTGAACTTGTAGCGCAGCGCTCCAATGATGAGGCCGTTAAGGTTCTCAAGAAGAGTCTTGATAATATTAAGCCAATGCTTGAAGTTAAGTCTCGTCGTGTTGGTGGTTCAACTTATCAGGTTCCGATTGAGGTTCGTCCGGAGCGTCGTATGTCGCTGGCAATGCGCTGGTTGATCAAGTATTCAACCGCTCGTAGCGAGAAGACTATGACTGACAAGCTTGCCGGTGAGATTATGGATGCTTTTAATAGCCGTGGTTCCGCTGTAAAGAAGCGTGAAGATGTGCATAAAATGGCAGAAGCCAACCGTGCTTTTGCTCATTATCGCTGGTAGTAGTTTAAACGTTTTCGGAGGATTCAGTGCCCCGCTTATCACCACTTGATAAATATAGAAATATCGGCATCATGGCTCACATTGATGCCGGCAAAACCACGACTACTGAGCGTATCCTGTATTACACCGGTGTTTCTCATAAGATCGGCGAAGTCCATGAAGGTACAGCTACTATGGACTGGATGGAGCAGGAGCAGGAGCGTGGTATTACCATTACCTCTGCTGCTACAACATGTAGCTGGAGAGATTATAACATTAATATTATTGACACTCCTGGTCATGTTGACTTCACTATTGAAGTTGAGCGTTCACTCAGGGTTCTTGACGGAGCAGTAGCAGTATTTTGTTCGGTTGGTGGTGTTGAGCCTCAGTCTGAAACGGTCTGGCGTCAGGCTGATAAATACGGTGTTCCCCGTCTTGCTTTTATTAATAAGATGGACCGCGTTGGGGCTGATTTCTTCCGTGGTGTACAGATGATTAAAGATCGTCTCAAGGCTAATCCGCTTCCGATTCAGATACCGGTTGGTAAGGAAGAAAATTTCAAGGGTGTTGTCGACCTTGTTCGTATGAAGGCAATTATTTGGAATGATGAGTCTCTCGGCGCTAAATATGACGAAGTAGAAATTCCAGCTGAGCTTCTTGATGAAGCTAATGAGTATCGCGAAAAGATGATCGAAGAAATCTCGAGTCATGATGATGCTCTCATGGAAAAGTACCTTAGTGGAGAGGTGTTGACAGAAGAAGAAGTTATGTCTGCAATCCGTACAGGTGCTATAGCTATTAAATTCTGTCCTGTAATCTGCGGATCTTCTTTTAAAAACAAAGGTGTTCAAAACCTTCTTGATGCTGTTGTAGATTACATGCCGTCTCCGCTCGACATTCCAGCAATAAAGGGTATTGATGTTGATTCTGGCGCTGAAATAGAGCGAGCTGCGTCTGATGCTGAACCTTTTTCTGCGCTTGGATTTAAGATTATGACTGATCCCTTTGTTGGTCAGCTTACCTTTTTCCGGGTTTATTCAGGGGTTGTTGCAGCAGGTTCATATGTGTACAACTCTACAAAGGGTAAGAAAGAGCGCATAGGTCGTATTCTTAAAATGCACGCTAATAAGCGTGAAGAGATTAAAGAGGTCTATGCAGGTGATATCGCTGCCGCAGTTGGCTTGAAGTATACAACGACTGGTGACACGCTCTGTGATGAAGATAAACAAGTTATTCTCGAGTCGATTGAATTTCCTGAACCTGTTATTTCTATCGCAATCGAGCCTAAGACAAAAGCAGAGCAGGAAAAACTTGGCTTCGGACTTCAAAAGCTGGCAAGCGAAGATCCTTCATTCCGTGTAAAAACAGATGAAGAAACCGGCCAGACAATTATTTCCGGCATGGGTGAGCTTCATCTCGAGATTATCGTAGATCGACTAAAGCGCGAATTCAAAGTTGAGGCAAATGTTGGTAAGCCGCAAGTTGCCTATCGTGAAACAATTACCAAAAAAGTCAAAGTCGAAGGCAAGTTTGTTCGTCAGTCTGGCGGTCGTGGTCAGTATGGCCATGTATGGCTTGAGATCGAGCCTCAGGAAGCCGGCAAAGGCTTTGAATTTGTCGATGCTATCAAAGGTGGTGTTGTTCCCCGCGAATATATCCCTGCTGTTGGCAAGGGTGCATTGGAAGCAACTGACAACGGTGTAATGGCTGGTTTCCCGGTTGTTGATATAAAAGTTACCTTGGTAGATGGTTCTTATCACGAGGTCGACTCTTCTGAGATGGCGTTCAAGATTGCCGGATCAATGGGCTTTAAAGAAGGTTGTGCAAAAGCTTCCCCAATTATCCTTGAACCGATCATGTCGGTTGAGGTTGTTGTGCCTGAAGAATATATGGGTGATGTAAT
The DNA here is from genome assembly GCA_964420435.1 of uncultured Geobacter sp. Taxonomy (GTDB): domain Bacteria; phylum Desulfobacterota; class Desulfuromonadia; order Geobacterales; family Pseudopelobacteraceae; genus JACRCG01. Next base: position 20,321 of record CAYQTC010000047.1, read on the forward strand.
TGGTGACCTTAACTCCAAGCGTGGCCGCATCATGGGTATGGATTCCCGTGCAGGTGCCCAGGTTGTAAGTGCCATGGTTCCGCTAGCATCAATGTTTGGATATTCGACTGACTTGCGTTCTGCTACACAAGGTCGTGCAACTTACGCAATGACTTTTGATCATTATGAACCGGTACCTAAGTCAGTTTCAGAAGAGATAGTTGCAAAAGTAAAGGGTTAGTCTAAATCAAATCCGTAACTCAGGAGGGCCTTTCTTATGGCAAAAGCAAAATTCGAGCGTAATAAAACTCACGTAAACATCGGCACAATAGGTCACGTCGACCACGGCAAGACAACCTTGACAGCTGCAATAACCAAGGTACTTGCAGGCAAGGGCCAGGCTGAGTACAAGGCATTCG
>CAYQTC010000048.1:0-20312 GCA_964420435.1 uncultured Geobacter sp.
GCTATGCCGGAACGGGTCGTTATTCTTCATCGATATTTGTTTTGAGAGGCAGAGTCCGAAAAAGGACGCACCTGTACCTCGTATTTAAGTCGCTTTACCCAAACGACTGTTCGGAAAAGGCATAAGAGCCTATACCGAAGTTCATCCGAAAAGGGGCAAAAGCGGCCTGGTCTTTCCGGAGAGATCATCCCTGCCGGGGCGATTCTTCAACGGGCTATCCGAAGAAGTTTGTCCGGTAGCATAAGCTAGCGGAGTCTCTTTCTTTGAAAGAGTCTAAAATATATTAGATAGTTAACAATGTTGCCAAGGGATGTCAATAGTATTTAGTGCTGCAATTGTCGATGAGGCATGGGGAATCATAAGGAGCTGAATTGAACAATTGAATTTTCTATTCGTCCCGATTGCTTTTGGGCTTATTTGTTGATATAAGGATATTCGAATATGATCTAGGAGGATCTGTGAACGCTGACACCTTACAAGCAAATGCCGATTTACTTAAAGCCCTCGCGCATCCGACCCGATTGCAGATTGTCATAGAGTTGCTTAAGGGCACCAAGTGTGTAAATGACATCCAGGAAATCCTGCCGGCGTCTCAGGCAAACATATCTCAGCATTTGACCGTGCTGCGGAATGCTCGTCTGGTGGACTTTGCCCAAGACGGTGCACAACGATGCTATTACGTTAGCCGCCCGAAATTTGCTTCATCCGTTATAGATTTACTAGCAGAAGGTGAACCGGTAATTCGCAAATCCAAGGATGACCTTGACAGAGAAAAGCACCCGTCAGGAGGTGCTTGCTGTGTCCGTTAATTCCGACCTTCCTCTCTTTGAGCACAACCATACTGACGAACCGGTGTTCCTAGCCAGCAACATGCTTGAGTCAGCCAGAATACAGAAGAACCTACGACCACTGACAGTACCGGAAGGGTGTCTGCTGGACTTTGATGGTGAGCTAGTGGACTATCTGGTCGCATGCGGCCAGGTTAAGCTGGAACCATCATGGCCTTGTTTTCATACCCGACTCTACCTGTGGCAAGTTGCCGGCACAGAGTATGGAATTATAGGTGGTACCGTTGGGGCATCATTTGCGGTACTTGTTGCTGAAGAACTCTTTGCCTTAGGTTGTCAGGCCCTCATCACTATCTCCTCAGCAGGACTGATCGCTGAAAACCTGCAACCTCCCTTGTTTTTGCTGATTGATAAGGCATTGCGAGACGAAGGAACAAGCTACCATTATCTGCCTCCTGAGCGGTACGCACAGGTATCCTCACCGTTGCTTGAAGCAGTAGCCCGACGATTGAACGATGCTGGCCTTAAGTATATCCGTGGCAAATCCTGGACAACCGATGCGCCATTTCGTGAGACACAGAAACTTATTTCAGCACGAAGAGCTGAAGGCATCATTTCCGTGGAAATGGAAGCCGCCGCCTTGCTTGCTATGGGTATGGCTCTTAACAAACCAGTTATCTGCTTCGCTCATATTACAAACTCCATGGCGACTCGTGAAGACGACTTTGAAAAAGGTGGCGACGATGGCCATGAAACCGCATTGAAAGTCTGTGCCACGGCTCTCTCCGCACTGTTGGAACACAAAGCAATCAATATCAAGGAGGTTTAGCATGAAACTCGCAGTCATCATTACGCAGAACAATCCTGAACAAGTATTCACGGCGATGAGATTTGCCAATTTTGCTTTAAAGGAAGGTGATGCCGTCTCCGTATTCCTGACAGCGGAAGGCGTTGAGATGGAGCAGTTAAGCGATGACCGCTTCGATATTCGCAGCCAGACGGAGAGCCTCGTTAAGGCCGGTGGGAAAATCCAGGCGTGCGGTACCTGTCTTAAGTCTCGCGACGTACAAGGTACTGAAATCTGTCCGTCATCAACCATGCAGGTTATGTACACCCTGGTCAAGGAATCAGACCGTGTAGTAACTTTTTAAGCCCAATGAACAGGAGGTTTCCATGTTGAAAATGATTGTATTTCACACCGGAAGTACTGGTTGAACGAGTTGCGCTATGGCTACAGGTGTGGCCAATAAAATGAAGATTCACTTTGGTGAGGCGATTGATGTAGCTATCCATCTGATTGATTCTCCGGAAGCCGCCAAATATGTACTGAGATCGGCTACAACAGTCTTTCTCAACGACGCGTGGGTTCCCCTGGATATCGCCACATCGGCAGGCAGAATGCAGGAATATATCGAACAGGAAATGACTACTGGAGAAAAGCATGAAGGTTCGTGACAGCGGAATGCCAGACGAAGAGATGTGGACAGGTTTTTTTGATCCGGCAAAGGTTCTAGCAGTTTTTGGTCTCGACCATGACGTACAGAACCTGGTGGAGTTTGGTTGCGGTTATGGAACCTTTACTCTGGCCGCCGCTGGAATTGCTTCAGGAACCGTCCATGCCTTGGACATTGAGCCAGAGATGGTGGAGGTAGTCCAGCAGAAATGTGATGATGCCGGCATTGCCAATGTGCGGGCAGAAATGCGCGATTTTGTGGCCGATGGAACCGGACTAGACGACAGCTCCATGGACGCTGCCTTGCTCTTCAATATCCTGCATCACGAAGAGCCGGTAGCCTTGATGAAAGAGGCTCACCGCGTACTGAAGCCAAACGGTATGTTGGCCGTCATTCACTGGAACTACGACCCTGAGACGCCAAGAGGTCCGGCCATGGAGATTCGTCCCCGACCGGAACAGTGCGTCGAGTGGGGCATAGAAGCCGGATTCTGTTTTAACGAGCGAAACCGCTACGACCTGCCGCCGCACCACTACGGGTTGCTCTTCAAGAAGCCCTTTATTTGATGATCTCCTTAGCTGCCCGTGAGGCAACGGAGAACCACAATGACCAAGACAACAGCTTTCGATGAGCAGACAAACGATTATGACGCCTGGTTTGATAAGTATCCTGGCATCTACCTTGCCGAGTTGGAGGCTGTGAGAAGCTTCATTCCTGCCAGTGGCAGCGGGGTAGAAATCGGGGTCGGGACCGGACGTTTTGCGTTTAAGCTTGGCATTCCTATCGGTGTAGAGCCAGCGCCCCGGATGGCCGAACTGGCACGAAAGCGAGGAATCAAGGTTCTGGAAGGTGTCGCGGAAGAGTTGCCGTTTGCCGATGGCAGTTTTGATTTCGCCGTAATGGTAACAGTCGTATGCTTCCTGGACGATTTATCCCTGGCGTTCCGGGAAGCCTGCCGCATCCTCAAGCCGAATGGGACACTTGTTATCGGATTCATCGACCGGGAGAGCGAACTGGGTCGGCAGTACAGCCAAAAAAAGAATCAAAGCCAGTTTTACCGCGACGCTACCTTTTATTCGGTGAGTGAACTTGAGGCGTTATTGACCAAGGCCGGCTTTTCCAACTTCGCATACCGGCAGACCGTGGTGCCGGGAGAAACAACTGACCTTACTGTCCGTGATGGTCACGGCAGCGGCGGGTTTGTGGTTGTACAAGCGCATAAGACAACGTAAGGGGGGCAAAGCATGAAGGTAGGTATCATTCGTTGCCAATTGACCGAGGATATGTGCCCCGGCAGCACCGATTTCAAGGTTGCCAGAGAAGGGACAATGGCCTTTGAGGAGTCCGGACCGGTGGAGATTATCGGATTTCTCTCGTGCGGCGGATGTTCAGGCAAGAAAGCCGTCACCAGGGCCAAGATGATGGTTGACCGTGGTGCAGAGGCCATCGTGTTTGCTTCCTGTATGAAAAACGGCAATCCCATTGGGTATCCCTGCCCGCACTTTGCGGCCATCAAAGGGGCTGTCGAGAAAAGACTTGGGGCAGATATGAAGATCATCGACTGGACCCACTGAGTATTGCCATGGCCTACACCGACCTACAGGAAGCGATGCGAGTTCTAGGCTTGGGAGAGCGGGCTACACTCAAAGAGATCAAGACCAAACATCGCGAGTTGGTTAAGCTATATCATCCGGATACAGGCTCCACGAGTGACCCGGAGACGATTCGGAAAATAAACGAGGCCTACAAGTTTCTTCTGGACTATGTTTCGAATTACCGCTTCTCATTTGCTGAGGATGAGTTCTACGCGCAGAATCCAGAAGAGCGAATCTGGTTGCAATTTTCTGATGATCCGCTGTGGGGGAAGAAATAACATGGCCGGAGAACAAACCATCCGCCTCGCCTTTTTCTTAGGTGTCCTAACGATCGTAGCTGTCTGGGAGCTGATTGCGCCCCGTCGTACGTTAACGGACAACAAAGGACAGCGCTGGTTTGCTAACCTCTCATTGGTAGTGATCGATACCACTGTAGTGCGTTTCCTGCTTCCGGTTCTCCCGGTCAGCTTGGCACTCTTATCCCAGGAGCGCGGTTGGGGCATCCTGAACATCGTTCACCTGCCAAACTGGATCAAGATCGTCTCGGCTGTCGTGGCCCTCGACTTCGTCATATATCTCCAGCATGTGCTCTTCCATTTTTTGCCGATTCTCTGGCGTCTCCACCGGATGCATCACACTGATCTCGATATCGACGTCACCACTGGCAATCGCTTTCATCCCCTCGAAATAGTCATATCCGTCGGAATAAAGTTGGCGGCAGTAGCCCTGATTGGGGCACCAGTTATGGCGGTTGTGACCTTTGAGATAGTGCTAAATGCAACATCCCAGTTCAACCATGGCAACATCCTGATTCCCGAATCAGTAGACCGATGGCTGCGTCTTGTTGTGGTGACTCCGGACATGCATCGGGTCCACCATTCGGTTATTCCCCGCGAGACGAACAGCAACTTCGGCTTTAACCTCCCCTGGTGGGATCGTCTGTGTGGTACCTACCGACCGCAACCTGAACAAGGGCACACAGAGATGAGCATCGGCCTCAAAGAGTTCCGGGACTCGACGAAGTTGACCCTACCCAAATTGCTCCTTCAGCCGTTCGTTCGCGAGTCAATATAATATATTCTTGACAATTCAGAGCGAGTTAGACAGAATTAAAAAACTATTTATGCGAAGACTAATCCCTCTAAAATTCTTTTCTCGACTTCTCCTGATTATCATGCTGATCGTCACGATCAATGGCGTGCATGAAAGTGCTCACGCCATGCAAAGTCATGTAACAGCTGCAATCGATCAAGCATCTCCTACGGAAATCTCTGCATCTCACCAATGTCCTTGTGCCCCTCTCGAACAACACAAAGATTATGATGGTTGTGATACCTGTATCAACTGCACCTGTCATGCGCCCCTGAGCATCCAACAGTTTCAACTCAGCTATAATCCGTCTGTTCTGGACAATTTGTACGTGTCCGCTTCATTCAATTTCTTACCCAATGTCTATCTCTCCCTCTTCGTTCCACCCGATTCAGCAACCGTCTAGCCATTCTTTTTCCGTAGCAACTCAAAAGTAACACCATACATACTGACGACGTGTAACTGCACGTTATCACAACCAATCAATTTATTTGGAGGTTTACCTGTGACACGCTCAACACTGGCACGCGGACTCGTTCTCGCTCAGCTACTGACGGCATTTGCATGCCTGCCGGTACTTGCCGAGCCTGTTCCCCGCAACATCAATGAAATCGTTGCCCTGGCACTGAAGCACAGTGCCGAGCTATCTGCTTTGGAAAAGGAAGCTGATGCAAAACACTCGCAGGCAATACAAGCTGGCACACGCACCAATCCGACCCTGGAACTTCAAGGGTCTACCGGCAGTTTAACTGGCAGCCCTGAAGAGCGTACCGTATCAATTGGCATAAATCAGGAGCTATCATTGTACGGGAAGCTCCAACTGCGACGTGAAGCAGGACAGCGTGAAGCCGAATCCCTGCAACGGCAGCGCGATAATGCCGCCCGGCTACTTAGGGACGAGATTTCCACACTTGGTCTTGACTACCTGCTGGCTTCCAAACGTCAAGAGCTTGCTACAGATCTGGTTAAACTAAATCGCGAACTGGTAGTCATTGCTGAAGAGCGTTTCAAGGCGGGCGATATACCCGAGTTGGATCTCAATCTCGCCAGGGTGGAACTGGCCAGAGCCGAAAGTCGCCTATTAGAAGCTGGGCGTGAGCAAACCCCACTTCGCATAAAAATCGCTTTGCTAACCGGTCTGAGCGAATCAGACATCAAACTGTCCGACACTTTTTTCACTCCAACAGTATCACCAATGACCCAGGAATTAGTAAAAACGGCCTTATCCACACGTCCGGATCTCCTTGCCTTGTCACGCGAACGGGACAAGACCGAGACCGAGAATCGCCTGGCTAAAGCTGAAGCACTTCCCAACCTCACTGCCGGGCTTTTTGCCCAGTGGCAACATAGTTCTGTTGAAGTGGGTGGTATGTCATCAACCAGCAGTGATACACAACTGGGATTGCGCCTGTCCATGCCAATACCGGTTTTTGACCGCAACCTGAACGGACAGGCTGCTGCCCGATCTCGTCTGGATGCCGCTGACTCGCGCAAATTGGCATTGGAGCGATCTATCACCGCCGAGGTTGAAGCCGCAGTTTCGCGTATGTCAGCGTCGGAACGCATCCTTACCATGTTTGAACAGGGCATCATCCCGCAACTGAAAGAGAACCTGAAACTGACTCAGGAAGCCTACCGGATTGGGGAAGTTGGGATTCTTTCGGTTATCGACGAACAGAAAAAATTCTTTGAAGTCAATGACGGCTATCTGACTGCGCAGTACAACAAGCGTGTGGCATCGATCAAACTTGAAACAGCAGTTGCTACAGAACTTTCCGGAGGTGTTAAGTGAAGAAAAAAGTAATCGTTATTATTGGAGTAATTCTGGCTGTTGCCCTGACAGGCGGCCTTCTCTATCGTTCCAACAATACAAAAAGTGGTGGAGCGGGACTTATCGAAAAAAAGGAAGACGGCCACAAAGATGAAAAGCCGGGTGAACATGATGAACATAAGGAGAAGAAGGAAGGGCACGACGAGCACGGTGAAGAAGGCAAAATCAAGATGACTGCAGAAGTGCAGAAGCAGAATGGTGTAGCGGTGACGCCTGCTAAAATGCAGCGTATGGCCGGTGTGATCAGTGTTACCGGAAAGGTGGAAGCCAATGCCGACAAGATTGCCCATGTATCTCCGCGCATCTCCGGTAAGGTAGTTAGTGTCAGAGCATCTCTGGGTGACAGCGTCGCAGTTGGACAGCCGCTGGCGACCCTGGACAGCGTCGAATTGGGTGAGGCTCTTAGCCGTTACCACCAGTCAAAGACAAAGCTCGCTCTGGCCCAGTCCAACATGGAGCGAATCAAGAATTTAGTAGAGAAGAAGATTGCAGCCCGCAAGGATATTCTCCTGGCAGAGACCGATTTCAAGACCGTTCAGACTGAACTGCACACCGATGAAGAGCGCTTGTCCCTCTATGGTGTTGCACTGTCTGACCTCAAAGGTGATGACCACAAAAAACCACTCCTGCCGGTTCGCTCCCCCATTGGAGGGGTCATCACCGAGAAACACGCAATTGTGGGTGAACTTTCCGACCCCTCCAAAAGCCTCTACACAATAGCCGATCTTTCCTCTGTCTGGGTTGTGGTTGACATCAACGAAAAAGACCTGGCCAAGGTGCACAAGGGGCAGGCGACAAACGTTATCGTCGGAGCGTATCCCGATCTTAAGCTGAAAGGGCGTATCACCTATATCGCTGATCTGGTTGACCAGGCCACCCGTACGGTCAAGGCGCGAATCGAAGTCGCCAATACTGGGCGAAAATTGAAGCCGGAGATGTTTGCCACGGTTGAACTGACGCTGGCTGCTGATGCACCACCGGTGCTGGCTGTTCCCGAAGATGCTCTGCAGGATCTGGACGGAAAAAAGGTGGTCTTCGTCGCAGAAAAAGCAACAGAATTTGCTGCACGTCCGGTACAAACAGGGCGATCTGCCAGTGGTCTGGTTGAAATCGTCTCCGGCCTCAAAGAGGGTGAAAACTATGCTGTCAAAGGATCATTCATTCTCAAGTCGGAAATCAAAAAGGGTGAAATGAAAGACGAGCATTGACATAACCCCATGATAATCACTCATTACAATTAACGAGAGAGAGGTTCCGATGCTGGAGAAATTAATAGCCTATACATTGCGGCAGAAAGGGATGGTCATATTCCTTGCGCTGCTGATTATTGTATTCGGATTGTACTCATATCTGAAACTGCCGATTGATGCGTTTCCTGATGTGACCAATATTCAGGTTGAAGTTGTTAGCCATGCCGATGGTCTGTCGGCAATCGAGATCGAAAGAAACGTTACGTATCCTATTGAAATGTCCATGCGTGGCCTGCCGGATATCGAACAGATGCGTTCGGTAACCAAGTTTGGCCTGTCGATTGTCACCATTGTTTTCAAGGATAATGTGGATATCTATTTTGCCCGACAGCTGGTCTTCGAACGTCTGGCTGAAGCTCGGGATAAGGTGCCCAAGGGGGTTGAAGTCGCCATGGGGCCGATCGGCACGGCCATGGGTGAGATCTATCAGTACACCCTGGAAGGAAAGATGCCAGATGGTGAGCAACAGAAGCTTGCCTACCTGACCAACCTGCGCACCATTCAGGAGTGGATTGTAACCCCTCAGTTGAAAAGCGTTGCCGGAGTCAACGAGATCAACTCCTTCGGCGGCTATTTCAAACAGTACCAGGTGATTGTGTCACCGGATAAGCTGGTGAAATATGCCGTAACTGTAGATGATGTTTACTCTGCCATCGGTAGCAACAATGAAAACGTCGGTGGAAACCTCCTCGAACGTGGAACTGATCAATACATTGTCCGTGGCGTTGGCCTGATTAAGGATATCAGCGATATAGAAAACATCGTCCTGAAATCCCAAGGTGGGACTCCGACCTATATCCGGGATGTGGCACAGGTAAAAGTCGGTGAGGCGGTTCGACAGGGCGCTGCCATGATAAACGGCAAGGAGGAATGTGTCGGCGGTATTGTCATGATGCTGCGCGGAGCAAACAGCCGCGATGTCGTGCGGAGCGTTGCTGCTAAAGTAAAGGAAATGAATGAAAACAATGTCCTGCCAGAAGGTATCAAGCTCGTTCCCTATTACGACCGAAGCGACATTGTAAAAGCGAGTGTGGGTACGGTTAACAAGGCGCTGATCGAAGGCTCCATCCTAGTTTTGATTGTGCTGTACCTGCTCCTGAACAGTATCCGTGGGAGTATCGTAGTGCTCATCGCGTTGCCGTTGTCGCTCTTGGCTACGTTCATCGTGATGAAACTTGCCGGGATTACCGCCAACCTGATGTCCCTCGGTGGTCTGGCCATATCCATCGGCATGATCATCGATACAACCATCATCCAGGTGGAGAACGTTCAGCGACATTTGAGCGAAGAGGGAGGAAAACATCCTAAATTATTGACCGTATTGAAAGCGGTCATGGAAGTCAGAAAGCCAAGTATATTCGGTGAGCTGATCATTGCCCTTACCTTTATCCCGATCCTCTCTCTGGAAGGGATCGAAGGGAAAATGTTCGGCCCGCTGGCCATTACTGTTGCCATTGCACTACTGTCATCGTTGTTTCTCTCCGTATTTGTTATCCCGGTACTCTGCATCCTGTTCCTGAAACCGCACCCGGAAAAAGAGAGCTTCATCATGAAGCATGCAACCAGGCTCTACTTGCCGATGCTGAACTATGCCATGAACACGAAGCGTGTGGTGTTGAGTGTTGCTGGCGTTCTCTTGGTTGTATCGCTCTTCCTGGTAACACGTCTGGGTACGGAATTTATTCCCATCATGGATGAAGGCTCGTTTGATATGGATGTTTCCATGCTCCCCGGCGTTTCCCTTGCTAAGGCGATGGAAGTAAACCAATTGGCTGCGGCAAAACTCAAGCAGTTTCAAGAATTGGATACTGTCGTGGGACGAACCGGGCAAACCGGGGTCGCTCTGGATACCAGGGGCTCTGATAAAACAGGTTATGTGGGAATCTTCAAGCCGAAGAGTGAATGGAAGCGGGATATCTCCAAGGAAGAGCTGACCAATGAGATGCGCAAGTCCCTGGAGTCGGTGGCAGGGATTACCTTTGGCTTCAGCCAGCCGATCCAGTGCCGCATTGATGAACTGGTAGCTGGTACTCGCGCCCAGCTAATTGTCAAGCTGTTCGGTGAAGACATCAACGTGCTCAGCGAAAAATCGGCTGAAATCGCCAAGGTCCTTTCCACGGTAAAGGGTGGAACCGACCTGAACGCGGAGAAGGTTTCCGGTCAGCCATATCTGACAGTCAATATCGACCGGTCCAGGATTGCACGCTATGGCCTGAATATCAGTGACGTGCAAAAAGTCATTGAAATCGCTGTCGCCGGTAAATCGGCCTCCAAGTTTTATGAAGAAAACCGGAGTTTTGATATTACCGTTCGCGTGCCGGAAGAAAAAAGAAACTCCCTGGAGGCGATCAAAAACCTGATGATCACCACCAAAACCGGGATCAATGTCCCACTCGAACAGCTGGCTGAGGTGAAAATGATCGAAGGTCCGGTGCAGATCAGCCGTCAGGATGGTGTGCGCAGAATCGGGATCGAGATGAACATCACCGGCAGGGATATTGGCAGTTTCGTTGCCGAGGCAAAGCAGAAGATCAAAACGCAGGTCAAGCTGCCCTCCGGATACTATCTCACCTGGGGCGGACAGTTCGAGAACCAGCAGCGAGCCATGAAAAAACTGATGATCATTGGTCCAGTGGCCATCGGCCTGATACTGCTGCTGCTGTACGTCACCTTCCGGTCTATGCGCCTGGCACTGCTGGTCATTTCAAACCTACCATTTGCCTTGATCGGTGGAGTATTTGCTCTCTTCATATCCCGACAATATCTGTCGGTTCCGGCATCGGTAGGATTTGTCGTCCTGTTTGGCGTTGCAGTACTGAACGGGTTGGTGCTGGTGTCACGCATCTCGCAACTGCGTGATGAAGGTTTTGAATTGGATGAGGCGATCAGGAAAGGAACCCTAGACCGCTTGCGCCCAGTATTAATGACCGCATCCATCGCAATTTTCAGTTTAATACCGATGTTACTGGCAGGTGGAACCGGATCTGAAATCCAGAAACCGCTTGCCACAGTTGTTGTAGGCGGTTTGGTAACCTCAACTTTGCTGACGCTGCTGATCATTCCGTCGGTGTACAGCTGGTTTGAGAAGAGAAAAGTCGAGGAAGAGATGTGATTCCCGTTGCATTCAAGTTGACAGTTTCAGACCTCCGGGGTTTTCAATACCTCGGAGGTCTCGCCTAAAACAACTATTACCCACGGAGGAAGTTATGAAAGAGATCAAAGCAATCATCAGACCGTCGAAGTTATTGGAAGTAACCGAGGTACTTCATGAAATTGATGGATTGCCGGGAGTGACGATATCAGAAATCAAAGGATTCGGCAAAGGCAGGGCCAGGAACGCGAAAGATAAAGTTGTCTATGAAATGGTGGAATTCATTCCCCGCATTCAACTGGAAGTCGTTGTTTCTGACGATATGGTCGCTGAGGTTGTTAACGTGATTCAGAAATATGCTCATACCGGCAATACTGGTGACGGCAAAATATTTGTGTCTACGGTTGATGATATCGTGAAGATACGGACAAATGAAAGAGGCCCAAGTGCCGTCTAACCGAAGGAGATTGCTCAATGAAGCAAGTAATCGCCTATATCAAGCCCTCTGCCCTTGAACTGGTCACGGAAGGTCTCAGAAATGTGGAGGGACTGACCGGGATGAGTGCAACAGAAAACAACGGTTTTGGTCGCGGTAAAGGTGTAAACCGCAAAAGAGTAGACAGCCAGATCAACCGTTTCAGTAGAAATGTTCGCATTGAGATCGTGGTTACCGACGCTATTGTCTGGAATGTGGTGGACACCATCCGCCAGCAGGCATGGACTGGCGAGAAGGGCGAAGGGAAAATATATGTACTGGATGTCGTTGAGGCGGTGCGAGTTCGGACCAACGAACGCGGCGAGGCGGCAGTTTGACACGAAAGGAGCGAATGATGAAAAAGGCACGCCTGTTATTAATGCTGTCACTCATGGTGTTGAGTGGTTGTGCGGAAAGTTCGGCGCTGATCAAGGCGAACAGCACCAGTTTACGCACTGATGTTTTTGATGAATTGACCAATGGTGCGACTGCACCACAAGGGTATGTTGATTTGCGCGTAACAGCCACTCTCAAGACTCACAAGCCAGGCATCTTTTCCGCAAAGGATATTCACGGAACGCCGGATTACAAGCTGCTGTTGAATATTGACGGTCAGGCGGTGTTATTGCGCGGAAATTTGCAAAATGAGAACAGTGAGTCAAGGGGGCTAGTGGACCCGGAAGCCGGCGACGGAATCAGGTATCGATTCAGCAAGAATTTTCGCATGAAAGCTGGTACCCATAAGGTTGTCGTGGCTCTTCCTGATGACGAAGTTGCCGTTGCTAGGGAAATTACCCTGAGTGAGGGAGATCGCATCAACTTGGTTGTGGAGCCAATATACAGCACAAAACCGGGTAAGAGGCGTCCGGGAATGTATAGCACCACCAGTTTCACAGAAGGTATCAGAACTATCAGATTGATGTTGAATGGTCAGGAAATATAGGGAGGCATAATGAATCCCTCGATAATTGAAGAACGTACCATTAAGCGAAAACGGATTACCAGAGCAGAGAGTGCTGCAGTGTTCTCACGTGTGAAAAAACCACATGAATATTTATCCGAGATACATGATTTTTATTCGAAGATAATATTGGCTCAAGTGTCAAACAATCCTAAGCTTGGGGCAAAAAAGCTCTCTGAATCGCTTGTGCTTGAAGGTATCTCTTTTAGTCCAAACTTTATTTATAAGTTTCTTGTTAAGCATAATTTAAACCGTAGCTCACTTAGAAAGTCTTGGAAAGACTGCCTGGAAAACCAAAAGGAGAAAAGCCATGAGTAAAGTCATAGTGTCTGTTTGTGCAGTAGCTATCGCATTTGTAGCCCTTCCTGTTTTCGCCTCCGTGCAAATTGAAGGAAAAAACGACTGCCTGGTTTATGGAAAGAACTGCCCGAATGCGGTGGATAGTCTGCCGGAACGAATCGTAAAGTTGAAAACCGAAATTGCTAAAGGGGAAAAGGTTTACACGGCTGAAGAGTTGAAACTGCTCGAACGCAGATTGAAAGAGGACAATGAAACCATGAGGGTTTTGAATAAGCCTGGTGGTCATAGATAACCAAGACATCGCGGTTATTTTTATTCGATGTCCTGAGCATGACTTAAAAAGGCTCAACAGGTAATGGCTGTAAATAAGGAGCCATCATGATTCAACAAAATACAAAGATTGCGCTGTCCACATTTAGAAGAAATGTGACCTTCATCGCATTTATCTCATATTTGTTTATCTTCGTCGTCAGTTTGTATGCAGAAGGGGATAGTACCAAATCAGGTCAAGCAGACAGGATCTTCAATAGGGCGTTCTTGGAGTCGATAAAGAACGTGCTGCTGTATGAACAGATTGTAAGAATGGTTGGAGTCCCAGGGGCTAAAGTTGGAGTAGGCTCAATAAAAATACCTGGTGAAAAATATCACTGGAACGGCCGGGACAAATCCTCTTTCAACATACGAGTGAGCTCCGGAAAGATTATCGATGCAAATGTCGTAACGCCAGACGGCCGCATCCTGTCTCTTGAAGGAAATGGTGAAATAACTGATTACGGGAAATAATTCAAAATTATCCTGAGGAGGTGCCTATGAGCCGCTGTGGAATATCTTTAGTAGTGATCGTGACATGTATCGTGACTATGAATGAGTACTCTTTTGCTCTTGAAGAAAAAACAATAAATGGGTCGATTGTTCACGACAGTAGCAACTTAAAGCTTGTCAACAATTTTGTCGAGGACGTTGTTTCCCTTCTGCCACCGGAAATGATCCAAATGCTGGAACCTCATCTTGATAAATTGTTGCAGGAAGCAGACTTTAAGATCAGAGATGATTATTGGAAGCGGAAAGTAATCAGTCAGAATGTATTCAAAGAGCGACTTGAATCGATTTCTATCAAGGATGATGCTGAACTCGCCAGTCAACTGGGCAGCAGTGTGAAACATATTTTTGAAATTGCCTTGCACCCCAATGGCAATGATGTAATGGGCGAAGGGTTGAAGAAAAATTTGAAAGAAGTGCCAAATAAATGGAAAAACGAAAAGTATGTGGTTAATTATCTCGGTTACAAAGGGCAATCCATAGATGCCATTCTTGCCACTCTTTATGAGATGAAAAAGTATAATAAAAACAGTCTGTACCCGAATTTGGTTACGACTACAGCTGATTTGTGGAGTGCCATATGGCAAAAAGGCGGCGGAAACACACAATTGGTCACAAAAACATTTGTGAGGAAGCCTCCCTATTTCGATATCAAAAAGAATGCTGGGCCGAGTACCCCACCACCAAGAAGATAAGGACTTGTAGAGATGGAACAATCAAATATATGGAAATATATTAGGGGCATATCAATAGCCTGTTTCTGTCTTTTGATTGCCGTGCAGTCATCTGCGAACTCACTATCGCATAGCGGAGCGCCTGATGTTCAACAGATTACACGCGAGACTGCTGTGCAAGGCCCATGTAGTAATTGTCCCTGTGAAGATGAACATGGAGAGCGGGGGTGCGATTCGGCTTGTTCGTGCTGTTCCAGTTTTGCGTCATTACCGAGAAATAGCTTTTTACAATCTTCCTCAATCGCAACTTTTTTATCACCTGCTGAGCCACAGTTGTTGATGCCGCAGGTTTATTTTTCCATCTTTGTTCCACCCCAAAACTGCTCTTGGACGTAAACAACACTATGCTGAAACATTATTAAAGTGTTCAATCCGGCTATTATGCACTTCTGACGGAATTTACAACCAAGGAGCGTTATCGTGACAACAGATGAAAAAACAAAATCCCAATCCCTCTGGGACTTCTTTTGCTCGCTTAAACTGACCATGTTTCTCTTTATCACATTGGCGGTCATCTCAATCATTGGGACAGTCATTCCACAGGGACCGCCGCCTCCGGAATATTTGCAGACCATCAGCCCGGCCAAGCTGAAGTTCTACCAGTCTCTCGGCTTTTTCAACATGTACCACTCTTGGTGGTTCATTCTGCTACTCTCCCTACTGTCCATAAATCTTATTGCCTGCTCCATCAAGCGTCTTCCCCATATCTGGAAGACGATCACCCAGCCGGTAATGGTCATGGACGACAGCCTTGAGAAAACTCTGTCAAACCGCACGACCATTATGACACTCGGAGATGCGGCCACACTCAAGGATCGGGTTGCCAATGTTCTGAAGGCGGAATTCGCTGATCCGGTAATCACTGAAAACGACGGCGCTTTCCATTTGTTCGCCCAGAAATCACCCTGGTCCAGGCTGGCCGTGTATGCCGTCCACTTGAGCGTGCTTGTCATTTTCATCGGCGCAATCATCGGTTCGCTTTTCGGCTACAAAGGGTTCGTAAATATTATTGAGGGGCAAACTATATCGAATGTCATGTCCCGTTCTGACAAGGAGATCGACCTCGGCTTTGCCCTGCGCTGCGAGCAGTTCAGTGTTGCCCATTATTCCAACGGCGCACCCAAAGAATTCAAGAGCATCATTACTGTGCTGGAGAACGGCAGGCCGGTGCCGAACTATACCAACGTCCGCGTCATCGTGAACGATCCCCTGACCTACAAGGGAATTACATTCTACCAATCCAGTTACGGTAATGCCGGTGAATACTTCTTTACCGCAAGCGACCTGAGCGGCAAGGATGGCGTTACGTTCCAGGTTGACCGCAACTCATCGGTCACGCTCCCTGACGGAAGCAGCATGCACATCATCGAAGAAACCGATGATGTCTCCAAATTTGTGCCCAACCTTACTGGACCAGCCGTTCAAGTTGAAATTCATGACCCACGGGGAGGAAGCGAGAAGGTAATCGTGTATGCCAATCACCCTGAACTGAATATTCAGCATGCCAAAGAGCATAATGGTGGACTGGTGCTGCAATATAAGGGGGCCAATAAAAAAATGTACACCGGCCTTCAAGTGGCAAAAGACCCTGGTGTGTGGATCGTTTGGGTAGGCTGCATTCTGATGATGGTGGGAATCTATGCCGCCTTTTTCATGTCCCACCGTCGCATCTGGGTACGGGTAAATAATGGAACCGTGACAATCGGCGGCAATGCCAGCAAAAATCAGGGAGGTTTTCAGCTTTTCATGGAGCAGCTGTTGACAAAGATCAAGAAGCAACTTCCCATGGAGGATAACAAATGACCAGTTCACTCCTGTTCAATATAACCACATTACTCTATCTCGCTTCCATGCTGGCATTCTTTGCCTTCATCGCTAACCGTGCCAAAGCGTTCGGCACGGCAGGTAGCGTCATTGCCTTTGGCGGTCTGCTTCTGCAAACAATCGCCATCGGCCTGCGCTGGAAGGAGTCTTACATTCTTGGCGCCGGCCATGCCCCGCTCGCAAACCTCTATGAGTCGGTCGTTTTCTTTTCCTGGACGATCGTCCTCATCTACGGCCTGCTTGACCTGAAGTACAGGTACCGTGTCATTGGCGCGTTTGTCATGCCCTTTGCCCTGCTAGGCATGGCCTGGGCACAACTGGGGCTGAACAGCGGTATCGAACCGCTGGTGCCGGCCTTGCAGAGTAACTGGCTCATCTATCATGTCATCACCTGTTTCCTGGGCTATGCCGCCTTTGCCGTCGCCTGCGGCATTTCCATCATGTACCTGATCAGGGAGCGGCATGAGCGGTCCACACCTGCCAACGACCAGAGCATTGTCGCCATATTTCCAACAAGCAGGGTCCTTGACGACCTGAACTACAAGTCGATCATGATCGGCTTTCCGCTCCTGACCCTGGGAATAATCACCGGCGCCGTCTGGGCAAATTATGCTTGGGGAACTTACTGGAGCTGGGACCCGAAGGAAACCTGGTCGCTTATTGTCTGGTTCATCTACGCAGCCTTTCTCCATGCCCGCATTACACGCGGCTGGGCCGGACGGCGGGCGGCCTGGCTTTCGATTGCCGGCTTTGCCGCTACCATCTTCTGTTATCTCGGGGTGAATCTGCTTCTGTCGGGACTTCATAGTTACGGGGGATGACTAGAAATGATAAGGCGGTACCGGCCTGCAATGAATCGTTCATCCACAATCATTTAATGACATTCATCTTGATCTGGAGCGATCAGTCCCTGTTTGGTATTGATGCGGCCTACAATTATTGTCGCCTGAGATGGGACGGGACAGCTCAAACCCCGATGTAAGGACAGAACACAGTATGGTGAGCGAGAAATCCAGCGAAGCAAGTAAAAATTCTTCCGATTTCAAGACCGTTGCCGACGCCCTGGAGATTCTCGGCGGGAATACGCGGAAGAACCGGCTCACGAGACTGATGCCGTTCCTGGGGCCGGCCTTCATAGCAAGCGTGGCCTATGTGGACCCGGGCAACTTTGCAACCAACATCCAGGGGGGCGCACAATTCGGCTACATGCTGGTCTGGGTCATTGTGGCCAGCAACCTGATGGCGATGCTGATCCAGACCCTGTCGGCCAAACTCGGTATCGCCAGCGGCAAGAATCTGGCCGAACAGTGTCGCGAGAACTTCCCCAGGCCAGTGGCCTATGGTATGTGGGTCCTGATGGAACTGGTGGCCATGGCGACGGATCTGGCAGAGTTCCTGGGGGCGGCCCTGGGATTTCAGCTTCTGCTGGGAGTGCCGCTCTTTGCGGGTGCCGTTCTGACCGCCATTGTGACGCTGCTGATCCTCGCTCTCGAACGCTACGGTTTCCGGCCGCTGGAGGCGGTCATCTCCGCCATGGTAGGGGTGATCGCCCTCTGCTATCTGATCGAGACCTTCATCGTCAAGCCCGATTGGGGACAGATTGCCTATCATGCCTTTGTGCCGCAGTTCTCCGGTGCTGAAAGCGTGCTTCTGGCCTCGGGCATTCTGGGAGCTACGGTCATGCCCCATGCGATTTTTCTACATTCATCCCTGACCCAGGGACGCATCGTTGTAAGAGACCAGACCCGTCTGCAAAGCCTGTATCACTTCGAGATAGTGGATGTGGTCATCGCCATGGGGATCGCGAGTTTTGTCAATGCCGCCATGCTGATCATGGCAGCGTCAACGTTCCACAAAACCGGACTCACCCATATCGCTACCCTTGAAGAGGCCCATCGCACCCTGGAACCGCTGCTGGGGAGTTCCGCCAAATGGATCTTCGGCCTGTCGCTGCTGGTCTCGGGGCTGTCGTCATCAGCCGTCGGAACCAGCGCCGGTCAGGTGATTATGCAGGGTTTTCTCAAGCGCCATATCCCGATCTGGATCAGGCGCATGGTGACCATGGCTCCGGCGATGGTCGTAATCTGGATTGGGCTGGACCCGACCCGCACCCTAGTGATCAGCCAGGTGGTGCTCAGTTTCGGGCTCCCTTTCGCGATCATACCGCTGGTGATGTTCACCAGTCGCTCCGACATCATGGGAGATCTGGTCAACAGGCGCATCACCACCATCCTTGCCAGCTTGATTGCGGCGATCATCGTCGCGCTGAACGTCTACCTTCTCTATAAAACTTTTGTTACAGGGTGAACCATATGTTCAGACATCTCCTGATCCCTTTAGACGGCTCGAAAATGGCAGAAGCGGCACTGCCGGTCGCTGCCTTTCTGGCGGAAAAGTTCGCCAGTCGTGTCACGCTTATGCATGTGGTGGAACGAAACGCTCCCAGTGAAGTCCATGGTCAATCCCATCTGAAGAATGCGCGAGAGGCGGCCGCCTACCTCAGCGAGCTGTCGCAGAGGGCATTCACCAAAGGGATAGCGGTCGACTGTCATGTCCATGAAGCGGAAGTGGACAACGTAGCCGGGAGCATTGTTGCACATGCGGACGAATTGAAGCACGACCTGGTCGTCATGTGCTCCCATGGCCGCGGCAAGTCACTGCATCTGTTCCTGGGGAGCATCGCCCAGAGGGTCATCGGCCTGGGCTCGCTTCCGGTCCTGATTACCCATCCCGACCAGCAGGGCGGCGCCCCGCTTTTTTCCTGCCGCAACATCCTCGTTCCCCTGGATGGCGAACCCGACCACTCCGAGGCCTTGCCGGTTGCAAGAGAGATTGCCCAGTCATGCGCTGCCGCGATGCACCTTGTAATCGTGGTTCCCCGTTTCAGCTCTCTTTCCGGAGAGGCCAGGGCTTCCGGTCGCATGTCCCCCGCTACAGCATCCAGACTCCTCGAATTGCAATACAAAGATGCGCAGGAGTTCATCAAGACCGAGACGGATCAACTTCGGAGCCAGGGATTTGCAGCCAGCGGGCATGTACTGCGTGGAGATCCGGCAGAGATGATCGCGGATGCGGCCAACGCCAGCAGCATTGACCTGACTGTCCTGGCGACCCATGGAAAGACGGGAATGAAGGCCTTCTGGGAAGGAAGCGTGGCGCACCGGATCTGCAGTTTCAGCCGGGTACCGTTATTGCTGATACCGCTTGCAAAGGCTTGACGTTCTCCGTTTGAGCCCTGCTTGGGTCCGCTTGAATGCAGGCAGCTTCCAACTGCCGAATCCAGGGTAATTAGTAATTATCGAGGGAAACCATATGGTCCCCTCTCGACAAGCTTACGTGGAAAGGAAATAACTATGGACCTGAAAACACTATATGCGTTTGGAAAAACTGTGGACATGCCATATGCCGAGGCTGAACGGAAGGTACGTGAGGAATTGGCGAAAGAAGGTTTTGGGGTGCTCACCGAAATCGACGTCAGGAAAAAATTTGCCGAGAAACTCCAGAAGGAATTCCGTGACTATATCATTCTCGGCGCTTGCAACCCGCCTCTCGCCTATGAAGCCTTGAGCCAGGAAGTAAATCTCGGGACGCTGCTTCCCTGCAATGTCGTGATCTATACCAGGGATGACGGGAAGACTGCGGTCATGGTCATGGACCCGGTTGCTGCTCTTTCCATGATTGGTAACCCGGAGATGGTTGAGTTCGCGAAAAAAGTCGCCGAAAAGATGGAGCGGGTGCTTGTCGCGTTGTAACACAATTACAGGCTCACTCAAATTTTCGAATGAAAAGGATTATAGATGACACCACACCATGCAAATCTTGAACTGAACATTCGCGGTATGGATTGCTCCGGCTGCGCCAGACATCTGGAAA
Organism: uncultured Geobacter sp.; assembly: GCA_964420435.1. GTDB lineage: Bacteria > Desulfobacterota > Desulfuromonadia > Geobacterales > Pseudopelobacteraceae > JACRCG01. Next base: position 20,085 of record CAYQTC010000048.1, read on the forward strand.
GTGTAGTAAAGAGCGTTGTCGGAGTGACGAAGATAACGACACTGCTCAGCGACCGAAAGGTTGTGGTGCTCTACGATCCGGCCAAGACCACAGCAACTGCGATCCGTGAGTGCATCGAAGCAGCGGGCTACGCAACTGGCGCCGACGGTGATGAAAAGACCGTCGAAGCAGAAAGTGCCAAACAACCGTTACAACCAGTTGCTCAGACTGGTCGTCAGGATCAACTGC
>CAYQTC010000049.1:0-20183 GCA_964420435.1 uncultured Geobacter sp.
CTTTGGGAATGGACTGGATGCCGGCCCTGAAAATCTCGGCCATGTAGGCGCCGTAGCAGAAAGCCATGGCGATGATGGCACTGAAAATGTCCGGGATTTTTACGAAGCGGCCCAGGGCATAGTAGATGTAGAAGAGCTGAACCAGAAGAGGGATGCCGCGGATTATTTCGACATACAGTGATGCGGTCCCGTTGATGAAGCGGTTGCTTGAGATTCTTCCCAATCCGGCGACCAGTCCGAAGACGATCGCCAGAAGGATGGCGCCGATCGTAACCTTGAAGGTGACCAGGATTCCGTCCGGAATGAACTTGAAGATCGCCATGTACTGGTCTGGCCGGCCGAATGCCAGATACAGGCACAGGGTGATCGCGCCAAAAAAAGCGATGCGCCAGGCTGTAAACAGCCCCGCATCGTTTTTGTGAGGAATTGCGGCTCCGTCACCGACTGCTATTGGAGTATGCTTTGATTGATTATCGGTCATAAGGAAGGCGCCGGGCTGGAGGGATTATGCCCTTCATGCCCGGCAGGCCGGATTACTTAACCCACTTGGTGTGGATCTTGGCGTCGAGTTTCTTGGCTTTAACACCCTTGATGCCTTTATTGAGCAGGTCAACCAGCTCCTTGTTGCCTTTTTTGACAACAATGCCGTAACCCTCTTTGGTGAAGGACTTGCCTACGATCTTGAACTTTTCCTTGTACTCTTTCTTCTGCAGGGCAAAGTGGGCGGCTACCGGCTCATCACAGACAACGCCGGAGATACGGCCGGCGGCCATGTCTTCAAATGCCAGGCCGATTTCGTCATAAGTCTTGGACTCAACGCCGGCAACCTTCTTTACTTCCATCGTGCCGGTTGTTCCGATCTGTGAGCCGACTTTCTTGCCCTTCAGGTCTGCTATGGTCTTGGAGGTTTTGTCTGTTTTGGGTACAACCAGGATCTGGCCGATGCTGGTATAAGGGTCGGTGAAATCGTATTTTGCCTTGCGCTCGTCGGTGATGGTAACAGAGGAAATGATGGCGTCGTACTGGCCGGAATCAAGCCCGGCAAAGATGCCGTCCCAGGCGGTATTTTTGAATTCCACGGCAACGCCGGCTTCCTTGGCTACGGCATTCAGAAAGTCGATGTCATAACCTACGATCTGCTTGTTTGCATCTACCATCTCCATCGGCGGCCAGGTGGCGTCGGTAGCAACCTTGATACTTTTGGGTGCAGCCAGTGCGGACAGAGACATGGCAGCCAGCAGCGCAGCGGTTGCGGCAATCGTACGTAGAATTTTCATAATCTGCTTCTCCTTTTTGATTAAACTGAAATGCTTTCGAATGGTAAGACCTATTGGTTTTTAAGAGATGCATCGATTATTGTCAACAAAAAAGTCCGGCTATAACGCATTCAGATATAACAATAATTTGCTGTATACTCAATTTAAACTTGCCCCTTTGGAGTTCTTTCGTTTATGACATGACTAACTTCACGTTTGATCTTAATAAAATCAAGGGCATAAAAATGAACCGTTTCAAGGCCGCAGTACTTTTGATAACCACAACTTTTTTCTGGGGCGTCACCTTTACACTGGTCAAACAGGCCCTGGAAGGGGTCGATGTATTTGTGTTTCTGGCCCAGCGGTTCATGCTGGCTTTCGCTATCATCCTGCCGATCAGTTATTTCCGGGGCAAGCGGCTTGATAAACGCACTATTCGCCAGGGATGCATCATGGGAGTCATGCTTTTCGGAGCGTATGCCTTCCAGACCGTGGCGCTTCTTTACACCAGCGCTTCCAACACAGGATTTCTGACCGGCCTTAATGTAATCATGGTGCCGTTGATCTCTTCGCTGATGCTGCGCCACCACATTTCCGGAGCGGTCAAGTGCGCCGTGGCTCTTTCCGTGGCCGGACTGTTCCTGTTGTGCGGCAACGGTTCATGGCATTTCAACCTGGGCGACCTGCTGGCGGCCGTCTGCGCCGTCTGCGTGTCGCTGCATCTGATTTACACCGGAGAATTCGCCCGCAGCAGCGATTATTACTGGCTCACCGCCGTCCAGCTGGGTGTCGTGGCCCTGCTAAGCCTGTTTTTTGCCCTTGCCCGACACAAACCGGTCTTTATCTGGCAGCCGCAGCTGCTGGTCACACTGCTGATCTGCTCGCTGATTGCGACTGTATTTGCATTTCTGGTGCAAACCTCCATGCAGCGCTATATCAGCCACACCAATACGGCCCTGATCTTCTGCACCGAACCGGTCTTTGCAGCGCTTTACGCCTGGATTGCCATTGATGAACGGTTGGGATTTTACGGGATGATCGGGGCGTTGCTGATCCTGGGGGGAATGATCTTGTCCATTCTGCCGACAAGGCAGGAAGATGAACCTGAATGCGCCACTGCTCTAAAGCTGAGTGAATAGACTTTAAAAAAACTTACGTTTATCGTTCTTTCCTCCCCGCCGGAATCTGTGCCTCGCACGGCACCCTGGTCTGGCACAGGCCGCAGCCGGTCTGGGAAACGCCATACAGCTTCTCCACCGCCTCCGGCACAGCTCCGTAGACATAGCTTCGGCAGGCATTTTTGTCATGCCCCTGAAACGAAAGCGCTCCGACCGGACAACGACCGATACAGGCGCCGCAGCTGCCATCACGATGATAAAGGCAGTTGTGCCGGTAATTGCTGGAATTGCTGGCACTACCCGGTGACGGAGTCAATACAAGGTCGGTGATTACACTCCCCAGACGGTGGGCGATCCCACGTTCAGTAATCAGGCCGTCGTTGAGGCTGAATGTGCCCAGCCCGGCGGCATAGGCGGCATGACGCTCCGACCAGCTGGAGGCGACGCCGACAACGGGATCGTCCAGCTGCCGCCAGCCAGAATCCAGCTGCGGCGCCAGGGCGCGCTGACCACGCTCTTCCAGCCAGGCGACGATATGGCGGCGAAGGGCCACATTGAAGATCTCGCCGTTGTTGCGGGTCAGCGACCACTGCCGGGAAGGCCATTGACTTTCCTGACGGTTGCTGATGCGGGTGTCGCGAGCAATCGGCAGCACCCAGGATATTACCGTAGCCGCTCCGGCAAGAATCTCTTCCGGCAACTGGTGAAAATCGCCGATAATCCGTTTGTACTCGCTGAAAAGCGGATCTCCGGCTGCCGCAAAACCGATCAGCGGCTCTTCAAAATAAGGCTCGCTGCCATCCGGAAAGCGGTTGACCGCACACTCCTTCACAAAATTCCTGATCTCCCCGCACAGCATCTCCCTCATGACAGCCTCCTTCCGGATATCTGCAATCAACAGTTTATAAAAACGGTTATTGAACCATCGCCCGGGCGGCTTCCTCCGCCTGAAGCAGGATCCGTTCGGGAACCTCGTCGACGGTGGCCGGCCCAAAGCCACAGGCGCGTATCAGGCGGATGTCGCTGAAACCGGTCCAATTAAGGAAGACCTCATAACGCTTGAAGATATCGGCAAAGAGCTTTTCGTCAGGATTTCCCTGAACCTGGACGAATACCAGTTTTTTGGGACTGAGGCGGCTCGGCTTCGGGTTGGTCAGGTAGTCCGGCTTCAGATAGGAGAAGCTTCGGTCGATAAAACCTTTCAGCTGGGCGGTTACATCCCCGTAATAAACCGGCGATGCAAGCACAACAAGATCGGCCTCCTGCACCGCCGTCAGCACCTCGCTCAGATCGTCGTTCAGCACGCAGTGATCAAGAGTATCCTTGCAGGCATAACACCCCTGACAGCCTTTATAAGTCAGGCGGTTCAACTCGAAGGTGCGAATCTCGGCCCCGAGCTGAACGGCGGTTTCCGTGAAACGGTTGGCAATACTTGAACTGTTTTTTCCCGTACGCGGACTTCCCAGCAGCGTCACTATTTTCATTGTATTTTCCCTTCGATTATAAATTCGTACCGTCCATCAGTTCAGCTCTCCAGCAGATCCACCACGACCCGGCCGCGAATCTGTCCTTTGAGAATGCCCTGAATCTTCTCCTCCAGCCCGCCCAGGGTACATTCATTGACAGTTTCCGCCAGGTGGGACGGTTTCCAGCCTCCGGCCAGTCGCTGCCAGAGCTCTTCACGGATATGGCGGGGACATTGCGCCGAATCAATCCCGATAAGGCTCACTGCCCGCAAAATAAATGGATATACATTCAGCGAAAGATCCGGCGAACCTACCATGCCGCAGCAGGTAACCGTGCCGCCGTAGCGGGTTCCCTTCAGAACCGACGCCAGCGTAGTTCCGCCCACAACATCCACCGCTCCGGCCCAGCGTTCAGGCAGCAGGGCCCTGTCTGCGCCGGCTGACACCTCATCGCGACCGATCACCCCGGCAGCCCCCAGATCCAGCAGAAACTGATGATCGGCCTCTTTGCCGGTGGCCGCCGTAACCCGGTAACCGGCCTGAGCAAGAATGGCAACGGCAAGACTACCGACCCCGCCGGTGGCGCCGGTCACGAGGACATTTCCGTCGCCAGGCTTTACCCCGGCCCGCTCCAGCTTCAGCACCGAAAGAGCCGCCGTGAATCCGGCCGTGCCCAGCGCCATGCTTTCACGCAGCGTCAAACCGACCGGCAGACGTACCGCCCACGAGGAGGGAACTCGGATATACTGGCCGAAACCACCGGATGTTTCCATCCCCAGGTCATAACCGGTGACCAGAACCTTGTCGCCCGGCGCAAATGAGCCGTTAGCACAGGAGACCACCTCACCGGCCGCGTCAATGCCCGGCGTGTGCGGAAACCGCCGTGTTACACCCGGATGGCCGGTAGCCGAAAGGGCATCCTTGAAATTGAGAGAGGAATAGTGCACCCGCACCAGCAGATCACCGGGAGGGAGGTCATTGACGGATCGCTCCAGGATCTCGCGCACGAACTGCTTGTCAGCTGTCTTATCCACAACCAGCGCCTTGAATAGAATATCAGTGTTCATAAAGCACCCCCTTTCCCGCAACTACTAGACTTGTCGCCTGCAGGTGTCAAGCGGTTTTCGATCATTGTTTTATAGAGTCTGGTTTAGATGGATTTTTGAGTTCAAATCTGAAAAGATGTATCTGCCTTTATCCGATTTTATCACAATCAGATTTGATCCGTGTTCATGATTTGAAGGTTTATGCGAGGGAAAGCGGAGAAAATGAAATGAAAGTAAAATGCAGCATCGGGACGCCTTTGGGCGAAATGATCGCACTGGCTGAAGAGGATATCTTATGCGAGCTGTGGTTTGCCGACCAGAGATACAAACCGAAACACGTCAGTGAATACGAAGAAAATCAGGATCGTCCGCTCTTCAATGCTCTGCGCGACCAGCTTGAAGCCTATTTCACGGGACGGCTGCAGGAGTTTGACCTCCCGCTGGCACCCACGGGAAGTACGTTTCAGATGGCAGTCTGGGCTTTACTGCGCAAGATACCTTTGGGTGCGACGGTCACCTACGGTGCCCTGGCCAGACAGCTGGCTGAAGCGCGTCAGGGTCGGCTTCCTGCGGCGCAGGCTGTGGGAGGCGCCGTGGGACGCAATCCGATTGAGATCATCATCCCCTGCCATCGCGTTGTAGGAGCGAACGGTTCCCTGACCGGCTATGCCGGGGGACTGGAGCGCAAGGCAGCTTTGCTGGAACTGGAAAAATGCAAGCCTGTCAGCTGATGTCATCCGCCGACTTTTTTCTTTCGTTCCAGCGATGACAGGATTTCAACCTTTCCTTCGTAACGCCCCAATAGCGACGGGCTGTCCGGATTATGCTTGCGGCAGTTGCCCTCGATCATCCCCGCGCTGAAATTTGCATAACAGTAAGAACATCCGAAACGGCAGGTATTGTAGGCGCCCATATCCACAGACTCCACACATCTGCAGGCTTTCCGCTGGTTCCTGTCCTTTTTGAAAGCAGCATTGACGCCGGACAGGTCACGGACCAGACCGCCGTCGATACATGCGCCATGCCCGATTCCGAAACCCGTCAGATCCACCTCTTCACTGCAGGAGAATATCTGCATTCCATAGTAGTCTGTAATAGACCTGAAACCTCTGGCAATATTCTCAAGAGCATCCCGATGTTCCGGCAGAGTGATATCCTCCAGCGTTATCCCGGTGCCCTGCAATGCCCTGTTCAGCCGCCCCGGTCCTCTTTTGTAAAAGTCGTAAAAGCTGAATACCAGGCGACGGGCGGCATCCTTGAGCAGACCGGCGATTTGTTCCGCCTGTTCCAGATGCCATGACGCCGGTGTAACGCTGGTCAGAATGACCGGATCGTAGCGCCAGATTACCCGTTCCGGACCGGTTCGGCCGGACAGTTCCCGAAAGGCGGCAATACGTTCCTGAAGCGGCGGAACATTTGCTTCGAATATTGAATTGTATGGATTGAGTGTGAACTGGAAGTAGTACTTAAATCCGCGCCGGTCCAGCTCATCCAGATGCTGCATGAGCGGACGCGGATTTTTGGTCCAGAAGCAGATCGCTTCCACATGCTCCGGTTTCAGGCTGAATCCGGATATCTGCCTGCTGTTGAAGGGGTTGACCCGGTAAAAATATCCATCCCGGATCCGGTTCATGAACCAGTCGGCATAGAAGGCCGGTATGTCGGTGCGCCGGCTGGCGGATATGATCATGGTTATTTATCCATTATGCCAATTTCAAATCAAAGATGATATCAAGGCGGCGAGGATTGAGGTGCCGAGGCGTACTGATCAGTACGTTGAGGTGCCGAAGACGAGCCAACGATGATAGTGCTTTGATTTGGAATTGGAATTACATCGTTCCATCCAGCACGCTCCGCACCTTTAACAGCAGATCATCTGTAGACATTGGCTTGGTAATAATCTGGAACCCCACTTCATCTGATATTTTTTTCCTGATGACGTCGGGCGCATAGCCGCTTGCGAAGATCACTTTTATCCCGGGCTTCATCTTGCGGATCTCGTCACAGGCATCCTTGCCGTTCATAATCGGCATGATCATATCGAACAGCAACAGTTGAATCGAATCAGCATGTTCCTTGAACTTCCGCACTGCATCCTCACCATCAACTGCCTCGATCACAGTATAACCGAACTCTTTCAAAACAGTAGTTGCCATATCCCTTACCAGATCGTTGTCTTCTGCAAGCAGTATTGTTTCCGTGCCCCGGGAAGGCGTTTCTTCCTGTTTCAAATTAACATCATCCACGACAACTGATTCAATCAAAGGCAGGTATACCCTGAAGGTTGTACCCAGTCCCGGCTCACTGTAAACATTTACGTGACCATCATGCTGTTCGATGATGCCAAACACTACAGCGAGGCCAAGCCCGGTGCCTTTACCGACTTCCTTGGTTGTAAAAAAGGGCTCGAAGATACGAAGCTGCGTCTCTTCATCCATCCCCTCACCGGTGTCAGAGACAGTCAGGAGTGCGTAACGCCCCGGCTTGCAGTAGCCACGAGCAGCTGTAAAACCTTTATCAAGATTTACAACTTCAGTAGCAATAGTCATCGTCCCGCCAGTCGGCATGGAATCACGGGCATTGGTGGCCAGATTCATCAAGACCTGCTCAATCTGATACGCATCCGCCAGAACAGGCAGATGATCTTTGTGGGTTATAGTCTTTATTACTATGTCATCGCCAATAACCCTTTTCAGGAATTTTTCAGATTTTGCAACGACCGTATTCAGGTCTTCGGATTTCCTGTCCAGAACCTGTTTTCTGCTGAATAGCAGCAGCTCTTTGGTAAGGTGGGCGGCCCGGTCTGATGCCTCAAGTATATTCTGAATATATTGTCGATTCGGGTCCTTATCCGACATTTTCATAAGAGCAAGTGATCCGTAGCCGAAGATGGCTGCCAGTAAGTTGTTGAAGTCATGGGCGACGCCACCTGCCAGGGTTCCGATTGACTCCATCCGCTGGGCATGCCGGAGTTGCGCTTCAAGCTTTCGCTGCTCAGTCAGATCACGTTTGATGTCTATGAAATGCAATATATTGCCATTATCATCTTTCACCGACGTTATGACTTGATCTTCAGGATACAGAGTACCGTCTTTATGGCGGTTTATCATTTCACCACGCCAGACATCACCGGAATGAATCGTATCCCAAAGCTGCTTGAAAAAGTCACTGTCGTGGACATCCGACCTGAGCAATTCCCAATGGTTCCTGCCAATCGACTCTTCACTGCTGTATCCGGTCAGCACCGTAAACGCCTGATTAACCCACTCAATTGATCCGTTGGAGTCGGTAATGACAATTGCACTGGCGGCGGCTTGCAGAGCAGCGCTTTGCAGAAGCAGGTCTGCTTCGGCACGCTTGCGCGCATCAAGCTCCTTTTGCAAAGCCCTGGCTGTTTCGTCCAGATCGAAGGTTCGCTCCCGCACCTCGTTTTCCAGATCCTTGCCGTATCGAATTAAATCTTCTTCCCGCTGACGTCTGGCATACGATAACTCAGCGACAAACCAACTCCCGGCAGTCAGCAATATCAGTGTTGTCAGAGATATCGCCCCGTATGCCTTTCTGATGGAAGCTTCCTCCGCATGGAGAGTTGAACCGGGTATGAAAGAAACCAGTTTCCAGGAATAATAATTCCCTGCTTTACTGGTCCTGACAGATGTGACTTCGTCGAGTGTGACACCGCCGGATTTAGCAACTGCAGACAGCGGATAAACGGTGGTAAAAGTAAAAAGGCCGTTTCCTGTCAGAAACTGGCCGGTCTGAGAGGCCTGAATAGTACGCCAGGCTTCAGGGTATTTATTCCCCATGGTTTTCTGTTTTCTGTCTTCATACATGAACCCCCATTCTTCGTCTGGATTGCTGCCTATTAACCAGTAGCCGTCCTGGTTAAGCAGCATGCATTGACCAGGGGAGCCAGCAGCCAGTTCTTTAAGGTTTTGTATGAGATTTCCTGCCAGATAGTTGAATATGATTATACCTTGTTTGCGGCCGTTTCCGTCAAAAACAGGTGTTCCAATCCTGATCATCGGTTTGAGCGGCTGCTCTATGCGATCATGCTCTACATTCAGATCGAGTGGCGAAACAAACACTTCTCCTTTTTTCCGTGAATAAGTTTCTTTGAAGTAATATCTATCTCCTTTGAACTGTAGCTGATCTTCCGGAACTATGAGTGACGAGTTCCGGATTAAATTAACGCGTATAAACTCCATTCCGGTGGAATCTAAAACCCGAACCTGGTCATGAATCTTGCTTACCTTGCTGAAAAGTGCCAGATCATGCCCGAATTTCGCAAAACGAATCTTTGGTGAAGCAAGTGCTTCCGTCAAATGAGCATGCTCGGCCAAAAAAAGCAGATCCGTGGAAATCATATTGAAACTGTTCTCAGTTCTGTATTTTTGCTGAGTTACAGTGTTCACTGCCTGCTGCTTCAATTTGTCTCGTACCGACTTTAATTCTTTCTGGAAGCCCACGCCAAGCAAAACTGCGGCAAGAAGAGCAGCAGGCAGAAAGAACGTCAGAAACGTTTTCCCCTTTCGCCATGAAGCCTTCTGCAAAACTTTAATATCATCAGCCACAAGAAACCCTCAAAGAGAAAGACTATCAACTGATTCAGATATTTTGAAGCTATAGCAGCATCCAGCAAATTGCAACAAGCTTATGATTTGCAAATAGCTATTTTTCATGGTGTTTGAATTATAAATAGAGATAAAAGTTCTGAATCATTGAGAACTTATTAAGCGGTGAGGTGATTTGAATAAACTTTTTCAGCCGACCTTTAAAATTAACCATCCAGCACGCTCCGCACCTTCCGCAACAGCTCCGTCGGAGACATGGGCTTGGAAATCAGCTGAATATCATCTTCATCAGCCAACTTTTGCATAACAATATCCGGCGCATAACCGCTGGCAAAAATGGTCTTTATCCCGGGCTTCATCTTGCGTATCTCGTCACTTGCCTCTTTGCCGCTTAATATCGGCATGACCATGTCGAACAGCAGCAATTGAATCGAATCGGCATGCTCCCTGAACTTCCAAATCGCATCCTCACCGTCAACGGCCTCTATCACCGTATAACCGAACTCTGTCAGCACACTCTTTGCCAGATCCCTTACAAGTTCATTATCTTCCGCAAGCAGGATAGTTTCCGTACCCCGGACCGGTGCCTCTTCCCGTTGCCGGCTGGCCTCTTCCCCTGTATCCGGTTCGACCAACGGCAAGTAAATCCTGAAGGTCGTGCCGTGACCCGGCTCGCTGTACACATTGATGTGGCCGTCATGCTGTTTGATGATGCCGTACACGACTGCCAGCCCCAGTCCGGTGCCTTTGCCGACGTCCTTGGTTGTGAAGAAGGGTTCGAAGATACGCTGTAGCGTCTCTTTATCCATCCCTCCACCGGTGTCAGAAACGATTATGAGTGCGTAACGGCCCGGGCTTCCATAGCCGTGGGCCGTCGTGAAGCCTGCGTCAAGTCTGACAATGCCGGTGCTCACAGTCACAGTCCCGCCGTTCGGCATGGAATCACGGGCATTGGTCGCCAGATTCATCAGCACCTGCTCAAGCTGATAAACATCTGCCATTACGGTCAGCTCCCCGCCATGAAGCATGGTCTTGATCTCAATGTCCTCGCCTATAACCCTCTTCAGGAATTTCTGCACCTTGGCAACGACCATGTTCAAATCCGCCGGCCTTCTGTCAATCAGCTGTTTCCTGCTGAACATCAGCAGCTCTTTGGTAAGGTGGACTGCCCGGTCTGAAGCTTCCAGCATATTCTGAATATTGATCCGATGCGGATCATCCGCCGCCATTTTCATCAGTGCCAGTGATCCGTAGCCGATAATACCGGTAAGGATATTGTTGAAATCATGGGCAACACCGCCGGCCAGGGTTCCGATTGACTCCATCCGCTGGGCGTGGCGGAGTTGGGCTTCAAGCTTGCGATGCTCGGTTACATCCCTGATCAAGCCGACATTTCCAACCGGTTTCCCGGAACTGTCGAGCAGCTTCAGCGCATAAAGCTCACCGATAAACCGGTCACCACTCTTCCGGCTGAACTCGACTTCCAGCAGTTTTGCATCAGGGTGATTCTTCAGATCAAAAAACTCTTTTCCCATCATCTCAAACGCGTCATGTGAACCGTATAAAATATCGCTACGTTTACCCACAATTTCTGCTGTTTCGTAACCGAACACCTCCCGAAGCGCCGGCTGGTTGGCATCCAATATGATGCGGTTCTGGTCGGCAATAATGATTACGTCGCGCATGCTGTTAAAGAGGTTGCGGTAACGGGCTTCGCTGGCGGTAAGCGCCCTGTTGGCCATGTTCAGCTCACGCACCTTGTCTTCCAGACGGGCGGCCACCATCTGGCTGTATTTTCTAAGGTACTTTTCGTCTTCCGCCATAAGCTCACTCATCCTCCTCTTTTCAGACCCGTTCAACCCGTCCAGCAGATTCTTCAGCTGGCTCAGAAAATCTTCCGGTTCCAGCGGTTTTACCAGAAAAGCGTCAGCCCCCAGAGCCATGGCAAGTTCCTGATCCCTGCTACCGGTATATACAGCTGAATAGAAAATGAAATGGATATCGCGCAGGTCAGTGGAGCGCCTGATTTCCCTTAAGAACTCAAAACCGTCAACGTTCGGCATCAGCGCATCCGAAATAATCAGATCGGGCCTGCCGGAACGGGCGATTGCAAGCCCTTCCGCACCATCCGGTGCTTCCAGAATCTCGCCTGCAAACCGGTTCAGGTAATGACGAAGGATGGTCCGGTCTTCTGCGTTATCATCTACAATCAGAATTTTCATTGGCACAGTCCGATAAGCTTGTGAATTTGATCTACAATAGTCAACGGATCGAACGGTTTTTCGAAGTAGCCGTTGCAGCCGGCGGAAAGGATCTTTTCACGATCCCCCATCATGGCGTAGGAGGTGATGGCAACTACAGGAATAGAGCCGTCTATCTCGGAATTTCGAATCCTGCGCGTCGCTTCGATGCCGTCAATCCCCGGCAGGTTGATATCCATGACAATAAAAAAGGGGCGTCTGACAATGGCCAGTTCGACCCCCTCCTCGCCGGTTTCGGCAACTATGACCTCATAGCCGGCACGCTGCAGGGCATAGGTAATGATCTGCAGATTATCCTTGTTATCTTCCACTACCAGCACCGTTTTCATTATTCCACCTCTTTGCCGGCCGGAGCAAGCTCTGGCGTCTGCCCCCCTTCAACCCGGCAGGGGATGGTCACACTGAAAGTACTTCCGCTCCCAGGTTCGCTGTCCACGCTGATATTCCCATGCAGAATTTCCACGGCAATTTTCCTGGTCAGGTAGAGCCCCAGGCCGGTTCCCGGAATTTTGGCACTGAGATGGGACTGGATTCTGCTGAAGGCCTTAAAAAGCCTGAGCTGATCAGAAGCCTCGATGCCGATGCCTGTATCAGTCACGGCAATCATGACTTCCCCCTGATCCCGGCTGTGCTGAACAGTAACTGAAACCCCGCCGCCCTCGGTATACTTGATGGCGTTGCTTATCAGATTAAAGAGGCACTGCAGCAGCCGGCGCTGGTCTGTGCACATGGACAGATGGAACTCCGGCACGAGCAGATAAAGCCCCTGCTCCTGAGCCTCCTTGGCAAAAGTCTGCTTCAGTTCCGCCAGCAGCTCGGCCAGATCGAAGTCATCACGACCAACTTCAATCATGCCCGCTTCTATTTTCGAGACGTCAATCACATCATTGATCAGCGACAGGAGGTGTCTTCCGGAACGCAGGATTGACTTCAGGCTCTTTTTCTGTTCGTCATTCAACGCTCCGAGCCACTCATTGAGCAGGATACTTGAAAAACCGATTACGGAATTGAGCGGTGTGCGCAGTTCGTGGGACATAGAGGCGATGAACATTGATTTGAGCCGGTCTATCTCCTTGAGCCGCTCGTTGGCGACAGCCAGTTCCAGCGTTCGTTCCTCGACCAGTTCTTCAAGATGCTCCCTGTGAAGCTGCAGCTCCTTCTCGGCCCGCTTGCGCTCGATGATTTCTTTCTCCAGCTCATCGGCATGCCTTGTCACCTCTTCGATCAAGAACGCATTCTTCATGCCCAGGGCAATCTCAGCGGAAAGAACTTCGAGAAATGACCCTTGTTTTTCAAAATCAACTTCAGTTCCCGAGGCCAGACCGATGATACCAAGCACCTGATTCTCAACAAGAAGCGGCAATGCGGCAAAGGATCGGATGCCGGCCTTCTTGCATTCATCCCAGGCACAGCGACTGTCGGTATTAATATTGATCGAGTAAACCGGTTTGGCGGAGCGTGCGGCAAGTCCGCAAAGGCATTCACCGACGTGGTGAACAGGAGTGTCATGGTGCCTGAACGGCGAATTGGCCGGATCAGACCGGAGCAGCTCCAGAAATTCTCCGTTTCGCTTGAAGATAAGTACCAGATCAGGATGAATAAGCCTGGAGATTCCTGCAAGGGAGGCATCTACAATCTTGTCGAGAGTGCTGTCTGCGGATATCTGTTGAGCAAGGGCATTCAGTGCAGTCATCTCTGTCAGACTTTGATGCATTTTTGCTACCGCCAGTTTTCGAGCGGTGATATTGGTATGCGAAACCAGGACGGCGCCTGCCTGTCCCCGCAGCGGCGAAACGTACAGGCTGAACCAGCGCTTTTCTCCTCCCGGGCCATGACACGGGTATTCCAGACTGAAATTGATCACTTGTCCGCACTGAACTTTGCGGATGCCCTCGAATGCCTCCTGTGCCGCCTCGACATCGCCCCATTTTTGATCATATTCGACGAAATAGTTTGCGCCCACACCCCATGCGCTTTCATCTCCGCCGATATTTTCCATGGCGAAACTGCGCCAGGCATCATTTACATCCAGGATAACCCCGTTCCGATCGACAACAGCCAGATGGGAATCCGTGGAGTTAAATATCCGCATATTGAAATCAACCTGCTCACGCAGTTTCTCTTCCACCCGCTTGCGTGCGTCCAGCTCGATCAGCAATGCCCTGGCGCTCTTATCAATATCCTCGCAAGATAAGCAACCGATTTCATTCATGCCGACCCCTCTGTCAGAACTAGAATACATAAACGGATTAAGATAATTCGTATTTATACCAGACACCGGCGATATTAACAGGCCTTGTTATAAACTTTTTGATTTTGCTGCAGGCTGGATTTGAAGAAGCTAACTATCTTGATTCAGCTCTGGATTCTGGAGGACGAAGCTGAAACTCGTCCCCCAGATGTGAGGACTGGTGAAGGAACCGGCCAGGGCCCGTGTTGGCTGAGCGGGGACAGCCCCGCTGATTTCGATCTGCCAGGACCGGAAATACTGTTTAGTTTCGTGTTTTGCGCTCTTTTTCCGTGTGGCTTTTCCAGCTACCTGTTGATTACGCAATCAATGACTGCATTAATTCTTCTGTTTTTCTGCCGCCCCTCGGGTGTGCTGTTATAGGAGATGCGCCGGGTGGGGCCGTACCCTTTGGCAGAAAGCCTTGAACGCTCGATCCCGATTTTTTCCACCAGATAGTTCACCACGCTCTCGGCCCGCTGCCGGGAGAGCTTCATGTTGTACTCACGGCTGCCGACGTTGTCGGTGTGCCCCTCGATTACGGCAGTGGTGGTCGGGTACTTCAGCATGTACTCGCCGACCTTTTTGACTTCGTCATAATATAGAGGCCTGATCTCGGCGCTATCCGTGGCAAATTCAACCTTCATGGTCACGCAAAGTCTCTCCGGCGGGCTTGCGAGTTCCTTGACATCAATGGCGCAATCGATGATTGCGTCAATACGACGATTTTTCTGTTTCCCGGTATCGGTTGTGTTGTCGGCTATCGGCTTTGTTTTGCCGTACCCCCTGGAGGAGAGTCGGGAAGGTTCAATGCCGAAATTGTCCTCCAGGTATTTCACAACGCTCTCGGCTCGTTTCCGGGAAAGCTGCAGATTGTAATCATCACTGCCGATTTCGTCCGTATGTCCTTCTATAACGGCGGTAGTCGTCGGATATTTCTTCATGAAATCTCCGACCCTGGCAACTTCATCCCGATACTGTGAACGGATTTCCGCCTTTTCGATATCGAATTCAATTTTCAGGGAAACGCAGTATTTCATTTTTTCCGGAGTGGGCTCAGCCGCAGGGACCGGCTCGAGTGGAGCTTCCTGAAGCATGGGCATTTCTGCCTTCGGTTCCGACTGAATTGCCGGCGGCGCAACAGGGGCGGCAGGAACCTTTCCGCCGAACTGGTAAAGGATGCCGACGATATACTCGTAGTTATAGAGGGTCTTGTTATCATGAAAAACAATGTGCCGTAAATCGCCCCGCAGGGCCAGATTTTCGTTCAGGAAATACTTGATTCCCGGTCCGTAATTGAAAGCCCCCTTGGCCTTGGACGACTGATTGTTTCCGTCGACAGATATTCCGCCGTAACCGGCCGCCAGATAGGGGACCAGATTGTTGTCCGGAAATAAGTGCAGCAGCAGGTCGCCGCCATAACGGTACACCTGGGCATCACCCAGGCCGGCCCGGGTGCTTTCCGTCGGAATGAAGTCGAACAGTGCTTCGACGCCGAAATACTTGGTAAAGTTGTAGCCGCCCCGAATACCGAGGACTGGTCTGGTTTCCAGGTGTTGCTCGCCGTCAAAGGTGTAGCCGCCTACTATTCCGGAAAGAGTGAAGGAATCGGGCCGGATGCCGCCAGCTGCGGCTGTTGATACAAGCGCAAAAACTAACAGGTGGGCAACGAAATAATGTGTGATCTTTTTCATTTGGTACCTCCTTAGTCAAAGGTTCCCCTGACTCGAAGCATCGATCCCTGGGTGGTTCAAGGTGAACAAACGTTAAATTATTGTAAACTGCTAACATCTATTGTCAAGCAGGGATGATTGTTTTTTATACTGTTCCGGAGGGTATGACAAATTATGTGGAAGAGAAAACAGCCGGGGGGCAAAACGACTATGAAAATGATTTCAGTCAGCAAGGACAAGGCCTTTACCGACTTTATATAGTCAGTAAAGACCTTGTCCGCCTCAGAAAAACTGAACATTATTCTACTTTACCTTGGGAATAAAAATCTCGTCAGGATCAAGCACTTCATGGATGATGCGCAGCTCCTCCCTGGTGGGCACCTCGGTTTCGCCCTTGACACGGGAGACATCCAGGTCGAATTGACATAATTCGTGAATCTCGGCCGGACTCTTGCCGGGATGGCAGGTATCCAGATACATCCGGCCGGTTACTTGGTCGAAGCGGAAAACGCCGACTGTGCTGATAACCGCTGACGGTCCACCCCGGAAGGCTGCTCCGTACAGTTCACGGCGATGGACGAACTCGCCGCCCGGCCATTTCTTCACTCTCCAGCCCGGACTGGTGATGTAACTGACATTCTCCACAAAGCGCCGCTTTTCGTGCACCATGATGAAGACCGTCCGCCTGGCAAAGGAGTTGATGTCCGGATTGCCGCCGCTGCCGGTCAGGCGCAGTTCGGGATTGAGATAGTCGCCGATGCAGGTGGTATTGACGTTGCCGTACTGATCAACTTCGGCCCCTCCCAGAAAGCCCAGGTCAACCAGTCCCCGCTGGGCGATGCTGAAGGCGTCGTTAAGCCCGGAAGAGCGGGAGGCGCCCATTTCGCAACGGGCATCGCCCACCGAGGTCGGAAGCTCCGGCGGACGGCCGTCAAGGGTTCCCGCCTCGAATATCAGCTTCAGGTTGGGGGCATGGGTCTTCTGGGCCAGCATGATGGCCACCATCGGCAGGCCGGTTCCGGCAAAGACGATCTCGTTGTCAGCCACTTCGCGGGAGGCGGCGCAGCAGAGCAGGTCTGCAAGGCCGTATTCTTCAGGTTGTGCATACTCTGACATGTCATTTCCCTCCCTTTTTTTCGCGAGGACTGTAATTCATGGCGCTGTTGGCCTTCATCTTCAGCATTCTCGGCCATCCCAGTTTTTCCAGATAACTCATATGGTCCTGCCCGTGTATCCACTCTTTGGCAAAATCGTCAAACCCCTCCTGAGTGCGGGTGCGGGCATAGAAGTCCTTCAGGAAGGCCCCGTCCACATCGTAGCGGCCGAACATGCCGGTCGGGTGCGCGCCGAAGGGGCACTCCAGGATATAATCCACCTCAAAGCTGGGAATGGTGTTCTGGTCTGCGTTGCGCCGCAGATACTCTTCCGGCACGATTTCCTCGGCGATGGCAATGGTGATGTCCGCTGCCCTGGCTGCCTCCGGGTCAGAGTAGTACTGGCCGTTGACTCTGACCGTTCCCTCTTCGCCCACCTGCTGCACGCACAGCACCGCCACATCCACCTTGACCGCCGGAATCAGCACCTGCGCTCCGGCATCGAAAAAGGGATCCTCGGTAAAAATGTACTTATGCTTTGCAATCCGCTTGCCGTCACGCTTGCCGGCTTTGCCGAGCATGTCGTATTCCGGGTTATGGAGGTCGGTGCCCAGCGCTGTCTGGGTAACGGCGTAGGCGGCGCCCTGGGCGGCGGCGGCGAAACGGAACATCATCTCGGCGTGGCTGTAATCCTCGACGATGATCTCCTTGTTGCCGACCTTGCGCGACAGGTTGGCGCCGTACTTGCCGTACAGTTCATGACCGACCCAGCAAGATTCCCAGATATCGACGCAGCCGGCTCCCACCAGAAATTCGGTCTGCGGCCCACCGTTGACCTCGATCAGATGGAGACCGCGCCGCTGCTGCCGGATCAGTTCGTAGACCAGCGCAAAGGGACGCCGCCAGATGGTGAAGCCTGAAAATGTGAGACTGGAGCCGTTCTTGATGACTTCGGCCGCCTGCTGCAGGGTGATTCTTTTTGAATTACTCATTCATTGCCCCCTCTTCAGCTGAAATTACGCAAAATTTCCCTGGAAATAATAAGACGCTGAATCTCGCTGGTACCCTCATAGATCGTGGTTATCCTGGCATCGCGAGTTAAACGTTCGATCGGATAATCCTGTGTATAGCCGTAGCCCCCCAGCATCTGCATCGCATTGTAGCAGACGCGGTTGGCGGTTTCCGTGGCAAACAGTTTTGCCATTGAAGCCTCTTTGGCGAAACTCTTGCCGTTTTCCTTGCGCCAGGCGGCGTTCATCACCAGCAGACGCGCCGCTTCCAGTTCCGTGTAGCCGTCCGCCATCATCCATTGCAGCGCCTGAAAACCGCTGATTTTCTGACCGAACTGGACCCGCTCGGTGGTGTATCTGGTGGAGTAATCCATGGCGGCCAGCCCGAGCCCCAGGGCCAGTGAACCGATGCCGATGCGGCCGCCGGTCAGCTCTGCCACCGCGATGCGGAATCCGTCGTTCAGCCTGCCCATCATGGCGCTGGCCGGAACGCGGCAGTTGTCGAAGATCAGTTCGTTGGTTGCTGAGGCATGCTGCCCCATTTTGCTTTCTTCCTTGCCGATGATCAGACCGGGTGTTCCTGCCTCCACCAGAAAACAGCTGATTCCCTTCCCCTTGGGAGCATCCCTGTCGGTCACAGCCCAGACCACGAACACTCCGGCGTAGGGAGCACTGGTAATGAATATCTTGGTGCCGTTCAGGACATAGAAGTCGCCATCCCTGACCGCCTGGGTGCACATGGCGGAAGGATCGGAACCGGCCCCGGTCTCGGTCAGGGCAAAACCGCCGGCGGCATACTCGCCTGAACAGATCTTGGGGATGTAGGCCTTTTTCTGCTCTTCGTTACCGACCGCCTGGATCACTTCGCAGACCATGTTGCTGACCGACAGCGTCACCGCAGTGGAAGCGCAGGCGCGGGCTATTTCGGTAATTGCCACGCTGAAGGCAATCACGCCGGCCTCGGCTCCGCCGTACTGCTCCTTGACGTTCAGCCCCATGAATCCCAGTTCCGCCAGTTTTTTCAGATTGGCCAGCATCGGCGTCCGGTCATGGCTGCTGTCGAGCGTCGCCGCCACCGGTTCCAGTTCAGCCTTGGCAAAATTCCTGGCAGTGTCCTGAATCAATTTCTGCTCTTCGGTCAACTCAAGATTCATAGTTTCCTCCCCGGTTGTTACTGTGAAACAGTTCCGTCAAATTATGCAAAAGCGCCCTTGATCATAACAACCGGAATATCCAGCTCTTGCCCCCACTGTTCCCACCCGAAAGCGCTCCCTGCTGCAAAGGCATTTCGATATTCTTCCGGCGTATGGACAGAAAGGGCCGCTTCAAGGCGCTTTTTGAAATGCGGTTCCAGAGCCGCCACGGCAACCCAGCCGTCACTGGCCCGGTAGATATTGTACTCGGGGATGCCGCCGGCAAGCAGGGCGCCCGGTTCGGTGCAGCCGTAGCGAAACGGCTCGGCCATCGCTGCGGCCGCCTCGGATAGGGCAACTTCGGCATATCCGCTCTCTTTGCCCCGTTCCCGGGCCAGGAGCAGACCCAGCGCGCTGCTGACCGTCATTTCAGCCCCGGCCATGTCAGCCAGCAGGGTGCGCGGCATATGCGGCGGGGTCAGCAGACCCAGGACAGCCTGATAGGTCAGATCATGTCCGGCCTCGTTTTCGCGGGGGGCCGGATAACCCACGATGGCAACCTGGCACAGCCGGGGAAAGCGCTGATGGAGGCTTGCCCAGTCCAACCCCAGACGTTCCAGGGCTGCCGGACGTGTCGCGGTGATCAGCAGATCAGTTTCAGCCAGCATACCGTCAAGTATCCGGCGACCTTCGGCATCTTTCATATCCAGCCTGGCCACCGTCTGACCGTCGGCCATATCACGATACCAGCCGGCGTGATACAGCTCCATCGGGTCACCCGCCGGAGGCTCCAGCTTGATCACTTCGGCGCCCATCTGGGACAAACGGGCGGCAGCAGCCGGCCCCGGCAGATTGACCGACAGATTGAGAACTTTCAAACCATCAAGCAGCTTCATAGTAACGCCTTATCCCGAAACATGCTCAGCGAGCCAGTTTGGCCGTCAAAGCCGGCACAAACTGCATTACATCCGCAACCACCAGCACGTCGGCCACTTCACCGATCGGGGCGTCCTTGTCCTTGTTGATGGCAATGATGAAGTCGGATTTCTTCATGCCGGCAAGATGCTGGATCGCGCCGGAGATGCCGCAGGCCACGTACAGTTTGGGGGCGACGGTCTGCCCGGTGGTCCCGACCTGGTGGTCGTGGGCGACCCATTCGGCATCAACCACCGGACGGCTGGCACCCAGCTCACCACCCAGCGCTTTGGCCAGGGCGGCGATGACGGGTACGTTGTCCTTTTTGCCGATTCCGCGCCCGGCGCTGACGATTACTTCGGCCTTGGCCAGATCGACCCCTTTTTCTTCGGCCGGTTCATAGCCCAGAA
>CAYQTC010000050.1:0-19722 GCA_964420435.1 uncultured Geobacter sp.
GCTTGAAGCGGGATTCCAGGTCAGGGACCTGTTTGATGCAGACAAGCAGTTTCATGACTCTCTCCTTTAATACAAATAATACCGCTGTGCGGTACGTACATGCTGCAATAAGCATATTTATAAATAGTATTATTTGCAATATAAAAATATATACCGCGCGCAATTCAAGTGCACAAAGGCACAAATTTCTTTTATTCCAGCTATTTTAGATATTATCAACTTAGCCAGGAATATTTATTTTTACATGGCAGACAAAGCATGTTCCGCTCTGCGGTTTTGAATATCCAAAGCTTCAGCAAAAACAAGTCAGGTTTTGCTATGACGACATGTATTCACCCTGAGGCCATATAGATCAGCTTAGAAAGCGGGTCACCCTCTGGACAGAATGCGCAAGGACTGACATGTTTCTATAGCCCGCCAAGCAATTGATCGCCTTGTGTGCGGATCTCCGCACAACTTTCTCGGCAATTTCCGAAATCCCGCACACGCATCCTGCTTCTGCATCAACACAAGACACTAACCAATTAATATAACGGTGTATTTATTTTTATCACTTACATGGAGAGTGGCATGTTGATTGCTCTTATCACAACCAATACACGAGCCACACTACTAAGAACATTGTTATGCAATCCGATCTGGAGTGATGGCTGATACGTTCAAACAACCAGACACGCAGCCGGGGACTATACCGCTAACATTATCAGACGCCCGTCAGGGCACGGAGGATATCAAGCAATGATCGAACGACTTAAGGGCATTCACACTATTGTACCCACGCCATTTAATGATCAGGGTAAATTTGACAGCGAAAGCCTTTTTCGCCTGATCGATTTCCTGGTGCAACTGGAAGTCGATGGCGTGGTGGTCCTCGGTGTTATGGGTGAGGCGCCCAAGCTCGGCGAGACCGAACAGGCCGAGGTGATCCGGATTGCCGTCCAGGCAACTGCAGGAAGAATACCGGTCTTCGCAGGCACCGGCGCAGCCGGGACAGATCTGGCCATTTCCAAAGGGCTTGCCGCCATCGGGAGTGGCGCCGCCGGTCTGCTGGTAGCACCGCCACCGGTCCAGAAAGACAGCGTGATACTCGACTATTACCGTCGCATCAGCAGGGCGGTACAGGCGCCGTTGATACTGCATGACTACCCGGCTGCAACCGGAATACTGATGAGTGCTGAACTGGTCGCAAGAATGTTCGGGGAGATCGAGCAGATCCGGACGATCAAGCTTGAAGAGCCACCCACCGGACCAAAGATAAGCCAACTGCGCCAACTCTGCCCTGATTTGAGCATCCTCGGCGGGCTGGGCGGCATGTATTTCCTTGAGGAGCTGCAACGTGGCTCCGACGGCATCATGACCGGTTTTTCCTACCCGGAGCTGTTGGTGGCCATATACAGCTGCTTTGTCCGCGGAGATCTGCCGGAGGCGCAACGGATATTCTACAGTGTCTGTCCGCTGATGCGCTATGAGTTCCAGCCTGGGATAGGCCTGGCGGTGCGCAAGGAGGTTTATCGGCAGCGGGGGGCGATCCGCACGGCGCACGTCCGTCATCCGGGAGCGCAGATCGACTCCGAACTGCAGCGCGAACTTTCCCAGCTGCTTGAATACGCCCCCCTTGCCGCTCTTATCAATATGAATCTGCAACCGCTTTCAAGCGACTGAATCCAGACTGACCCTATAACGCAAAAAACAAATTTGACAGTAGATGTCCTATTTTTAGATCACACACGAAAGGATACAGCAAATATGGAAATGCACGACGAAACCATCGATGAAAGCAGATTCAACCGCTTCATCATCACCCCTATCCTGATCATCGCCAGCCTGTACAGCCTCTACCTTGTCATACACCCCTACACACCGTTCTCCAAGATATCCATCTCGATCCTGGATCTAACCCAACTTCAGCGGGCAACGCACGTTTTCTTCCTCCTGGTGTCCGGATACCTGCTCTCTTCGCGGCGCGCCTTCCATGGCAAAGCCGGAGTCGGATCATATGTCTTCGCGATCATGGCCGGCTTGCCTCTCTATGCCTTCTGGCAGATCGGCCTCTCCCCGAAACTGAACATCATCGCTTCGATCTTCTGGTTGACGGCCATCATCCCCGCACTCTATCCACGCTCGGGAGGGTGGCTGGACAAACTTGGCGCAGTTCTGGTTTTCGCCCCCTATCTCTACCAGGTGATCATGTTCAAGGACATCATTGATCGGGCCATGGTACCTGAACCATGGGATCTGGTGATGGCATTCGGCCTGACCATGCTCCTGCTCGGACAGGTGTACCGCTACACCGGACCGATTCTCCCATGCCTGGTGTTGACATTCCTCCTCTACAACCTGCATGGTAACCTGTTTACCGGCATCCTTGCCCACGCTTCGTTCGACTTCGACCTGCTACTGGCAAAACTCTTCAGCGAAACCGAGGCCGGCCTGTTCGGAATGATCACCGGCGTCTCCCTGAAATATCTGGTCTACTTCACCATCCTGGGGGGCATCATCGGCGCCCTGAACCTTGGACGGATTATCGGCAACATTGCCTCCATGGCCGCCGGCAGGAGACCGGACGGCCCGGGGATCGTCACAGTCATCGCCTCCGTCTTCATGGGTATGTTCAGCGGCTCCGGAGCAGCCGATACGCAGTTTGTTTCGACGATCAGCAAGCCGATGTTCGAAAAGGGCGGCTATGAACGTTACGAGGCCGCCGGGATAGCTGCCACTTCGGGCACCATCGCCATGATCACTCCCCCAGTACTGGGTTCCATGGCATTTGTCATGGTGGAGATCCTTGCCATTCCCTATTCCTGGATCTGCGTCATGGCTTTGGGGCCGATGCTGCTCTATGTCATCGCAATCATCTCCTACAACTACCTCTATGTCAAAAAGATGGGGATCAAACCGATCGAAGGCGAGGAGCAGTACGGCGGCAAGTATTTTCGCCGCTATTGTCACATCTTTCTCCCGATCCTGCTGATCGTCGGATTCATCTATTTTGGCTACTCGGTTAGCCTGGCCGTAGTCGGCGCCATCATCCTGTTCGTACTCCTCAGCTATCTGGACCCGACGCTTCGACCGAAAAGTCCGACGGTGTTCATCAAGGGTCTGGCAAACGGCTTTTCCTCGTTGATCCCTATCGGCACTGCCGTGGTCTGCGCCAACCTGATCCTGACCTTGATGGTCATGACCGGCCTGCCGAACAAATTCTCCCAGTTTCTGACCATGATTTCCGGACAGAGCTTGATAATGGCCACCCTTTTTGCCGCCGGCTTTACACTGCTGCTCGGGATGGGGATACCTCCGACCGCCACCTATGTCGTGGCCTCGGCCCTGACCGCCCCGGCCATCATCAAGGTAGCAATCGGGAACGGCATTCCTCCCGAAGCGGCCCTGCTCTCCACCCATATGTTCCTGATGTATTACGCCATCCTGGCCGACGTCACCCCACCAGTGGCCCTCTCCGCCTACGCAGCATCTTCGGTGTTCAAAACCGACCCGCTAAAAACCGGGATCTATGCGGCCAAGGTGGCGCTGCCAAAATACCTGCTCGGCTTCTCTTTCATTCTGGCATACCAGGGAACAGCCCTGCTGATTATCCCGATGTGGCGCACCGCATCGATGTTCGATACGGCTTCGAGCTTCCTCGTCCGGCTGTTATTTGTGTCGGCAGGCGCAATCTGCATGGCCGCTGCCACAGTAGGCTACTCCAGACGTCCCCTGCTCAAATGGGAATCATGGACCCTCGGCATCCTGGCCCTCGGTCTCTTTGTTCCGTTTCTATGGTTCAACCTGGCGGTCCTTGCCCTTTCGCTCTGGTTTTTTATCGGCAAGAGAAGCAACGCAGCGGAGAAAGACCCTATCGCAGTCTGTGCCCAATGCACGGTCGCCGAACAGGAATCAGGAGGGTAATAATAACTTTTCAGCAATTTTTTTCGTCCATTGTCAGCAGCAAAAATCATCCAGGAGGAAGACATGAAAAAAATCATCAGTATCGTCTGTTTAACAATGTTTTTGGGATTAGGATGTATGGCCGGGGCCGCAGAGGACAAGCCCAAGATTCTGATTGCAACCGGTGGCATAGGCGGCGTGTATTACTACTACGGAACGGCAGTGGCGGAGATTCTGACGAAATATGCCGGGGTGGAAGCAACTGCCATCCAGACCGCGGCATCGGTGGACAACCTGCTGTTGATTCAGCGGCGTTCAGACCCGAAGAAAAACACCTACTATATGGGTATCGTGCTGCCGGATTCTGCATTCCTCGCCTACACCGGCGGCATTGACAAGTTCAAGGACAAGCCGGCCAAGGATATCCGGATACTCTGGGCAACCTATCCGAATATTCTTCATATTGTCGCCGCTCCGGGATCCGGGATCAAGAGCTTGGCTGACCTGAAAGGAAAACGTGTTTCCACCGCTGCCCCCGGTTCAGGAACAGAGCTGGAGGCGTTCATGGTGATGGAAGCGGCCGGCATCAAAACCTCCGACCTGGCCAAACAGGAACGCCTCGGTGCAGGTGAATCGGGAGAATCCATGTCTCATGGCACCCTGGACGCCTATTTCTGGTCCGGCGGACTTCCGACCAGTTCTGTAACCGAACTGGCAACCTCCATGTCCCGTCAGGGGAAAAAGCTCGAATTGGTCGACCTGGATCCGAAAGGGGACGTGGTCAAAAAACTGCTCAAGAAATATCCAGGCGTACTGGAAACGGGGGTGATCCCCAAGGAGGTTTACGGAACCGCCAAGGACAACAAGACTCTGGCATTCTGGAATCTCTTCGTAGGTCCGAAGAGCCTCCCCGAGAAATATTCCTACGCCATAACCAAGGCGCTCTTTGAACATCAGGACCAATTGCAGAAAGCTGTCAAGGCGGCCAAGGACAATACACCGGAAAACGGCGTGAAATTCGTCAAAGGCACCATTCCATACGATCCGGGCGCCTTACGCTATTACAAGGAAAAGGGCGTCCTGAAGTGATGAAACCGGGCCCACCAGCCGGACGATATCTGGTCATCGCGATCATCCTGGCCGCTCTCCTGTTTGTCGCCGGGAGCGTCAGACCTGTTAAAATCGTCAGGGATCACGGTAGCGGATTTGTCGTCTTGCTCTGGGCCTGGCAGGAGTGCCGCATCAAATTCATCAATTCCGTAACACATCTCCCCGTGGATATCCGGTTTGGAATCCCGTGGACATTTTCCGGTTTTTCGGCCCGTACCGACTCCGGCACCGAGGAGTATTATACGGCAGGAGAATACTCCTGGAATGAGCAACTGGCAAAGGAGCATCCCCGGACACTTACCTACTGCTCGGAGGTTGGAATTGACGTGACTGTAGGCAGAACCTCTTTTCGCGAACAGGGGGGCTGTGCCAGCCTGTTTCTCCTCTGGCCCCCCGGGACTTGAACTACCCGGCACGTTCCGGAACGTGCTGAAAAATTTGATCACGATACCATCCGATTTGTTGTATTATCATTTACCGCATTATTGCTTTGCCTGCCGCAGTAAAATTGCTGATAGATGGCTGGTTTCAGCAACATTCAAAATCGGGGAAAAGTGCATTATGATACAGCTTCCTGCCATGTTTTGCGTAAAACAGACCTTCCCCCGCCCACAGGTTACCGATATTCCTGCGGCAACAAGAGCCGAACTGACCAACCTTCAGCTAGATCAAAAAGTTCGTCCCGGAGATAAGATCGGCCTCACCGTCGGCAGTCGGGGCATACAGAATCTGGCGACCATACTCTGTACGACGGTTGATTTCATTAAGGAACTTGGCGCTGTTCCCTATCTGCTGGCCGCCATGGGC
Source organism: uncultured Geobacter sp. (assembly GCA_964420435.1). Classification (GTDB taxonomy): domain Bacteria; phylum Desulfobacterota; class Desulfuromonadia; order Geobacterales; family Pseudopelobacteraceae; genus JACRCG01. Next base: position 5,800 of record CAYQTC010000050.1, read on the forward strand.
AGCCATGGCGGCGGCACGAAAACGGGACAGGAGGAAGTGCTGGACAGCCTCGGCATAACCGAAGAGACCATGGGTGCAAAGATATTGACCTGTGCCGACTGCCGGATTATTACCCATACGCAAAACGGCCTGCCCGTCTTTATCGTCGAGTCGGCCCTGCTGATGGACGGCATCCTGGTGATTAACCGGGTTAAAACCCATACTTCATTCAAAGCCACTGTAGAAAGCGGCCTGGTAAAAAAACTGGTTGTCGGCCTCGGTGGACCTCAGGGGGCGCAGCAGTTCCACGGCTTCGGCCCTGGTGAGTTACCGCGCCTGCTCGTGGAGATCGGCGAAAAAATCCTCGCTAAACTACCGATCCTGGGCGGGGTCGGCATTGTGGAAAATGCCTATGAAGAGACAGCAGTTATCAAGGGTATTGACACAAACAACCTGATTGAGCAGGAAAGCGAGTTGCTGCAGCACTCAAAGATCCTTATGCCGTCTTTGCCGGTTGACTCCATCGATCTGCTGATTGTCAGGGAGATCGGCAAAAATTTCAGCGGCACCGGAATGGACACTAATATTATCGGCAGGGCACGGATACACGGGGTTCCGGAACCAGAAAAACCCTGCATCAAACGCATTGCAGTCTTCGATATTTCCGAGGAATCTCACGGAAACGCAACCGGCCTGGGTCTGGCGGATTTTGTGACCCAAAAACTGGTGAACAAAATCGACCGTCAGGCGACATATCTCAACTGCCTGACAAGCACCTTTGTGACGCGTGCCGCAATACCGATGTATTTCGATACTGAAGAAAAGTTGATGAAGGCGGCGCTGTACAGCCTTTCCAGCATTTCACCGGATAAACTGCGCATCGTAATTATCCCGAATACGCTGTTCCTGATGGAGTGCCTCGTCTCCGAAGCGCTGCTGCCTGAGCTCGAAAGGCCCTGCATGAACATCGACAAAGAGCCGCAGAAGGTCACATTCGACAGTAACGGCAATCTGATGCTGAGATTCGCATGACACGAGAATGACCCGGTTGTTTGAACAGCAACCCACACAACGCCCTCCTGAAACAGAACGACAACTATCTCGAGCAATAGATCACAGGCAAACTTTGAAGACCAAAACAAATACCATCATCGCATCATTGCGAAGCCCCCATTCAAGGCTTGTCATTTCAGTCGCGACAGCGCTCTTTGTCTGCCTGCTGGTCAGCGGAGTGACACGACAGGTTCTGCTGTCGAGGGGCCTTGGTTCTCTACAGAAACAGAGCGGGCAGCATCTGGAGTTCTATCGCCTGAGCCTGGAATCCCTGTTGGAGAGAAACGAATCGCTGCCACGGCTTGTCGCCCATGAGGACAAACTGGGCAAACTTCTGTTGCAACCGGACAATATCGCCCTGCAAAATGAGGCGAACAGTTATCTTCGGGATGTTCAGGGGATTTCTGACATTGCCGCTGCGTATCTGATGGATGCGAATGGCCTTACCCGGGCGGCAAGTAATTTCGGAGAACCGGTATCCTATGTGGGGAAGAATTATGCCTATCGCCCCTATTTTCGCGATGCGATGCAGGGCAGGCTCGGACGTTTTTTCGGCATCGGCATGACAACCGGTCTGCCCGGCTATTTTCTCGCGGCGCCGGTAGAGGTGAATGGGAAACGCCTGGGGGCTTCCGCAATCAAGGTCAGCCTTGACAGCTTCGAATCGGCGCTCCTAAAGAGCGGAGAAATTGTCCTGCTTACCGACGCATCCGGGGTGATTTTCCTGACCTCGGTGAAACAGTGGCGTTACCGGACGTTGACGCAGCTTGGCAAAGATGCCACAGAACGGCTCCAAACCACCCGGACCTACAACAATCTCAGCCTGGTGCCTCTTGAGACGAACCTAAAACTGCAGGAAGGCGTCTCGATGACAAAGATTGCCCTGCCACATGACGAGGGCCGCGACTATCTCGTTCAGAGCAGAAAGGTGGGGCATCTAGGCTGGACAATGGTTTTGCTGGCAAACACGCAGCAAGAACACCAAAGCGCTCTGCTGGCAGGCGCGGCAGCCGGATTGGCTACTGCGTTCCTATACTTTGTCATCACTTATTTTCAGTTGAATGCAAAGCGCTACAAGGAACGACGCCAGGCGGAGGTGGCTCTGAGACAGGCGCATCTTGAACTTGAACAGAGAATAGCGGAACGCACTACCGATCTTGTTGAGACTAACTTATCGCTGGAAGAAAAGATTGAAGCCCTGAAAACAACCGAAAGCATCCTCCGCGAGACCCGCGACAATGCAGTTCAGGCAGGTAAACTGGCCGTGTTGGGCCAGATGTCGGCCGGCATCAGCCATGAAATCAATCAGCCGCTCACCGCCCTCCACACCTTGACGGACAATGCCGTCAGCCTGCTGGAGCGTGGACGTCTGCAGGAAGTACGCGAGAATCTCGGATTTATCAGACAGATGGGCGACCGGATGGGGCGCATTGTGACCGAAATCAAAACGTTCGCCCGCAAATCACCCACTGAACTGCAGAAGATAAGAATCGCCGATGCGATCGATCAGGCAGTCATGCTGGTTGAGCCCAGCCGCCGACAGATCGGCGCACAAATCGAGATCGAGCCGTTTCCACAGGATACGCTAGTCCTGGCCGATTCGACACGATTTGAACAGGTGTTGGTAAACCTGCTCCGCAACGGCATTGATGCGATTGCGGATTCACCCGAAAAACTCATCACCGTGACGGTCGCAGACCATGCGCCACATGTTCACATAATTATACGCGACACCGGACCGGGTATTGCAAAGGAGGTACTGTCACGGCTGTTCGAACCGTTCTTCACAACCAAGTCGACCGGACAGGGGATCGGACTGGGACTGGCCATATCCCGCATGATTGTCACTGAGTTGGGCGGCAGGCTCGATGCCGGGAATCAGGACAGTGGCGGTGCAGAATTCACGATAGTGCTGGAGGAAGCATGAAAATACACGGGCATGTAGTTTCACCCGATGATCTGCTGGTGTACCTGATTGAAGACGATGACGCGGTTCTTTACGGTTGTGAACAAGCCATGAATCTGGCCGATCTCGCGGTGCGAACTTTCAGCAATGCCGAGAGCGCGCTGGCCGCCATGCAGGACGACCCGCCCGCAGTCGTAATCAGCGATGTACGGCTTCCGGGAATATCAGGACTACAGTTTCTGGATGAACTTCAGAATCGTGACCGTGACATACCGATGATTCTGATAACAGGGCATGGCGATGTATCAATGGCGGTGCAGGCCATGCGGGCCAATGCCTACGACTTTATCGAAAAACCGTTTCACTCGGAACGCCTGATCGACGTTGCCCGTCGGGCACTTGAAAAGCGCACCCTGGTGCTTGAAATCCGCAAACTGCACGAGCAGCTTGGAGACATGGGGACAATGCCCCTGATCGGCCAGTCCGAGGCCATCCAGAAAGTTCGCAGGTCCATCTCCGCCCTCGCTCCCACCGATGTCGATGTGCTTATTCTTGGTGAGACCGGTACCGGAAAAGAAGTCGTGGCGCATGCCCTCCATGCCCAGAGCGGCCGAAAGGGGCCGTTTGTGGCTTTGAACTGCGGAGCACTGCCTGAGTCGGTGTTTGAGAGCGAGATGTTCGGCCATGAGGCAGGATCTTTTACCGGAGCGCTCAGGCGTCGTATCGGAAAGATAGAATATGCCAACGGCGGGACACTTTTTCTCGATGAGATCGAATCAATGCCTCTGGCACTGCAGGTCAAACTGCTGCGGGTACTGCAGGAACGCCGTATAGAACGCCTCGGAAGCAATTCATCCATACCGGTTGACTGCCGGATCGTGGCTGCCAGCAAGGTTGATCTGAAGCGGTTGTCGGATCAGGGCGGTTTTCGTGCCGACCTGTATTACCGCCTGAATGTTGTCAAATTGGAACTTCCACCGCTCAGGCAGCGCACCGGTGACATCGCGCCCCTGATGGCATATTTCCTCACTCAGGCAAGCGGCCGCTTTCACAGGGATGCGCCGAACTGGAGCGAGCCGGATATAATCCGCTGGCAGCAGCACGATTGGCCGGGCAATGTCCGCGAACTCAAAACCGTCGCCGAACGCCTCTGCCTAGGAGTGGACGATGGCCTGGAGCCTGCCAGGACCACATCATTTTCACTTGTTGCCCAGCTTGAAACCTATGAGCGGGGATTGATTCGAGACGCCTTGCGAAGCGTAAAAGGCAGCGTTGCCGATGCCGCGAATCTTCTGCATATCCCCAGGAAGACGCTCTATGACAAGCTGAACCGCCATGGCCTGGATCCGGATCATTTCCGCTAAGTAACCGGGCTTGCGCTCACAGATCTCATCCCATCCGGTTGCATGGAATTCCAGCCACAAAATTCTCGATGTTATCGATCAATTGATTCGCCAGCGCAGGCTGAGACAATGAATTCCACCAGCTTGTCCGGGCAGCAGACCCGATAGCCGTCATTGTGCCCCATCTTCTCCGATTCGATGCCGAAGCGGGCGGTCATGATGAAAGGATAGATCCCCAGCAAGGCGGTGACACAGACCGGGGCCGAGCGGGCGTAATCGATCACCGGGCCGTCCAGATAAACGCTTCCCCCCGCTTCCATCAGCTTGCAATCTGACTTGACTACTTCTATTCGCACCCTCTTGTCCGGTTCCAGCCTCATCACTTCCCCTAGCTCAATTGCCGGAGTGATTCTTCCAGAATCGAGAGACCGCGCTCAAGCTCTTCATCACTGATCACCAACGGCATCAATACCCGGATCACGTTTCCGTGATTGCCGCAGGAGAGCAATACCAACCCTTTTTCATAGCAGAGTTTGGTAAGTTTTTTCGCCTCATCGCCGGCCGGCTCCCTGGTCTCCCGGTCACGCACCAGCTCCAGAGCCAGCATCGGGCCCTTGCCGCGTACCTCGCCGATAATCTCGTACTTCTCCTGCATCTCCAGGAAGCGCTTGAGCAGCTTATCGCCCAGCTCTTCGCCCCGCTTCAGCAGGCCATCCTCAATCAGTACCTCCAGAACAGCCAGGGCCGCGCTGCATGACAACGGATTGCCGCTATAGGTTCCGCCGAGTCCGCCCACATGGGACTGGTTCATTATGTCAGCGCGGCCGGTGATGGCGCTAAGCGGCATGCCGCCTGCCAGGCTCTTGGCAGAGGTGATGATGTCCGGCTCGACGCCCCAATGATCGATGGCGAAAATCTTGCCTGTTCTGCCCATACCGGTCTGTACTTCGTCGACGATCAGCAGGATACCGTTTTTCTTGCAGATAGCGTGCAGCTTGGAAAAATACTCCTGCGGCGGCGTAACGAAACCGCCCTCGCCCTGGATAGGCTCGACAATCACCGCCGCGGTCTGCTCGGCAGCCACATGGGTAATGAAAAACTCCTCCAGGTAATCGGCGCAGGAGACATTGCAGGCCGGGTACTTCTGCCCGAATGGACAGCGGTAGCAGTAGGCGTACGGCATGCGGTAGGTTTCAGGTGCAAACGGCCCGTAACCAAGTTTGTAGGGCTTGACCTTGCTGGTCAGACTCATGGTCAGGAGCGTCCTGCCGTGAAAAGCGTTTTCAAAGGCAATGACGGCAGGCCGCTTTGTGGCATAGCGAGCTATCTTGATCGCATTTTCGTCGGCCTCGGCGCCGGAGTTTCCCAGCATGGTCATTTTGTCGAAATCGCCGGGCGCCAGCTCATTCAGTCTGGCGGCAAGCTTTATATAGGATTCATAGGGGGCCACGTGGAAGCAGGTATGGATGAATTTTTCGGCCTGATCCTTGATGGCGGCTACGACCTTCGGGTGGCAATGCCCGACGTTGTTAACACCAATGCCGCCGGCGAAATCGATCAGCTCGCGACCATCGGCATCAATCATGACCGCGCCACGGGCTTCCGTAATAAACGAGGCCGTCAGATTCACCAATCCCTGGGGAACATGCTTGTTGCGCAGCTGCAGAAGTTCTTCATTTCGCGTTGTCATGGGTACTACTCCTTTTATATGGTTTTATCGGCCTGCAGGGATTACGACTTTCCCTCCATCCGCCGGTTGGCTCCTCAGTCGGCAAGCAAACTTCCCGCCCTGACACCAGACCTCATCAAGGATCATGCCATCGCACCATACAATCTGTATCAGCCCGTTTTACCTCTGCTTTGTGCTGCCGCAGACCATATCGCATCCATTGATGACCCGCAACCGGACCACACAACACATCAAAAAAATATTCCATATTGCATATTATATTCTTTTGTGAATAATGTCATCAAAACGCTTTTTTGTTTCAGAGATTACACAGCCGGAAACAACTAACTAAACACCATTATTCAGCACGTTAAGTGAGTTCCTCGCTACCGGAAAGGATGCATCAATGCCCAACAAAACGGACCCGACCCTGTTCATCGGCTCACCATCCAGTGAAGCGCCGCTTCATTCGGAAGATTTTTACCAGGCCCTGACCAATGCCATCAGCGTGGGACTTCTGGCCACAAACAACTCCGGCATGACCATACTAGCCAACCGGATTGCACGGGACAGCTTCAACATCGCTCCCGGCATACACCTGAATGACGTTCTGCCGGAACTGTGGCAAAAGATCTCCCACACCATCCGTGAAAGCAAACCGAGGGTCGAGATATCGGTGCGGGGAGGCGAGTCCAACTACCTGGTCAGGGTCAGCCCGATCATGCTGGACACGGAACGGGTGGGAGTGGCATGCGCCTTCATCGAAGGCACAGAACTGGAGGAGATTGCCATGCAGATGCGCTTTTTCCAGGAACTCACCAGCGAACTGGATACCATAATCAATTCGTCTTCGGACGGACTCTGGATTTGTGACGCCCAGGCCAACGTACTCAGGATCAACCCGGCCTCGGAGCGTATCAACAAAATCCGGGCGGATGAAGTCGTCGGGCGCAATATGCACGAGCTGATTGAACAGGGCTTCATCGACCGCTCCGCAACCCTTGAAACAATCAAAAACAAGACGGTTTCCAACCTGCTGCAGCAGCGGGCGGGACGCAAGCTGATCACAACCGGGACGCCGGTTTTCGACGCCGGCGGCGAACTGATCAGGGTTGTTGTGAGCGAGCATGACATTACTGAAATAGACACATTGCAGAGACAACTTGAGGAGCAGGGGGCCATCAAAGACCAGTTCCGCCATCAGATACTTGAGATGCAGCAGCTTGAGCTGGAATCGCGGCGAGTGATTGCTAAAAGCCCGAATATGATCAAGGCGTTACGCCAGGCGCTCAAGGTGAGTACGGTTGATTCGTCAGTCCTGATTCTCGGCGAATCGGGAGTAGGCAAAGGCCTGTTTGCCGATCTGATCCACAAAAACTCGGGCCGCTCCGGCAAGCCGCTGATCAAGATCAACTGCGGGGCCATCCCCGAATCGCTGATCGAGTCCGAACTGTTCGGCTATGAGAAAGGCGCCTTTACCGGCGCCCAGACGAGCGGCAAGCCCGGCTATCTGGAACTGGCCGATGACGGAACACTGTTCCTGGACGAAATTGCCGAGCTGCCGACCGCCTCACAGGTCAAGCTGCTTCGCTTTCTTGAGGACGGCCGCGTCACGCGCCTTGGCGGGACCAAGAGCCGGACTGTGAATGTACGCATTCTGGCGGCAACTCACCGCAATCTGGAGGAAATGGTGAAGCAGGAGAGGTTCCGCCTGGACCTCTATTACCGGCTCAAGGTCATCCCGATCCACGTCCCGTCGGTTCGGGAACGAAAGGAATGCATCCTTCCCATGATCCATCACTACGTCGACCTTTTCGGCGCCAGGAACGGCATTAAAAAACGCATTTCCGCTGCCGCTTCCGATGCCCTTTCGGCTTACCCGTATCCCGGGAACGTACGTGAGCTGATTAATATCTGCGAACGACTGGTGGTCATGTCGGAGACTGAACTGATTGACATCCAGGACCTTCCCGGCGACATCATCGGGCACGCCAAAGAGGCGGGTTCCAACCTTAGTGCCTGGCCGGAGGCCATGACACTCCAGCAGGCCGTTGACAGCGTGGAACGATCCATTCTCATCCAGGCCCTAGAGAAATACGACAACCAGTGCCAGGTGGCGGAAGCCCTGGGCGTCAACCAGTCCACCATCTCCAAGAAGCTGAAACGCTTCGGCCTCTCCTGAACTGCCCGGCGAGCACCGATTATTCCATTTCGCATAAAACAACAGGATTTGTAATACTGTTACCATATGCCCCGGATGCACCATTTAACTATTATACTGATACCTGTTTTTGCCTGCTGCCGCCATACCGTCCGCCATGCCTTGAAAGCACAGGCTTCCGCGCACACAGCACCATCGTTATTGCTCCGGTAACGTATACGGCACTTACATATACCGGCTGCATAAATCGCAAAATTAAAGGAGTGGCACGCCTCATGCAGTAAACAGACGATTATAAAATTGTTTTATTGCTGCCCGGCATTAAAAAGATATTCATTCCATCTGAAAGAAGTTCACACACAAAAGGAGGCAACACATGAAAAAAAGATTGCTGAGCACCCTGGCCCTCATCTCGTCGTTCATGCTGTCAACCACACTCTACGCGGAGGAGCTGAAGAATACCTTCAAGGTCGGAGTCGTTACCGAACTGTCCGGCTCCCTGGCCACCGGCGGGAATGTCACCAAAAGGGGCTATGACCTTTGGGCACAGGAAGTCAACGCCAAAGGCGGTATAGATATCAAAGGCAAGAAATACCAGGTAAAGCTCTATTATGCCGATGCCCAGTCAAATCCGGCCTCGGGTGCTTCCGCCGCAGAGCGCCTGATCACCCAGGAGAAGGTCGATTTCATACTTGGGCCGTACTCTTCCGGTGTCACCATCGCTGTCGCCCCGGTTGTTGAAAAGTACAAAATTCCGATGATTACAGGTTCTGCCGAATCTCCGCTGATCTGGACCAATAAATTCCTTTATACCTTCGGCACCGTGCCGCCAATCAATTTCACCGGTGCAACCCCGATCAAAACCCTGAGCGAACTGAAACCCGCTCCCAAAACCGCGGTAATTCTCGGCTCCAATGACACCTTCTCAAAAGCATCCGCTGAAGCTTTCAAAAGTGCCGCTGAAGCTGCCAAGATAAAAGTGCTCAAGTTCAACATCGTTCCGGCCGGCCAGGACCTGACCCCGCTTCTGTCAGCGGTCCGCGGACTGAAACCGGACCTGATCGCCTTCGGCGGCCATGACGAGGAGCTGATCAAGCTGGTCAAATCCCTGCGGCAGATCGACTACACCCCCAAGGCGCTGCTGATGCATTACGGAGTAACCGAGCCGGCCTTCGTCGAAGCGCTTGGCAAGGACGCCAACCAGGTCTTCGGGGCTTCCGTCTGGACCGCATCGGCCAAGACCAGCAGCAAGATCCTCTGGCCAAACGCCGCCAGCTATGAAGCCGCATCCATGAAAGCATTCAACACTCCGGCCGATTATACACAGGCCGGTTCATCGGCGGCCGGCATAGCCTTCCAGGTCGCCCTGCAGAAGATCGGCGCCACACCGGGCATGTCGGAGGCACAACGCACCCAGCTGATCAAGGCCCTGGAGCAGGTGGACATCGACACGTTCTACGGCAAGGTCAAATTCGCCACATCGGGTGAATATTACCACGCCAACGTCGGCATGACACCGCTTACGATCCAGATCCAGAACGGCAAAACTGTTGTCGTCGGACCTAAGAGCAGTCAGGCATCAGCTCCGCAATACCCCTTCACACCATGGAAGAATCGCTAGACAGGTCAGCATGATGAAAGCGCCAGGCGTGAACCGCATGCCTGGCGCTTTCATTCAACGGACTGATACCGCATTACTTTCGTTCAGGGATACAAAACGTCTCGATTCGGATTACCAGTTTAGTCGGAGGAAATTGTAATGGAACTTCTACCTCAAGCATTGATGGACGGGATACTGCTCGGCGGGATTTATATCACCATCGCCATCGCCTTCTCCCTTACCTATGGGGTAATGCACATCATCGACTTTGCCGTCGGCGAATGGATCATGTTCGGCGCATTTGCCGGTTACTACCTGAACAAATGGACCGGCCTGGATCCGTTCCTGCTGCTACCGGTGGTCTTTGTTGTCTTTGCCCTGATAGGATACCTGATCCAGCCGGTAATCCATCGCGTGCTGAGCGGCAAAAAAGGGAACCCGCTGTTGATGGGTCTGGTCTTCACATTTGGACTCGGCATCATGTTTCAGGGAATCGCCCTGACGGTTTTCGGATTTTACAGCAACTCCACCCCTTCTGTTTTTTCCGAAGGATCGTTCTTCTTCGAAAAATTCGGCTTTTCGCTGACCATCTCTTCTGTCCGTCTGGCGGGCCTGATCTATGCCCTGGCAATTACGGCGGGGCTGCACTATCTGCTGAAGAAAACAAATTTCGGACTTGGTGTAAGGGCCCTGGCATTGAACAAAGACTCAGCCGGCCTGATGGGGGTCAATGGAAAACAGACCGGCGCCCTGGTCTACGGTCTCTATGTCGGAGTCACCGCCATGACCGGCGTGCTGATCGGCTGCATCCTCTCCGTCAGCGCCCAAATGGGTGCAGAGTACACGATCTTCGCCTTCTTTGTCGTGGTACTGGCAGGTATGGGTTACCTGGCAGGGGTTCCCTGGGCGGCGCTGCTGCTTGGAATGGTTCAATCGATATTCCTGATCTATTTCAATCCGGGCCATACCCTGCTGGCGGTCTTTGCGATCCTGTACATAATACTGCTGATTTCACCAAGAGGTTTATTTGGTAGGGGAGTCTGAACATGAAAGATAAAAGCATTCGCTGGGGCCTGCCGATTTTGCTCATACTTATCGCGATGCCCGCAGTGATTCAAGATACGTTTTTTCTGAGGGTCGTCACGGAAGCGATCATGTGGATCGGCCTCGCCATAGCATTTGACGTGCTGGCAGGCTACACCGGCTACCTGAACTTCGGACACGGCGCCTTCTTCGGCCTGGGAGCCTACACCACCGCCATCCTGATGATGCAGGCTCACTGGCCCTTTGCGCTGGCGCTCCCGATGGGCGGAGTTCTGGCCGGCATAGGCGCACTGATTGCCGGCTTGCCGACTCTGCGCCTTAAAGGGGCCTACTTTGCCATTGCCACCTGGGCACTCTCACGGGCCGTGCAGCAAATGGCCCTGATCATGGACATCACCGGCGGCCCTGACGGCATGCGGCTCCCCTCTTTCCTCAATCCGCAGTTCTTTTACTACCTGATGCTCGCCATTGTTGTCGTGACCTTTGCAGTGCTCTGGTTCCTGCTGGAACGCTCCCCCTTCGGCCTGAAGCTGAAGGCGATCCGCGAGGACGAGGAGGGGGCCATGGCACTGGGACTCAACCCGACCAAGCTGAAAATGCAGGCTTTCATTCTTTCGGCGGTTCCGACCGGCATCCTGGGCGGCGTCTACGCCTACTGGATCACCTTTATCGACCCGGCCTCGACCCTGGGCGACATGGTCAGCGACCAGGCACTGGTTATGGTGGTTTTCGGCGGCATGGGCACCCTGATCGGGCCGGTCATCGGAGCCGTACTGATTTTCGCCTTCAAGACCCTGTTCTGGGCCTATCTGTCGGATTTCCAGCTGCTGTACCTGATCATCCTGGGCGCCGTCATCGCCTTGAGTGTCGTGTTCATACCGAACGGGCTGTGGGGGACGCTGAATGGATTCAGAAAAAGCAAGCAGGAAGCGGAGAAGAAGGATGAAGGCCTCATAGCCAAACTGCCACAGAATGAAGGGGAATGATCATGGTTGAACCCATATTGAAAGTAAACTCGGTCACAAAATGCTTCGGCGGATTGACCGCAGTCAACGACGTCTCCTTTCAGGTCCAGCCGGGGGAAATCGTCGGACTTCTGGGGCCCAACGGCGCCGGTAAAACAACCCTGTTCAATGTCATCAGCGGTTATTACGCCCCCACCAGCGGCTCGATCAATTTCAAGGGGCAGGACATCAGCGGCAAGCGTCCCTACGTTCTGGCCGGCCTTGGAATCGGTCGGACCTTCCAGGTTGTGAAGCCATTTGCCGGCCTGACCGTGCTGGAAAACATCATCATCGCCTCGTTCTTGCGCTATCCGAAACGGGCCGACGCGGAACGGCACGCCTGGAAGATCCTGGAGAGTACGGAACTGGCGGATCGCGCCAACGTATCAGCCGCCAGCCTGACCCTGGCCGGCCGCAAACGGCTTGAAATCGGCAAGGCCCTGGCCCTGGAGCCGAGCTTCCTGCTGCTGGACGAGGTGGTGGCCGGATTGAACCCGACCGAGGCGGACCGGACGGTCGAGCTGATCCTGAAACTCAAGGAGCAGGGCATGACCATCCTGATTGTGGAACATATCATGCGGGTCATTATGAATATCAGTGATCGTTTGGTGGTGTTGAATTTCGGCGAGAAGATAGCAGAGGGGGCGGCGGCTGAAGTGGCGCGCAATCCGCTGGTTATCGAAGCCTATCTGGGAGAGGCAGCGGCATGAATGTACTCGACGTCAAAGACATAGCGGTCAAATACGGTGACCTCCAGGCTCTGTGGGGCATCTCGTTCTCGGTCAAAAAAGGGCAGCTGGTCGCCCTGATCGGCGCCAACGGCGCCGGCAAGACCACCACCCTGAAGTCTATCTGCGGCCTTGCTCCACTTGCCGCCGGACAGATCTCATACAACGGAGAGGTCATCAGCGGAAGCCCGGTACACAAGGTGGTGGATCTTGGGATCACCCTGGTTCCGGAGGGGAGGCAGCTCTTTTCCAAAATGACCGTGGAAGAAAACCTTCTGGTCGGCGCCTATCTCAAACGCGCCCACGGCAAGCGTGAAGCGACCCTCAAACACGTCTACTCGATCTTCCCGAGACTGGAAGAGCGCCGCAACCAGACGGCAGAAACCCTTTCCGGCGGAGAGCAGCAGATGGTCGCCATCGGCCGGGCCCTGATGCAGGACCCGCAGGTGATCATGTTCGACGAGCCGAGCCTGGGGCTTGCGCCGCTGATGGTCCAGGAAGTGTTCAACGTCATCAAGGAACTGCACCGCCAGGGACTGACCATCTTCCTGGTCGAACAGAATGTCCACCAGACGCTGAAAGTGGCCGATTACTGCTACGTCATGGAAAACGGACGCATCGTCGGTGAAGGCACCGGCAAGCAGCTGGAGGCTGATGAGTCGATCCGCGAAGCGTATCTGGGCTTCTGAAAACGGAAAACGCTGCCTGCTGCCATAGATAGATGAAGGATAGTTTGTAACAGAAACAGTGCCCTGTCTTCCAAACCCACCATGACACAGGAGTAACCAGCATGAAATACTTCTCCTCTGATCCCGCGGCTGAACCGTCATCCGTGGTGTACTCGCGTTGTACGATAGATCTGAATAACGGTGAAATGCGCTTTGAAGATGTCCCCTGCCGCAATCTTGAGGATGTGCTGGGCGGGTTCGGCCGTTCATTCCAGATATTGGCTGAGAGAAACATATGTCACGCCTATTGCGAAGAGAACCCGCTGATAGTTAACACCGGTCTCTTGACCGGCAGCAGCGCCATGACCGGTATGCGCACCTATTTTTCCGGGTACAGCCCGATAAAAGCATCAAAAAAAGGGCTGCCGGCAGCCATGTGGTCAACCGGCAGCGGGAATTTCGGCGCGAAATTCAAGTGGACCGGTCTGGACGAGCTGATCTTCGAAGGTCGCTCGCCGAAGCCGGTCTATGCCCTGATCAGGGAATCTGCCGAAGGGCCGGTGGTGGAATTGAAGCCTGCCGATCATCTGCTCGGCCTTGGCACCCACGCCAAGATGATGGTTCTGCAGAAAGAGTACGGCAGCGATGCCCACTTCGCAGCTATCGGGCAGGCCGGTGAACAGTGGGAGAATGTCTACATGGGAGCTGTGGCGCTCTCAACCGACAACCAGCTCAAATCCGGAGAGGACAAAATGCGTTTTGCCGGTC
>CAYQTC010000051.1:0-19678 GCA_964420435.1 uncultured Geobacter sp.
TGGCCCTGGAATTGAGGCAGGGGTATCAAAAGGACGAGTACACCCTTCCTGCCGAAGTGTGGGAACGGCCGAACCCAAACATCAAGTTACCGAATATCACTACTCCGGAATTTATTGCAGAACTTCAGAAAAGGGTCTGGAAGATATTCGAACCGGAAATGGAAGGACTACTGCCGGCAAAGGAGCCGTTAGATGCGAAGTGACAACGACAGCGATGTGTTCAGCAAGGTTTGCCGGATGATCGGCGACACCGGAGTCCAGGCCATGGAGAATCTGGAATGGCTCAGGGCGCAGATGGATTCGTTTTTTCCGATTACCATGCAGGAGGAAGCAGAAGCGGTCTTCAACCTAGCCGTGGGCCTCAAGAGCCTCGAGCACAACCAGAAACTGACCCTGGCCGACCGGGTTAAAACGCTCATTCTTGCTCGTCTCAACCGTCCGGGATCTCTGTACGACACGCTGAAGACGTTGCAGGAGCGTGATATTTCCTACGCCGAGTTTACCCATTCACACGGCGTTGTCCCGGGACTTGACCAGGAACTGGAAGTACAGCGCTTTGATTTCGATCGCAAGGATCATCGTGAGATTGCCGGCGCGGCGGCTGTTTCCATTCCGGCCGGCATCCGGGACTCGATTTCTGATGCGCTTCAAACCCATTACCCGCTTTTTGACATCACCGAAACGGACCGCCTGCTGCGCACTCTCTGGCTCAACAATCAAGATTACGTCCGTATTTCCCCCCCCAAGCGGGTGGCACAGATTCTGTGGATCTACCAGCAGGGCAACCGCCAGGGCGGGATTTATCTGGACGTGGAGGAAACTCACGGTCTCGGGGAGCGTCAGGAAACAAGGGTCATGTTTGCCGTCGGCAACCCGCCCCAGAATGATTTTCTTGTTCAGATCATGGAAGTCTTCAACCGGCTGGAACTGGGTGTGACCCGGGCCTACTGCCTGACCATCTCCAACGGTGTCCACCCCTATTTCCTTGCGACATTCTACGTCAGAAACCGCGCCGCCGGAACGCTGGCGAAGGGCTCCGGACTTTTCGACCGTCTGCAGCAGGAACTTTACAACACCCAGATCCTTTCGACCGGTTCCCACACCTACCGGGAGTTCGTCACCAAACGGCTGATGAGCGGCGAGGAAGGCTCTCTGGTCAATGCCTTCATCTCCTTCTGTCACACCACCCTGGCCCATCATCACCCCGACCCGTTCGGTTACGAGGATGTGATGCGCGCCTTCCATTCCCATCCCGACATCGCCCTGCAGCTGACCAGGCTGTTCCGCACCAGATTCGAGCCAGGCATCGACGGGCGGGATGAACTCTATGCCAGGACACTGGCCGAGACGACCCGCTTCATCGGGGAGTACAACACCGGTCATCGCTATATCGACGAAATCCGCCGCACAATCTTCAAATGCTGCATAACCTTCATCAGCAATACCCTCAAGACCAACTTCTTCGTCCCTGAGAAGCACGCCCTGGCCTTCCGTCTCAATCCGGGCTACCTGGCCGAACTGAAGCCGGAATATATCGCAGATATCCCCTCGGTGATCCCCTTCCGGATAACCTTCTTCTTCGGACGCTACGGCGCCGGCTATCACATCGGCTTCTCCGACATTGCCCGCGGCGGCTGGCGGACCATCATCACCCGCAACCGGGATGACTATGTCACAAGCGCCAGCACGCTTTTCCGCGAGGTGTACGTCCTGGCCCACACCCAGCACTTCAAAAACAAGGATATCTACGAAGGGGGCTCCAAGATGGTGGTGCTTCTGGATGCAGCCGGCCTGAAGGACCAGGAGCTGATCACCCAGCGGCTCTACAAGCTCCAGTTCGGTTTCACCAACGCCTTTCTCGATATCTTCGTCACCGAAAACGGCACGGCGCGGGACCCGCGGGTGGTGGATTACTACCGGGAGGACGAAGCGATCGAGCTCGGCCCGGACGAAAACATGCACGACGTGATGATCGAGATGATCGCCCGCCAGTCGCTGAAACGCGGCTATATCCTCGGCATCGGCATCATGTCCAGCAAACGGGTCGGCATCAATCACAAGGAGTACGGGGTAACTTCTACCGGGGTTGTGAAGTTTGCCGAGATCACCATGCTGGAACTGGGAACCGACATCAGCAAGGATCCCTTCTCGGTCAAGTTCACCGGCGGCCCCAATGGGGATGTGGCCGGCAACGCCATGCGGCTGCTGCTGGAACGCTGTCCCCAGGTCAAGATCAAGCTGATCCTGGACGGCACCGGGGCGATCTTCGATCCGGAAGGAATGCAGCGCGAGGAACTGGAACGGATTCTGCTGCGCGAGGATCTGGATGCATTTGATCCGAACGCCCTGCATCCGGGCGGATTCATACTCTATCGGCGGCAGCAGAAGACCGAGGGGTTGCGAGAACTCTTCAAGCGGGTGGTCAGCACACCCTACGGCCCCGAGGAGCAGTGGGTGACCATGGATGAGTTCCATCGGGAGTTCGGCAACCTGCTGTTCTCGGTTCCCACCGACCTGTTCATTCCGGCCGGGGGAAGGCCGGAAACCATCGACAAGGACAACTGGCACCGTTTTTTCCGGGAGGACGGCACTCCGACCACCCGGGCCATCATCGAGGGGGCCAACTCCTTCATCACTCCCGAGGCCCGCATACATTTGCAGCGGAGAGGGATCGTCATCATGCGTGACGCTTCAGCCAACAAGTGCGGTGTCATCTCTTCATCTTACGAGATCATCGGCAATCTGCTGCTCAGTGAACAGGAGTTCCTTGACCACAAGGAGCGCTATGTGTCCGACGTGATCGAAATCCTGGAGAAGCGGGCCGGGGATGAAGCGCGACTTATTTTCAGACGCCAGCGGGAGCCGGGCTCCAATCTGCTCTGCACCGAGATATCAGAAGCCATCAGTCAGGAAATCAACAACCATTACGCACGACTGTTCAATTTCTTCCAGCAGCGTCCACATCTGTGCGATCAGCCGCTCTTCCGCCAGGCGATCCTCAGTCACCTGCCGCGTCTGGTGCGGGAAGAGCCGGAATATAACAGCAGGGTCAAAGACCTGCCGGCCAAATACCGCTACGCCATCCTGGCCGCGGAACTGGCCTCGTCGCTGGTTTACTGCGGCGACCGGGAGGCGGATTTTGAGGAAATGCTCAAAGGGCATCTGACCAGGAACTTTTCACCTCCGGCCATGGCCGGATTACAATACTAATGGAGGTTTGTTGCATGCCTTTAAAAAACATACTTGTCCATCTGGATAATACGAACCATTCATCGGCCAGGCTGGATCTGGCCATTGCCCTCGCACAAAAGCATCAGGCGCGGCTGACCGCCCTCTATATAATCACTCACCCTTATTATGAGCCGCAGCACGTCGATACGGAGTCAAAAGCGGCACAGGTAAAGGCCGAATTCAATGAAAAGCTTGCCTCAGCGGGAATCAGGTCCGAGCTACAGATAGTTGACTGGAAAGTTTCCGGGGTTGGAGTTGCCGAGATTATCAACCTGCATGCACACTATTCGGATCTGGTGATCGTCGGGCAGACGGACTTCAGCCACCAGGACAGGGACACTCCGGCCGACCTGCCGGAACGGATAATCCTGCAATCCGGACGGCCGGTCCTTATTGTGCCCTACACCGGCTCTTACAAGGATCTGGGTAACAGGGTACTTGTGGCGCTGAAATCAGGCAGGGAATCGACCCGGGCCGTAAATGACGCCATTCCTCTGCTGGAAAAGGCCGATGTAGTCAACATCCTGGTAGTAAACCCTGCTGACCCGGCCGAAAATGACGGTGAGCAGCTCTGCGCACACCTGGCCTGTCACGACATTACAGCCAAAGCAGAACAGGCAACAGCAACCGGAATATCGGTCGGTGATGTGCTGCTGAACCGCGCGTCGGTGGAAGGAAGCGATCTCCTGGTGATGGGCGCCTATGCCCATACGAGACTCGGTACAATCGTACTCGGTGACGTTGCCAGACACATTCTCAAACATATGACCGTTCCGGTGCTTATGTCACATTGACAGACAGACTGATGCGGAACCAGGAAAGATCGAGCCCCGGTTCCGCATTATCGACTGCCGGCAGCCATCCCGCACCAGACAATCCCGCTATTAATACTTTATTCGACCTGAACAGCTCTAATCATTCTCCATGCCACTCTCACCAGCACCAACACACCCATACTCAATTGAGTTTAAAATCGACTTAATTTACAACGGCCAATTTGAGCAGCACGACGCATAACCTGACTACCGGTAATGTAACTGCCCATATTTTAACCGTTAATGCACAAACATAGTGCAACAGCCTCCAGCGGCATGAAAAGTGCACACAAAATGAGCTTGCAATACTGCAATGTGCACTGTTTTGTGGCACGTTTGCACTAATTTTAGTCAGCAACAGGAGGGGTCATGCCACAAGTAGATGAAAAAATCGAAGGAATGTATCAGGAAGTTCTGAAGCGCAACCCGGGCGAGACCGAGTTTCATCAAGCGGTTCTCGAAGTTCTGGAGTGCCTGGGACCGGTTGTTGTCAAACACCCGGAGTACCTTGAGCGGAAAATCATCGAGCGCATCTGCGAACCCGAACGCCAGATCATCTTCAGGGTACCCTGGCAGGATGACAAAGGCATCGTCCAGATCAACCGCGGATTCAGGGTTGAGTTCAACAGCTCGCTGGGACCTTACAAAGGCGGTCTGCGCTTCCATCCGTCCGTTTATCTGGGCATCGTCAAGTTCCTGGGCTTCGAGCAGATCTTCAAAAACTCTCTGACCGGCCTGCCGATCGGCGGCGGCAAAGGCGGTTCCGACTTCGATCCAAAGGGCAAGTCCGACGATGAAGTCATGCGTTTCTGCCAGAGCTTCATGACCGAACTTTATCGCCACCTGGGCGAGCACACCGACGTGCCGGCCGGAGACATCGGAGTCGGCGGCCGCGAAATCGGCTACATGTTCGGACAGTACAAGCGCATCACCAATCGCTATGAGCCGGGCGTGCTGACCGGCAAAGGGCTTACCTGGGGCGGCTCACTGGTGCGAACGGAAGCCACCGGCTACGGCGCAACCTTCTTTGTCAACGAAATGCTGAAAGCCCGCAAGGATTCTTTTGACGGCAAGATCTGCACCGTTTCCGGCTCCGGCAACGTGGCCATCTACACCATCGAAAAGATCCACCAGCTGGGCGGCAAATGCGTGGCCTGCTCCGACTCCAACGGCGTAATCTACCACGAAAAAGGCCTCGACCTGGATTTGATCAAGCAGCTGAAAGAGGTCGAGCGGCGCCGGATTTCCGATTACACGGCCAAACACAAGGACGCCAAGTACATTGCTGGCGGCAACATCTGGGATATCCCCTGTCAGGTAGCCATGCCTTCCGCCACCCAGAACGAGATCAACGGCAAGGATGCCGCGAACCTTGTTAAAAACGGCTGCATCGCAGTCGGCGAAGGCGCCAACATGCCGACCACTCCGGAAGGTGTCAAAGTTTTTCTGGATGCAAAGATCGCCTACGGACCAGGCAAGGCAGCCAATGCCGGCGGCGTGGCCACCTCGGCCCTGGAAATGCAGCAGAACGCCGGCCGTGACTCATGGACCTTCGAGTTCACCGAGAAAAAGCTGGAAGAGATCATGATCAACATCCACAACAACTGCTTCGAAACCGCCGAAGAGTACGGAGCGCCGGGCAACTACGTTCGCGGAGCCAACATCTGCGGCTTCATCAAGGTAGCCAATGCCATGGTCGCCCACGGCCTGATCTGATTACATTCGTTATTTGCAAAAACTAAAAAGCCCGGCTCAGGCCGGGCTTTTTTTCATAAAGTGCACATGACATTGCGAACCCGGTATTCTCCGCCGATAATCAGATACTCCCCTTCACCCTTCATTATGCTGCCCGGCAGCAGATCGTTGTAGAAAAAGATCTTGCACAGGGGCACCATCACTTTCCAGACCGTAGATCCGAATTCCCAGGCCCGCTCCTCATCCGACGTAAAGGAAACCAGATTGTTGAGCCTGACAATCTGTTCCCGCTTGCCGGTCTGCTCAATGACGTCATGCTCATTGGCATCATAAGTTCCGCGGTAGAGAGCAATCAGGCTCGTATCCCGAAACTTGTTCATCAGCTCGAACTGGCAGTATTCATAGAGGATGTCAAGCTGGGACTGAATCGCATTGGTTCGTGCGCTGCCCTTCATGACATCCACCGAATAATTGAAATAAGCTTCGCTGTGAACACCGGCAATGCGGGCTTTATGGAAGCTGGGCACGATTCCCATACGGCTTTCCACCCAGCGCTTCAGCACAGCCCCTTCGACCGAGTTGGAATCCATCATCCAGCCGCGCAGAAACCGCAGATAACTGTTCTTGATACTCTTGCGGGCGGTGTCGGTCTGGTCCTGCCAGTGATGCAGCTGAAACTTAACCGACATATAGTCGTTGAAGACCATGGCCCGCTCTTCCTGACTGCCCAGCTTGGCAAGCCTGTCAAACAGGAAACGGTTTCCTGACTTGACTCCCTGGATTTCAAGAGGCTGCGGATTTTCATTGAAATGGTGTGAAGCGATGACCCATGGCGGCAGGTTGCAATTATTGAAAGAACCGTTGTGCATATCGGGTCATCACCTCACTGTGACTCTGCGTATTGACGATCACAAGGATCGCCCCTACAGTATCTTGGCCAACTCTACCACTGTTGACCTGATCGGTCCACTGGCCACAAACGGCTCTATGCCCAGCTGTTCCAGTTCGCCCCTGGGATGCTCGCCCATCTGGGCCGTAACCACGGCTCGACACCCCTGCAGCGCTTCGGCGATACCTCTTAGAACATGCCCCCTTAAAGGATGTTCAGGGTCAAAGCTGCAGTAGCGTTCTACCTTTTTTTCATCCACCAGCCTGGCTTCGCCCTGTTCAACATCATAGATCAGAAAACGCTCGGCATGACCGAAATGCTGGTTGATTTCCTTACCGTCCTTGGATGCAACTGCAATAAGCATTTTATGCCTCCTTAACAGGGACATGGTGTCGGGAATTCGTCCGGAACTCCCGCCACCACTCCATTATTCCAATTTCAAATCAAAGATGAAATCAAGGCGGCGAGGATTGAGGAACCGAGGCGTACTGATCAGTACGTTGAGGTGCCGAAGACGAGCCAACGATGATAGCGCTTTGATTTGGAATTGGAATTACATCATAACCGGCTCGAAGCTGAAACACTTCTTGGAGCAGGTCCGCGCACAGGCCTGGCAGCCTATGCAGTTGCCGGCATTTGCTACCCTCATGAACATTTTAGCCGAATCATCTCCGTCCAGTTCCTCAAACTCCAGCACATCGTGGGCGCAGACCTTGTAGCAGCGGCCGCAGCCGATGCAGGTTTCTTCGTCAATGTTTGTAATAAACTGCGGGGTCCATTCCTGTTTGTCGCGTGTTAATCCTGTGATGTAAGCCATCTTTTTCTTCCTCCGTATATAGGTTGTTGTAGGGGCGATCCTTGTGATCGCCCTATTCGCGGGCAAACACAAGGTTTGCCCCTACGTTTTAATCTTCCAAAAACGATGTTGCCAGCCCCTTGTTCATCGCCTTTCGGAGCCATGGCGGCGGATTGCCGCGCAGGACTTCCTGAAAACGTTCCAGGGTTTCCTTCAGGCTGACTTCCGTGTTGGTCTTCATCGGATGGATCTTCTGGGCAACCAGCTTGGCCGCGGCCGGCCCACCGATCTGCATCGTATAAACAATGGCGCAGTCCGAGAGCAGCTGTGCCCTGGCGGAAATCCTGTCCTCCTCATCGCTGCCATGCTCGCCCACGCTGACCGCTTCCAGAAATCTGGCTTCATCAGCTCCAACCTCCCAGATATGGAAGTTCTTGCACTGACCGAAGTGCTGGTCGATGATTTCACCGGTTGATGTCGTAAATGCGATTTTCATTGTTCACCACCCTTTCTTAAGCAAAAAAGGCGCACCATCAGAATAGATGGTGGCGCCTTTGCCATGCATTTCAACCGGTCTTGAACCGGGTTGGTAAGCTTCAAAAAGCACAGGTCATGCCAACAATGTATCTAGCTGAAATAGTTCGAATCTCTGAAACCGGACTCATAACGGAGCTTGTATTTGCCTAAGTTATGGGCAATGACAGCTGAATGTTGTGCAAGCTTCCGAGCAAAGCCTGATTACGAAACTTTTCTCGTCAAACCGGTACATTCTCCGTTGTGAACTTCCAATAATTTCTGATATAGTCCCACTGTTTCTGAGTTAGCTTCAAGCCCACACCTATCAGAGAGCACCGCATGAGCGTCCATCACGGCTCCAACCCCGCAAAGGACCCGCTGGTATTTAAACGGCTCTGGCTGACAACCTTTCTTGTTTTCCTCGGCACGATAAGCTGTTGCGTAGCTGCAATACTGTTTCTGGAACAGCAGTCCCTTTCAGGGAAACGCAGCCAGGCAGCCAATCTTGCCCAAACCCATCTGCGCACACTCTCCACTAACATCAATCAGGCCCTGTCGGCCACTTATGCTCTGGCGGCGCTGGTAAACCAGGGCAATGGAGAAGTGGCTGACTTCGAGAGGGTCGCCGGTGAACTGCTTCGTTTATATCCGGGAGTCGGCGCCTTGCAACTGGCTCCCGACGGAATTATCAAAAGCATAGTTCCTCTGGCCGGAAATGAAAAAGCGATCGGGCATGACCTGCTCAAGGATCCGGCCCGTACCAAAGAGGCCTTCCTGGCCCGCTCCACCGGAAAACTTACTCTGGCAGGACCGTTCGACCTTGTGCAGGGAGGACTCGGCGCTGTCGGGCGGATGCCGGTTTTCCTGGCGGACAGCACAGGAGAACGACGCTTCTGGGGATTTACCACGGTACTGATCCGCTTCCCGGAAATTCTCGAAGCGGCCGGATTGCCGGACATTCTAAAAAGCGGCTATGACTACGAACTCTGGAGGATTCATCCCGACACCGGGAAGAAACAGGTTATTACAGCATCGCTGAGATCAGAGCTGAAAAACGCTGTTGATATTACGCTTGCACTTCCAAACGGCGAATGGATTCTGAGTGTAGCGCCCGTCTCGGGCTGGCACAACATTTCTTCAACAGCTTTAAGTATCGCGCTCGGGCTGTTCATCAGTCTGATGTGCGCATTTATTATACACACGCTGCTGCGGCAGCCGATTGTGCTGCGACAGCAAGTCGCTGATCGCACCCGCGAATTGCAGGAGAATCAAGCGGTGCTGCATGAAAGCGAGGAGATGTTCCGGCTGGCATTTGATAACGCCAATACCGGCATGTGCCTGGTGGATACGGCCGGCAATCTCATGCGCGTCAACAGTAAAATGGTCGAGATCCTGGGCTACAGCAAGTCGGAACTGGAACGTATGACGGTCAATTCTCTGGCTGTCCCCGAAGATGAAGAGCTGAGTTCGGAATTCATGAAGAAAGCGCTCTCATCTCCCGACGGCAGCTCTTCTTTTGAAAAACGCTATTACCACAAGGATGGCCATGTGGTCTGGGGACAGGTTTCCAGTTCACTGGTGCGCAACGCCGCCGGCGAGCCGGATTATTTCATCTCACAAATTCAGGACATCACAGTCCGTAAAAACATGGAAGAAGAGCGCGTCAATATGGAGCGCCAGCTATTGCACACTCAAAAGCTGGAGAGCCTGGGCGTCCTGGCAGGAGGCATCGCCCACGACTTCAACAACATCCTGGCCGCCATCATCGGCAACGCAGATCTGGCCTTGATGCGGCTAAGTCTCCAATCGCCGGCTGCGGAGAATCTGCAGCGGATTGTGCAGGCTGCGGCACGGGCCACCGACCTGGCCAAACAGATGCTGGCCTACTCGGGTAAAGGCAAGTTCGTCATCAAAACCATAGACCTTAATCAGCTGGTTGAAGAGATGACCAACATGCTGGAGGTTTCAATCTCCAAGAAAGCGGTTCTGCGCCTGAACCTGACCAGATCGCTGCCACCGATGGAGGCCGATGCCACACAGCTCCATCAGGTCGTCATGAATCTCGTCATAAACGCGTCTGAGGCCATCGGAGACAAAAGCGGCGTCATAACAATTACCACCGGCTTCATGAATTGTGACCAGGCTTACCTCAAGGAAGTCTGGCTGAATGAAGTTCTTCCGGATGGTCCTTACGTTTATATGGAAATAGCCGATACCGGTTGCGGTATGGACCGCGAGACCATGTCCAAGATATTCGACCCGTTCTTTACCACCAAATTCACCGGCAGAGGATTGGGAATGGCCGCCGTACTTGGCATTATTCGCGGCCACCGCGGTGCGATAAATGTCTACAGCGAACCTGGCAAGGGGACCAGTTTCAAGGTGCTTTTCCCGGCCAGTATTCGACAAACAGAGATTGTCAGCAGCGACAACCTGCGGCAGTCCGGCTGGAAAGGCGCCGGCACGATACTGCTGGTTGATGATGAGGAGACTATTCTGAACGTCGGCGGCGAGATGCTGCGTGAACTCGGATTTGAAGTAATTACAGCCTGCAATGGCCGCGATGCGCTGAATGTGTATCAGGCCAATCGTCAGAAAATCAGCTGTGTCATCCTTGACCTGACCATGCCGCACCTGGATGGCGAACAGACCTTTCGTGAACTGCGACGTCTCGACCCCATGCTGAAGGTGATCATGACCAGCGGATATAACGAGCAGGAGATCAGCCAGAAGTTCACCGGCAAGGGACTGGCGGGATTCATCCAGAAACCTTACCGGCTCTCGGATCTTGCCGAGGTACTCCGAAATACAATCCCGTAAGCAACATTTGAATACATAATTTAATTAGCCAGCTTTCACTGCACCCTTCCGCTCCGGCCACATACCATTTATTTAACTTTCTGTTTTACTGAATGCAATCGACTATAAATCAAGCCTTTATATCAAGATTGGTTGACATGTTTTTTGTATTGCTATATTTGTTAATCAAGCAATAAAACCGCGTTCGAGGAGCCGCACGCCATGTACACCATCAAGTCAAAAATCATCATCAATGTCGTGATCATCCTGCTGACCATTATCGGTATCGTCGGCATGAACTACGTCGACCTGAAGGAAATGCAGCAGATGCAGATTGTCAGCGCAAAGCGCTCCCAGGATGCAATTGATGTCAAGGAAGCCTCCATGGGCGGCTTGGCGCTGTATCAGATAATCGCCGACGCCGTGATTAACCGGGAATTGGACCAGACGGCCAAGGATTGGACTGAGAGGAAAGCAGATGTTTTCAAGTTCATCGACCTGACCATCAAGGCCGCCGATACACCGGAGGAGAAGAAGCAGGTCGATGAGGTAAAAGCTGCCATCGTGGAGATAGTCAGCCTCTTCGAAGGCAAAATGCTTCCGCTGCTCAAGTCCAATGACAGCATTACCGCCGAGATTCGGGATATTGACGGCAAAATTGATGCGCAGGTCGCCAAGGTCGAGTCCGGCATGGATAAGGTGGTTGCCTCCCTGCAGAATAAAATGAAGGCCTCCGACGAAGAGTTTGCAGCTGATGTGAAAAACGCCATCTTGCAGGCCCTGATGATAGGAATTGTAGGCATCCTGCTGCAGGCCGGTCTGGCCGGCTGGCTGCTGAGAACCATTTTAAAACCGATCGGTGCCCTGCGCCTGATGCTGATGGATATCTCCCAGGGAGACGGCGACCTGACCAAACGGCTGGATGACAGCACAAAGGATGAACTGGCGGCAATCAGTAAATACTTCAACCAGTTTATTGACAAGCTGCGGGGTATCATCAGCCAGATATCCAGCACCTCCAGCCAGGTGGCCGCCGCTTCCAGCCAGCTGCATTCCACCGCCGAGCATATCGCCACCGGCGCCGAAGAGGTGGCCGCCCAGGCCGGCACCGTAGCCACGGCAGGAGAGGAGATGTCAGCCACATCCGGCGACATCGCCCAGAACTGCCAACTGGCCGCAGAAGGTGCCATGCGCGCTTCGCAATCGGCCCATAAAGGCGCGGAAGTGGTGGAGAGAACCGTAGCGGTCATGGGACAGATCGCATTAAAAGTTCAGGAATCAGCCAGGACGGTGGAAAGCCTGGGAGCCAGAAGTGATCAGATCGGAGCGATTATCGGCACGATTGAAGACATTGCCGACCAGACCAACCTGCTGGCGCTGAATGCGGCCATCGAGGCGGCTCGCGCAGGCGAGCAGGGAAGAGGCTTCGCGGTAGTAGCCGATGAAGTGAGGGCCCTGGCCGAGCGCACCACCCGCGCCACCAAAGAGATCGGCGAGATGATAAAAGCGGTCCAGAAGGAAACCAAAGGCGCAGTTGCCGCCATGGAGCAGGGGGTTTGCGAGGTTGAAACCGGCACGATCGAAGCGGCCAGGTCCGGGCAGGCGCTGAAGGACATTCTGCAGCAGGTCAGCGACGTAGCCACACAGATCAATCACATCGCCACCGCTGCAGAAGAGCAGACCGCCACCACCAGTGAAATTTCCAGCAACATGCATCAGATCACCGAAGTCGTTCAGGAAACCTCACAAGGTGCCCATGAATCCGCCACAGCAGCGGCTCAGCTGAACGGCAACGCCGAAGAGCTGCAGCGGCTGGTGCGGCAGTTCAAGCTTTAAAAAAGCAGGGGCAAGGAGAAGCAAGGGGCAAGATAAGGCAAAAGCAGTTTTATTTTGCCTAATCTGCCCCTTGCCCCTGACTTTATCAATTATGCGCCAGCTTCTGAGCCTCTTTGGCGTTGGCCTGGAAAATATTGGCCGTCTCGAACACCAGGTTCAGGGTGCCGCGATAACCAACCCACATTTTCTGGTGTGATCCCAGGCGATCGAAGACCGGCAGACCGGCCCGCAGATGGGCCCCGATCTTGAGCTTGGCCGCCGCCTGACGGCCGTTGGAGTTGGCCACGATCAGGTCGGCCCCCTTGGCTGCTGTTTCCAGATCCTCCAGATCCCCCACAAATACGTTCTCGCTTGGCAGGCTGTCCAGTCCGCGGGTGCGGGTGGCAGACAATGCCGCCTGAATCTCGCACCCCATGCCGGCCAGAAAGCCGGTCAAAGTTTTGAGGTTGTCCGACTCCAGCGCAATCGCAACCTTTTTGTTGCCGAACTGGTAATGACTGTCCACCATCGCATCCATCAGACGGCTGCGCCAGCGGCGATGTTTTTCGGGAATCGGGCGACCGGATATGGCGCTCAGCGTTTCCATGAAGCGGTCCGTTTCGGACAAACCGGTCAGCGATGTAAAACCGTAGGCCGGTACGGCGAACTTTTCTTTAAGCTTGAGTGCGGACTTGGCCAGAGAATCTCCTACGAACAATGTAGCGACACTGCGTCCGGCCTTTCTGATATCTTCAACCGGAATACCTCCGGTGGAGAGCGGTGAAACCACGTCGTCAATATGACCATCCATGGCATTGGAAATGTCCGGAATCGTCAGCACCGTCAGCCCGAATGACTCCACCAGCTCTTTCAGTTCTTCCACATCGGCCGGAGTCAGATGGGCGCCCGGAAGCAGATTGACCTGACCGGTCACCTGTTCACCCCCTTCTGCCAGAGAGGTCACAATCGCCTCGACCGCGGCGGCGTACCCTTCCTGCAGCGAGCCGCAGTAATCCGGAGTAGAGGCCCAGATGACCGGAACTGAATCGTGTTCCGGATTCTCCTCGCGAAACTGCTTTATGGCGCTGCTGACATCATCACCCATGGTCTCGGTCAAGCCGGTTGTCATGACTCCCACCACCCGGGGCTGAAACTTCTCGATCACCCGCCCGATGCCCTTTTTCAGATTCTCCCAGCCGCCGAAAATGGCGCTGTCTTCGCTCATGGCGGTGGCATTCAGTGCGATGGATTCCTTGTAATGCCGTGAAAGCTGCAGACGGATAAATGTTGAACACCCCTGGGCGCCATGCAGCAGCCCCAGCATGTTATCAATCCCCAGATAGGCCATGGTGGCCCCCAGGGCCGGCGAGTTTTTCTGCGGATTGACCGTGGCGACCTTGGTAGAGACCTTGACCCGCGAAGCGGAGATATCCTCGGCCAGAAAGGACTCGGCATGGCCAGCCGTTGCCGCAAGGTCGACCGCCAGAAGTTCTTCACTCTTCTCCCAGGGGGCCGGTGCATTCAGGGTCGGCCAGATCGGGTTATTAACCGTCATGTCCAGCTGCTTGGAAAAGGTCACCATCCCCTCATAACCGGCATAGGGATGGGAACGTCCATGATTAATATCCATGAACGGGGTTTTGGTCTTGAGCGCCAGGAATTTGGTCTTGCCGCCGGCCACGATCAGGTCGGGGAGCTTTTCGCGCATGACCGCCAGCAGTCCGGCTGTGGAGGTGTCCTCGATGATCTTGGCATCCTTGTGCATCAGACCCTTCATGCGGTAGAAATCCTCCAGGGTCGAGTTCTGGGTCCCGGCCGCCAGCACCTCCACACCCAGTTCGGTCAGGGAATTGACCATCGACCAGGTTTTGACCCCGCCGGTGAACAGTACGGCGGTCTTGCCTTCCAGTCTGGCCCGGTAGGGTGCGATGGCAGCCCGGCATTTTTCCTCCTCCTCCTCGATCAGCCGTTCAACACGGTCCTGCATGACCCGTTTCTCCAGCCCGTTGACGATGTTGTCCAGTTCACGGGCGATGTCGCGCAGCGCCTTGGCAGTGTCGGTCATGCCGTAGAAGGATTCCTCCAGATAGGGCATACCGTAGGTTTTCTGCATCTTCTTGGCCAGATTGGTCAGGGATTTGGAGCAGATGATGACATTGAGCTTGGCGCGGTGGGCATAGCGCAGCTCCTCGAATTTGGCGTCGCCGCTGAAGCAGGACAGAACCTGGATTCCCAGCCGGTCAAAGAGCGGCAGCATGCCCCACAGGTCACCGGCTATGTTGTACTCGCCGATCAGGTTGATCGGATA
This sequence comes from uncultured Geobacter sp., assembly GCA_964420435.1. Classification (GTDB taxonomy): domain Bacteria; phylum Desulfobacterota; class Desulfuromonadia; order Geobacterales; family Pseudopelobacteraceae; genus JACRCG01. The sequence goes on from CAYQTC010000051.1 coordinate 14,865, forward strand.
CTCGCCCAGCTCAGGCGGCTCAGTGGTGCCGATCACGTATTTAAACATGATCTCCCCCGCCAAACGGTTGCCGATGTTCTTGTCGCCGATGAAACCGGGCGTATTGACCGGTATGATCGGGATGGCGATCTTTTCTGCCGCCGCCGTGCAGACCGCCTCCACATCATCACCGGTCATGGCGGTAACGCAGGTGGCATAGACAAAAATAGCCTTGGCTTCCGGGTAGCGGCCGGCCAGGTCGATGATCGCCTTGTAGAGTTTCTTCTCGCCGCCGAAGATGACGTCGTTTTCCAGCATCTCGGTGGTAAAGCCGCGCCGGTACAGCTGGGAGTCGGAGGAGCGGGCCCCGCGGTTATCCCAGGAGTTGCCGGCACAGCCGATCGGCCCATGCACCAGATGAATTACGTCGGTGATCGGCATCAGCACCACGCGGGCGCCGTCATAGGCGCAGGAACGCTCGGTGCCCTCGCCCGGTTCGGATTTCTTGCAGAACTTGGGAGCACCCTTGTCGTGGGTTTCGCAATTGTCGGTATCGTACCAGTCCGGTTTGGCCATGTCTGTTTCCTTTTTTGGCTCTTCGTTTGTTCTGCCAATAACGAAAAACGGCGCTCCGATTCATACATGATGAACGTGGATGGCGCCGTTGCCATTGTGTATTCGTGTGCTGCTGCAATCTATCAGAGCATTTGACGTGCCAATCGGAACAATAACATTAAATTACTTATTTTACGATATGTTACCGAAATGGATAAAATCCAGGCGGACGAAACTGCCTATTTAATAATCAGCAAAGGCGGTCAATTCTGCTCTGTTATATAACCCCTCCAAATCTCCCCTTATCTAAGTACCCTCTGGGGCATAAAGGGAGACTTCAAAGCTTCCCCCCTTAGGTAAGGGGGGACTGAGGGGGGTTAGATTTTGACTTTACTCTCGCCCAGAATCCGCTCGAGCTCATCCAGAAGATTCTCGAGCGTGTAGGGCTTCATCACCGCCCCGGAAAAACCGTAGCGGCCCAAATCCGAAATAACCGCATCATTGGAATAGCCGCTTGAGACAAGCAGCCTGGCGTCGGCATCTATTTCCCTGATCCGGCGGGCCGTTTCCACCCCTCCCATGCCTCCCGGCACAGTCAGATCAAGGATCACCGCGTCATAGGGCGTACCCTGTTCCAGCGCAGTCCGATACATGTCCACCGCGCATCCCCCTTCGCTGCAGAGTACCGCCTCGCACCCCAGTTCGGACAGCATCATGAAGACAACATCGCGGATCATCTCCTCGTCATCCATGACCAGAATCCGCCGGCCGGCAACCATGCCCTCGCCGACTCCGTTGCGATCATCCGCTTCGACGGCCGGAGATGCACAGATCGCAGGCAGACAGATAACGAACTCAGATCCGGTCCCCGGCTGGGAAGAAACTTTCACGGTACCTCCATGTCTTGTGACAATAGAATAAACTGAAGCCAGTCCCAGTCCGGTTCCGGTCTTTTTGGTGGTGAAATAGGGATCAAAGATCCTCGGAAGCAGACCGACCGGAATACCGATGCCGGTATCCCTGACCGTCAGCCTGACATAACAGCCTGCCGGCTGCTCCGCGTTTTCACGGTAGCAGTTTTCACCTCTGATGGTTACGGTTCCGCCATCCGGCATGGCCTGGGCGGCGTTGATCAGCAGGTTGTTAAGGACCTGAACGATCTGCCCTTCGTCTGCATCAATCGGCCAGAGATCGCCTGCGAGTTCCAGCACACTCTTCACGCTGGATCCGCGCAATGCAAACGATGCCGCCTCGTTGATCAGCCGGGATATATCCACAACTTTTTTGACCGGCTCTCCGCCCCGGGCAAAGGTCAGCAGCTGCTGGGTCAACTCGCTGGCCCGTTTGGAGGCCTTTTCGCACTCTGCAAGCCGCTTTGCCGCCTGGTGGTCGCTATCGATCATCATCCTTGCCAGTGACAGATTGCCGACGATGCCGGTCAGGATGTTGTTGAAATCGTGGGCGATACCGCCGGCCAGAAGCCCCAGCGATTCAAGGCGCTGCCCCTTTTCACGCTCCTGCTGCAGTTGAAGCCGGTCGGTTATGTCCGTGTCAACCCCCTGCAGGCCGGTAAAAATTCCCTCTTCGTCAAAGATCGGCCCACCGCTGGATTCGATAAAACGCCACGATCCATCACGTGTCAGCCAGCGCAGCACAAGCCCGTTCCAACCCCGCCTGCCGGCTATCGAATCCTCCACAGTCCTGGCAAGTGCGGCATGATCATCGGGATGAACTATCTCCAGTATATCCATGGCGCAAAGTTCTTTGGCGCAATATCCCAGAATTGTTTCCACATTATCATTAGAGTAGATATGTTTAAGGTTGTTATCGGTCTTCCAGATCCAGGCCGACGACTGCTCCACCAGCTGGCGATAGCGTTCCTCACTTTCCCTGAGAAGCTCTTCTGTGCGCTTGCGCCCGGTGATATCCATTGCAATTGACAGGAGACGGTCATTTCCATCCACGTTTATTAATTCCGCGGAATAGAGGCAGATGACCGGACTGCCGTTCTTTGCAGTGAGCCTGACCTCCATATCCTGCACACTGCCGTCCCGCTCCAGAATTTCTATCAGGCGATTGCGTTCAAATTCAGATATCCAGCCCAGCTCGGTTGATGTTCGTCCGACCGCCTCGCTTTCAGTGAATCCTGATGTTTCACAGAACCGCTTGTTGACCTCCAGATACCGGCCGGTCTTTATATCACTGATTGTCATCAGCAGCGGAGCCTGGCTGAAGGTTTTGGAGAATTTCTGTTCACTGATCCGCAGCGCTTCCTCGACCCGCTTCACTTCCGAAATATTGGCTATAACCCCGACCAACGAAATCAGGCCTCCCCCGGCATCCTCAAGACGGCGACCGCTGATATACCCCCAGAAATCAAGGCCGTCCCGACGGATATAATGTCGCTCGTAATGTATATGATCAATTTCGCCGCTGATAATTTGACGTGTACGCTCATCGCAGTCGTTTCTCTGGTCGGGATGGACATGCTCTACGTAGCTTGAACCCACCAGCTCGTCGATGGTACAGCCGAACATGGCCGCCATGCGCTGATTGGCAAAGGTTATGACACCCTGCCGGTTAACCAGGACGATGCCGGCCTGCATGGTTTCGAAAATAACCTCAAACGGCAATCTGTTCTCGGTGATATCCTGTTTAATCATCGCCCTTTCCCCTTAACCTGGACACACTAATCCCGGCCTCTATTGCCAAATCACCGTACATTTCCACCGCGCATTCCGGGCAGATTCCATGGCTGAATTGGGCCTGGGAATGCCTGCTGATGTAGGCTTCAAGCTGATTCCAGTAACCTGAATCATCCCTGATTTTTTTACACCCCATGCAGATCGGCAAAAGCCCCTGGAGGTTGTTGATTTCGGCCTCCTGGGCCTCTTTCAGCGCTTCCTGGGCCTCATACTTTTCGGTGATGTCGATGCAGCTGCCGATATAGCCGGCAAACTCGCCCTTTTCTGTATAAAAAGGAACCCCCCGGTCGAATATCCAGCGATAGACCCCGTCGTAGCGCATCAGCCGGTAATCCATCTCAAAGATCTTCCGTGCACTGAAATTATCCAGATAAATTTTCAGGCAGCGCTCAAAATCATCGGGGTGAACCCCCTCGGCCCAGCCGTTACCGAATTCCTCTTTCATCGTTCTGCCCCGGAAGGAAAGCCAGCGTTCGTTGAAATAGTCGCAGAGGGCGTCCGGCCTTGCCCGCCAGATCAGAATCGGCGCCTGCTCAACCAGCGTCTGGTACTCGTTTTTTGTAAGCGGTTTGTAAGTCATAATTTCCCCTCTGTTTTACTTTTAAAAACTTTACCGCCCCAGACCTCTGACCGCTTCTTTAACAGCCGCCAGCCGGTACGGCTTCTGGATGAAGCCTGCCAGCCCCTTTCCGGTAAATTTCTGCGTGACCTCATTTTCGTTGTATCCGCTGGACATGATTACCCTGACATCCGGACTCAGCCTGCGCAGTTCACGGAAGCACTGTTCACCGTCCATGTGCGGCATGGTCAGGTCCAGGATCACGAAGCTGATGTCTTCCGAATTTTTGAAGATTTCCAGGGCATCCCGGCCATCGTTGGCAGTTATCACCTCGAAACCCAGTTCTTTCAGCATTTCGCCGCCTATGCGGCGGACACCTTCTTCGTCATCAACCAGCAGGACCCTGCCGCTGCCTCGCCAGTCGTCCTTTGCGATTTCGCCTTTGAACATCTCAACCGGCCGGCCGGATGCAGGCAGCAGAATCTTGAAGCTGCTCCCCTTGCCCGGTTCGCTGTAGACCTTTATGGCGCCATGGTGGCCGCGCACAATCCCGAGCACAGCGGCCATACCCAGGCCTCGCCCGGTAAACTTGGTCGTAAAGAAGGGATCGAAGATCCTGGCCAGCGTTTCACTGTCCATGCCGCAGCCGTTATCGGCAATTTCCATGAAGACGTACTGCCCCTCGGAAAGGTTTTCGTCCAGCCAGACATTCTGCAGGTATTTCCTGTCGCAATCCATGCTGCCGGTGGTGACGGCAATAACTCCGCTCTTGTCGCCGATCGCTTCCGAGGCGTTGATGATCAGGTTCATGACAATCTGCTGCAGCTGGGTGGCATCGGCTTCCACAGGTGGCAGCGGCTTATGCAGGTTTAAGCGCAGCACGGCCTTTTTGGTAATCGAGACCTCCAGCATGTGCAGCATCTCTTCCAGCAGACGGTTCATATCCAGGCACTCCACCAGGAAGTAAACATCCCCCGGCAGAGCCGGGGGCTTTCAAAACCGTGAACCGCTCGAAG
>CAYQTC010000052.1:0-19589 GCA_964420435.1 uncultured Geobacter sp.
AAGAAGAATTCGTGCGCGATTTCGTGTATCCGATGTTTCGCGCCAACGCCATTTATGAAGGGCATTACCTGCTGGGCACTTCCATCGCACGTCCGCTGATTGCCAAGCGCCAGATGGAAATCGCCGCCAAGGAGAAGTGCGATGCCGTCTCCCATGGCGCCACCGGCAAGGGTAATGATCAGGTCCGTTTTGAACTGGCCTACTATCACTTCGATCCGTCTATCAAGGTCATCGCGCCCTGGCGTGAATGGGACCTGAACAGCCGCCAGGCTTTGATCGATTACGCCAAGAAAAATGATATCCCGATCCCGACTATCAAGAAGCGTCCCTGGTCCTCCGATCGTAACCTGTTACACATCTCCTTCGAAGGCGGCATTCTGGAAGATACCTGGGCCGAGGCGCCGGAAGAGATGTACGTTCTGACCAAACCACCTGAAAAGGCTCCCAACAAGCCACAGTATGTGGAGATTGAATTCAAGAACGGCAATGCCGTGTCGGTGGATGGCGAGAAAATAACTCCTGCCCAGCTATTGGCCCACTTGAACTTCATCGGCGGACAGCATGGCGTTGGCCGGGTGGATCTGCTTGAGAATCGTTCGGTCGGCATGAAGTCGCGCGGTGTTTATGAAACTCCCGGCGGTACAATCCTTCGTGAGGCTCACTCGGCTGTTGAGCAGATTACAATGGACCGCGAAGTCATGCGTATCCGCGACAGCCTGATTCCCGAATATGCCAAGCAGGTTTATGCCGGCTACTGGTTCTCACCCGAGCGCCAGATGCTGCAGACCCTGATCGACGATTCTCAGAAGTGCGTAAACGGCGTTGCCCGTGTCAAGCTCTACAAGGGTTTGTGCCGCACTGTCGGGCGCAAGTCCGAAACCGACTCGCTTTTCAACCTGGATTTCGCAACTTTCGAAAAGGATCAGGTCTTCAACCAGGCTGACGCCGAGGGCTTCATAAAGATCAACGCTCTGCGGTTGAAGATCAGGTCACTGATGCAGTCAAACCGGAAAAAGTAGATTTATAACATCGAAGCTGTTTTTGAAATGAAGGGGCATGACTATGTTGTGCCCCTTTGCTTGTGTCGGAAGAATATAGTATAGCAACGTCTCTGCTTTGATTTTATCCGTTTTTCGCGTATAGTATCCAGTCACCGATTTCAAGACCAGATACAAGGAAACCATACACCATGTCCAAAGATAAGCTGTGGGGCGGCCGCTTTACCCAACCCACCGATAAGTTCGTAGAAGAGTTCACCGCCTCCATTGACTTCGACAAGCGCCTTTACCATCAGGATATACGCGGTTCTATCGCCCACGCCCGCATGTTGGGCAAGCAGGGGATCATTCCGCTGGACGACGTTGAGCAGATCGTTCATGGCCTGCAAAAAATTTTGGTACAGATCGAGGCCGGAGAGTTCGATTTCTCAGTCAGTCTGGAAGACATTCATATGAATATCGAGGCCCGACTGTCAGCCGCCATCGGCGAGGCCGGCAAGCGACTGCATACTGGTCGTTCCCGCAATGATCAGGTGGCACTGGACATACGTCTCTATCTGCGCGACGAGATCGTAGGGATCACTACATACCTCGATCTGCTGATTGATGCCCTGCTGATCCAGGCCGAGGCAAACCTTGATACTCTTATGCCCGGTTTTACACACCTTCAGACCGCACAGCCGATTCTGTTTGCCCATCATCTGATGGCATACGTGGAGATGTTCAAGCGTGACAAGTCGCGCCTCGATGATTGCCTGAAGCGGGTCAATGTCATGCCGTTGGGTGCAGGAGCACTGGCCGGCACGACTTTCCCGATCGACCGGGAGTATGTGGCCGAGCAGCTGGATTTCCCTGCTGTCACCCGCAATTCGCTGGATGCCGTCTCGGATCGGGATTTCGCCCTGGAGTTCCTGTCCGATGCCTCGATCCTGATGATGCACCTATCGCGCTTCTCGGAGGAGCTGATTCTCTGGTCGACCAGTGCCTTCCAGTTTATTGAACTGTCCGATGGTTTCTGTACCGGTTCTTCGATCATGCCGCAGAAAAAAAACCCGGATGTGCCGGAGTTGGTGAGGGGCAAGACCGGACGGGTTTACGGTAATCTGATGGCGCTGCTGACAACCATGAAATCCCTGCCGCTGGCTTACAATAAGGATATGCAGGAGGACAAGGAGCCGCTTTTCGACACGATTGATACGGTCAAGGGCAGTCTGAAAATCTTTGCCGAAATGATCCGCGAGATGCGTGTCAATGTCGGCAGCATGCGATGTGCCGCCGGCTCGGGATTCTCAACCGCTACTGACGTGGCCGATTATCTGGTTCGCAAGGGGCTCCCCTTCCGTGATGCGCACGAAGCCGTTGGCAAATCGGTAGCTTATTGTGTGGAAAACGAAATGGATATTACCGAGCTCTCCCTGGCCGAGTGGCAACTATTCTCGGGCAAAATAGATAGCGATATCTTTGAGTGCATCACAGTTGAAGCCAGTGTAAATGCCCGCAATGTTGTTGGCGGGACCGCACGTGAGCGTGTGTGGGATGAAATTCAGAATGTCCGGGCAGGCAAGTAGCTTACGATGTATTGCGAATTCTTTGGGTTTTCGGAAAAACCATTTACCATTACACCCAATCCTCACTTTATCTTCCTAAGCAGTATTCACCGTGAGGCCTTTGCGCGACTGCTCTACGGAGTCGACAGCCATGCCGGTTTCATTGCTCTGACCGGCGAGGTCGGAACCGGCAAGACCACCATGCTGCGTACGCTTCTGTCTCAACTCGATCCTGAAAAATACAGAAGTGCGCTTATCTTTAATCCATGTATGTCAGGCGAACAGCTGCTGGAGAGTATTTGCAAAGAGTTTGGTCTTCAGGTAGCGGGCAAAGACCGTTTTAACTATCTTGAAGCATTGAACCGTTTTCTTCTTGAACAGAACCTGGCCGGGCGCACGGTTGTGCTTGTCATTGACGAGGCTCAGAATCTTGCTCCTGATGTACTCGAACAGGTGCGGATGATCTCCAATCTTGAGACTGAGCGTGACAAGCTGATACAGATCATACTGTCCGGTCAGCCTGAACTTGACAGCGTACTCAGCCGGCATGATCTTAGGCAGCTCAATCAACGCATAACTGTCCGCTGCTCTCTGATTCCGATGAAAATCGCTGATACGGAAGATTATATCAACCATCGGCTGAAAATCTCCGGCAGCCGCATTCCAGGTGTCTTTTCGCGAAAATCGATCAGGCAGATTTATCGTTTCTCACGCGGAATTCCGCGTTTGATCAATGTGGCTTGCGAACAGGCGCTTGTCATGGCCTGGACACGTGAAAGTCTGACGGTTACGCCGGAGATATCGGCCCAGGTGCTGCTTGAGCTAAAGCCGACTGTCGATCGCACAGGATTATGGTTCCGTATTTCGCGCTGGCTGTTTGCCGGAAAGTGATTTTATAAAATGAGTTATATACTGGATGCCCTGAAAAAAGTTGAGCATGAAAAGCTCAAGAAGTCTGCGCCAGGTGGCATGACGAGTATAGCCGGCGATCTTTTCCAGGAACGCTTGCAGCAGCCTGCCAGCGGAGGGCGCTGGAAAATTGTTATTCTGATTGCCATTGTATCAATAATGACTTTTGCAGGAACCTGGTTCATGTTGAGGGGCAATAAACAGAAGAGTACATCGCTTTCGAGTTCTGCCGTATCACCCGCTACCCCTCCTGTTACCCCACTTCCAAGTGCGCCAGTGCCACCTGCGCCTGTTCAGCCGCTGACAGTACCTGCAGTGAATGTGATTACGCCGCCAGTTTCGGCGACACCTACATCTAAAGCTGATGCTGATGTCCGGTCCACAAGAGCTGTAATCAGAACGCCTAAACAGATTGTTACCGCAGTGACTTCGCAGCAGTTGAAGCCTTCGCTGCAATCAGTACAGCCGCCGGCTGATATAAAGCTGTCCGGTGTCGCCTGGCAGGATGAACGTTCTGCCCGAAGAGCCGTTGTCAACGGGTTCCTTCTCAAGGAGGGCAGTGTGGTTTCCGGAGCAAAAGTTACAGAAATAATGGCCGACAGGGTTCGATTTGCATTGCCTGCCGGATCATTTGAAATCAGGTTGGATGCGGCACCTGCTGCGGAGGTCAAGCGATGAGGTTATTTGGAAGAATCGCTGTACTGGGAGGGGTCACGTTGGCAATGGCTGCCTGCGGGAAGAAAGGGGCTCTGGTATATCCTGATATGCTGGCGCCGGCAGCTACTACAGCTGCTTCAGTCATTCAAAGCGGTTCAGTATTAAAGCTCCAGTTTGACCTGCCAACTTCTGATAGAGCGGGGAACAGGCTGAATAATCTGGCCGGACTGAGAATCAGCAAGCGTGAGAGAGATCCTGCTCCTGAGCAGGTCTGTCGCAACTGCATGGACGATTATCGTCTGTTTCGCAGGCTGTACCTCGATATATTGCCGGATGGAACAGAGCGTTTTGGAAATAGTTTGGTGGTGCTTGATGGTGATGTACAACCCGGCAAGCTATACTCCTACGTTGCAGTACCGTTTACAAAAGAAGGAGTGGATGGTACACCATCACCCCAGATTTCTGTTCAGCTTGCTCAGGCGGTGCTGCCGCCGATACTTCATGTCGAGTCGAATCCGACGGAGATCAGGCTTTCTTTTGTCAGCCTTCCCCCTTTGGATGGTGTTATAGTCGGGTACAATCTGTATAGGAGATCTCAAAAAAACACATTTTCCTACCTGGCGATCAACAAGGAGCCTTTGAAGGGGAAGGAGTATGTCGATAGCGGCCTTGCAAGGGCAACGGTTTATTTGTATGTAGCCAGAACCGTTGTTAGGTTGCCGTCGGGAGCCATTGTTGAAAGTCTCGTGTCTAACGAGGTAGAGGGCATGTTGAAGGATGATGAATAAGTTTATCTTGTTTACGGATGCAAAAAATAGTGATAGGTAAATTAAAAAAGTAAAGGGCATCCGGAATGGATGCCCTTTTTGTTACACGATTACTAAGCTGAATTACTTGGCTACTGTTTCAGCAAGTTTGATGGCGATATCTTTGTAAGGGTTGGCGAAGAGGATAATCAGGCAGACAACCAGTGCATAGATTGCCAGAGACTCGATCATGGCCAGACCGATCATCATGGTGGTCAGGATCTTGCCTGAAGCACCGGGGTTACGGGAAACGCCTTCAACAGCGCTTTTAACTGCCAGACCCTGGCCAATGCCGGTGCCCAAAGTGCCAAGTGCCATACCAATACCTGCTGCCAGAACGCACATCGTGAAAAAACTCATTTTACTACCTCCGTATGGTTTGTCTCCTAAACAGTATAGGAGTAATTAAGCTAAGTGGATATTCTTAGTGTGCTTCTTCAAGTGAACCCTGGATATAAATCATTGCCAGCAGCATGAAGACGAAGGCCTGGATAAAGGATACCAGAACACCCATCAGCATCATCGGCAGTGGTACAAGAAACGGGGCCAATCCGAAGAATATCATCAGAACAAGTTCGTGTCCGTTCATATTGCCGAAAAGACGCAGGGTAAGGGAAACAGGGCGACTCAGGTGACCAATTACTTCAATGAAGAACATGACCGGTGCCAGCCATGCGATCGGTCCGCAGAAGTGTTTCAGATAATGAAGGCCATGATGTTTGATTCCGACAACGTGGGTGGAAAGAAAAACAATTACAGCACAGGCAGCTGTTGTGTTTATGTTAGCGGTCGGCGGGAAAAAGCCAGGAATCAGGCCGATCAGGTTGGAAACCAGTACGAAAATAGCCAGTGTGGCAATTAGCGGAAAGAAAGGGCGACCATGCTCTCCCATGGTCTCAACAATCATGTTTTCAATGCCGCCGATAACGGACTCCATGAAGTTCTGCAACCCGCTAGGAATTGATTTTAGGGCTGAGGTTGCCATGACTGACAATACCAGTAGCAGAATGATGATCAGCCAAGTGTAGGCGATGGCATCGGAACTGGCATCAGAGATGTGAAGTGGAGCAAACAGTTTGCGGAAAAACTCGAGAAACAGTAACGGGTGAACCATGGATCTAGCCTCCTGCGCGTAGAGCGCTGTAGAGTGAAAGTGCAATTATATTAACTACGATGATTGATAGTCCAACCAAAATTCCAGTCAGTGAAAACCACCCGGAAGTGATTATCAGATATAGAACAAAGCCTGTGATGCTAATGCGTGCGATGAATCTGATCTGTGCGTAAATAAACGGTCGTGCCGGCAACAGTCCTAAAATTTTTTGCAGTACATTACGCAGCCAGAAAAAATTGATGATGGCAATGATACCGCCTGCCAGGATTCCCAGGCCGGTCTTTGTCGAAAAAAAAACAAATCCGACAGCAGTCAAAATTCCCAGCAGTACCAGACTCCACTTGATAATGACATTGAAGAGGTTGTCCTCATTGATTGCTGTCATCATTCCTGCGGATCTCCCTGCCGGCAATGTGATAAATGTTCTTGAAGCCGGCAGCAATGCCGATGAATAGAAAAATGTAAAAGAACCATGGTTTCGTTCCAAGCCATCGATCAAGCGTAAGTCCGAACCATACGCCGATGCCGATTGCCAGTACGACCGAAATGCCCATGCTGGAAACCATCGCCAGGCTTTGGAAAAGCTCTCGTTTATTGTTTGCCATCAGTTGTTACGACTAATTGACGGCACAAAACCGGTATTCAATAACATAGATAAACCTGTTATGTCAAATGGAAATAGGATGTCGTTTACACAATCTGTTTGAAGCACCTTGCCGCTGCAGAAATTGTCTTTTCAATATCCGCTTCAGTGTGGGCAGCGGATACAAAAGCGGTTTCGAATTGTGAGGGGGCAAGGTAGACCCCTTCGTCTAGCATGCCGAGAAAATATTTTGCAAAAGCCTTGGTATCGCATTGCGAGGCGCTGGTCCAGTCATATACTTTACCTTTTGTGAAAAAAGCGCAGAACATGCTGCCGACGCGGGTGGAGTAGATCGGGTATCCTGCGTTTTTAGCGGCCTTGGCAATTCCTTCTGCCACAGCGCAGCTCCTGTCTTCCAGCTGTTTGTAGAATCCTGGCTGCTTCAGGAGATTCAGGGTTGCAATGCCGGCTGACATTGCCAAAGGATTGCCTGATAGAGTGCCGGCCTGATAAACGCCGCCGGACGGAGACAGCTTCTCCATAATCTCTCTTTTACCGCCGAAAGCTCCTACCGGCAGACCGCCTCCGATGATTTTGCCTAGTGTGGTCATGTCAGGTGTTACTCCGAACAGTTCCTGCGCTCCGCCGTAAGCGACTCTGAACCCGGACATCACCTCGTCAAAAATAAGTACGATTCCTTCGTTGGTGCAAATATCTCTCAGGCCTTCCAGGAAGCCTTCACCTGGTGGCACGGTGCCCATGTTGCCTGCAACCGGCTCTACAATGATGCAGGCAATGGTACCCTTGTTGCCGGCAATCAGTGCCTTGACTGAATCCAGGGAGTTGTACTCGGCGGTAAGTGTATGTTTGGCTACGTCGGCTGGAACGCCTGGAGAATCCGGCACTCCAAAAGTTGCAGCTCCGGAGCCGGCCTTTACGAGTAGAGCGTCTGCGTGGCCATGATAGCATCCGGAAAACTTCAGAATATTGTCTCGCCCCGTGTAGCCGCGTGCAAGGCGAATGGCACTCATGGTTGCTTCTGTTCCGGAGCTGACCATGCGGACCATTTCAATGGAAGGAACGGCTTCTATGACCATGTTGGCCAAAGTGATTTCCAGTTCGGTGGGGGCGCCGAAGCTTGCACCGTTTAACATGGTCTGTTGCACCGCAGCAATAACGTCCGGGTGGCAGTGGCCGACAATCATCGGTCCCCATGAGCCGACGTAGTCAACGAAAGAATTTTCATCTTCATCAAATATATTGCATCCCGAAGCTCTTTTTATAAATAGTGGGTCAGCCCCAACAGATTTAAATGCTCGAACAGGGCTGTTGACGCCGCCAGGAATTGAAATCTTGGCTTGTTGGAAGAGAAGGCTGGAGCGTTTGTGATTCATGGTGAGAACTCCTTTGAAGAATAAAAATCACTTGCTGTCGAATTATACCATATGATGGTTAGCATACGGGTACAGATGTGTCAATCATGGAGGGCGGTTTAATATTGTGTTCAGGCATATACAAGTACTTCAGATCCACGCTTTCTAAAGTGTGCAGTAATAACGTTATTGCCTGCTTGAGTCTATTGCAAGCGACTAACCAATCATGATTTTACCTTTAGCGATGAGAAAAATGCAGAGTTGACTGCCTTCAATGAGCTGACTCTGAATATACTGCCGTTTGATTTGAATAGCATCAGAAATAATTCAGAATTGTGTGTCTTGCAGTGAGTAATATTTGGTGTCGCCAATAATACATGTGAGCAAATACAAGTATTTAGCGTTGTATGTCCCGGCGGCGCCAAAGAACTGGTGGTCAGAAAAAAAAGGGAAAAACTGCTTGACAAAGGAGCTTAAATAACCTATCTATTGCCCATGTTGTATACAGTATACCGTACGCAGTAAGGAGGATTTTCGATGCTTGGTGCATATCTGCCAATATTACTTCTGGTGATCGTAGCCGTTGGTTTCGGTCTTTGCTCGCTTGTTTTCTCCTCATTGATTGGCCCGAAAAAAATCTCCGCTGTCAAGCTTTCACCCTATGAGTCCGGCTGCGAGCCTGTAGGGACAGCCCGTGAGCGTTTCTCGATCAAGTTCTACCTGATCGCGATGTTGTTCATATTGTTCGATATCGAGGCTGTTTTCCTTTATCCCTGGGCAATTCTTTACAAGAAACTCGGTGTTTTCGGACTGGTGGAGATGGGCCTGTTTATCGTGATACTTTTCGTCGGTTATATTTATGTATGGAAAAAAGGAGCACTGGAATGGGAGTAGAAAATCCGCTGGGCGAAAACATTATCACCACATCGCTTGACAAGCTGGTTAACTGGTCAAGAAAATCATCGATCTGGCCGATGACATTTGGTCTTGCATGTTGTGCTATCGAGATGATGGCCACCGGCGCCTCCCATAATGACTTGGACCGTTTCGGGATTATATTCCGCGCATCTCCCCGTCAGTCAGACTGTATTATCATAGCGGGAACGGTTACCAAAAAGATGCTGCCGGTTATCCAGACAGTATACGAGCAGATGCCGGAGCCAAAATGGGTTATCGCTATGGGCGCCTGTGCCTGCTCTGGCGGGGTCTTCGATACTTACAGCGTTGTGCAGGGTATTGATGAAGCGCTGCCGGTTGATGTTTATATTCCCGGCTGTCCTCCGCGTCCGGAGGCTCTGCTCTTCGGTCTTATGAAGCTTCAGGATAAGATCTGGAATGACAAGAACTCTTTTGGTTCAGCCATTGGGCTTGGGACCCGTATCGATGGGGTCGTTGCCTAATTTAGCGCTGCTAGCAATATCATAATTAAATCCCAGTATAAAGGGTTGGAAACCATGGCAGAAAATAATCGAGCAGTCATTAAGTTAAAGGAAAAATTTGCCGCATCAATTGTTGATGTGGTGGAATTCAGGGGTGAGGTGACGGTGACCGTCAAAAAGGACAGTATTATCGATGTCCTCATGTTTCTTAAGCAGTCACTTCAGTACAACCTGCTTACTGACCTTACTGCCGTTGATTATCTGGGTAAGAAGGAAGAGCGTTTCATGATGGTTTACCAGCTCTACTCCATTCCCAACAAAGATCGTCTGCGTATAAAAACGCCGGTCAATGAGATTGACTGTCGTATTCCGACTGCAACACAGGTTTGGGAAACTGCCAACTGGCTTGAGCGTGAGGTCTACGATCTGTTTGGAATTACATTTGACAAGCATCCTGATCTACGGCGCATACTTATGACCGATGACTGGGTTGGCCACCCATTGCGCAAGGACTATCCGTTGCAGGGACCTGACCGTGAACCATATAAAGGTCGTTTGTCATAGTTTTACTACATCGTTCTGTAACTCGATCATAGAAGAGGCGATACATGGCTACTACTGAAACAATGACGCTAAACATGGGTCCACAGCATCCCAGTACACACGGGGTTCTAAGGCTCGTTCTTGAACTTGATGGTGAGGTTGTCGTAAAGGTAACTCCCCATATCGGCTACCTGCACCGTGGTGTTGAGAAGCTGTCTGAACACCGGACCTATCACCAGATACTGCCGTTAACTGATCGTCTTGATTATCTGGCTCCGATGAGCAACAACTTAGGCTATATTCTTGCTGTAGAGAAGCTTATGGATGTTGAGGTTCCAGAACGTGCAGAAACCATACGCATCATAATGGCAGAACTGACACGACTTCAGTCGCATCTTGTCTGGATTGCGTGCCATGCCCTTGATATCGGTGCCATGACCGTATTTATCTACGCATTCCGTGAGCGTGAAACAATCATGGAAATCTATGAGCTGATCTCCGGCGCGCGAATGACTTCAAACTTCTTTCGTGTAGGTGGTCTTTCCCAGGATGTTCCGGATGAATTCATCAAGAAGGTCAGTGATTTTATCGATGTTATGCCCGGCTACCTTGATCAGTATGAAGGGCTTTTGACAACCAACCCAATCTGGCTTAAGCGTACTGTCGGCAACGGCATTATTTCAGCTGAAGATGCTATTGATATTGGTCTTACCGGTCCGGCGCTGCGTGGATCCGGTGTGGATTGGGATCTGCGGAGGGATAACCCGTACAGCGGTTACGACAAGTATCAGTTCAAGGTGCCGGTTGGGGAAAAATGCGATACGTTTGACCGTTACAAGGTACGTCTTGTGGAAATGCGTGAGGCCTGCAAGATTGTTCGCCAGGGTCTCGACAAGCTCAAGCCAGGTCCTGTTCTGTCTGACTATCCGCAAGTGTGCTACCCGCCCAAAGAAAATGTTTACAACAGCATTGAGGGCCTTATCCATCACTTCAAGATTGCTTCGGAAGGATTTCCAGCACCTGAAGGCGAAGTGTATCAGGGCGTTGAGGCGCCAAAGGGTGAACTTGGTTTCTATATCGTCAGTGATGGCGGCAATAAGCCGGAGCGATTGAGGATTCGTCCACCGTCGTTTGTAAACCTGCAGGCCATTGAAAAGATGACTCTGGGGTCAATGATAGCCGACCTGGTGGCCGTGATTGGTACGCTGGACATCGTGCTCGGTGAAATTGACAGATAACACCGCACGTTTCAAAGGAGATAGGGCGCATGAGTGATGTAGTGGCGCAGAAAGCTGAAGAGCAAGAACCAGAAGTAGATCTTTCCTTAGCCGATGCAATTATCGACAAATATATAGACATTCCGGGAAATCTGATGCCTGTTTTACAGGCAGCTCAGGATGAGTATGGCTACATTCCTCGTGCAGTAGCTGATCATATCGCTGAGCGCCTGAATGTTTATCCAAGTCAGATCTACGGCGTACTTACATTCTATGCCCAGTTTCATCTCAAACCCCGTGGTCGTTTCATTATTCGTGTGTGTGTAGGGACAGCCTGCCACGTTCAAGGTGCGCCCCGAATAGTTGAAACCTTTTTTGATAAACTCGGTATCGGCCATGCTGAGACAACACCGGACCTTCGTTTCACTTTTGAGAAAGTTGCCTGCTTGGGGGCCTGCGGAATGGCACCACTCGCAATGGTCAATGACTCGACCTACGGTGGTATGACCGTACAGAAAGTTGATGATATTGTAGCCGATTACAGCCAGCGGCCACTGAAATAGCACGCAGCTCGAAACTATCCAGTAGGGGACAATTGAGTCATGAGCGATAACGCAGGAATAAAAATTCTGATCTGCCAGGGTACTGGCGGTGTTTCGATGGGTGCCAAAGAGGTTGAGGCGGCTTTCGTTAAGATTCTCGCGGAAAAAGGCGTTAGCGCCGTGGTCGGCAAACGTTGTGACGTCATCAAGACCGGCTGTCGCGGTTTGTGCGCCAACGACGTTCTAGTTGATATCATTACTCCGGATCAGGGACGTATCACTTACGATTTTGTAAAAGCTGAAGAGGTTGAAAAGATTATTGACGAGCATATCGTTAATAAAACGGTCATGGAAAAACGAATGGCCAAACCTTACTACAACAAGTTTGTTGATGCCCAGATGCGAGTTGTAATGACAGGTTGCGGTCAGATTGATCCGGACAGCATTGAAGCATATATCGAGGAAGATGGATTCAAGGCGATTGAGAAGTGCATCAAGAGCATG
Source organism: uncultured Geobacter sp. (assembly GCA_964420435.1). GTDB lineage: Bacteria > Desulfobacterota > Desulfuromonadia > Geobacterales > Pseudopelobacteraceae > JACRCG01. Next base: position 12,173 of record CAYQTC010000052.1, read on the forward strand.
AAGCCGGAAGAAGTTATAGAAGAAGTCAAAAAGTCAGGCCTGCGAGGACGTGGGGGCGGTGGTTTCCCTACTGGCATGAAGTGGTCTTTCTGCAAGGCTTCTCCCGGAGATCACAAGTACCTGATCTGTAACGCCGACGAAGGCGATCCAGGCGCATTCATGGACCGGTCTCTGCTGGAGGGCGACCCCTACTGCATCATCGAAGGGATGATGATAGCAGCTTATGCCATCGGTTGCGACTTTGGATATGTTTATGTTCGCGCCGAATACCCTTTGGCTGTTCAGCGTCTGCAGCACGCCATTGACATCTGTTATGAGAAAAACTATCTGGGCAAAAACATTCAGGGATGGGGACTCGACTTTGACATGCGCATCAAGATGGGGGCCGGCGCCTTTGTCTGTGGTGAGGAAACCGCACTAATGGCCTCGATTGAGGGGTATCGAGGTATGAGTCGTCCGCGTCCTCCATTTCCGGCCGTGCGCGGTCTATGGGGCAAACCGACCAATATCAATAACGTAGAAACCTTCGGTAACGTTCGCCACATAATCAACAAGGGTGGCGACTGGTACGCATCGCTCGGTACCGAGACAACCAAGGGAACAAAAATATTCGCGGTTACCGGCAAGGTAAAGCATACCGGTCTGGTAGAAGTTCCGGCTGGTATGAAAATACGTGAAGTTATTTACGATGTTTGCGGCGGTATTGCAAATAACCGCAAGTTTAAGGCTGTTCAGGCTGGTGGTCCGTCCGGAGGTTGTATTCCAGCTGAGATTCTGGATACACCGGTTGACTATGATTCTCTGATCAAGGCTGGTGCCATGATGGGATCCGGTGGTCTGGTTGTCATGGATGAAACTACCTGCATGGTTGATGTTTCTCGCTTCTTTCTCAACTTTACAAGAGATGAGTCGTGCGGAAAATGTGTGCCATGTCGAATCGGCCTTAAGGTAATGCTTGATATTCTGGAGCGTATTACAACAGGTCGTGGAGAACCCACCGACATCGAAACGCTTCAGGATTTGGGTGTAGCCATTAAAAAGGCTTCTCTCTGTGGTCTTGGACAAACCGCTCCCAACCCGATTCTCTCTACTATCAATTATTTCCGCGAAGAGTATGAAGCGCATATTAACGATAAGCGCTGTCCTTCAAACTGCTGCAAGGATCTTTTGCTTTGGCAGGTTGTTGATGACAAATGCGTCAAGTGCGGTGCCTGCAAGAAAGCCTGTCCGGTTGACGCTATCATCTGGGAAAAGGGACAGTTGGCCGTTCTGGATAAAGAAAAATGCACTAAGTGCAAATCGTGCTACGACGCCTGTCGCTTTATGGCACTGGAATAGAATCTTTACGTACTTGGTCAAACTCACTTAACAGAGGTTGAGATGGTAAATCTTACGATAGACGACAAGCAGGTTACAGCACCCAAAACCGCTACTATTTATGAAGCGGCCAAAATGAACGGGTTCGATATCCCGATTCTCTGCCATGACAAAAAACTGAAACCGTTTGGTGCATGCCGCATGTGTCTTGTAGAGGTTGAGCAGATGAAGGGACGTCAGATCCCTGCCTGCACAACTCCGGTTACCGAAGGCATGATAATTCGCACATCAACCCCGGATATCGTCAAGGCGCGTAAAATGGTGCTCGAGCTGTTACTGCTCAATCATCCTCTGGACTGTCCGGTATGTGACAAAGCCGGGGATTGCGATCTTCAAAATCTTACCTATGAATACAAAGTTGACACTAACCGTTTTGTTGACGAAAAGTTCCACCATGAGATTGATTACAATAATCCTCTGATAGAACGTGATATGAACCGTTGTGTACTTTGCGGCAAATGTGCTCGTATATGTGACGAAATTGTCAGCTTTGGCGCATTGACTTTCATTGATCGCGGCATTGAAACAAAGATCGGCTGTGAATTTGAAGATGGTCTCAATTGTGAGTTCTGTGGTTCCTGCATTTCGGTCTGTCCTGTCGGTTCTTTGTTAGCTCGTCCATTCAAGTTCAAAGCCCGCTTCTGGTCACTTACAAAACAGAAATCTGTTTGTGGTTATTGCGGTACTGGTTGCAGTCTTACACTCGGTGTTAAGGATAACGAAGTTCTGACCACTTTATACGATGAGAATCAAGGATTTCACAAAGGTCAGTTATGTGTACGCGGACGATTTGGATATCAATTCATCAACAGTGATAAGAGACTGACTTCACCGCTTATTCGTAGAAACGGCAGACTGATCGAATCAAGCTGGGACGAGGCAATTGAACTGGTTGCCTCACGTCTAAAAGGCGGCAGTTCAGTTGGTGCTTTGGCAACACCACGTCTTACCAATGAAGAACTGACTCTTTTCAAAAAAATGATGCTGGAGAATGTTGGCTCCAATAATTTCGACCATTCTGCCGGTTACGCCCACTCAGCTCTCACAGAAGGTTTTGCTCGCAGTTTCGGTGCCACAGCATCGCCGACAACTATATTGGATATACAGAAAACCGACTTATTGCTTGTTGTTAAGACTGACGCCTATGAGACCCATCCTGTAATTGGATTTGAGATCAATATGGGTGTTAAAAACAAAGGCATTAAACTGAATATCATTTCCGACAAGCGCGGCAAGCTGTCCAAACTTCCCGGTGCCAATACCTTTGTACATTCCCCCGGCAGTGAAGTTGCCGTTTTGAATGCCATAGCAAAATCGATCCTGGATGAAAAACTGGCGGATGGCACTGCGACGTCTGTTCCTGGTTACGCTGAACTGGAGAAGGCTCTGGCAGAATTTACACCGGAAGCTGCGGCGGCTGCAAGCGGCCTGAGTGCCGATGACATTAAGAAGATTGCCAGTGCATACGCTACTGCTGAAAAAGCGCTTATACTGTTTCCGATAGGACAAGCATATGTCGGTCACGATCAGGAAATGGCCAGTGCTGTTGCTAACCTTGCTATTCTGACCGGCAAACTTGGCAAGGAAGGCTGCGGCGTGCTTTGCATGTCAGAGAAGAACAACAGCCAGGGCGCTGTGGATATGGGTTTCTTCGCCCAGGATGGCGGCATGGGCGGTCTGCAAATACTAGATGCGTGCAAGAGTGGTGCAGTTAAAACTCTGTTCATTGCCGGCGAAAACCCGGTTGTTTCCTATCCAAATGGTTCCAAAGTCAAGGCCGCGCTTGAAGCGGTTGAGTTTCTGGTAGTTTCAGAGTTGTTCATGACCGAGACTGCTGCCATGGCAGATGTTGTACTTCCTGCATGTTCTTTTGCCGAGAAGGAAGGTACCTTTACCAGTACAGATCGTCGTGTGCAATACGTGAAACCCGCCATCCGCAAAAATCCAATGTGTAAGACCGACTTTGAAATCTTTACGACATTGATTTCAAAACTGGGCGGTCAGGCACCGGCATCTCCTTCTGCAGTGTTTTCCGAAATTTCAGCCAGTTCCCCCGGTTATTCCGGTCTGAGCTATGTAAGTCTACGCAACGACGGCGCATTTGCTTCTGTAAATGTCACGCCGAAACTGATTGTTCCAAAGGCCTCCTCTTCTGTTTCGGCCGAGTCAGGCAAGTTGGCAATGGTAACCGGCAGTGCACTCTACCATAGCGGCACGCTGTCACAGTTTGGCGAAGGGCCGATGCATGTTTGTCCGGAAAGCTATATCGAGATGTCTCGCAAGGACGCCGCTCGATTCAAGATGCTGGACAAGGACCTTGTTTCGGTATCGTCTTCGGCGGGCAGCATCAAACTTAAGGTAAAAGTAACTCCGCGTATGCCGGAGGGCGTGGTTTTTGTTCCCTATCACTTTAGCGAAGCACCCGTGAATGCAATTTGGAGCGGTGCCGCTGTGACAATGGTATCTATAACCAAGTAATTGTACCTTTAGCACACAGTTAATTCATACTTGTAAGGAAAGAGGGACAGATGGGAATCGAGATATTAGGACTGCCGATGATGTACTACATCGCACTGGTTGCCAAGGTCCTGGTGGCGTTTGTCTTCGTGCTGCTGACCGTGGCCTATGCCACCTATGCCGAGCGCAAGATAATCGGCCACATGCAGGTCCGACTTGGACCGATGCGTACCGGGTGGCACGGACTTCTTCAACCGATCGCCGACGGGGTCAAGCTCTTTTTCAAGGAAGAGATCATTCCGTCACAGGCCAGTACTTTTGCCTTTCTTGTGGCACCGTTAATTGCTCTTGTTCCCGCTTTTATTACCTTTGCGGTAATACCCTTCGGCGGGACAATAGAAGTGATGGGTTATAAAATCCCGCTTCAGGTTGCTGCTTACTACGATACTACGGCAGGACAAGTTTTTGACATAAACGTCGGTGTTCTTTATATTCTTGCGATGTCATCTCTTGGAGTATATGGCATAGTGCTGGCTGGCTGGGCTTCCAACAGCAAGTACTCCCTGATGGGTGGTCTGCGAGCTTCTGCCCAGATGATATCCTACGAGCTTTCTGCCGGACTGGCAATTATTGCAGTCTTTATGCTCTCCGGTACTCTTTCACTTACCAAAATAGTTGAACTGCAGTCCGGTATGGGCGGTTTTGAGTGGTATGTATTCAAACAACCCCTGGCTGCTTTCATGTTCTTTATCTGCTCTCTGGCTGAAATCAACCGTACACCATTTGACCTTCCTGAGGCAGAAACCGAACTGGTATCCGGTTTCTGTACCGAGTACTCTTCAATGAAATATGCCATGTTCTTCATGGCAGAATACGCCAACATGGTCACAGTCTGTGCATTGACAGCAACACTCTTTCTGGGTGGCTGGAATGGTCCGTTCGCTGTTGCTGTGCCGCTTCTCGGACCGGTATATTTTGTCGCAAAAGTATATTTCCTGATGTTCTTCTGCATGTGGATACGCGCAACTGTTCCTCGCTACCGCTATGACCAGTTGATGCATCTTGGATGGAAAGTGTTTATACCACTTGCTCTGGTTAACATCGTTATCACCGGAATCATCGGTTACTTCATTTAACACTTGCTGTACCGAATCAAGCAACTCCAAGGACAAGGATAGACAACATGAATCCGATAACACCGATAATAAACGGCCTGTCAATAACACTGAAGCATCTGTTCATGAAGCCGGTTACCTTGCAGTACCCGGATGAGCGACCTAAGGTTTCCGCACGATTCCGCGGGTTGCATGCACTGAACGTTTCACACAACAAGGCCAAGTGCGTTGCCTGCTACCTCTGCCCGACTGTCTGCCCGGCCAAGTGTATAACGGTCGAAGCGGGTGAAGATGCCAATCACGACAAATTTGCGTCTAAGTACGAGATTGACATGCTGCGATGCATCTTCTGCGGATATTGCGTTGAGGCATGTCCGGTTGATGCAATCAGGATGACCGGCGAGTTTGAACTAGCAAATTACCAGCGTAAAGATTTTATTTATAATAAAGAACGTCTCTTAGAAAAGAAATAAAGGAGCAGTGCATGGAAACCCTTTTCTTCGCAATCATCTCGCTGGTGGCTATTATATCGGCGATTCTGGTGATCACCTGCAAGAACCCGATTAACAGCGCTCTGTCGCTCATTATGACATTTTTCTGCCTGGCGACTTATTATGTCATGTTGGATGCACCTTTCATGGCAGCTGTACAGGTAATGGTTTATGCCGGTGCAATTATGGTACTGATTGTTTTTACCATCATGCTCCTGAATATTCGTGTCAATGCTACACAAAAACACTCTCACAAGATTGTGCTCGGCTCCATAATCGGTTTTTTTACACTTATAAACTCCGTAGCTCTGCTGGTTAAGAGTCAGGCAGCCAAATCCGTAGGCCCCTACACCGGGGATGTGATTAAAAATACCGGACACTCTGAACTCATCGGCAGAGAACTGTTCACTACTTTTCTGTTGCCGTTTGAGATCACATCGATCCTGCTGTTGGTTGCCATCGTCGGTTCAGTAATCCTGGCCAAGAAAAAAATATAAGAGGGATATATTCATGGAAAACCTGAACGGCTATCTCATTGTAAGCGCTATCCTTTTTGCTATCGGCACCATAGGTGTTCTGACCCGCAAGAATGCCATTGTTATCTTCATGTGTATTGAGCTGATGCTTAATGCCGTCAATCTGACCTTTGTGGCCTTCTCCCGTCACCTTGGGCACTTCGATGGTCAAGTCTTCGTACTATTCATAATGACAGTTGCAGCAGCAGAGGCCGCAGTTGGACTGGCTCTGATGATTGCCTTCTACAAAAACAAAGAATCAATCGATGTTGATGATGTAAACATGATGAAGTGGTAGTACCGGCTGTACCATCCCTGCAAAAACGTTTAACGATTGCATAAAAGGAGTCTTACATGTTTGACAAAGTATGGCTAATCCCGCTCTTCCCGCTCATCGGATTCCTGATCAACGGATTCTTCGGGAAAAAGATCAAGAATGAGGCGGTTATCGGCGGAATCGGTACGCTTATGATCTTCATGTCATTCATCGTGTCGTGCGGAATTCTCATGCAGATGATTGGTTTGCCGCCAGAGCAGCGCGTGTTTGAAAAGGTACTTTTCCCTTGGATTCATTCGGGTAACTTCAAAGCTGATATGGCGTTTCTGATCGACCCGCTTTCAGTTATCATGATTATGGTCGTTACCGGTGTAGGCTCGCTGATTCATCTTTATTCAATCGGGTACATGCATGGAGAGGAAGGTTTCTACCGCTTTTTCGCCTATCTTAACCTGTTCTGTATGTCGATGCTCCTTCTGGTTCTTGGCAACAATATGCTGGTCATGTTCATCGGTTGGGAAGGCGTTGGACTCTGTTCATACCTGTTGATCGGCTATTACTTCCACAAGAAGTCTGCCGGCGATGCCGCAAAGAAAGCTTTTGTCATGAACAGGGTTGGCGACTTCGGTTTTCTTATCGGACTGTTCACGCTTTACTGGTGGTTCGGCAGTAACCACAATATTTGGACCATCAATTTCACCGAAATAAAGGCCGCATCCCATTTGCTTCCATACGGCGGTGTTGTAACTATAGCGACTCTATGCTTCTTTGTCGGTGCAACCGGCAAGTCTGCTCAGATTCCCCTCTTTACCTGGCTGCCGGACGCTATGGAAGGCCCAACACCGGTATCCGCTCTTATCCATGCCGCAACAATGGTTACCGCCGGCGTCTATATGATCGGACGTATGAGTTTTGTTTTCATCAAATCACCTGATACAATGATGGTTGTCGCCGTGATCGGCGCCGCAACAGCGATTTTTGCTGCTACAATAGGTACTGCGCAGAACGATATCAAACGTGTACTGGCCTATTCCACAGTATCGCAACTTGGTTTCATGTTCCTGGCTATGGGGGTTGGCGCTTTCTGGGCTGGTATCTTCCATCTGATGACTCACGCATTCTTCAAGGCTTGCATGTTCCTTGGTTCCGGCTCCGTAATTCACTCCATGCACCATGCGTTGCATA
>CAYQTC010000053.1:0-19586 GCA_964420435.1 uncultured Geobacter sp.
CGATGTTTTTGGCGACTTTTACATTCCACTTCTGTTTGCTGTCATTGATGCTCATATTGTCCTCCAAAATATTAGATCAATCTAAAATATCGATCTATTTTATGTTTCTTCAAATATTTTTTTTGTAAATTGACCGCAAAACAGTTAATTCAGGCATTCAATAAGGCGATAAAACAACACATCCGGAATACCCACCGGCACACCACACCTGCAACATACTGTTTCAGAATAATAAGCTGGTTTTTACATGCTTGCAAACACACAGTATTGGTATAGAATTTCTAACGTACTAAGATCGTAATTTATCAACTGCTTTCACGGCAGACCAAAAGGAGACCACTTTATGCAATGCCCTTCATGCAAAAACCACGAGTTGATCGGTACCGACCTCCACGCCGAAGGCTTCAATGAGGACCTGATCGAATGCCGTGTCTGCGGAACTCTCTGGTCGGTGAATCACGGTGTAATGGAGGTTGTCAAAGATGCTCAGCCAAGATCATTTCTGGCGGCACAAACAGAATGCGTCGAAGGAGACGATTACAACCAGTCCGGAGCTTAATCCTTCAAAGCACGTTACCCCGTCTTTTCAGACGGGGTAACGGTCACTTAGTTCCATAACTAGACGTGCGGTAACGACCGTTCTCCTAGAGTACTGCCTTAAGATACTCAGCTGTCCGCTCACGCTTCTCTTTTTCAACCGCCTTCGGATCAATCTCTACAAATTTTTCATCCGGAGTTATTTTGAAAAGCGGCTGCCCTTTTTGGACAATGGACCCATCGCCGCTCTGAATGACAATCTTGTCGATAGTACCGGAAAAGGTTGCCCTGACAGTATTGAACATCTTCATGACTTCTATGATGTACAGTGCCTGCCCTTTCTCAAAATGCATCCCTTCATGTACGAAAGCAGGGAGGCCCGGAGCTTCCTGGCTATAATACATGCCGCCGCAGACAGCTACGACTTCATCAGCCTTCGTGGCAGGCGGTGGGACCAGAATCTTTTTCATGCGGGCCTGAAGATCTGCGTCGAACAGGTATTCGGGAATTGTTACCTCAAGATCCTCTTCAACGCGGAAATCCCAGAAGTTGGTTTTATCTGCAACCAGGAACAGCATTCCAATAAGCTCCACACCTGCCTCGAATCCGAAGTGCGAAGCACGGATCTCACTCCACATTTCGTCAGAATAGCCGCCCTGCGGTTTTTCCTTCTGAAGAATATTGTTCAGCTTTGCATAATCATCATCGCCTAGTTTGAATGTTTCATTGAGGGTTGTGTAAAAGCTCAGTGCTTTCTGCAGCACTTCATTATCGTGATTCCAGATGACTTCGGCCGCCGGTACGCTGGCGCGGTATGTCATATTCAGGTACTTGTAAGTTTCGTCAAGTATGGTCAACGGGTTCTTGAGCCAAACAACCTTGCCCTTATCCAGCTTGAAATTTTTGCGGTTGAGACTTAACCAGCCTGAAAGAAGGTGCGGATCTTCGATGAATTTTTCTATCGGACGGGTCACCAGAGTCCCTTTCCGATCAAGTGTCTGCGACATAGCCTTGGCAACATCAGGCTGGTTCGGGAACTGCTCGCTGATCTGCTTGGCATAATGCTTCTTCATCTGGATAAAGGCGAAAACCGGGTCAAGCTTGCTGGCCTCTTCCTTCAACTGACCAACAAGGGTCAGATACGGCACTACAAAGCGTGTGGTCGGTTTGGCCATTACGTTGTAGCCGAGGAACCAGTTCACTAGGCCGTAGTGGAATTCCAGATTGGTGCCGAGATCGTTGCCACGCAAAGTAGTTCCACAGAGCACCTTCGACATCTGCTTGTAGCTCTCAAGACGGGTATCCCCCTTGGTGAGGAGCAGGGCGATGTTTGAATCATAGGCGCCGGCAACCCTGTAACGCATGAACATTTCCGTATCAGGATTCACCAGACAGATACCCTGGTCGTCACGGATTTCACCTTCTATCGGTTTGGACCAGAAACGGATAACACCGCCTGCGTGTGGCGAAAGCGAGGCGTCGGTGGCATTAAGACGTGCTTCGGCTGATGCGTTAAAGCGCACTATCCGCTCCGGTTTGGGCAGACGCTCTTTGTGACGGGCCAGGAGAGCCATCGCTTCCACAAGCGACTCAACTACAAAGAAATCATTTTTATTTTTCGGGTTGGTGAATTTAAGGCTGTAGCAAAGCTCTGTAACCCGGTGTTCAACCTGAATACGTGTATTGACCTCCATGAAATAGTGACGATCCCGGTCTACAATGCACTCGAATGTTGAGGCAGAATCCAGCCCGACCGCCTGTCCAAAACGAGCGGATTCTTCCTCCATCCGCTTGAGCACTTTCAGATCGGTTTCCAGGGCCTTTACTTCGGCCTTGCGGCCGGCTTTTCTGGCATTTTCGATAGCGGCCAGAAGCCCTTCCTGGGTTACCGACACCTCCAGGAGTTTCTGCTCATGCATCTGCAGTGAGCAATCACGGCCGCCAAGTGACACACACCACTGACCATTGCCAAGCAGCTGTATCTCGTTATGGCGGGTCTGCTCAATGTTCAATTCAACCAGGACGTTTTTATTATCTCCGACGCCATTGGCCTTGACTTCGTTCAGAACTTCACGAACCAATGCGGGCGCTTCCGCTGCTGCTGCAGTAATCTGTTTGTCGGTCGCTTTCTTGAGCGTCAGAAGCGAAGCTCCCAGAATACGCTGCCCCTTGCCGCCGCCGCCGCCGATTGCCTTAATACGGAACCGACTCTGCGGATATTTTTTGAATAACTCGGCAGCCTCTGCCTGAACCTGGGCACAAAGCTCTTCAATAGAAAACAGGTCGACACCCTTGCGATATGACGCCATCAGAATTTGGTCAGCCAGCACTTCAACGGCTATTTTCTTGTCAGCCAGAACCTTGCTGTCGCAGTCAAGCCCCTCGGCATCAGCCAGCTTTACCAGCTTTTCTCGTGTAGGAAACTTTTTAAGCAGTGTCAGGGCGGTGATATTGTTGATACCAGGCGTAACGCTGACGTCAACAGCAAGAGCCGTCCGCTTGGCTTCGTCCTTTTTACCTGCTTTGGCCTGTGTAGTTGAACAGGGACCGATAAATTTAAGACCGGCATTTTCTATGGTGGCTACAAACTCTTCATCTTCAGCCATGAAGCCGTATCCGGCAAAAACCGAGTCATAGCCATTATCCTTGGCGATCTGAATAATCTGATTCATTCGTTCGACACGTTCTTCCTTGCTGGCACCACTGTAGTCCGGCACCCGATGTACACGGGTCGAATCGGTCAACTGGCGCAGTTCTGGAGCCAAAGCATTCGGATAGATAATTGAGTCCTTTTCGGAAAGCAGTATCCCGAAATGGGTGATACCCATCTCAGTATAGACATCCATAGCCTCTTTGCGTATTGGTCCGCGGCATACGATCAGGGGTTTCAAGTCCTCGCAGGCAAACGAACGCACCCATTCAGAATCGGACTTGCTCAAACGGCGATCGCGGTGAATCAGTGGATTGTGCTTGTAGTAATCAGTCATTGCTATGTATCTCCAATCTTCGTCGAAAGTTATATTCATATTAAACACTCAGACATCGAGGTACAGAGGAAGCATTTCATCTACTGAAATGTTTATTGTAGTCCTCAATGTTTCGCTTAGAAGCGCCTACTTCTGGCTGTGTATCTGTGTTTAAACAGGTTACGATCAATGAAACTCTCTCTGTATGCCGCCCATCGGAGATGGTTTGTAATGGCGCAGGAAGAAGTTCATGTTTTCACCCAATACCTTGCGAAGATCGGTAGGCATTACGATAGATGAGATTGAGCCGAGCGCAAGTCCTTCTCTAGGATTCATAAGTTCTTTTTCATAACGGGTGTTAAGCGCACCCTCCTGAAGTTTGAGCCATTCTGCAGCCTCTTTTTCAGCATCTTTTTTGGCATCATCGCCATTCATACCGGCTGCAATGCGCTCCTTGGTTCCATTTTTCACCATTTCTGCAGCAGTTCCTCGAATTTTACGCATTTCGTCCTTGTACACAAACTCCTTACCGGCCGGCCCCATAACTGCAAGACGGGTAGTTGGAAGTGCCAGAACCAGATCGGCGCCGGTAGGATAGTTATTGTAGGAGGCATACGCGCCGCCGTAAGCATTGCGCAGGATCAGCAGGATGCGCGGAGTACGGACATCCACAATGGAATCCAGCATGGAGCGACCGGCCTGAACGATACCGCGTGACTCCTGCTCACGACCGGGAAGGAATCCGGTTGTGTCTTCCATGAAGATGATCGGAATGTTATAGATATTGCAGAAACGGACGAAGCGGGCGATCTTGACCGCAGAATCACAATCTATCTGGCCGGATGATACGGCGCTGTTGTTGGCGCAGAATCCGACGACATTACCGTCCAGACGTCCAAAGGCGGTGACGACCTCACGAGCGCGATCCGGCTGAAGCTCAAAATAATCGCCATGATCACAGATCTGCTGGATTATGATCGAAACATCAAAGGGTGTGTTGAATCCGGTCGGAGAGTTGAAGGCTTTTTTCAGCAGAGTGTTGATCTCCCAGGTTTTCCGGTCAAGCGGATCGCTGGTCGGCTGATAGGGAGCCATTACGCTGTTATTATCCGGTATGTAGGAGAGCAGGCGAAGTGCGGTACGAAGAGCGCCGACTTCGTCGTTGACTGTCAGATCGGCCACGCCCGATTTACCGTGTACTTTGGGTCCGCCAAGCTCCTCGGGAGTAATGTCCTCACCGAGTACCGACTTGACAACTCCGGGACCGGTCAAACCGAAAAAGGTATCATTGGGCTGAATGACAAAACTGCCCTGACGAGGCAGATAGCTGCCGCCACCGGCATTAAAGCCGAACATGCACATGATGGAGGGCACAACGCCACTGATTTTACGCAGTGCCGTAAAAGCCTCCGCATAACCATCCAGTCCGCCGACGCCGGCCGGCACGAAAGCACCGGCGCTGTCGTTCATGCCGATAACCGGAATGCCCTTTTCACCAGCCATCGTGAACAGTTTGGCAAGCTTGCTGCCGTTGGTTGCGTCAATCGAACCTGCTCGAACAGTGAAGTCGTGCCCGTAAATTGCCACATCACGGCCGTCCACGCTGATAATGCCGGTTACTAGCGAAGCACCGTCCAGATTTTTTCCCCAGTTTTGAAAAAGGATATTCGGCTGGCTGGAAGTCAGAGTACGGATACGTTCCCAGACGGTCATGCGCTTTTTGAAGTGCTGTTTTTCAATCTGATCAATGCTGACCGAATGGATCGGGCGCTGAATCAGCTCGTGACCAGCCTTCATGGCCTCTTCGTAGCCGCCTTTTTTTCCCGGTATTTCACCCGGTATCGTGAATTCAAGTGTTTCAGCAGGTGCGAACGGGTTTTTCAGCGATGGTTTAATTGCAGTTTTTGACATCTTCGCCATCCTTCCAGTTTAATGTTTTTCAACAACTTGTTTTTATTTTGCAGTAACCTGAACTACCGTGTAACTACAGCCAGCACCTTGACTTCGGTGCCGTCATTAGAAAGCAGGCGGTGTTTGAGAGCGGAATCAAAATAAACACAGTCACCTTCTTCGAGGACAATCCGTTTTTCGTCCAGAATCAGTTCGGCGGTGCCCTTCATGATGAAAAGAAACTCCTCACCGTCATGGCTGTAGGTGTTTTCTTCCAGAGCTTTCTCTGTTACCGAAAGAAGAAACGGCTCCATTTTTTTATTTTGCTTGTGAAATGAGAGAGATTCGTAGGAATAACCCTGGCTGGTGCCGGCTTTGGAAATTACTCTGGGGATTGTTTTGCGTTCGTGAGCGCGCACTACTTCGTAGCGGCACTCTTCTTCATCTTCTGTAAAGAAAAGACCTATTTTAACGTCAAAAAACTTAGCGATTCTGGAGAGTGTAGCTATTGGAGGGGAAACGTTATTGTTCTCGATCTGTGAAATGAGCGCTGGCGAAAATCCAGTCTCCCTCGCAACGGCTTGGAGAGTCAGTTTTTTGGCAAGACGGAGCTTCTTGATTTTCGCTCCGATATTAAATTCGCTCATCCAACCCCCTGATCACAAAAATAAAACTCAGTTTTCGTGCGGGGTTTGTATACAATTTGACTTATAATGTCAATAAAAATTATTTATCGCAAAGAAAGAATAACAGCATTGGTAAAAACAGTTCAGTTTAAATAAAATAGATCACTGTTTCAGTCTGCGCACCAGCAACTGCAGAGTATGCAGCACTTTCAGGGCAGAGCCATGCTGCTTGAGGCCATCCGAAAGCTGCATCATGCAGCCGGGGCAGCCGGTGGCCACCGCCTGAGCATCTGTGGCAATAATTGATCGGCTTTTAGCGTCATTGATCGTCATCGATGATTCATAATGGTAGACATTAAACGTGCCCCCCAGACCGCAGCACTTGTCGGCGCCTTCCATCTCGACCAGTTCTACACCGGGCACTGCTTTCAGCAGTTCACGCGGCTGCTTCGTGACCCCCCGCGTGCGAAGGTGGCATGGATCATGGTAAGTAATCCGGATCGGTTCTCCGGCTCCGGTTTCGGCAGGATTGAGCCCCAGCTGCTGCAGAAGCTGTGATGCATCCACGGTCTTTTTCGCCAGCACATCCAGGCGTTCACGCAGCTCCGGATTCCGCTTTCCGACCACCAGCGGGTACAGACGATGCAAAGCACCACCGCAGGTGGCACAAGCACTCATTACATAATCAGCCTCGTAGCGCTCCATTTCTGACAGATTGATTTCAGCCAGCTCACGGACCGTATTAATATCTCCGCCGGACATGCCAGGCAATCCGCAACACTGCTGCCCCTTTGGAATAATAACTGTACAGCCCAGGTGGCGAAACAGCTCCAGGGCAGCCTCACCAATCTCGGTATATACAAAATTGGTCATACAACCGACAAAGAATACTATCCGGGGTTTGCCGGGCTCACCTGGTATCACCTCGGGGTGCCTGTCAATGAAAGGCTCTTTGGCAATTGCCGGAATAAAGCGCTGATTGCCCACGAAAGGCATAGGAAAGCGAAGTCGCAGACCGGATGTTTCGGGGACCTTCTTGAAAAACAGCGGTCCCAGCACTGAGGCCATCCTGGCCCCCATCTTCATACGGGATCGGTTTTTAATCACCTGTCCAACGGCCTTGTGAAAAGTGGTCAGACCGCGTTTCTGCGCCAGAGCCTCGCGAGCAGCAATTACAATTTCGTCTGTCGGAACATCGTTGGGGCACTTCTCAACGCAGCTTCCACACAACAGGCATTTAGACATTGCCAGATAAGTCTGGTCGTCCAGTTCTATATCATCTGCCAGAACATGCTGCGCCAGAGCAACCTTGCCGCGGGCTACAGCCGGTTCACGCTGAAAAGCTGCAAAAGCCGGGCAGTTGGTTCTACAGGCACCGCATTTGACACATTTTTTTAGTTGATCTTCTACACGTTTGAGGGGATCGATAATTTCGTTTTCCATTTTAAAATCCTTCTTTAAAGACAGAGCAGCTGAACAACAAAGAATCCATATCCATCTGATATTAAACGAACAGATCGGCATTTTACAAGCTGATTAATCAACAAAGAGGATTCGACTCTCTCTGCTGCACTGTGCTTTACAAGTGTTGCTTCCACACGTCCAATGCCGCCAGAGCACGCTCCGCCAGTTTCTGTCGCCGTTCTTTCTTCTTCACACGCCCAGGCAGCTCCGGTAAAAGCCCATAATTGACATTCATCGGCTGAAAATGCTTTGCATCGGCGTTGGTGATGTGCGCCATCAAGGCTCCCAGCGCAGTTTCCGGCGGCGGCACGACGCTTTCGCGGTCCTGTGCAATGGCAGCAGCTGTAACTCCGGCCAGAAACCCGCTTGCTGCCGATTCAACGTATCCCTCAACCCCGGTGATTTGTCCGGCAAAAAGGATGCGCGGCTCGTTTTTCATCTGTTGGCTTGGCTGCAGCAGCGCAGGAGAATTGATAAAAGTATTGCGGTGCATGGAACCAAGCCGGACGAACTCGACATTCTCCAGTCCGGGGATCAGCCTGAAAATACGGCGTTGTGCTCCGTAGACCAGCTTGGTCTGGAATCCGACCAGGTTGTACATGGTTTTATCACGATTTTCGGCCCGCAGCTGGATAACCGCATGCGGTTCCCTTCCACTGCGCGGGTCAACCAGACCGACCGGCTTCATAGGCCCGAAACGGAGCGTTTCAATCCCTCGTGCTGCTATTTCCTCAACCGGCATGCACCCTTCAAAATGAACCACTTTCTCGAAATCTTTGGAAGGGACTTTTTCACCACGCACCAGTTCATCAACAAAGCGCAGATACTCTTCTTCATTCAGCGGGCAGTTGAGATAATCATCGCCGTCACCTTTGCCGTAGCGCGAAGCGGCAAAGACTCTGGTCATATCGAGCGAATCGGCAGCCACAATCGGGGCAATCGCATCGTAAAAGTAAAGCCGGTCGCCGGTCAACTCTCCCAGCGATTCAGCCAGTGCATCGCTGGTAAGCGGTCCTGATGCGATGATGAGAAGTCCGTCTGAGGGAATTTCTGACGTTTCGCCGTGCTCTACCCGGATCAGAGGATGTGCATTTATCTTTTCTGTAACGTAGTCGGAAAACAGAAGGCGATCAACTGCCAGCGCCCCGCCGGCCGGAACCCGGGTTGCCTCGGCCGCTTCCATGGTCAATGCTCCGCAGCGGCGCAGCTCTTCTTTCAACAAGCCGACCGCATTATCAAGTGAATCACCGCGCAGGGAGTTGGAACAGACCAGTTCTGCAAGCCCCGACAGATGATGGGCAGGAGAGAACTTCACCGGCTTCATTTCGTGCAGTGTAACAGCCACTCCTCGCTGGGCGGCCTGCCAGGCGGCCTCACAACCGGCCAGACCGCCGCCTATAATCGTAATACTTGAATTCATGGGAACCTTATGCTTGTTTTAAATATTGGATATAAGCAATGACTTGAACAATCCCCCCTGGGAGGGGGGGACCGAGTGGGATTGTTTTTTGCGGAACTACTCGCTGGTGTTGTAGTCACAGCCCTCTTTGGGGCATTTCAAAAATTCGCCTTTGCGCTTGTAGATCTTTTTGATCAGCAGCGGGAAGCCGCACTTGGGGCAGGGGCTCTCGACCGGCAGATCCCACAGTGCAAACTTGCATTGAGGATAACGGTTGCAGGAGTAAAACAGTTTGCCGAAGCGAGATTTCTTCTCAGTCAGCTCACCCTCCTTGCACTCCGGGCAAACCACGCCGGTGCTTTTGGGTTTTACCAGCGGCTGAATGTTCTTGCAGGCCGGGTAGCCGGAGCATGCCAGATACTTACCAAAACGTCCGTCCTTGATCAGCATCATCTGGCCGCACTTTTCACATTTTTCCTCGGAGACAACAGGCTCTGCAACCTCGCCGCCCTCCTGGTCAACATTGCGGGTGTACTTGCACCCTTCTTGAAAACCGGAGCAGGCTATGAACTTGCCGCGCTTGCCAAGCTTGACTACCAAAAGTTTGCCGCACTCCGGGCAGACCTCATCGGTGACTTCGGTCGTCAGATCGGACTTGTTGACCTCGCCCTCTTTCTGTTTCAGAAGTGCGATGAACGGCTCCCAGAATTCCTTCAGAAGAGGTTTCCACTCTTTTTCGCCGCGCGAAACCTGATCCAGCTCCTCTTCCAGGCCGGCTGTAAAGTTATAATCGACATATTTCTGAAAATGGGCTGTCAGCAAATCACTGACAACCATGCCCACATCTTCCGGAAAGAAGCGTTTCTTGTCCAGACGGGCATATTTGCGCTCAACCAGCGTGTTCATGATTGAGGCATATGTTGAAGGGCGCCCGATGCCATATTCCTCAAGAGTCTTGACCAGCGTCGCCTCGGTATAGCGTGGCGGCGGCTGGGTAAAGTGCTGTTCAGGCAGGATTTCATGAAGTTTCAGGGCAGCTCCTTCGCTCATGGCAGGGAGCAGTCCTTCCTTTTCCTCATCCTGATCATCCAGGCCTTCGATGTACAGCTTCATGAAACCAGGAAAACGGATGACCGTTCCGGCCGCCCTGAGCCTGGCCGCTTTAGCACCGGCAAACGGTCCGCCGACAGGGGAAGCGGTCAGGTCGGCTGCTATATCAACCGATGTCTGATCCAGCAGCGCCTCGGCCATCTGGCAGGCCACTGTTCGCTTCCAGATCAGTTCATAGAGTTTGTATAGATCCGGCGTGAGGTATTTCTTCAGTTCCGTGGGAGTTTTGGCAATATAGGTCGGACGGACGGCCTCATGAGCCTCCTGGGCATTTTTGGTCTTGGTCTTGAAGATTCGCGGCTTGGCCAGAGCATATTCCTTGCCGTAGGCCGCCGAGATGACATCATGAGCCTCTTTCAGCGCCTGTGTTGATAGATTGACACTGTCGGTACGCATATAGGTTATCAGACCGACGGTGCCTTCCTGGCCGATATCAATTCCCTCGTAAAGCTTCTGGGCGGTTGACATCGTCTTCTTGGCAGAGAAGCCGAGTTTTCGTGAGGCTTCCTGCTGGAGAGTCGAGGTTGTAAACGGCGGAGAAGGATTACGTTTTTTTTCGGTCTTAGTGATCTTGTCAACTCGGTAACTGCCCGACTTGAGAGCAGCCGTCAGGCCACCGGCAACTTCTTCGCCCGGAATATCGAACTTGCCGAGCTTTTTACCGCCGACCTCCACCAGTCCGGCCTTGAATTCCTGCCCCGGAGCAACTCCCAGGCGGGCCGCAATGGTCCAGTATTCCTGTTCAACAAAAGCCTGGATTTCTTTTTCACGTTCGCAGACCAGACGCAGCGCCACAGATTGAACACGGCCGGCGGAAAGTCCGTAACGGATTTTTTTCCACAGAAACGGTGACAGATTGAAACCGACCAGATAATCCAGAATGGAGCGGGCCTGCTGGGCATCCACAAGTTCTGCTGCAATTGAACGGGGATTCTGGACGGCATGAATGATGGCGTCCTTGGTTATCTCGTGAAAGACAACCCGCTGAATATTTATTCCTGGATTTTTCTTGTCCAGCCCCAGAGCCGCCAGCAGATGCCACGAAATAGCCTCTCCTTCACGGTCGGGGTCGGTTGCCAGCAGCAGGTTTTCCGCCCCCTTGAGCGCGCTTTTGATTGCGTCCAGATGTTTCTTGCTTTCCGGAAGTATGTGGTACTTCGGCTCAAAGCCCTTTTCTATATCCACCGACCCCTGCTTGCTGGGCAGTGCGCGCACATGGCCGAACGAGGCCAGTACCGTATAATCCGGCCCCAGGAATTTTTCTATGGTTTTCCCCTTGGCGGGGGACTCAACTATAACTAGATTTTTAGACATATTGTTTCAGTATCCTTACTGTAAATTTCAAATTTAAATTATCAGGCGACAGCGTAGTGTGTACCCGGAAGTGGTGTAACCGCACCCTTTAGTTCAAGGTGCAGTAACATAGAGGAAACCTCACCGGCTGTCAATTCAGTTTGGGAGATGATATCATCGATGTGCAGCGGAGAACGGACCAGCAATTCATAAATAGCCGCCTCCCTCGGAGACAGCGCGAAGCTGCGAGGGGAAACCTGGAACAGCGGTGCATCCTTTGAAAACCGTTCGCGTCCGGGCAGCTCCTCCAGAATATCCTCAACGCAGTCCACCAGCTTGGCACCCTGCTTGATTAAACGGTTGCAGCCGCGACTTGTGGCAAACGAGATATTGCCCGGCACCGCGAAAACATCACGGCCATGCTCCAGGGCATACTGGGCCGTAATCAGCGAACCGCTGTTCTCGGCCGCTTCAATCACAAGCACCCCACAGGACAGTCCGCTGATAATCCGGTTGCGGCGCGGAAAGTTCTCCGCCAACGGCATCGTTCCAAGTGGATACTCGGAAATCAGACATCCTTTTTGTGCCATTTCTTCAAAGAGCGCCCTGTTTTCCGGCGGGTAGATTTTGTCAATACCGCAGCCCAACACGCCGATTGTCCTGCCTCCAGCCTGCAGAGCCCCTTTGTGAGCAGCCGTATCAACGCCGCGAGCCAGCCCCGACACCACGCACACGCCATGTGACGCCAGTTCCCCGGACAGTTTTCCGGTGGTCATCAGCCCGTATGAAGTCGCCCGGCGCGAACCGACTATGGCGATGGCTACATCTCCGGAAGACAAAAGGCCTTTGACGTAGATGAACGGCGGAGGATCAGGAATCTGAAACAGCGCCTTAGGGTAGTCGGTCGATGTGAACATCACCAGTCGCGCGCTGCTGGTTTCCAGACGCCGGCACTCGTCCTCTGCAAAACGGCGCCATGCACCACCCTTGATCTCTTCAATTATGGTGGCGGTAATACCTCTGACGCCGGACAGCAGTTCGGTTGAAGCCGATAACGCCGCACCTGGAGTATCAAATCTTTCCAAAAGGCGGCGGAACAGTACGTTGCCGATGCCCGGAACAGCCTTTAGACCTATCCAGTAAAATTCTTCCATACTATTGCACCTGTAGACAAAAAAAGACCGGCCTAATGCCGGTCTTGAATATATAAATTTGCTTACTTGGTCAGGCTTACGAGTCGGTCGCCTTTATAAATGGCATCGATACTCTTGACCACCAGTGCGGTAGCCACTTTTTTGCCGGTTTCCAGTATTACCAGTGCCCCAAGCAGTTCCTGCGGCAGTTTGTCGATACGCCCTTCCGCATATCGCTGATCCAGCGTCACATCCCGCACGACATACAGCATGTTGCCTGGTTCGGCGCCCTGAGCGCTTCCAAGATCGATATAAACAATATCGCCGGCGGCAATGATGCCGATTCCGGTAAAGCTGTCAAGAACATATCCCTTGAGTTCCTTGGCAGTCATCTTGAGAGGAATCTCGCGGCGGCGATTCTCTTTGTAAGGCATCAGGTACGACCCGGGGCTTATCTCCCTGGAAGCCCTGGCAATAAGGGCCCGTGATGATTTGCGTTCAAGATCTGTCAGTTGAAGAACGCCGAGAGGAATTATTTTGGTTCCCATGACTTCACTGGTGATCGGATGGGTAACGGTGCTGTCCTTACGGAAGATGGAATACTTTTCGCCCCCCTTGGCACCGTGCAGGGTTCCAATATCTGTGTAGACGATATCATCGTCGCCGGCCAGAATCCGGTCATTCTGTACTCCGATTAGAATACCGGCCGGCTTGGCATCCTTTTCCATCAAAAAGCCTTCGCTGCCGAATATGGTATAGCTCCTTTCGGCGGCAAATTCAGGCATCGCTTCGACTTCCTTTGCAGGAAAAGCCTTCTGTGGAGCTGCGACAACCTGCTCTTTGGGCACAAACTCAAGACGGTCAGGAAAAACCCTTACCTTCTGGCCGGGATAGATAAAATGCGGGTTGGTAACCTGGCTGTTTTTTGACCACATATTCGGCCAATAATTGGGATCTTTGATGAACCTTTCTGAAAGCCCCCAGAGTGTGTCGCCCTGCTTGATGACATAGATCGTAGGCTCCTCCTGTTCCGCGGCAAGCGCAAAACAGGGCACAGCAAAGAGGGACAAAAGAAGCATAATTATTTTTATTTTCATGTCAGGCACCTCGTATGCACCAGGGTTGAAAATCCATGAGCGAATTGAATTCGCTCCCTGCTGTTAATTTGCGTTCAAGCGTTCCCTCGCCATTATTGCAGCGGGACTGCTGGGATAAGACTTGATCAGGCTCTCGTATATGGCAAGCGCCTTATCTTTTTCCTTCATGGCTGCCAGTGTAAATCCGAGTTTCAGCAGAGAGTCGGGAGCCTTGGGACTGTTGGGGAAATTACCGGCAACCTTGAAGAAAGCTTCTTTGGCTTTAGGCAAATCGGACAGACTGTAATGGCATTCGCCTATCCAGTACATTGCATTTGCCGTGTATTCGCTTTGGGGACTGGCCTTGAGGAATGCTTCAAATGCCTGAATTGCAGATGTAAAATTATTGGCGCTGTACAGTCCGAAAGCCTTGAGATAATCAGCAGGCAAACCGAATTCCCTGCCTGTTTTTGAAGGCTGAACGGGATTGACGACTTCAACCTTGGGGGTTGAAGCCTGCTGGGACATAAGAACAGCCCTGGCCTTAAGCTCATCCTGGAGAGCGCGCAGTTCCTGCACTGAATCCTGCAGCTGCTTTAACTGGGCTGCCGTCGAAATGAACTTATCGTCATGACCATGCAGCTGGGCAGCAAACTCGTTCTGGCGCTGCTCGATCTTTTTTCCGGACTGGATGAGGTGCTCGATCTTGGCTTCAGATTCGCTCTGACGCTTGAACATCAGGTCATTGTTTGCACATCCGGCCAAGGCAAAACAAACTGAAATATATGCTGCTGTGCGAATACTTAAAGGCATAATGCCTCCATTTAACGGAAGTTTTTCATAATAAAAGCGATATGGTTCTCTTTGTCAAGCGAAAGCTGCCTTTTCGGTTTTATTGGAACACCGATTATGCTAGCATCCGCATTCTTCTACTGCAACTAATCAATGACCGGAAATCCTGTGAACAGACCAGAACTGCTGGCTCCGGCCGGCAACTTTGAAAAACTGAAGATCGCAATTCATTATGGAGCCGACGCCGTCTACATGGGCGGCCAGGCCTTCGGATTGCGCAACATGGCGGATAATTTTTCTGTCGAAGAGATGACAGCCGCTCTGGATTTCTGCCACAATCAGGGCGTCAAGGCCTACCTGACGATCAACAGCTATCCGCGTAACGAAGCACTGCCGCACCTGGAGAAGTATCTTGCCCAGGTTGCATCTCTGCCGTTTGATGCCTACATCGTGGCCGACCCGGGAGTCATCGACGCAGTCCGCCAGATTTCACCCGAACGCGACCTGCACCTGTCAACCCAGGCCAACACGATCAACTGGCGCAGCGCCCGTTTCTGGCAGCAGCAGGGTGTCAGCCGGATAAACATGGCACGGGAAATGAGCCTCGATAACATCCGCGAAACGGTCGCATCGGTTCCCGGAATGGAATTCGAGGCCTTCGTACATGGCGCGCTCTGCATCTCCTACTCCGGGCGCTGCCTGATATCCAGCATGCTGACCGGAAGGGACGCCAACCAGGGTGAATGCACCCACCCCTGCCGCTGGAGTTATCATCTGGTGGAAGAATCCCGACCCGGAGAATATTTCCCGGTGACAGAGGACGAGAACGGAACCTTTATCTTCAACTCGCGCGACCTCTGCCTGCTGGAGCATATTCCGGCCCTGGTCGAGAGCGGCGTCAATTCCCTCAAGATTGAAGGGCGCATGAAAGGCATCAACTACGTTGCCTCGGTTCTGAGGGTTTATCGCCAGGCGCTGGACGAATACTGCCTGGACCCTTCCGCCTGGCGCTGCCGGCCGGAATGGATGGAGGAACTCTCCAAATTGAGCCATCGCGGATACACCACAGGCTTCCTGTTCGGGGAGCCTCGCAATGTCGGCCAGGAATACCAATCGGCCTACATCCGCAGCCATGAATTCGTCGGCGTGGTGGAGGAGCTGAGGCCTGACGGAACGCTCCTGATCGGCGTCAGAAACAGAATCCGGACCGGAGACACCCTGGAGCTGATCGGCCCCGGCATGAGAGCGGAGACTCTTATTGTACCAGTGTTCTCAATTATTACGGAAAAGGGCACAATGACTACAGCCGAGGCAGCCAACCCGAACCAGCACATAATTATGACAGTACCGTTTCCCGCCGCAGCCGGAGACCTGTTGCGCCGCGAAAACCAGAGGGCTGCATGAGAGACTACAAGGCCTACGTAAAAAACGGCCATGACTTCTGGCTGCGCGACATGCTGCTTATCGTCCTTGTGCTGGGGATACCGTTCCTGCAGTTTCTGGGTGCACTGCCGCTGATCGACCCGGACGAAGGCCGCTACGCTGAAATCCCGCGCGAAATGCTGGAACGATGGGACTTTGTCACCCCCACCCTCAATTACGTTCATTATTTCGAAAAACCGCCGCTGCTATACTGGCTGAACGCTGCCTCGATGCAGATTTTCGGCCTGAATGAGTTCGCGGCGCGCCTGCCTTCGGCCCTTTGCGGTGCGGCAACGGTTCTGACAACCTACATCATTGCCCGGCGTTTGTACGACCGGCGTACCGCCCTTATATCGGCCCTGATCCTGGGCACCTCGACCGGCTTCGTGCTGCAGTCGCGCATCATCCTGACTGACATGCTGCTGACCTTCTGCCTTACGGCCGCGCTGGGATCCTTCATCGTGGCAGCCTCCCAGGAAAAGCATCGTGACAATTCCCTTCCCTGGTACCTGTTCTACCTGTTTTCCGCTCTGGCTGTATTGGCCAAGGGACTGATCGGCATCGTTTTCCCGGCCGGAATTATTTTTTTCTATCTGCTGCTGGGGCACGAATGGAAAGTCCTGAAAAGAGCACACCTGTTTAGAGGCATGCTGCTGTTTCTGGCGGTGGCGGTTCCCTGGTTTGTGGCGGTTTCGGTCCAAAACCCGGAATTTGCCAGATTCTTTTTCATACACGAACATTTCGAACGCTTTACCAGCAATGTCCACGGCCGCTCCCAACCGATCTGGTTCTTCATTCCGGTGCTGGCCGGCACCATGCTCCCCTGGTCGTTCTTCATTCCGGGAGCATTGGGCCGGGCCTGGCGCAACCGCCGCCACGAAGGGCTGCCGGGACTATTTCTGCTGATCTGGAGCGTCCTGATTTTCCTCTTTTTCTCAAAATCAGGCTCCAAACTGGTCCCGTACCTGCTTCCGATCTTTCCACCGCTGTCAATAATGATCGCCAACAGGTTCTGTGCACTGCTGGAGGGGCGCGGACGCGAGATCAAGCTGGCAACGCTCCTGCTGGGTTCTGTTCTTTTGCTTCTGGGCTGCGCCGCCATCGGCTACTCCAATCTGCAACAGGCATCTGACACCATAACAGCGCTGATTCCTTCTTTGACGGCACCACTGAAACAATTCACCAGCCATTCCCCGGCAATATCAATAACTGCCGGACTCACGATCGGCGCCCTGTTTCTGCTGCAGGGTGCTACCCTGCTTGTCTCAGCCGGGCGAAATCCGTTACGCATTCTGACCGTGCTCTGCCTGGCTTCATTTCTGCTTGAAATACTGGTTCCACACTTGATAATGGGAAGTATCGCACAGACCGAATCGCCTCGCGATCTGGCGCTGAAAGTCCGCGAACTGGCCCGAACAGACAGCAAAATAATCACCTACGGTCCTATGCAGGCCATATCCTGGTATACCGGGCGCAGGGTGCTGGTGACCGGGAACCTTGATGAACTGACCTTCGGCAGCAAACAAGGGGATCAATCGGACTGGTTTCCAAATCAGGAAGCACTGTTGCAGATGTGGAGCGGACAGGATCATGTCCTGCTGATTCTAAAGAAGCGGGAATTCGAAGGCATTTCGCAGCAGTTGAGACCGCAGGCCAGAATCGTGCTGGAATCCGGACGACGTCTGCTGGTCAGTAATAGATAACAAAGGAGTACCACACAAATATGCGCACCACTTTCCTCCCCTTCTCCACCCCCACCCTGGAAGATGCCGAGATCAACGAGGTGGTTGATTCGCTTAAATCGGGCTGGATCACCACCGGCCCCAAGGTCAAGCGTTTTGAGGACGCCTTCAGGGCCTATGTAGGCGCACCCTATGCCGTGCCGCTCAGTTCCGCTACCGCCGGTCTGCACCTGACGCTGCTGGCTCTGAAGATCAAGGAGGGGGATGAGATCATTACGACCCCGATGACCTTCGCCTCCACCGTCAGCATGATCATCCTCTGCGGCGGCAAGCCGGTTCTGGCCGACATCGAGCCGGGCACGCTAAACATCGATGTTGAGCGGGTTCGCGAGAAGATCACCCCCGCTACCCGCGCGATTATCCCGGTGCACTTCGCCGGCCAGTCATGCGACATGGACCCGCTCTTTGCTCTCGCAAAGGAGCATGGACTGACCGTGATCGAGGATGCCGCCCACGCTGCCGGCACCGAGTACAAAGGGAAGCGGATCGGCTCGCTGGACTCGATCTCGATTTTCTCCTTCCACCCCAACAAGAATATCACTACCGGCGAAGGGGGCATGGTCTGCACGGCCGACGAAAACCTGGCCGAGGAGATATCGCTTCTCAAGTTTCACGGCATGAGCCGCGAGGCCTGGAAGCGCTTTGCCGCCAGCGGTACGCCCAATTATGATATCCTGCTGCCCGGTTTCAAGTACAACATGATGGACATCCAGGCCGCCATCGGCATCCACCAGCTCCCCAGGCTGGACGGCTTCATCGACCGCCGAAAAGAGATCGCCGAATTCTACAATCGGGAGTTCGCTGATGTTACTGAGTTAGCGCTGCCGACCTACGCTCCCTATCATCAGCGCCACGCCTGGCACCTCTATACGCCGCTGGTAAGGACTGAAAAGCTGACCATCGACCGCGACCGTTTTATGGAAGAACTGAAGAAACACAACATCGGCAGCGGACTGCATTACAAAGCCATCCATCACCACAGCTACTACCGCGAAGCGCTCGGCCTGGCCGACAGCGAACTGCCCAACGCCAGCTACGCCTCGGAGCGGATCCTCTCCCTGCCGCTCTTCCCCAAAATGACCGATGACGATGCCGCTGATGTGGTTGCTGCGGTCAAGCAGGTCATTGCAGATCATGTACGCTAAACGGAGCATCTCTTTATGAGCAACACCGACCACAAACTCCCTCCCCAGAACCTGGATGCCGAAATGTCCATCCTGGGCGGCATCCTGATCGACAACGACGCCATCAACCGGGTGCTGGAAATATTGGTGGCGGAGGATTTCTATCGCGAGAGCCACCGCAAGATTTTCCAGGCCATGATGGCGCTTTCCGATGTGCGCGAACCGTGCGACCTGATCACGCTGAGCACGATGCTCCGCAAGCAGGGTGAATTGGAGGAGGTCGGAGGCGCCTCCTACCTGGTCACGCTGGTCGATTACGTCCCGACGGCGGCCAACATCGCCTACTACTGCAAGATCGTAAAGGAAAAGGCGATCAACCGCCGGTTGATCAGCGTCGCGACCGAGATCGCCACGCTCGGCTATGATGAGAAGTCGGATGTCAATGAACTGCTGGACATGGCCCAGAAACAGATCTACGAGATTTCCGAAAACAAGCTGCGCCCCCAGTATGTGCAGGTCAAGGACATCATCAAGGACACCTTCAAAATCCTGCAGAGCCTGCATGCAAAAAAGGAACTGGTTACCGGCGCCCCTACCGGCTATGTCGACCTGGACATGATGACAGCCGGTTTCCAGCCTGGCGATCTGATCATCCTGGCGGCCCGACCTTCCATGGGGAAGACGACCCTGGCATTGAACATCGCCGAATACGCTAGCGCCGACCCGCGCAACAAGAATCGGGTCCCATCAGTAGTTTTCTCGCTGGAGATGGGCAAGGAGCAGCTGGTAATGCGTCTGTTCGCCTCCATCGCCCGGATCGATTTCGGCAAGATGCGCACCGGACACTTCCAGGATTCCGACTGGCCGCGATTGACCAGAGCGGCCGGCATCCTGCACGACTCGAAGATCTTTATCGACGATACGCCGGCCATCACGGTGCTGGAACTGCGCTCCAAAGCCCGCCGCCTGAAGAGCGAGCACGACATCGGCATGATCATCGTCGATTACCTGC
>CAYQTC010000054.1:0-17639 GCA_964420435.1 uncultured Geobacter sp.
AGCAGCTTCCCGGTTATCCAGAATTCCCCATCACAGTCGGTGAACACATCCGCAAAAAACGAATGGACCTCGGCCTCCTCCAGAGAGAAATCGCCGAGATCATCGGCGTCACCGAGTCCTCTATCTGGAACTGGGAGCATGGCACCGAGCCAGAACTGCAATATAATCCAAGAATTATCAATTTTCTAGGTTATATTCCGTTCGACTGCCCGGATGACACTGTGGGGCGTCTTGCGTGGTACAAGAGA
Source organism: uncultured Geobacter sp. (assembly GCA_964420435.1). Classification (GTDB taxonomy): domain Bacteria; phylum Desulfobacterota; class Desulfuromonadia; order Geobacterales; family Pseudopelobacteraceae; genus JACRCG01. Next base: position 249 of record CAYQTC010000054.1, read on the forward strand.
GCGATGGGAATGAATCTGGATCATTTGGGAGAAGCAATGGGGAGAGACCCAGAACAACTATCTGACTGGTTGAGCGGGAGGCACAATCCATTCAGGAAGAACCGGGAGAAAATCGAACAGTTTTTAAAAGAGCTGAACCTATGATACGGGCGTGTCAATCCAATTGTGTAAATGAGCATCTTCGGTTTTTTTCTGCAAGCATCCTGTCTTCATAATGTTAAGATAAAAAATATTAATACAAACTAAATCCCTGATTGACATAATCCTCTTAAACCGATGACGTCAGTATTGTCTCAACTCTTCTCGCGAACTCGGTTATGGCGAACGGCTTCTGTATAAGATTTATCCCTTCGTCCAGCACTCCCTGATGGACTATGACGTTGCTGGTGTAGCCGGACATATATAGTACCTTCAGCCCTGGATAGCTCTCAAGTAACTTTGCGTGTAGTTCGAGACCTGACATGTGTGGCATGACGACATCAGTTATGAGCAGGTCTAATGAGCGTCCTTTACAGATCTGCCGGGCCTGTTTCGGATCTTCTGCCACCAGCACCTCGAATCCCTGCTTTGTCAGCAGTTCATTCACCATTGTTCTGACCATCTCGTTGTCTTCAACCAAGAGGATGGTGCGCTGCTCTCCGGCAAGCGGCACCGGTTCATGCTCAATAAACCTCTCGCTGGTCAACGCTTCATCAACGAGGGGAAAATAACACTTGAAGGTTGTGCCCTTGTCCGGCTCGCTGTAGACCCAGATGTTGCCACGATGCTGCCGGACGATCCCGTACACGGTGGCCAGTCCCAATCCCGTGCCCTGTCCGATTCCCTTGGTGGTGAAGAACGGCTCGAATATCCGCTGCCGCATCTCCTGATCCATACCACATCCGTTGTCGGTGATCGCCAACTGAAGATAGCGTCCCGGCGTGATCTCCTGATGCTGTTGCGCATACTCGTCATCGAGCAGCACAGGGGCCGTTTCAATGGTAATGACACCATGCTCGTCAATAGCATCCTGGGCATTGACCACCAGATTCATGATCACCTGTTCAAGCTGATTCCTGTCAGCACGAATGCTGTAGCTCTCCTCAGTCAGATGGAGGCGGATGTCAATGCTTTCGCGGATGGTATGTCGCAGGATGCCCTGAAAAGCGCGAATAACGCTGTTGAGGTCGATGACCGTCATCTCCATAACCTGTTTGCGACTAAAACTTAAGAGCTGCTGCACAAGTGCCTTGGCCTTTTCAGCAGCCATCAGAATATTTCCAAGTTTGTTCAGCCCCTTTTCATTCCCCGGAAGGTCATTCTTCAGCAGCTCCGAATAACCGAAGATCGGTGTCAACAGGTTGTTGAAGTCGTGAGCCACTCCACCAGCCAACCGACCGATCGATTCCATCTTCTGGGCCTGGATCAGCTGTTCCTCGAGAAGTTTCCGCTCCTCCTCGGCCAGTTTTTGCTCAGTTATGTCCTCATATACTCCGAGAATACCAATTGTCACCTGCTCCTCATTGCGAAGCGGCACTTTTGAGGTGCAAAACCATCTAAGCCCGCCATCTCCGGTGCTAAACGGTTCAACATATGAAAGCTTGGGAACGCCTGAATTGATAACAGCCTGATCGTCATCCCGATAATGCTCTGCCAGCTCCTGCCAAAACTGGTAATCATCCTTGCCGATCACCTCATCAGGATGTGCAATCCCGGCATCGCGGGCAAAAGCCCGATTGCAACCCATATAGCGTAATTCGGTATCTTTCCAGAACACGCGCATAGGCACTGTGTTTATGATGGTCTGAAGCAGTCGATTGGATGCTGCAAGAATCTCTGAGGCCCGCTTGCGTTCGGTAATGTCCCGGCAATAGGCACACTGATATTTTTCTCCGTTGTAGTCAATTAAATCTATGGCAACCTCCACCGGTATGAGACGGCTGTCCTTCGCTTTGATCAGCGCCTCGATCTTGGCTGAACCGCGTGTTTTGAGCATTCGCCAGTTCTCTTGCCAGCGTTCACCGCCATACGCAGGATCGAGCTCAAATGCCTTGATCGCAAGCAACTCTTCCCTGCTATACCCCAGCAGTGCGCATGCCGCGTCATTAACATAGGAGTAGCTGCCGTCCGGTCTTACCCAGAAGACCGCTTCCCGTGCCCGATCTATGGAATACTGTGTCCGGAACAGTATCTCGTTTTGTGTCTCCAACTTCTCCATCTTATCCCTGATGGCGTCACGCATCCGGATGAAACTCTCTCCGAGGCTGTGCAACTCCTGAGCGCCGCTGACATGTATATCCTGATCGAGATTGCCGTTGGCCATGGCTTGCGCCACTTTGGTCAGGCGTTCGATGGGGCTGGAGATGCCTCTGGCAATCAGCCAGATGACTGCAGTGAGAATCAAGAGAAGTAGTCCTGTAAAGACGATAAGCTGCGTTCTCACTTGCTGCAGGTCCTGCTCGTTACGCGCCGTCGAATAGGTGCTGATGATATCACCCAGTTCATCCTGTCCACGGGTGATCACCACCTGGCTGTTTATTGTTACGCCGATGGGTGCAATTGGCGGCCTCGTCCGGGAAAGAGTGATACCTCCTGTGCGCTCCCGCAGCTCGATCTTTAGTATGTCGGGGTTGGTAAAAAAAGAGTCGAGGCAGGCATTCAGTTGTTCCAGATTCCCGTCGTACAGCGGCCCTGCCGTCACTACTTTCATGAGGCGGTTGGTCTCTTCGATTGTTGTCTGGAGCCCTAGCTGGTGAGCGGTGTGCTCCCGGTCAAGGAAATAAAAGGAGTAGCCAATGGCGAGAATCATAACGACCAGTACGGCTGCGCCTATGATGCGATTTTTAATTTTCATGACAGAGACCTATTGGTTATCCTCAAAATGAACAAGATGGCGATATGCCTCCCGCTGTTTTTCCACCCCTATATTCCTGGTCAACTGGCGCCACCTTTCCGCTACGTTGTCCAGGGCCGACTGGGGTGACTCACGACCAGTCAGAGCCCGGTAAACACCCACCGAAAGTAGATACACGTATTCTTGGCCCCGATGGATGCGCAGATCCAGCACCCGGTTTTTGCTTTTGTTCATCCGGTCCAGAGTCTGAATGTACGATGCCGCCACTTCGTCATTCCAACCGGCGCGCTGGACCCAGAAATTCTTGTTCAGGTCGGAATGGCGGAATGGGTTGATCCCGAAGCGACCCACCAGCAGGTCAGAGGCATGGTTCTCACGGTTGCCAAAGAAACCCAGAAAATCAAAGGCTGCATCTTTATGGGGAGTAGCGCGTGGTACCGCACTGGTCCAGCCGTAGACGATGTACGGAGCATAGTTGACCGCGGGGAAATTGTCCCACTTTCCGGTCTTTCGATTCCAAACCTGCCGCGACCCCGGCGAAATAGCGGCAGCCACTTTGTTGCGCAGAGGATTGCCCTTTCCCATCGCCTGGATGAAGGGGTCGTCCCAGGAATCGGAAAAGACCGCATCTCCCCTGCCAAACGACTGGATCACCTGAGGAAAGCTGAACGTTTTGCCTCCTGGCGGATAGAGGTCCTGAGCTGCGACAAAGTCCTCGAGCGCCTTGACAAATCCGGGTGTGTTGATGAGGGGTTCCATGGTTTTCAGGTCAAAATAGAAGCCCCCTTTGACGTTCGGGTGTTTGGCGTACGGTGCCGCCCGTTTGATGAACTGGTTACCGAGCAGGGCGTCGCTCACCGTCACTTCGGCAATACCACTGATGACACGACCGTCGCCAAGTTTGCGGCCGTGAAAGAATCGGGCTACTTCCTGAAGTTCCGGCCAGGTTTTCGGCACCGCAAGTTCTCGGCCGGTCTGCTTTTTGAACGCAGCCCGGTATTCCGCATTCTCGAGAAGGTCCTTGCGATACTGGAGATAATGCCGGTCACCATCGACGGGAACCTGATAAGGCACTTTGCCCCAGCTTGCAATGCTCTTGTAGTGGGGTAGCACATCACGGTATTGGTCTGAATTGAGCATCTTGGAGGGGATCGGCTCCAGATAGGGAAGGACGTCGGCGATCCACATGGACCCGTAGAACACCACGTCATATTTGTCCTGCTTCAAACCGAGCAGCACTTCCTGATAAAATTTATCAAAAGCAACATGGGTAACGTTTACTTTTGCACCGGTGAGTTTTTCAAACTGTCGGGCGTGCAGTTCTGTCGGTTCGCCCAGAACAGGCTTTTCCAGGGTGAGGACATCAAGGGTAACGCCATGGTAATTTTTGGTTGCCATGGCTGACGACGAATAGGGATCAGAAGAGGGAGGACCACTTGCGAAACCGATTCGAACGAGCGGATTTGCGGAAACTACCAGCACCAAGGCGAGAACCAGGAGACGAAATTTCATCTGAAATCCCCCTTGCGACATGACATTATTGATATAAATGTTGGTAGTTACAGCAGAAACTTGTCTATAATGCAATACTTTTATCCATTTTTACAATAAGTGAAAGGTTGTCCATGGTCGATATGTGAACTGGCTTAGCAGTTCGGCAACCTGTCGTCAAACATAATGCTAAACTGATTCAGTGCAGATTTCCAGTCTCTGATCGGCATTGTCCACTTTTTTGCAATTGAAGATCACGATTGTCCTGCTCTTTACCAGGCTTGACATAGCCGGGATTCTCAAAAGGCTCCTTGAGCTGTTTGCCAGAAGCATAGAGCCGATCAGACCGGATAGAATGTTCCAGAAAAACAAGAAGGTTAAGCTCCAGAGATTCTTCACCGGCTACAAACGGCTTGCTTAAGTCAATGACATTGATCGTAAGCTTATAATAGTGTTATGAGTACGATAATATCCAAACAGAAAGATCCATGTAACTCCGAGATTTTTTAGGAGTGGAGAATAATCTGCCGATCAAAGAGGATAAGGTAAGGATTGGAAGGAAATAGGGGGTGTCCGATTTATTCACGCCGTCTTGCGATCCAAACTCCGGTATTGGATCGCTTCAGCCAAATGCTGTTCGCGGATATTTTCCGAGTTATCCAGATCAGCAATAGTTCTGGAAACTTTGAGAATCCGATTGTAGGAACGTGCAGAAAGTCCGAGGCGGTCGGTGACAAGTTCCAGCATCCGATTGCCAGCAGCATCAAGCTCACAATATTTGCGAATATGACGAGGTGTCATCTGGGCGTTGCAGTGGACCTTGGTCCCCTTGAACCGCTCAAGCTGAATATCCCGTGCAGCTTCGACACGCTTTGCGATGACTGCCGAACTCTCGCCTTCGGACTGCTCTGCCAGTTCACGGTATTTTACAGCAGGAACTTCGATGTGGATGTCAATCCGATCCATGAGTGGGCCGGAGATGCGGGAGCGATATTGGATTAGTTCACGCATGGTGCACGTGCAACTATCTGGATTTGCGGGGTTCCCGGAGCACTTACAGGGGTGTGTTAACCTTTCTCTACAATTCTTATGTAAAACGGCACTCGTTCTCAATCGAAATTCCCCTCGAAAAACAACCACTCCCCGGCTACCCCACCAATCCCGTGTCTATCGGTGACCACATCCGCAAACGACGAATGGACCTCGGTCTTCTCCAGAGAGAAGTCGCAGAAATCATCGGCGTTACTGAGTCTTCAGTCTGGAATTGGGAGCACGGAGTTGAACCAGAACAGCACTATAACCCCAATATAATCAAATTTCTAGGGTATATTCCGTTCGACTGTCCGGATGACACTGTTGGTAGGCTTGCGTGGTATAAGAAAGCAATGGGTATGAACCTGGATCAACTAGGAGAAATAATGGGTCGCGATCCGGAACAACTATCAGACTGGTTGAGTGGCCGGCACAACCCTTTCAGAAAGAACCGGGAGAAGATAGAACTGTTCCTGGGAAACCAGAAAACTTTCCTTCTGACAGGGAAAGAATAACAAATACTTTCTCCCATGAAGGGGGCCTGTAAAGAATTTTTTGTAGATGGCTTTTTGTGAGTTAAAATTTCGACTTTGCTATGCAAATCAATAGTTAGAAACCTCTATTAGATTCATATCCGGATCTCTGAAATAAAATGAATTAATTGGTCCTGTAGCTCCTGTCCTCGCTATGGGACCTTCTATTATTTCAACTCCAATACTCCGAACATGAGACATCGCCTCATCCAGAGGGACATCAGTAATGAAACATAAATCAGCGGAACCAGAGGTTGGTTTGTCTGCTTTTGGCTCAAACTCTTTACCTACTTGGTGAAGATTGATTTTCTGATTGCCAAATTTAAGAGCCAATCTTCCTGCTCCAAATTCTTCCTTTTCCATTCCAAGAACAGAAACATAAAATTGGGCTGTAATTTCAATGTTCTTTACCGTCAATACCAGGTGGTCAAGTCTATTGATGTTCACGTTATCTCCTTTCTTCGCATAAATAAGGATTACGTCACTCAGTTAGAGCCAGGCAGCCTTTCTTCAAACATAATACTAAACTGATTCAATGCCGATTTCCAGTCCTTGGTCGGCATGGTTCATTTCTTCGAGTTGAAAGGAAAAACCCATCAGAAATCATCATTGATCTTTACTGGTCTGCGAACCCGCTTGGGCAGCAAGGCCAGCTTATCATCAATGTGCCTGCCGAAGGTGTAGCGAACTGAATTCTCTTCATCGCTGAAAAGTTTCACCCCGACGATGTGGGCAACCTCAAACACCAAACCGATCTCACACTTCGTATCACCACGCTCGATCTTCTGCAAGGTCCTTCGGGAAATCCCCGCCCGCCCGGACAGCTCTTCCTCGGTCATCTTGCGTTCTTTCCTGCCAAGCCGGATGAGCTTGCCCAACAGCTCAGCGGCATCCCGGGTCTGACGGAGATATGTGCGGGTCACAGGAGAGGCCATAAATCACCAAATGGATACTATCATAGTCATAAAGATATTTTATGACTATGATAGTATATATAAGACTGGCATAACGTCAACACAGCATTCTGACGTTATGCTGATGTGTATGAAATTAATGAAAATGGATGAATAAGCAGCAGGGTCAGTTTATCGTAAATGTGACTCCTGTAGCTGTTGAATTTGCATTGACATACGTGATGGTGACATCTATATTCCCAAACAATAATCGTTCCTGATTGGTGGCGCCGTATGAAACATGATCGGATAAAGAACTCGATTGTACAGGGGCTGAAGGAACAGGGATTGAAACTGACCCCACAGCGGCGGGTGATAGTCGATATTCTTACTCGGGACAAGAGTCATCCCTCGGCAATGGCCATCTTCCGGGCCGCCCGGGAAACCCATCCTAAAATCAGCCTGTCCACGGTTTACTCCACACTGGCCTTGCTCAAGAAACACCGACTAGTCAGGGAGTTGGAGTTCGAGGGAATGGACAACCGCTACGACATGGACACAGACAACCATATCAACCTGATCTGCATACATTGCGGTCGGATCGAAGACTTTACTAATCCCGCTCCGGTGCTGCCGGAGGTTGTGAAGCAGCAGACCGGATTTATGGTTCATGACGTACGCCTTGAGTTCTACGGTGTATGCAGCAGTTGCGCCCACTAGCAGATAGATATTTTTTTGCCAAGCCATCAGGAATCATTCCTGATTAAAATGATTCGGAATGATCAGCACTATTTAGTTATCTATTCCGCCTGCCGCTTCTTTTCCCAGGCACCACGCAATAGCTTGATTCAACTCACACGAAAAAGGAGGAAACAGCATGAGTGAAAGCAAATGTCCGATAACCGGCAAACCAGCCATCCCGGTCGCATCCAAAGGCACATCTAACCGGGACTGGTGGCCGAACCAGCTCAACCTCAAGATTCTGCACCAGCACTCAGCCTTGAGCAATCCGATGGGAGAGAAATTCAACTACGCTGAAGAGTTCAAAAAGCTTGACCTCGCTGCTGTGAAACAGGATCTCTATGCGCTGATGACCGACTCCCAGGAATGGTGGCCGGCTGACTGGGGTCACTATGGCGGGCTCATGATCCGTATGGCATGGCACAGCGCCGGCACCTACCGCATGGGTGATGGCCGCGGCGGAGCCGGGTCCGGCAACCAGCGATTCGCACCGCTCAATAGCTGGCCGGATAATGTGAACCTTGACAAGGCGCGCCGCCTCCTCTGGCCGATCAAACAGAAATACGGCCAGAGAATCTCCTGGGCCGACCTGATGATCCTGGCCGGCAACTGTGCCCTGGAGTCGATGGGTTTCAAGACCTTCGGCTTTGCCGGCGGCCGCGAAGATATCTGGGAGCCGGAAGAGGATATCTACTGGGGCGGGGAAAAGGAATGGCTGGCCACCAGCGACAAACCGGACAGCCGCTACTCTGGGGACCGCGATCTGGACAACCCTCTGGCTGCCGTGCAGATGGGCCTGATCTATGTAAATCCGGAAGGGCCGGACGGCAACCCGGACCCGGTGGCATCGGGCCGTGATGTCCGTGAAACCTTCGCACGCATGGCGATGAACGATGCAGAGACCGTCGCCCTGGTTGCCGGCGGCCATACCTTCGGCAAATGCCATGGTGCCGGCCCGGCAACCCATGTGGGACCCGAACCGGAGGCCGCCCCCATTGAGGCCCAGGGGCTGGGCTGGAAGAGCAGCTTCGGCAGCGGCAAAGGAGGTGACACGATCAGCAGCGGCATAGAGGGCGCCTGGAAGCCGAAACCGACCACATGGGACATGGGCTATCTCAAGGTGCTGTTCAAATACGAGTGGGAACTGGTCAAGAGCCCGGCTGGCGCCAACCAGTGGCTGGCCAAGGATGTGGACGAAGAGGATATGGTAGTTGATGCCCATGATCCAACCAAAATGCGCAGGCCGATGATGACCACGGCAGACCTTTCGCTGCGCTTTGATCCGATCTACGAGCCTATCGCTCGGAACTACCTGGCCAACCCGGAGCAATTCGCCGATGCTTTTGCCCGCGCCTGGTTCAAGCTGACCCACCGCGACATGGGCCCGCGCCCGCGCTATCTCGGCCCGGAGGTCCCGGCCGAAGAGCTGATATGGCAAGACCCAATCCCCACCGTCAATCACCCGCTGATTGATGCCAGTGACATCACCTCACTCAAGGAGACCATTCTGGCTTCGGGCCTGTCGGTGCCGGAGCTGGTTTCGACCGCCTGGGCATCGGCCGCCACCTTCCGCGGTTCCGACAAGCGCGGCGGGGCCAACGGCGCCCGCATCCGCCTGGCGCCCCAGAAAGACTGGGCGGTCAACCAGCCGGCCCAACTGGCAAAGGTGCTGGCAGCCCTGGAAGGGATCCGGAATACATTCAACAGCGTCCTGTCCGGCGGTAAAAAGGTATCGCTGGCTGACCTGATAGTACTGGGAGGGTGCGCCGGCGTCGAGCAGGCAGCAAAGAATGCCGGCCATGCCGTAACCGTTCCCTTCTCTCCGGGTCGCATGGACGCCTCCCAGGAGCAGACCGACGCCCCCTCCTTCGCGGTGCTTGAGCCGGTTGCGGACGGCTTCCGCAACTTTCTTAAAGCCAAATACAGCGTACCGGCAGAGGAGCTGCTACTTGACAAGGCGCAGCTGCTGACACTGACCGCCCCCGAGATGACCGTTCTGCTGGGCGGCCTGCGTGCCATCAATATCAATAACGGCGGCAGCCGGAACGGCGTGTTCACTGACAGGCCCGGCACGCTGACCAATGACTTTTTCGTTAATCTGCTGGACATGGCTACAGTCTGGCAACCGGCGGAGCAAGACAAAGAGCTGTTCGAGGGGCGCGACCGCACTACAGGCGCACTCAAGTGGACAGCTACCCGCGTCGACTTGATCTTCGGTTCCAACTCCCAGCTGCGGTCCCTGGCTGAAGTCTACGGCAGCATGGACTGCCGGGAGAAGTTCCTGCAGGACTTTGTGGCAGCCTGGACCAAGGTCATGAACCTTGACCGGTTCGATCTTGCCTGATCACAGGCAGACAATTATCGCAAGGAGGATGCGCAATGGGATCAAAAGGACGTGAAATCATAGGCATGGATGTGGATGAGCTGCTGGGGCTGCTGAACCGGGCCTTCAGCGACGAATGGCTGGCCTATTACCAGTACTGGCTCGGCGCCAAGCTGGTCAAGGGGCCGATGAAGGATGCGGTAGGGGCCGAACTTCTGCTGCACGCAACAGAAGAACTGGCCCACGCTGACATGGTGGCCATGCGCATCATCCAGTTGGGAGGAACGCCGGTAACCAAACCGGAGGACTGGTACAAGCACACCAACTGCTCGTATGACGCACCGGACGACCCGTATGTGAAAACGCTGCTGGAGCAGAACATCAAGGGAGAACAGTGCGCCATCAATGTCTACAAGCGGCTGATGGACATTACTAGGGACAAGGACCCGGTCACCTACAACATGGCCCTGACCATCATCTCCCAGGAGGTGGAGCATGAGGAAGACCTGCAGTCCCTGCTGGAGGATTATGAGCTGCTGGTGCGGGCCATGAAAGAGTAATTCACGGGTGAAGTTATGAACAAAATCATGCTTACAGCTGTTGTAGCAAGTATGGCACTGGCCGGAGCTGCAATTGCCGCTGAAAAGGCCCCAACTGGCGCAGAACTTCTGGAGGCAAAGTGTTCGGTATGTCACTCTTCTGATCGGCCCAAAGGAGCCAGGAAGAGCGCCGAACAATGGGAGTCCACTGTTACCAGAATGATGGGCAAGGGTGCGAAGCTTTCCGCTGAGGAAAAGAAAACACTTGTCGCCTATCTTGCAAAAACCTATAAACCGTAACCTGCTCTGAATACTACTGAAGTGCAACCAGATCGCACCTAAAACACCACACCAAGGAGGAAATTACATGTCAACAAAAGAGAATCTCGCAGGAGCGTTTGCCGGTGAAAGCCAGGCAAACCGAAAATATCTGGCCTTTGCCAAACAGGCCGATGTTGACGGATATCCGCAGGTAGCCAAGCTGTTCCGGGCGGCAGCCCACGCCGAGACGATTCATGCCCATGCCCATCTTCGCGCCATGGGCGGTATCAAAAAGACCGCCGAGAATCTTGAAGAAGCGATAGCTGGTGAAGGATTCGAGTTTCAGCAAATGTATCCCCCCTATCTCGAAGAAGCCAAAAAAGAAGGGGATATGATGGCTGAAGTTTCCTTCCGTAATGCCCTGGCGGTGGAGGAGATTCATCACGATCTGTACACTAAAGCCGCTGCAGCGGTTAAAAGCGGCGGGGATTTGGCTGCCCGTCCGGTGTATGTCTGCGAGATATGCGGCAACACCGTTTATGACGCTGCCCCGGACAAATGTCAGGTTTGCGGTGTGCCCAAGGATCGTTTCACCCTGATCGACTGATCAGGTTTCAGCTTGCTTGATACAGCCTTCAGCCGCTGTCAGATTGGCAGCGGCTGTTTATTCAGGAGGGGTTATGGCAAACAATCGTTGGTGCTGTTCAGTCTGCGGTTATCTCCACCTTGGTGATGCCCCGCCTGATTGTTGTCCGGTTTGCGGCGCGACAGCAGATCTCTTCGAGCCATCCATACCCCCGCAAGCTCCAGTCAAGAGTGCGCCTGTCAGGTGGCGCTGCATCAATTGCGACTATATCCATGAAGGTGCTGCTCCTCCCGGATGCTGCCCGATCTGTGGAGTCGGACCCGACCAGTTTGAACCGGTCGCCGAGCAGAAACGTGACAACGTTAACCAGGCCATGACTGGTGCCATTGTCATTATTGGTGGCGGTATTGCAGGGCTTTCGGCTGCCGAAGCAGCCCGCAATGCTGCCCCAGAAGCAGCGATTACCCTGATTTGTCAGGAACATGACCTCCCGTATTACCGCCTTAATCTGACTCGCTACCTGGCGGGGGAGATAACCGCCAGCGACCTTCCGGTCCACCTCGAGTCATGGTATGCCGAGCAGCGGATTACCATTCTGAATGGAGTGGAAGTAACGGCCATTGAGCGATCCTCCAGAATGGTTTCTCTCAGCGGTCATAACCCACTTCATTACGACAAGCTTATCCTTGCTATGGGCGCACATCCCAGTGTTCCTCCCATTCCAGGTGCCAGCCGGAGGAATGTGCTAACTCTACGCACCTGCCGTGATGCCGAATCTATCCTTCTGCTTGGCACGGCCGCCGCCAGATGTGTGATCATCGGGGGCGGTGTGCTCGGTCTGGAGGCCGCAGCTGCCCTGGCACGTCGCAAGGTACAGGTAACTCTGGTGGAAGGGTTTGACTGGCTATTGCCCCGCCAACTCAATCAGGCTGCTGGTGAACGGCTGGCGGAAGAGGCACTGGCGCTTGGAATCACCTTGATCTGTGGTGCCCGCATAAAAGAACTGGCAGGAGAAGAACAGGTACGGAGCGTTATTCTTGAATCAGGAGAAGTCATCCCTGCGGATCTGGTTATTATTGCCACCGGAGTTCGCAGCAACACCTATCTTGCCCGTATGGCCAAACTTGACGTCAACTACGGGGTGGTAGTCGATCAGCATCTGCGCACTTCAGATCCTGACATATATGCTGCAGGTGACCTGGCCGAACACCAGGGGATGGTCTATGGGACCTGGGCGCCATCACAGTTTCAGGGAACAATTGCCGGCATGAACGCAGCGGGCAGTGATACGGTTTTTGCAGGCATACCCCGTTCCAACAGCCTCAAAGTGCTGGGGTGTGATCTCTTCAGTATCGGTATGATACATCCTGAAGATGCCAGTTATCTTGCCTATGAGAGTGCAGGCGACCACTATCAGCAGTTCATCTTCCGCGATTCCCGCCTGGTGGGAGCCATCCTTCTCGGGGACACATCAATCGCTCCCACCCTGAAAAAGCTTATAGAATCAAACTCTTCATGTGCGGATCTGCTGACAGAATCACGTAACATTGAAGAATTGCTGTCAGGTTTAATTTCCATGTGATAGTACGCCATCGGGAAAAAATGTCTCCCGCAATGCCCTAGGGGGTAGGTAGGATGCTCTCAACCCTAGACATCAGCATGAAGTTTAAACCGTATTCCTGTCCAGGCTCCGATATTGGATCGCCTCAGCCAAGTGCTGCTCTCGGATGTTTTCCGAAGCATCGAGGTCAGCAATTGTGCGAGCCACCTTCAAAATCCGGGTATATGCCCTGGCAGAGAAACCGAGTCGCTCCGTTACCATCTCCAGCAGGCGGTGTCCAGCAGCATCAGGCTCACAGAATTTCCGTATCTGTCGGGGATTCATGTGGGCGTTGCAGTGAACCTTGGTTCCCTTGAAACGCTCAAGCTGAATACCCCGTGCCGCTTCGACACGCTTGGCAATAACTGCCGAACTCTCGCCTTCGGACTGCTCTGCCAACTCACGGTATTTTACAGCAGGAACTTCGATGTGGATGTCGATCCGGTCCATGAGTGGACCAGAGATGCGGGAGCGATATTGGATTAGTTCACGCACGGTGCATGTACAACTATCTGGATTTGCAGGGTTCCCGGAGCACTTACAGGGGTGTGTTAACCTTTCTCTACGATTCTTATATAAAACGGCACTCGTTCTCAATCGAAATTCCCCTCGAAAAGCTGCCACTCCCCGGCTATCCCACCAATCCCGTGACCATCGGTGAGCACATCCGCAAAAGACGAATGGACCTTGGTCTCCTCCAGAGAGAAGTCGCGGAGATCATCGGCGTCACTGAATCCTCTATCTGGAACTGGGAACATGGCACCGAGCCAGAGCTGCAATATAATCCGAAAATCATTAATTTTCTAGGGTATATTCCGTTCAATTGTCCGGGTGACACAGTGGGGCGGCTTGCGTGGTATAAACGGGCTAATGGGATGAACCTGGGTCGTCTTGGCGAAGTAATGGGGAGAGATCCTGAACAGCTTTCAGATTGGTTGAGCGGAAGGCACTATCCGTTTAGAAAGAACCGGGAGAAAATTGAGCGGTTTTTGGAGGAGCAACGCTTTAAAAACCACTGAATGTAAACTGTTGGGTCAGTATCTTCCGGTTCGATAACATCTGGATACTGTCTTTGTGAAAAAGCTGTGTGCACTCCAATAAGCATCAGAGATCAAACGAAGAGTTGGTTTAATCGCTCTTCCTCGGTCATCTTGCGCTCTTTCCTGCCAAGCCTGATGAGCTTGCCCAGCAGTTCAAGTGCATCCCGGGTCTGACGGAGATATGTGCGTTCACAGAAGAGGCCATAAACCATATTTGGATGTTATCGTAGTCATAACAGTTCTTATTGAGCCCTATAGTAGCCAATAATCAAAGAATGATCAATTGATGCGTTGAATATTCAGCACCCTAAGATCATTCACACCAAAATATGGGAAGCGGAAAATACAAGGGAGCTTGCTGTTGTTTCTCAGATTAAAAGACACGCAAACTTCTAATTATCTTGAATTGATTTCTGATTATCTTGAACGCCCCGGGAGCAGCATGTCTACCGGGGCGTTGGTGTGTTCAGCCTGTTACTGTTAGAAGGGGTCTTTGTCGTGCTTTTTCTGCTCAAGCCAGTATCTGCTTTCCTCCTGAGCAGTCAGCAGCCGGTCGATGATCTGCTCCATCTGCAGGACCGCTTCAACGAGTTTTTCCGCAACGTAGATGTAATTGTCTGGGTTCATGGTTGATTTCCTTTCTCAGAACAGTTCAGTTGAGGCCAGTCGGACGTGCTCGGCTGTGACGATCTGGGACTTTTCGCCGGCAGCAGCCAGCAGAGCTCCACGTGCCAGATGGTTGGCCTTGCGGAACAGTCCGCCGGAACCCTGGTGGATTGCGGTGATGGCCTGGCTGTCGAAGGGAGAGTGCTTGAGCCCGGCGATCTTTATGTGATGGGCAAGATAGAGCTCCATCCCTTCCAGGTTGACCTCCTGCAGATGACTGCGGGCCACGATCCTGGATGCCAAGGGAACGGCGGTGCGGTACAGGAGGTTGTCCGCCAGGTTGTTCTGTCCGGCGAGAATCATCGGCAGCCAGGGTTTGGAATCACCCTCGAACTGAGTCAGGGTATGGAGCTCGGCAAAGACATCCAAGCGCAGCAGTGAGGCCTCGTCGATGATCAGTACCGGCTGTTGCTTGCGGGTCTGCACCAGGTTGGTGATCTGATAACGGATCTGACCGGTCAGAATGGCCCGGGAGGACGAGGCACTGCGAATGTCGAGTTCTGCCAGCAGTTGCCGGTAGACTTCGAGGATGGAGCCTGAGGTGGCGGTGACCCAGAGGATCTTGTACTTGGACGGATGGAATTGTCCAGCGACCCAGCGCAGTGCCGTTGATTTCCCGGCGCCGACTTCGCCGGTCACCAGAGCGATGGCGCCGAGTTCCACCGTGTAGGTAATCCGCTCATGGACGGCACTCAGGTCATTGGTCTTTAAGATGGCATCAAGAGCGAGATCGGCGACAAAGGGATCCCGGGAAAGGCCAAAGAACGCACGGTAGTTCATCGGTCCACCTCACTGGTGCCGAACGGGAGTCGCCCGCCCTGCTTGATTGCTGGTGGTTCACGCCTGACCTGGTTGTTGATGTACATATCAAGCGGCACGAGAAAACCCTGGGGCTGCCCGCCAAAGAGGATTTCCACCCGCTCAGGTGTTTCTTCATGATAGAGCAGACTGACCTGCTCGCCAATCAGCCTGGTGGGAGCTTCATACACTCGGCCATCGATGGAAACCGTGCGATCTTTGTTGACCCGGCGGCGAACCTCCTTTCGGAAGTATTCATCCATATCCACCGGGGGCTTGCGGATCAGTTCCAGGTGGTGAGAGAATCGTTCCAGTGGTGGCTGTGCGGTGGCAGAATGGGGTCGACGGTGATACTCCTGGTGTAGCCAGTCGCCGAATGCCTTGTTCAACTGTTCCAGGGTCTGGCCGGTAAATGAGGGGAGAACCTGACTGCGGACCGTGCGGAAGAAGCGTTCGATCTTGCCCCGGCCTTGCGGTGTATAGGGTGGCGTGTGCGTCAGGGCTATGCCCAGACAGGCGCAGACTTTCTCCAGGTGCCGGGAGCGGAAAGCCGCCCCGTTGTCGACGTAGAGCTTGCGCGGCAACCCCCGGGTTGACAAAGCAAAACGGAACGCCTCCAGCCAGCTGGCAAGGTTCTCCGAAAGATAAAACGCTCCATGGGGAATCAGCCGGGAGTGATCATCAAGAAATGCGATCAGGTAGCTCTTGCGTTTTTTGCCGTCCACCAGTACCTGGGGACCATGCATGACATCCGACTGCCAGATGTCATTGGGAAACTCCGCCTCAAACCGGCGCCGGTCAACGGGATCGCTGCCAGGGCGTCCCGAAAGTCCGGCCCGTTTCAGTATCCGGTAGGCCGTGGAGAGATGGAGGGTGTAGCCCGGTGAGACCAGTCCCTTGTCCTGCATCTCGTCAATCAACTGTACCACCGGCAGGGCAGGTTTTGCCTTGCGCAGTCGGGCCAAGGCCAGCACGGTATCCTCATCGACCTGGCGGCTGGTGCCGATGTCGCTTCTGGGAGCCGGCCGCAGTGCTTGCAGCCGTCGGCCGCTTTTGTCATACAAGGCGACCCAGCGCCGAATGGTACTGGGGGAAAGCCTGGTCCGACCGGAATACGGGATGTTCCAACGCTGCCGGCTTTTCTCCTGCACCAGTCGGCCGAATTCTCCATGGTCAAGGCGGGTTGCCCCCACCAGGTCGCTAATGACCCCGAAGCGAAACAGGGCCACCTCCTCACGCTCTTTGTCCGTCATGTTGATCTCCTTCAAGGTGAAATGGGAATCCATCAAGATTCCCGTATCATCACCAGGAGATGTGCGGCAGAGGGACACTACGGTAGGGTGGCGGCCCGGTACTGTGATTATCACGGTAAAAGGATCTGCTGACCGGGACAAAGCCCCGTTCCAGCAAAGCCAGAAACAAGGAGATGGCGCATCCGGCAAAGGCCAGCCCCAACACTGCCGCCGCCATCCTGTGCAGGCGGCGCCACCATTGCCGCTGACGATCACGCGGTTGCTCACGTTGCCAGCGCCCGACTGCGACTCGGTGCTCTATGCAACGCTGGATATCAGCAACAGCGGAACGAAAGCGGTTCCAGTAGCCCTGGGGTTTCAAACGATGGACCGTCTTGCAGCAAGGACACCGCAGGCGGCGCAGGAAAACAGCTTCGGCAAGGGGAGCAAAATAGGCGAGAACAAAACCATGCCACCAGATGGGTTGCTGGCAGCACGGGCAACAGGCGGGCTTTACCCAGGGAAAATTTCTGCCAAGACGGGCAATCTCATTGACGTCGGCAGCAACAAGAAGTACCAATAGAGTAACTCCTGCCGGGAGGTCCAGTCCCTGCACGGAGGGGGCGGTGGGTCTCGACAAAGGCCCACCGCCCTACCTCAACTCGATCATGATCTCAGTTTCAATATAAACTGGTTTCTCTCTCCTTCTCTGTAACATATTCTGAGAATTTTACACCGGTTTTTGCTCAGTTATTGTGGGAGCTAACATTGCCGGCAACATCAAAAACACAATTTAGTCCGGTGACCAGGTTCTCTATGTCTA
>CAYQTC010000055.1:0-17229 GCA_964420435.1 uncultured Geobacter sp.
GCTCTAAGCGAGGATCGTTCGGCAATTCAATGCATTTTTGCAAGAGGCTCATTTTACTATCAAAAGATGCCGGAATAAAATGCCAAGGTTGACAATGAGGGCACTTGCATGGAGAATAGACGCATGATTTCTTCGCTTCCCTATCTATTACTTGTATGCCTGTTGGTCTCTGCCAACGGTTTCTTTGTTGCTTCGGAGTTTGCTCTTGTTGCAGTTCGCCGTTCACGGATTGAAGCCTTGAAAGCCGGGGGCGATAAACGGGCTTCAGTACTTTTGGAGTTACTCGACAATCTCAATTCATACATATCAGCAACTCAACTTGGCATCACAATCGCTTCACTTGCTCTTGGCTGGGTTGGTGAACCGGCAATAGCGCGACTGCTGGAAATCCCTCTTTCAGGCATTGTATCGGTAGCAGTAATGCATACAATTTCATTCGCAATTGCATTTACTGTCATCACCTTTATGCATATTGTTTTTGGCGAACTTGCTCCTAAAACTCTTGCCCTGGAACGTGCCGAGCAAGTGGCCCTTGCTATTGCCTGGCCTCTGCGCCTGTTTCATAAGTTATTCCACTGGCCAATCGTCCTTCTGGACTATGCCGGAAGACTTACGATCAGGCTGTTCGGACTGCATTCAACGGCTGAACATGCAAGTGCATACACAGTTGCTGAATTACGCCAGATCATCGATGTCTCACATACCAGCGGAACCCTCGAGGCCGATGAACAGCGCCTGCTTCACCGGGTATTCGAATTTTCGGATTCCGAGGTTCAGGACGTTATGATACCACGCCATGCCGTTGCAGCCCTGCCGATCACCGCAACGCTGGAAGAGACACGTCAGGCATTCAATTCGCTCGGTTATTCCCGTATTCCTGTCTATCGCGATCAGCTTGACAATATTGCCGGCATTGTAGTCAGAAGGGACCTTGAACCTTTTTTGTCTCAATCGCACGTTGGACAATTTGATCTGGAATCACTTCTACACCCTCCCCGCTTCATCCCTTCTAACGCTCAACTGAGTGTCACATTGAAACAGATGCAGTCATCCCGTGCACATATGGTGTTTGTTGTCGACGAGTACGGCGGTTTTGAAGGAATTGTAACACTGGAAGACCTGCTGGAAGAAATTGTCGGCGAGATTGATGACGAGTTTGATGATGTGTCCCAATCTCAAATTGTAGAAGATAACGGAAGCTACCTGCTTGACGGCCTGCTTACCGTGAGGGAGGCAAACCAGGAACTTGGGCTCCAGATACCGGAAGACGAATCCTACACCACAGTAGGCGGGTTTCTGCTCGCACAGGCCGGCCACCTGATGATACAGGGTGAAAGCATTACCTATATGAATTCGCTTTTTACCGTTGAAAGTGTGGAGCGACGGAGGATCAGACGAATCAGGATGTCAACGGAAAGAGCGGCTGTATGAAAATGAAGTCCCGCTTCATCAAGCTCTCTGGCATTCTGCTGATGTCTATCGCCACCCTGGTCACCGGACTGGCATTTTTCCTACCTTATCTGCTAGATGTTGATGCCTATCGTGCAGAAATACTGGAGCTGTTCCAGAAAAACCTGAGCAGGCAGGTCAGCTTCAAAACCGGTTCTTTTGCCTGGCACTTTGGACCTTCATTCGTCTTCAACAACTTCGTGGTAAAAGAACCGGACGGCTCCGGGGACTTTCTTTCCGCAGATAAAATCACAGTTCAGCTGGCTCTTATACCTCTATTGGAAAAGAAAGTTGAATTTAAAAGCATTGACCTGGACGTCGCTAAGCTTTCGTTGATCCGTAAAACTGACGGAACACTTAACATCGACGATCTGCTTAAACCGGGCAAAGAGGCTTTTCAGGTTCAATTCAAACGAATCCATATGGATAATAGCTCCATCAAGTGGCAAGATTTGTCCCTTGATGAAGGCAGGCTTGCTGCAAGCCTTGACAATGTTAAATTTACAATTGATCACCTTGCACGCGGCCGAAAAGGTCACATCAAACTGTCTGCCAACCTTCCCGCATTGAGTGGTCCTCCTGCCCGCATATCAGTTTCAGGTTCAGTACGTCTTCCGAACATCAAATCGTCTTTACTGGATACGGAGCTGAACTGCGATACAGATATCAAGCAGGCTGAGATTGGGCGTTTCTGGCCTTACTACGATCGATTCATACCATTTGCAAACCCTGGCGGCAGACTTGACTTTTCCACCAGCTTTAAAGGGAAACTGCAAAATTTCACCGCTAAAGGGAAAATCCGGATAAACGGCACAACTGTAAACTGGCCGACGGTCTTTCACGCAAAGTTATCACCAGGTTCACTGAAGCTTGATTATTCGATGAAGTTGACCAAACAGATGATCGATATTTCAGCTGTTGACGCATCTATTGATGGATTATTCAGAATAAAAGGCAATGTCCAGATACATGATTACTCATCAAAAGATCCTCGTATTGTCGCCAATGCATCTACTCCGCATACTTTTAAATATGAAGATATAAGAAACTATGTTCCATACGGCATCATTGAAAAAGACGCATCCGACTACGTCGAAAACAAGATTAAATCCGGAGTGTTCAAACTTGACACCGGAACTCTGGATGGCAGGGTCAGCCAGATTGCACATATGGAGGTCGGACAGAACTACAACACCCTCTTGATTCGAGGACCGGTGGAAAAAGCGGTGTTGAGCTACGGCCCTAAAGCGCCGGATTTCAACAACATCAAGGGAACCATTGAACTAAAAGGAAAAAACTTCAACCTGATAGGCATGTCAGGTTTTTTCGGGTCGTCACCGTTCAAACTGGATGGCTCCATAAGCGAGTATAACACCGACAAACCATCCGATTACCCGGTAAAAATGGATATACTGCCACGCGGGGCAGAAACTGCCTGGCTGGCAAAAATTGCTGGTGCTTCAAAACTTGAGTACAGCAACAGTTCGATCCTCAGGCTAACTGGAAGCGGCCACCATTCTGCTTACCATCTGAACGGAGAATGGGACCTTAAGCAGGCGGCATATTCATTTCCGGGTGCAGTGCGTAAGCCGGGAGGATTAGCAAACAATTTATCCTTCAGTTCAGTAATCGGTAAAGAAGAAACCAGGCTTACCAGCCTTTCCTACAATCTGTCACCCCTGTTTCTCTCTGGTAATGCTATTTTCAAATATGGTAATCAGCCACATTTGGAATTTGAACTGCAGACCAACCATTTCCAATTGGGAGAAAAACTTCCGATCCTGTCAATGTGGCAGCAGTATCAGCCCCGCGGAAAAGTGCAGGCCCATATCAAAGGCAGCGGCAATCCGGCAGACTTCACCTCAATGAATTACAACGGCTTAATATCCATGGACGAGCTATCCGCACAGCCAGGCGAGAAGCTAAAGAAGGTCAGCGGAATCAATGGAAATATCACATTCGTCGGTAACAGCCTGGAAACATCCAACATAACTGCCCGATACGGCAGCTCTATTATGACCATGAAAGGCAGCGTTAAAAGCCTTAATAATCCCGAGGCCGAATTGTTGATTGCTTCCCCGGATTTTTTCCTGCGAGATCTCAACATGGACCTGAAACGCCCGGATGCCAGCATCAGAAGGCTCAACGCAGCACTCTCGGTTCGCAATGGTTCTTATACCTTCAAAAGTGTGTCTGGGCTTATAAACTCATCCAATTTTAATATCAGTGGAGTATACCTTTCAGAACAAATTCCAAAAGCATCTCTAAATATTGCATCGAGTAAACTGGATATAGAAGACCTGCTCATGTTTGTCCCCGTTGAAAATAAAACGCAAACTACAGCGAAGCCTGGAACTGATCTTAAAATCAAGCTCCAGGTAGATTCCGGAAACTACAAAAAGCTACAGTTCAGCAAACTTAATCTAAATGCGCAAAAGGAAAGTGGAACGATCTATATCCAGGAGATGTCCGCTGTGGTTTTTGGTGGAAAAGTCTCGGCCAAAGGCAGGGTTGCCCAATCAGGCGTGCATGGAAACCGTTATGATCTGACAATTGATCTCAATAAAGTTAATTCGGAAAAGCTTCTAACTTCTCTAGACATTTCCAAAGAGGTAACCGGCGATCTGACACTGCACGGAAATCTGACTGCCTTGGGGCAAAATATCACTGATATCAAAAAAAGTGCTCTGGGTAATATTCGCTTGCAAATGAATGGAGGTACGCTTCGTAAATTCAGCACACTGTCGAAGGTGTTTTCAATTTTGAATGTTTCTCAATTGCTCAAATTCCAACTGCCTGACATGGTTTCTGGCGGCATGCCCTATAACAACATTGCCGGCAGCATCGCAGTCAAAGACGGTACGGTCTCAAGCGAGGATTTATTTATCAGCAGCGACGCCATCAACATATCCATCATCGGAAGTGCTGATATTGTCAAGGAAGAGCTTAACCTTACCCTGGGAGTACAGCCGCTTCAAACAGTTGATAAAGTCGTCAATCGGATTCCGATTGTAGGGTGGCTTTTGACAGGCAAGGACAAGGACTTTTTGACAGCTTATTTTGAAGCCAGGGGGAAATGGTCAGACCCGAAAGTCAGTGCAATACAGGTAAAATCCATGGGAAAAGGGATGCTGAATATTTTCAGGAGGGTGTTTGAACTTCCGGTGAGACTTTTCACGGACACCGGAGAAGTGATTCTGGGTCAATAAATGCTGTAGTTCTGTGGATCGGAAAACAGCTCCTTCAGAAACATGTTGTTAAGGTAATGGCCGGTCCTGTTGGCCTCCACTTTGCCAAGTATACGATAACCGCTGGTATAGAGATCACCAATCAAATCCAGAATTTTGTGATTTACCAGCTCCTTTTTGTATCGCAGCCCCTGGGGGTTAATGACATCATCTTCGCCGATGACCACGGCGTTGTCCAGAGAACCGCCCTTGGCAAGGCCGGCTTTCTTTATGGCCTCTATCTCCTCAACCATTGTGAACGTTCGTGAATTGATAATAGAAAAGGCATTTTCCACATCAGTAACCCGCTTCTTCTGCCTGCCCACCGGCGACCTAAACTCGATCGACATGCTGATATCAAGCATATTAAGTGGCTTGATTCTGACATAAGCCTCCTTGTGACTAACTTCCACCGGACGCTGCACTTTAAGATATACACCCGACTCCGGAAACTCGTAGACCCCTGCTTTCCACATCCCCTGATAGAATTCCCAGGCGGAACCGTCCAGAATTGGAACCTCCGGACCATCGATATAGACCAGACAGTTGGTAATTCCGGAAAAATAGAAAGCTGCCATCAGATGTTCAATCGTGGACACCGAGGCTCCGTCATTGCTTATCAGCGTGGAAAGTCGTGTATCGGCAACCATATCGTAGCGGGCCGGAATAGTGATGCCATTATGTACGAAAGCAATGCCGAATTCACGCCTGGGAAGGAACTCCAAAGTTACATCACGGCCGCTGTGCAAACCGATGCCGGAAACCTTGAAAATACGATTTATTGTGGTCTGGCGCTTGATCATTTTGCGAATATGCCAGAATTGCAATGAGGCGTCAACGTTCTAATCATTACTTGCATCAAGCCGTTTTTTAAGTATTTCGTGTTCATTAGCTAAAGCAGAATACTTTTTTTCCAATTCTCGGATCTGATCAAAAAGACATGATATCGCCTTTGCTTCCGGGTCCGGTAATTTACCATGTTCCAGATCAGGGCGGGATTCAGCCTGTTTCTCCGGCGACATGACAACCCTGCCCGGAATGCCTACAACAGTGGCGTTTTCAGGAACGGCCTTAACAACCACAGAGTTGGATCCTACCTTGGCGCCTTTTCCTACAGTAAAAGGCCCCAGTATTTTAGAACCGGAACCGATTACAACATTGTCTTCCAAAGTCGGGTGGCGCTTGACTTTGTCCCAGGTTACCCCGCCAAGTGTGACACCGTGGTACAGAGTTACATTATTGCCTATCTCGGCAGTCTCACCGATTACAACTCCCATACCATGGTCGATGAAGAATTTTTTTCCGATTTTTGCACCGGGATGTATCTCGACACCGGTCAGAAAACGACCTATATGGGAAGTAAATCGGCCCAGAAAATAAAACTCATTTACCCAGAACCAGTGAGCTACACGATAAATCCAGAGTGCATGAAGCCCAGGGTAACAGAAGATGATCTCCATAATATTACGTGCCGCAGGATCACGCTCAAAAACAGAATTAATATCTTCGCGAAGCTCCTTGAACATGACAAGACTCCTTTAATGTCACTAAATAACCGTACTTTGTCGTAACATACTACTAGCAAATCTGTCAAATTCATTTCAGTCCGGTTTTCAAAACTTCCTGCTCGACAAAACAACTGATTTTTCCTATAACCGTCACACACAATCTCTCAAATGGAGCAAACGTGCCAACATTAAACATCAAAGCCCCTGCAAAGGTAAACTACCTGCTGGATGTCATCCGTCGCCGCCCGGACGGTTACCACGAACTGCGCATGGTAATGCAGCGCATCAACCTGTGCGATAATATCAGCATAACATTGACTGTCTCTCCCGAAATTAATGTAACCTGCGGCAGGAACGGAGTTCCAGACGGACCCGACAACATCGCCTGGAAAGCCGCCCGGATCATGCTTGATCTTTCAAAAACCGGGCAGGGTGCTGCCATCAATATCGAAAAAAACATCCCGGTAGCTGCAGGATTGGGAGGTGGTAGCAGCGATGCTGCAGCTGTTTTGATGGGTATGAATGAGCTTCTAAAAATGGGACTGCCTGATAATCGACTGATGGAAATAGGGGTTACTTTGGGTGCGGATGTTCCCTTCTTTATCTTCAAGAAAACGGCGCTGGCAGAGGGCATCGGAGAAAAGCTGTCTGCAATGCCTGACCTGCCTAAAGCCTGGATACTTCTTGTTAATCCCGGAGTTCATGTTTCAACAGCATGGGTCTACAGAAGTTTACAGTTGACAAACGATGCAGTCTTAAGTACATTACCGAAGTTTTTCAGGACAGTACAAGACCTTTGTATGATATTTTCAAATGATCTGGAAAAAGTTACGGTACCGTCTTTTCCGGTAATTGCTGACATCAAGAATCAATTGCTGCACTTAGGAGCGATAGGTGCCATGATGTCAGGCAGCGGGCCCACAGTTTTTGGTGTTTTTAACTGCAAGGAAGCAGCAGAAAATGCTGGCCGAGAAATCTCAAACAGCTCAAAATGGTTTACAGCAGTAGCAGAAACACTCTAACCCGGATAGCATAGATTTTTGGGGCGTCGCCAAGCGGTAAGGCATCGGATTTTGATTCCGACATTCCCAGGTTCGATCCCTGGCGCCCCAGCCACTAACATAACTAGCTCAGTTTGCTAGATAATTTATAGCCTCATTCTTTTTTGTATTTTTTGACAGAAAGGACATGAGGTTTTTTCATGACGTGACCTTTTTATTCCGTCTGAAACGAATCAAACAAGAACCGTAATACCACCCACCTGACCAAACTATTTCTACTAAAAAAGAGAAGTCTAATCTTACACAGCAAGCCTGCCCTATATCTTCAACTAATTGATTGTTCATTGTTTTTATGTTATTAGTAAAATGAATAAATCAATAACAATACAATCTGTTTTTTAAATACAATTACCAGGTCTGGCGAATTACGATGTCCTTATCTCTACTATCAATAAAACATCAATTGTTCATAATCGTATTCATCATTGCCATACCTGCTATCTGCATCATCATCAACTCTGGAATACAGCAAAGAAACGATGCTAGTAATGAAGCACAGACAGAAACCCGGAAACTGGCTGAAGTAATAGTCAATGAACAGAAAAATGTCATTTCATCAACACGTCAACTATTTATAGCCTTGTCACAACTACCTGAAATTAAAACCCACAATCAAATCAAAACGCAACCAATGCTGACTGAAATATTAAAATTGAGTCCTCAGTACTCTAACATTTTCATTGCCGATTCATCCGGTATGGTCTGGGTTTCAGCCATTCCATTGAAAGAGGTAATTTATGTATCAGACAGACGTTATTTCAAGAATGCACTGGCAAGCGGCCGTCTGTCATCAGGTGAGTACCACGTTGGTAGAACTTCCAATAAAGCTACGTTTAATCTGGGCTACCCTTTAAAGGACCATAACGGTAAGGTGACAGGTGTCATTTGTATTGGTCTTTCACTTGACCACTACAAACACATACTTGAAATATACAAACTGCCCCAAGGAGCCAGCTTTGCGATCCTTGACCATAAGGGTATTATTCTGGCCAGAGCAATTGAACCTGAAAAATTTATAGGTAAGCAGTCAGATCCAAAGATATTCAAGCACATGTCAGAGGGTCCGGAAGAAGAAACCTCTGTTGGTACAAGCAGTGTTGTCGGCGACAATCGCATCCAGACATATCGTAAAATACGACTTGATGGTGAATCAACTCCATATATGTATGTCCGCACAGGGATTCCAACTGCCGCAGTAATGTCAGCAGCAAATGCGTCCCTCTCCAAGAATCTGACGATCTATACCATCTTTTTGGCAGCAGCTTTCTTTCTGGCCTGGCTTATCAGCAAGAAGCACATAATAGACCGGGTTCTTATATTGGAACGATCATCACAGCTTTTGGCTGATGGTGATCTGAATATCAGAATTGCTGACAAAGTAACTGGCGGCGAACTGGGTAACCTGGGGAAAGCATTAGATAAGATGGCTGAGAAGCTTAAGTTGCGTGAAGAGGCTCTGGCCGTTAGCGAACACTTCCTGAACACCATCATCAACACTGAACCTGAATGTGTAGCTTTAATTGATTCTGAATCAAGGTTGCTCATGATGAATCGTGCAGGCCTTGAGATGATGCAGGCAGATTCTTTTGAACAGGTTGAAGGTCATAATGTTTTTTCTATTGTGGCTGCAGAGTATCGTGATTCTTTTATGAAGCTTACCAGTGAAGTTATTGACGGTGGATCCGGCAAGCTTCAATTTGTAATAGAAGGACTTAGTGGCCGTAATCTATGGATGGAAACACACATGGTCCCCTTCTTCAATGAAAGGGAAAAAACACTTTCCGCACTATGCATTACCAGAGATATAACCGAGCAAAAGAAAGCAGAACACGACAATAATGCCTTAATGGAACAGCTGGCCCAGAGCCAGAAATATGAATCTATCGGCAGACTGGCTGGCGGAATAGCTCATGATTTCAATAATCTGTTGACCCCGATTATCGGTTACGCAGGCCTGATGAAGAAGGAGTTTGCTATAGACAGCGCCGGAGCCCAACGCCTGCAGAACATCCTCCTGGCTTCAGATAAAGCGAAGATTTTAGTTCAGCAACTTCTGAGCTTCAGCCGCAAACAGGTTCTGGACAAGAGCATTCTGGACATTAATCCGCTTATTGTATCTTTCCAGGATATATTGCGAAGAACAATACGGGAGAGCATTGAGATAAAGCTTTGCCTGACCAGCGATATAATCAGCATATCAGCGGATAAAAACCAGCTTGAACAGATCATAATGAACCTTGTTGTTAATGCGCAGGACGCAATCAGCGGCAGTGGATTGATAACAATAGAAACTGCATCTGCGGTTCTTGATGAAGAGTACTCCCAGATGCACATTGGTGCGAAGGCGGGACGTTATCTGGCTCTTACCGTTTCAGACACCGGTTGCGGCATGGATAAGGAAACTCAGCAACACCTTTTTGAACCATTCTATACAACTAAAGAGGTTGGACTGGGTACGGGTCTTGGCCTTTCAACCGTGTACGGCATCGTAAAGCAGCACGGCGGAAGCATATGGGTCTATAGTGAGATCGGCATGGGCTCAAAATTCAAGCTTTATTTCCCCGCAGTTGATGAGGTTCCCACCGAAGCGCCGAGTGTCATGGAGAAAAAACATGAAATACAGACCTCGCACAGCATATTACTTGTGGAAGACAATGAAATGGTCAGAGTAATGACGTTCGAATTGCTAAAGGATGCCGGTTTTACTGTAGTGGTTGCGGATGGGCCCGAGCAGGCATTGCAATTGTGCATCGGCAACTCATTCGACATGCTTTTGTCAGATGTAATAATGCCGGTTATGACAGGCCCGGAACTTTATACCAAACTGAATCTATCAAATCCAAAGATGAAGGTGCTGTTCATGTCAGGTTACTCCGATAACGTAATTTCTAATAACGGAATGTCAGATTCCAGTCTCTGCTTTATACAAAAGCCATTCACACTCAATGAACTCATGAATAAAATCGAGGATTTATTGAATAAATAACAAAGATCCGGAGATCAAGAGAAACTATCTGTATTCGCGGTACCGTGGTGCATCATAAGAATGATTGCGGTCATAGTAGCGAACATGACGATAACGCCTTGGCTCATCACAAGAGCGATCATAATAGCGGTCATGACGATAATGACGTGGTTCCTCGTATATAACTGTATGACGCGGCTCAACATAAACTTGACGTTCATAGATTACTGGTTGAGGTATAGAAACTGTTACTGCTGCCAGTGTTGAAAGAATTGCTACCGGAACCCATAACGGATTGATGCCGCCACCATGACGATCACCTGCATATGCTGAATTAACCAGCATGCTTGAAACAAACCCTATTGCTACGATGGTGGTAATAGTTTTTTTCATTTTGATTTCCTCCTGTACGATTTAACCTTCCAATCATACAAAAGCATCAGACATGCCAGGAATGCAGATAAATTATTTAATCGCAATAACGGCCTGTTACATCTTCAGATAAAACTGTCAAACTCATATTCTGCTGATATCATCTTTACATACCTCATTTCAGCCAAAAGCTCCTCACCATAAAATAAATCAAACGTTTGACCAACACAATTTATGGTGTTAGTATATTAAACATTAAATTACATGAAGGGAGACAATCCATGCCAGGTTCATATCCAGACCCACGGACACACGCAAATGAAGCTATACAGGTTCTAAAAGAAGCATACTACGAAACCCAAGAGATTCATGCAAAAACCCTTATTCTTAAAGCGATTGATGCAATTGCTCAATTGAAAGAAGAAATAAAAGAATTTAGCCAGCATTCCCTGTCAGAGCTGGATTCTTATGAGTTTAACGACTCCAACTCAGCAATATAGAGTTTTTGAAATCGCTTTGGTAAAAACCTATCTGTTTATATAAGTGACATGCAAAACGGTTGCGGTTCCATTCCAGACACGGCCTTTTTCTGCCCTACGCAGTCCTGCAATCCATATCAGTTCCCCTTCGCAGAACAACAACGGTATCATCTTGCGTTCAGACATCGGAACCTTATTATCAATAAAAATATCCTTGACCTTTTTTCTGCCGGTCATACCGATCGGAATAATACGATCACCGGGTCTAAAGTTGCGAACAAGCCAGGGCAAAGGGGTTATGTCAAGATCAAAGCAGGCACGGTTTGCGTTCAGACCGTTATAATCAACCAGTGCTGCCTGGCAGATCGCGACCTCCAGGGATCCACCGCCAGGCAGCGGGTAGCGGCCGGGCTCTGTGATGTTAATATCTTCAACTTCACCCAAAGTGTCCGCCGTACTTAAGCAAATAATTATTCTGTCATATTCCCGCATGGCTTTGACGCTCTGCGGCAGCGATAATCTTGAGTTTGGACCGGGTGAGTCCAACAACCTGCGGATCGATTCTATATGGCCAAGATTGAACCCGTCCAGATTACCGGCCAGTTGTCGACAGGCAAGCCGCAGAATCCTCCGTTGCAGTGCAGCCGGGTGTGTCTTGAATTCTGCGATACTGCACGCTAAAGAACCGCCGACTTTGTACCAGGAGTCATTAAAAGCCTGCTCCGCCAAAGCTTCAATCATAGCATCTTCGTCTGCCAGAATCTCAGCAGTGGAGATCAGGCTTCGACGGACGGACGGGTTGTACTGTTCAAGCAGCGGCAGAAGTTCATGACGGATGCGGTTTCTCAGGAAGGATGTGTCTTGATTGCTGGCGTCTTCCCGCCAGCCCAGTCCACGCGCTGTCAGGTATTGTTCGATTTCGGAGCGGGTTACGTTTAGCAGCGGACGGATATATCCGCGCTGATTGCGGTACTGAATTCCGCGAAGCCCGGTCATGCCGGAACCGCGCAATAGTCTCATCAATACGGTTTCGGCCTGGTCGTCGCAGTGATGAGCGGTTACTATGGCCGTAGCACCATGTTTTTCACGTACCTGCTCCAGAAAGTTTATGCGGGCGCGCCGACCGGCATCTTCAAGATTCAATCCCTCAGACTTTGCAAGTTCCTTAACATCGACCCGACTGATTTCAAATGTTATTCCATAACTTTCAGCCAGCTTGCTGCAGAACTCCTGATCCGCATCCGATTCCGTACCGCGCAGACAGTGGTTGAGGTGCGCAGCCACCAGACGAAGATGGAATCCGGGCAACCTGCTGAGAATATCCAGAAGTGCGGTCGAATCAGCTCCGCCAGACAGCGCCACGACCAGAGTGTCATTCAGCTGGAACAGATCATGCACTCGAATTGTTTGGACAAGTTTGGAAATGATTGTTATGTCGGCAGTCACATTCTACCCGGCAGGTTTATTTTTTGGTCCCGAAGACCATATTAAGCACAAAACTGAACAGACTGAAAATCAGGGCTGCAAGGAAGGCCGCACCGAAGCCGGTTACGTGGAATCCGGACACCAGATATGCCGCCAGGTAGAACATCAGGCCGTTGATCACCAGCGTAAAGAGTCCCAGCGTCATCATCGTGACCGGCAGGGTCAGAAGGATGATGACCGGGCGCAGAAAGGCGTTCAGAAGACCGATAACCAGGGCAGCCACCAGCAGATCCTGAAAGCGGTCGATCTGGATTCCGGGAATCAGTTTCATGACGAAATAAAGGGCGAAAGAATTGAGCACCCATTTCAGCATTAATCGGGTCATATCGTCTCCAGTCAGTTACAGCCAGCGTTTTTTTCTGAAATATGCCACCATAAGCAGTGAAGCAGCAATCATCACACCCCACAGGACAAAATAGCCGTTCTTCCACTCCAGCTCCGGAAAATGTTTGAAGTTCATGCCGTAAACACCAACCAGAAAAGTCAGCGGCATAAAGATCGTACCGATCACGGTCAGAAACTTCATCACTTCGTTGGTGCGGTTACTGATGCTGGACAGGTAGAGATCCAGCATGCCGGAAAGCAGGTCACGATAAGTCTCGACCGTGTCTATGATCTGAACGGTATGGTCATAGACATCGCGGAAATAAATCCTGGTGGAATCACTCAGCAGGCGGCTGTCGCCGCGCTCCAGAAAAGCTATCGCCTCACGCAAAGGCCAGACCGACTTGCGCAGAAAGATAATCTCCTTCTTCATTCCGTTAATCTGATGGAGTGCCGTCTGATCTGGCGCCAGGGCCAATGCTTCCTCAACATCCACAATCCGCTCGCCAAATACTTCCAGAATGCTGAAATAGCCGTCAACAATAGCATCGATCAGGGCATAGGCCAGGTAATCGGCCCCCATGCCGCGTAGTTTCCCCTTGCCGCTGCGGATACGGTCGCGGACTGTGTCGAAGGCATCACCCTTGATACCCTCCTGGAAGGTGAACAGATAGTCCGGGCCGAGAATAATACTGAGCTGTTCCGAACTGAAGTCACCCTCCCCTGTCTGGTGAAGCATTTTCAGTACTATGAAGAGATAATCACCGTAATCCTCGATCTTGGGTCGTTGTACGGTGTTGACGATATCTTCCTGTACCAGAGGGTGAAAGGAGTGCTTTTCACCCAGAATGCGGATCAATTCAACATCATGAACACCTTCGACATTAACCCATACCACAGCGCTGTCGCAGGGATTCTGCAGGTAATGATCAATCTGCTGGAATTGATGTTCTTCGAATCCATCCGGTGTATAACCGATGACGGAGATCTGAACCGTTTTGTCAGACTCGTTTCCGATATGCACCAGGCTGCCGGGCGGAAGGCCGCTCTTGACAGAACGTTTTTTATGAAACCTTGAGCTGGAACGCATCAAATGCCCAGTATTTCCGACATATGCAGAAGGTCGTTGTTCAGTTTTTTCTGTCCGCCATTGACAACCATTTCGAGCAGAGTGGTGGTAAGTGAATTGGCTGAAAGCCCAACCATGATTCCTTTCGTGCCCGAGAGCAGAAGCTCAACCGACTTCATGCCGAATCGGCTTCCCAGCAGACGGTCAAAGACCGATGGCGCGCCACCGCGCTGATAGTGGCCAAGTACTGTTACGCGGGTTTCAAAACCAACGGCGTTTTTGATGCCGTCGGCAACCTCCTGGGCATGCCCTGCCCCTTCCGCCATGATTATCAGGGCATTAGTCCGTCCTTCATCATAGCGTTGACGCAGCTGACGGCACATTTCATTAAGGTCGAGCTCCACCTCGGGCACGATGGCATACTCGGCGCCGGTGGCAATGGCGGTGGTCGAAGCCAGGTAACCTGAATTGCGCCCCATGACTTCAACAATAAAAGCCCGGTCGTGAGAACTGGCGGTGTCCTTGATACAGTCCACGGCGTAGATGATGTTGTTGAGAGCGGTATCAACCCCCAGAGCCATATCGGTGTAGGCGATGTCATTATCAATGCTGGCCGGAATACCAATCACAGGAAAACCCATTTTATCAAGTGCCAGCGCACCGCTCAACGAGCCATCACCGCCGATCACGATCAGCCCCTCAACCTTTTCCTTCAGCAGGTTGTCCAAAGCCTTTTTACGCCCTTCTTCGGTACGGAATTCTGCCGAACGGGCCGATTGCAGAAATGTCCCGCCGCGCTGCAGTTTTCCCGAGACTGCCTGTGAATTGAGGACAATGTAATCGTTTTTGAGGAGACCGGCGTACCCCTTGCGATAGCCGATCATCTCGATATCGTTTGCTATGGCGGTCCGGGCGGCCGCGCGGATAGCGGCATTCATGCCGGAGCAGTCGCCGCCGCTGGTCAGAATTGCGAGTCGTTTCATAGTTGGTTCCTCCACGGAAGATAAAATCAAGACATTAAGCCGGAAAAATTTCTTTTAGAATCATGCTGCGATAATCAAAAATACGCCGCAATCTCGGTGCTATTACTATTCGGTTGATCAGTCCGGCCAGTTGGTCATGATGGAGCAGATAATGCACCAGATCGTGTATTTCAACACCGCCGGGAACCTCCCGAAAGCGGTGCTGGTGGTGCCAGAAACGATAAGGTCCGAAGCGCTGCTCGTCAACAAAGAAATTCGGCCGGTCAACATGGGTGATCTCGGACGTCCAGTTGACTGACATTCGCAGAAGCGGTCGCACGGTATAGGTGATGATCTGTCCGGCATAGGTCTCGCTCTGAGGCGGAGATGTGATGAGGAAGTCCATGTCCGGCGGTGTGATTTTAACCAGATTGCCGGGATCCGAGAAAAAATCCCAGGCTTTTTCCAGTGAAATCGGCAGGATCTGGGTGCGCTCAAGTGTAAATGGTTTCATGATGGTTTAACTTTCCGGTTTTTCAACCATTCCATCCGTTCGATGATGTTTTTTTCATAGCCGTGACCACGGGGTTCATAAAACTTCCGCCCGGCCAGTCTTTCCGGCAGGCAGTCCTGGCCGGCATAGCCGTCATCATAGTCATGGGCGTACTGATAACCTTTACCGTAGCCCAATTCCTTCATCAGTTTGGTGGGAGCATTTCGGACATGCAGCGGAACAGGAAGGGCACCGCTTTTCCTGACTTCGGCCAGGGCCGAGTTGATGCCGACGTAGGAGGCGTTGGACTTGGGTGCGGTAGCCAGGTAGGTTACGGCTTGTCCCAGTGTGATGCGCCCTTCCGGCATGCCTATCATCTGGAAGGCCTGCAGCGCAGAAACCGCCACCTGCAGGGCGCGCGGATCAGCATTGCCGATGTCTTCCGAGGCCAGGATAATCATGCGCCGCAGGATAAAAAGCGGGTCTTCGCCCGCCTCCAGCATGCGCGCCAGCCAGTACAGCGCTGCATCCGGATCGCTGCCGCGCAGAGCCTTTATGAATGCTGAGATGACATTGTAATGTTCCTCGCCCCCCTTGTCGTACAGAAGCGCCTTTTTCTGCAGCGCTTCCTGAACAATTTCAAGAGTTATTTCTCCTTGCCCCTTGCCCCTTGCCCCCTGATCGACGAGTCCGGTCGCCACCTCCAGCGTATTGAGCGCCTTGCGGGCATCGCCGTCAGCCTGTTCAGCCAGGAAATCCAGAGCTTCGTCGGTTGCTGTAAGGGCTAGTTTTCCGAGACCCCGTTCCGGATCGGACAGAGCCTGATCCAGAATATTCCTGATCGCCGTCGCTTCCAACTGCTGCAGGGTCAGCACCCTGCAGCGGGAAAGCAGAGGGGCGATCACTTCGAAAGAAGGATTTTCGGTGGTGGCGCCAATGATTGTGACGACCCCTTTTTCCACATAGGGCAGGAAGGCGTCCTGCTGGGACTTGTTAAAGCGATGGATTTCATCAACGAAAAGCAGGGTGCGCTGACCGCGACCGACACTGATTTCCGCTTCACGGAAGATCTCACGGATTTCCTTGACTCCGGAGAGAATCGCCGAAAAGAAGACGAACCGCATACGGGTTTCCGCAGCGATAATATGCGCCAGCGTGGTCTTGCCGCAACCGGGAGGACCCCAGAATATCAGCGAAGACAGATTGTCGTTTTCGATCATGCTGCGCAGGATGCGCCCTTCACCAAGCAGATGTTCCTGGCCGATGAATTCAGCCATGCTGCGGGGGCGCATGCGCTCTGCCAGCGGGGCATGAGCGGAAACTTCCGATGGTTTCAAAGTCCCGGAGTTCTGGTCCCAAAGACCCGGCGTTTTCATATCTTTTTCAGTACTCAATGAAAATCCCGACGGCTGTGGCGGCTGACCTTCTCCGGTTTGATGCCCCAGATTTCAGCGGCATATTCGGAGATCGTGCGGTCGCTGGAAAACTTGCCCATGCCGGCTGTGTTGAGGATCGAAGTGCGGGCCCATTCACAGGGCTGCTGATAAAGCTTGTCCACTTCATCCTGGGTGGCGATGTACGAGGCATAATCGGCCAGCAGCAGGTAGTGGTCCAGCCCCAGAAGCGTTTCGACGACAGGCTTGAAAAGGTCGGGCTTTCCGGGAGAAAAACTGCCGTTGCCGATCATGTCGATGGCCTGTTTCAATTCCTGGTTATGATGGTAGTAATCCTGCGGGCGGTAGCCGGCATTTTTCAGGCTGGTGACCTGTTCGGCGGTCAGGCCGAAAATGAAGATATTATCGCGGCCGACCTCCTCCATGATCTCGATGTTGGCG
>CAYQTC010000056.1:0-16695 GCA_964420435.1 uncultured Geobacter sp.
TGGCCCGTACGATTGCTGATCTGGATGGCAGCGATACTATCCACGAACAGCATATCGCCGAGGCGATTCAATACCGGAGTCTGGATCGGAAGACGAGCTGATTCATCTTCGTCATCATTAAGAGTACATCGTTCCAGAAAATTAGTACCAGGTTGAGCCTTGGATCACACCGTCTTCAAACATCGGGCTGTCCTTTCACATCGCTGTTCAATCAGCGTCATGATTTGAGGCAGGATGGTGTTGCCATTTCCTACTGCCTCAAAAATTGCAATTGTTTTTGCGGCAAGATCAGGCAATCGCCCAGCGATATTCAGAATGCGTTTTTTTACCTGTGCCGGCGACAGGCCTGCTTCGGCAGCAAAACGCTCCCAATGCCTCAACTGTACTTCACTGAATCGATACCTGCTGCCGATTTTCATCGCCATCTTGTCCGTCAGATTCGGATAAACCGCAGTGGATAGCACGTCGTAACATGGTGCCAATACGATTCCCTGTGTTGTGTAAAGCAATGAAAAATTCTTTCCGTGGGCATCGTGGTTCCCTACCAAGACATTGAAAATCGCAAAGTCCAATAGTTTCAGAATCTGCGGAGCACTCGGTCTCGTTGCCTGACGCACGAGCTCAAAGGCCTGCGATAGATCCGGCCCGCCTTCGTTTTGATATTTGTATTCCGGGGCTACTGCCAGAGCCTGGCAAAAGTCCTCCTGATGCAAACGCTGTAAGTGCCCATCTGCTGTTATCTGTCGATCATAACGTTCCACAAGCAAATACTGGCGGTCGCTGATACGGCGAATCTCCGCTTTGACGGTGTCAAGCTTCAGGGCATTGGCCAGGGCCAGGCAAAAAGCTTCATTGAAGACGCTCCCCTCCACGCCGGCAATGGCAGGTTTGAGTATGTGCGAACTGGGAGAGTTGAAAAGCGGTAACCCGATACGATTACCTACAGCAACCACAGGGAGTTTGTCCTGTGCGCCCGCCAGAGACAGCCGTAATCCTTCTTCACCGGCGAGCATCGGACGCTTCGGCATTTCGTCGAGAAGGCGTAAAAGCTCAACTTCATCGTGCCAACGAACGAGATCATGATTATCCTGGGTTTGTGGCTTCTGCCCCGGCTCCAGCAAAGTCACGGCACCAGCACATTCTCCTCCAATGCCATCAAGGAGAGCAAAATCGTTCTGTCTCGAAACATGCAGAGCCTGGGCGATTAACTTACGCTTGTCTCCTTCCGGCAAGAGCCCTGCAAAAAACGGACGGGTGGCACGATTATCAAACGCTTCTGACTGAAGAGGCAGTGATTGCGATAACGGAATTGCATTACTCGTATTCAGCCAGTCACTCACATAGGAAAAGCTCAAGCGGCCATCAATCTGTGACAATGTACCTATTTGTGTTCCGAACAGCCAGACAGCCAGTTGGCGAGTCATGATCTAATCCTCCTGACCTTTTGCTAGGCCTTCAACACACAGGTTACCCCCCAGAGCATGAAGCACGCGGAGAACATTCTCCAGGCGCAGTGTCGGTTTGCCGGCTTCCAGCTCGACAATGAAACGCACACCGACACCTGAAGCCAGAGCCAGTTGTGGTTGCGTTAAGCCAAGACGTTTGCGTGCGGT
This sequence comes from uncultured Geobacter sp., assembly GCA_964420435.1. Classification (GTDB taxonomy): domain Bacteria; phylum Desulfobacterota; class Desulfuromonadia; order Geobacterales; family Pseudopelobacteraceae; genus JACRCG01. The sequence continues at coordinate 1,614 of CAYQTC010000056.1, forward strand.
TCGTGCTGCCAGGCCAAGTGAAATTGGAGTGTCTATTTTTGTAATCATAAATATTTCCCCCACGGGAAATATTACTCCAATAGTTGCATAAAGCAATGTAAATTTCCCGATCGGGAAACAATAAAAGAGATAGCATAGGCGCAGTGATATCTTTACCGAACGGGAAATATTTTTTTCAGCTGCATGCGGGGATAAATTAAAAAAGGCGACCTGTTATTGAGGCCGCCTAAGGGATGTAACTTTATAAGCTGCTCTACCCCTTCAGCTTCAAGGCGATACGCGCCACGTACGCACCCTGGTAGCGGGCGCCGGCCAGTTCGTTTTCACTCGGCATCCGCTCTCCCTGGCTGCCGGTGATAGTCGAAGCACCATAGGGAGATCCCCCGGTGATTTCAGATATTCCCATCTGGCCGGCAAAAGCGTAGGGCAGGCCGACTACCACCATACCCTGGTGCAAGAGTGTGGTGTGAAAACTTAGTATGGTCGATTCCTGGCCGCCATGCTGGGTGGCGGAGCTGGCGAAAACACTGCCGACCTTTCCGACCAGCGCCCCTTTCATCCAGAGTCCACCGGTTGCATCCAGAAACTGGCGCATCTGGCCGCACATGTTGCCGAAGCGGGTCGGCGTGCCGAAGATAATCGCATCTGCACCGGCCAAGTCGTCCACCGCGGCTACCGGGATGTGGGCCATGCTTTTCCCGGCGTCCAGAGCCCCCATCATTCCCAGCACCTCATCCGACAGGGTTTCCGGTACGCGCTTGATGATTGCCTCGCATCCTTCAACCTGGCGAACGCCTTCAGCTACAGCTTCAGCCATCTTGTAGATGTGTCCGTACATGCTGTAATGAACTATCAATATCTTGCACATGGTCTGTTCCTCCTTGATTTCTGTGCTACATCTGAAAATATTATAACAAAAAAAAGGCTCTATTCTATTGGCGGTTGGTAATTTACTGGTCTGACATCAGGTCAAAACAACGGTAAATAACCTGGAAATCGTATAGTTATTGGAATATATTGCAGTTCCGGTCCGGTGCCCTGATCCCGGTTCCGGATCGAGGATTGGGTGAAAGCGATTGATGAAGTAGAAAGGAGTTCAAATGAATATTCTGGGCAAGCAGTTCATTGATGGCAGGCGCGTGGCTGAGTCGGAAGAGACCTTTGTTTCCTATGATGCGGTAAGCGGAGAACAACTTCCCCACAGATTTTTCTTCTCTACTGAAGCCGAGGTCAAGTCTGCCGCGGAAGCTGCCGCACGTGCCTTTTCTGTTTACCGCAAGACCGGTCTGGAAGAGCGCGCCGCGTTCCTGGAAACGATTGCCCGGGAGATAGACTCACTTGATGACGGTTTCATCCGAACGGTTATGACCGAGACGGGGCTCCCGGAGGCACGGGTTCGTGGTGAGCGTCTTCGTACAAGTAATCAGTTGAGGCTTTTTGCGACTGTGGTAAGGCGCGGAGACTTTCTTGGCGCACGGATAGACAGCGCCATGCCGCAGCGGGAACCCGCGCCGCGTCCTGATATCCGTCAATATCGCATCGGTTCAGGCCCGGTTGCCGTTTTTGGTGCCGGCAACTTTCCACTGGCTTTCTCGGTTGCCGGAGGCGATACGGCTTCGGCCCTTGCTGCCGGATGTCCGGTGATTGTGAAGGCGCATTCCGCACACCCTGTCACCTCGGAACTTGTCGGTCAGTCGATTGTGCGCGCTGTTGAACATTGCCGAATGCCGAATGGGGTGTTTGGAATGCTTTTTGGTGACAATGCGGGTGAGCCGCTTGTGAAGGCCCGCGAGATAAAGGCGGTCGCTTTCACCGGTTCGCTTCGTGGCGGTCGCGCACTGATGGAGTTTGCCGCCGGTCGCCCGGAACCAATTCCGGTGTTTGCCGAAATGTCCAGCATCAATCCAGTCATTATCCTGCCGGGAGCCTTGAATGAACGCAGCCAGGCCATTGCGGCCGGATTGGCCGGTTCTGTCACGCTTGGCGGGGGGCAATTCTGTACCAAACCGGGTCTGGTCATCGGATTTGACGGCGAGCTTTTTGACCGCTTCTGCCGGCAGCTGGGAGAAGAGATGGCAAGGCGTGATCCGGCTGTAATGCTTAACCGTAAAATACTCGCAAACTATCAGGAAGGTGTCGAGCGCATGGGGGGGATTCAGGGTGTCGAATGCCTGGCATCCGGTATATCGGCTAAGGATAGAGGACAGGCGTGCGTCTTTCGTGCAGATGTTGCACTCCTGAAAGATCCCGGCCATCCTCTGGAGCAGGAGGTGTTTGGGCCTTCCACCGTGTCCGTGTCCCTGAAGAATATGCAGGAACTACTTGATCTTGTGCCGCAACTGAACGGACATCTGACAGCCGCCATCTTTGCCGGCCCCGCTGAACTTGAGAGCTGCGGCCCACTGATCGAGGCTTTGGAAACCTGTGTCGGAAGGATCATTTTCAACGACTACCCAACCGGTGTTGAGGTCTGTGATGCGCTGGTACATGGCGGACCCTATCCGGCTTCATCTGACAGCAGGGTGACATCGGTGGGGTCCTTGTCCATAGAACGCTTTCTTCGCCCGGTCTGCTATCAGGGATATCCCGATAACATGCTTCCACCAATACTTCAGGACCGGAATCCGCTCGGTATCCGCCGGCTTGTCAATGGAAGCCTGACTAGCGAACCGATTTCCGTCTGAAAGTCATCGCTGAATCATGTACGCCGGTACTTTGATGAAAAGCACCGGCGTACAATTCCCTGCCAACACCTCTGCGACATGCTGGAACAATGTGGATATTGATTAGTAACGGACTTTCAGGCCATTTTGATCGTCTTTGGAAACATCAGCCCAGCGTTTCAGGTTCCAGTTTCCGACCCAGTTCTTGAAGAGGGCCAGATTGGTCTGCCGTTCTTGCTCGTCGGAGCCTAGGTGCTGGTACATGTTGCCAGGTTTTCCCTCTTTTGAACCCTTGCCGTCGTCCAGTCTTCTCATCAATGCCCCTGAATTGGGCCATCCGACAAAAGATACAAGGTGGCTGTAAGTCTCCATCCTCATGCCGACACCCTTTTTGAGCCAGGCATCCTTATCCTTCTTGAATGCCGCATATTCGGGCGCATCGCTGCCATGGCAGCCGATACAGTTTTTTTCGAATACATTTTTGATTGTGCCGCTCCAGGTGGTTTCTTCCGCCTGGACCATGGTTGCTGCGAATGCGGTAAGGGCTAATGCTGCGAGAATGCTTTTCATGATTAAACTCCTTTTTTTAGTTTGCCAGCGGATCTGCGCATGGCTTGATTGTTGTTACCGGGACGATTGGTTTGGCTGCAAGGCACTATGCACGCAAGCAGTTGTTAGTGTGATACTGATAGTCGCTTTCAATTGAAGTGCAAAAAAAAGGATGATCTGAGTTGTCCAAATCCAGCAATCCACGATTGCCTGTTGCCAGGATGGCACCCATCCTTTGGCGGCAGCAGCGATATTGTTCCGCCAGGGCGAGACTCCGTACCGGGTTGCCATAAATTTTCCAGGGTCCCTGACACGCAAACGGTAGTTTAACCATTCCCATAAAGGCCGCGACGTCTTTTGCGGGATAGCCGATAAAAAGACCGATCTCATGGGGGAAATCGTCGTTATTGTTAATACGAAGGCATAATTCAGCGGCCAGAGCTTCGCAGGAAGCACCCTCTTCATATCCTGCCTTGCGTAACAAGGCACGGATACCGGCATGCGCCAAATGCCGTTCAAGCTGGCCTGAGTTGTAGCATAACAGCAGCAATGCCTGCGGCCTGTTCTTAAGTACGATGAAATTGAGATTGGCAATGCGGGTTTCAAGGTCGGCGTGATGCGTCTGCCAGAGTTGATATAGGTTTCTTCCGCAGGGGCGGGTACGGTTGACGATGGAGATCAGGTTTGCCGGCTTCACACCTGCCAGCACCTCGGGACACTCCAACATCAGATACGCAGTCAGGCAGTCAAGAGGCTCGCTGAACCGTTCCAGTACCTGCCTGGAAATGTTCTGAAGAGAAGAGCCTGCATTCGAAAGCATTTTATCTGATGACTGCATGTTTACCCGCTGTGTGTGAAATTGATTTCTATTATCAATACGACATGGTAAAAAAAGAGTCAAGGTTTTTGTGTACTGATGATAATTGCGAGGTCATTTCCAAATAATGATTGTGCACAATCCACCTGAAAGAAATAATCTGCGAGTCAGTATGGGCATACTCCTTTTAACCGTCAGTGCCCGGCGGCGCTTCCCCACAGCTCATTTAGCCTGCGATCCCGGCCACAGCCGGTACGATAGTATTTATATCTGACCGGATTCTTTTTGTAGTATTTCTGGTGGTATTCTTCTGCCGGGTAGAATTCGCCGGCCTGTACTATCCCGGTTACAACCGGTTCCCGGAATGGCTTGTTCAATTCCAGAGATTCCTTTGACTTTACGGCCAGGCGACGCTGTTCTTCTGTGTGATAGAAAATGGCACTGCGATATTGGTCCCCGGTGTCGCAGAACTGGCGGTCCTTGACTGTCGGGTCAATGTTGTGCCAGAAGACAGACAGAAGCTTCTCATAGGCGATTTTAGCAGGATCGTAAATAATCTGCACCGCTTCTGCATGCCCCGTTCCGCCAGCCGATACTTCCTTGTAAGTCGGGTTTTTCTTTTGACCGCCGGTATATCCTGAAGTAACAGAAACTACGCCGGCAAGTGTATCGAACGGTTGCTCCATGCACCAGAAGCAGCCCCCGGCAAACGTGGCCTTTTCCAGTCTGCCCTGCACAGGCTGCCGGGTTTTCTCACTTCCCGACGAATCTGCCGGCCCGGCTAAAAATAAAAACATCAGGGCAATGACTGCTCCAAAAAGTACAAACAAACTTCTCATTCTTTTTCTCCTTTCCTCCAACATCCATGTCTTTGATGAAACTATTGACACAATTGTTTTTCGCTCTATGACAACAGCGCTCCGGTGCAGCTGGAACCTTCTCCTGCCGTACAGCAGTAACAGTGCTGTGAAAGACGAATTTTTCTGCCGTTCATACTGCCGTCATCCAGTTCGGAAATGGTTATTTCTGTCCCGTCATCAGCTGTAATTGGCATCGCCAGGGCCTGATTGAAATCACAGTTATAAATCTTCCCCTGCCAGTCGACACTGATCAGGGTGCGGCACATGATACTCCCTGCAGCTTCAGGATTGAAGCGTCCTGCCAGCAGGCGCAGATATTCGGCATAGCTGTCATTTGCCTCCAGTTGTTCACGAAAACGCCCGATCGGCGCATTGGTAATGGTGAAAAGATGGTTGAAGACAATCCCGTGACGAGCTGACAGTTCAGCCTTGTATGCCTTTTCCAGGCCGGCCTGCGAGCCGGGAACAAAATCCCCGCCCGGATTGTAGACCAGGTTCATCTCCAGGCCGGAACCATATCCTAAGGCATTCAGCTGTTTCAAAACCTGAATGCTCTTTTGATAGACCCCGCTGCCGCGCTGGCTGTCAACGTTCTCTTCCAGGTAGCAAGGGAGTGAGCCGATAATTATCAGATTATGGGTTCGACAAAACTCCGGCAGCCATTCCCAACCCGGCTCAGCCATTATTGCCAGATTACTGCGCAGCAGGCGTCGTGACACCAGTCCCTCTGTCTGTTCGATGAAATATCGAAAGTATGGATTCATCTCGGGGCATCCGCCGGTAATGTCGAGAGTAAGATCCTGCCGTTTAGTGAAAAACCGGACTATCTGTTCCATGACAGCCTCTTCCATAACCTCCGTACCTCGGAGCGAAGCTTTGACATGGCAGTGGCTGCAGTTCAGGTTACACAGATTTCCCAGGTTGACCTGGAGGGTCTGCAGGCTTTCAAATGTTTCATATTCCGGATTTACTGCCTGCAGACGGTCTTTGAATGATGTCACCATGTAAAAATTTCTACCTCCGTTCATTTTTTAAACTTGTTGTATAGCACCGGTATCAGCGCAAACAGCCCGAGCAGGGCAAACGAGCCGAGAACTCTCGGCGAAGCGATTCCTGAAACTGAATCAATTGTCGCCAGGCTGGCTCCGGCATTGACATACACGAATCCGCCCGGGATGATGCCGAGCATGGTCGCAATGAAGAACGTGCGCAGCGGCAGGCGGGTCAATCCGGCAGCCAGGTTGATCAGGAAGAAGGGGAACACCGGCACGAGCCGCAGAAACAGCAGGTAATTGAAACCGCGGGTTTCCAGTTCCCGGTTCATCCCCTCCAGCTTCGAGCCGAATCTGCTCAGGACAGCATCACGAAGCAGATAGCGGGTCATCAGAAAAGCCAGGGTAGCTCCAGCGGTTGCCGCGATATTGGCATAAACCGTACCCATGATCGAGCCGAAAACGGCTCCGGCTGCCAGCGACAGGATGGCCGCCCCGGGCAGGGACAGGGCTGTCTGTACGATGTAGACCGCCATGAACCCGGCCACCATGATCAGCTTGTGAGCTTCATAGTAATCCAGCAGTGTCTGACGGTTCGCCTTGAGGGCAGCCAGTGTCAGAAAGCTCTGCAAATTGAAGTAAAAGAAGAGGGCTGCGACAATAATCAGGACAAGGGCTATGGCGATCTTTTTAATATTCATGGATCAACCCCTCTGCCATTTCAGCCATCCGGACAGCATGTTCTTCACGAAGGGGGTCAGCCGGGTCCGGTTGTAGGAATCGGCCAGTCGCTTGATGACCTCGGCCTGGGTCGGGTAGGGGTGGATGGTTTTGGCGATGGCGGAGATTCCCAGCCCATTGGTTATGGCCAGGGAAAACTCGTTGATCATTTCACCGGCGTGGCGGGCCACGATGGTGGCGCCAAGAATTTTGTCCGTTCCCTTTCGCAGGTGAACCCGGGCAAAACCCTCGGAATCGCCGTCCAGCATGGCCCGGTCGATGTCAGACATGGGGACGGTTAAGGTGCTTACTTCGATGCCCTTATCCTGCGCATCCCGTTCGTACATCCCAACATGGGCGATCTCCGGGTCGGTGTAGGTGCACCAGGGAATGGTCAGTGCCGATGTCTTCTGCCGCCCCATGAACAGTGCATTGGCGATCAGTATGCGGGCCAGCGCATCGGCGGTGTGGGTGAATTTGTAAGTGGAACAGATATCGCCGGCGGCGTAGATATTCGGGTTTGATGTTTGCAGGCTGTCATTGACCCTCACGCCTGTCTTGTCGTAGGCGATGCCTGCCTTTTCAAGCTCAAGCCCCTCGATGTTGGGAGCCCGGCCGACTCCCACCAGAATCTCGTCTGCCGCCACCTCAATAGTTTGTCCGTTACGCTCCAGCTTCAGCACTTTCTCGCTTCCCCTCTTCTCCACCCCAATAATCCTTACCCCAAGCTGCAGGTCGATCCCTTCCCGAACAAAGACAGTGTGTAGAATCTCTGCGGCATCGCCATCCTCACGTCCCAGAATCTGTGATCCAAGCTCGATAAGGGTTACCCTGCTTCCGAAACGGGCAAATGCCTGGGCCAGCTCGCAGCCGATGGGGCCGGCTCCGATCACCGCCAGGCGCGGCGGCAGCGCGGTAAGGGAGAATACGGTTTCGTTGGTAAGGTAGCCTGTTTCCGTAAGGCCGGGAACGGGCGGTGCGGAGGCACGGGCGCCGCTGCAAACGGCGGCCTTTTTGAAGTAGAGCTTTTTGCCGGCCACCTCTACACAATCTGGTCCTGCAAAGCTCCCCTGTCCGATAAATACATCAACGCCCAACTCGTCACGGAAACGGTAAGCCGAATCGTGCTGACTGATATCCGAACGCAAACGGCGCATGCGCTCCATTGCCGCAGCAAAATCGCAGCCGATATACTTACCCCCCAGCACGCCGAAAGCGGCGCTGTTGCGAGCATTAAACAGCGCCCGGGAGGCGCTTATTACTCCCTTGGACGGAACGCAGCCGACGTTCAGGCAATCACCGCCCATCAGGTGGCGTTCGATAAGGGCAACCTTTGCTCCCAGACCCGCCGCCCCGGCAGCCGATATCAGTCCAGCTGTTCCCGCACCGATTACCACCAGGTTGTAACGTCCGGCCGGTTCAGGATTGGTCCAGTCTGAGGGGTGGACGTTTTCGACCAGAATCCTGTTTTCCGGGCTGTCAGGTTGTATGCATTCTGAATTGTTCATGATACTTCCCCGAATATCAGCATATTAATTCTTTGTCGGTAATTAATGACATTATATGTGAATGTTGCTGCAAAAAAATAAATTTTCGTCTTTTTCTGGAAAAAGCTTTATTCTGCCGGGATGATTCGGACCTGGCGTTTTGTGCAGAAACGGGATGAATAATAAAAAAACTGTGGTACAACAAACTTTAAGAATGCTGATATGAGCAGGACTATTCAGGCGGGTTTCAATCATACTGGAGGAAAAGATGACTGGAGAAGAAATAGGTAAGAAGGCTGTCAAAATCGCCGTAATTCTGATTCTGGCTGTAGTGGTGCTGTCTGCCGGTTATGTAGCGGTCGTGCTTAACTGGAGCTATTCCAAAGGCGAGAGGATCGGTTACGTCCAGAAGTTCTCGGAAAAAGGGTGGCTCTGCAAGACCTGGGAAGGGGAGTTGCAAATGCTTCCTGTGCCGGGTGCAGTGCCGGAAAAATTCCTTTTTTCGGTGCGTGACAAGGCGGTGATCAGCAAGATCAACTCATCCATGGGTAAAAAGGTCTCACTCTTCTACGAACAGCACAAAGGTATCCCCACAAACTGTTTCGGGGAATCGGAATATTTTGCTGTTGATGCAAAGCCGCTGGACTAAGGGCTGAAAACCGGTTTTTAATATAGATCCAGAGTCAGGCCATCCCGAAAAAACTGTTTCGCCCAAACTTAGCATGATTTACCTTCGAACCTCTTCCGGAAAACATTAGTTGTCACTTATTATAGCTTGCAATTATCGTGTATACACAATATAATGCAAGTCACTTCCCGGTCCAAATGATCAGTTCGTCACGTCTTCATATTGAGCGCAAATTCTTTTCAGGAGACTTAACATGGCTATCGCGGTAAAGTTTGATGACAACAAAGTTGATTATGCACCGAAAACGTATTTTGACCTGCTGCTTGAAACAGGCTGTATTATTGCCTTCAAGCGTTCCGATGATGAATGGGTTGACATTAACACCGGGCCGGTGCGGAAAAAAGTGAAACAAAATACATATCAGGGGCCGGAGCGAAGAGAACAGATCCGCCTGTTCGGTCATGTTATGGTGAGCAGTTAATAATAGGCTGTATTTAACTCCCAATACAGGTGAAATGAGAATAAAAAGGCGGCCAATCGGTCGCCTTTCGTTTTTCGGCATTCATCGAATGATTATATAGCTGGCTTTAAACCGGATAACAGCGTAGTGTGTAATAATTAAACTTCCTACCTAAATATTTCTTTTGTCATATAGGCCACCCCTGCTTTCGGCCATCTCCAGCCACCTCTCTGTTAATTCGCTGAAACAGTTTCACCGTTCCCGTCTGAACCCATCAGCCACCTGAAAATGCCGGGCATTTAAAGTAGTTGTTGTTAACGCTGTCAGATAAGGAGAAATTGATGATTATCAAACGAGGCAATGTAGTCAGCCATTCCGGAGCTGTTGAGTGGGGAGCAGGAAAAGTGGTGGAGGTGAGTGCCTTCAAGGCGACAATTCAGTTCAGTGACGGGGTCGTCAGGAAGATTGCTTCCTCCCATTACACGATACTCGAACCGGCCGATCCGGCTTCTTTCATACAGATTCCCGACAACGTCCCGGCTGTGAAGGCCCGGGTGGCTGCCAAAAGAGTGAAGAAGATTAAACAACCGGTAGCTTGAGAGATATATGAAGTTTTGCTTAAATAGATGTTACTTTGATGAAAAAACATAACAAGTAAAAATTCATTTTCGGTGTAGATGGACTCATGATCTTTACTGAAGCTATTGAGTCTGTTTACATTGGATCAATTCAACTCTGATGCGTTAAACTTTTCCTGGATCTTGTGCCGGTAGCCGACAATCTCATTACGCAGCGATGAAAGCTTGGCCATCTTTTCATCGATCATGTTTATATGTACATCCAGTATTCGGACCAGTTCCGGAATCACACGCTCCGTCTCCTTGGCTTCACCGTAGACCTTGTACAGATCCTGCATTTCTTTTATGGTAAGCCCGAGATCCTTGAGCTTCATGATGAATTTGATCCGCCGCACGGTGTATGGGGTGTAGCCACGATTAGCACCTCCAGGCCGTTCAACCGCACCGATAATCCCGACTTCCTCCCAATAACGCAACGTGCGGGTAGTAAGCCCGAGGTTTTTGCATAACTCACCAATGGTAATAATCTCTTCTGTCTCCTGCATTGATTCCTCCGGTTCGTATTGCCAGATGCCAAAACGGCTGAACATCTTTTTGATTTGATCTGAGTTACTTCCAGCTTGTTTACAAACCCTGTAACAATATCACGTTGTCGCCATCAACAGCAAGAAAACCCGAATGCCGCTCCAGCTTGACATGCCGCCGGTTTCAGACTACAAGAACAGGCGAAACTATTGATATGGAGAACATAATGACCGCAAGTGTATCATTTGTCGGAGCCGGCCCCGGCGCCGCCGACCTTATAACTGTCCGTGGAGCCCGTCTGCTGCGGCATGCCGATGTGGTTATCTTTGCCGGCAGCCTGGTGGATTTGAAGCTTGTCCATCGCTACGCTACCAGGGCCGATATCTACGATTCGGCCGGCATGACGCTGACTGAAGTCATCACGGTCATGATGGACGCTATTGCTTCGGAACGGAGTGTCGTGCGGCTGCACACCGGCGATCCCTCCATCTACGGCGCCATCCAGGAACAGATGGAAGCGCTCGACCGCCTGGGGATTGAATATCAGGTTGTGCCGGGTGTAACCAGCGCCTTTGCCGCCGCCGCCGCTCTCAAGCAGGAACTGACCCTGCCGGAATTGTCCCAGACCGTTATTTTCACACGCGTCGAGGGGCGCACACCGGTTCCGGAGCGGGAACGGTTGACCGAAATCGCCCGAATCGGGGCCACGCTTGTGATTTATCTGTCGGTCGGCATGATCGAAAAGGTCGTCGACCAGCTACTGCAAGGTGTCTATACCGAAACCACCGCTGCTGCGATTGTCTGTCGCGCCTCCTGGGAAGACGAGCAGATCATCCAGGGGACACTGGCAGATATTGCCGAAAAGGTTCGCGAGGCCGGTATCGATCGCCAGGCTTTGATTATCGTAGGCGATGTGCTGGCTGCGAAGCGCGAAGGGCTGAAAGCTAAGTCGCTTCTGTATGATGACGGTTTTTCGCACGGCTACCGGGAAAGCGTCGTGGTCTGAGATGCGTGTCGCGGTCATCGCCATAACCCGCAACGGCGCCCGTTTGGGGCAGAAACTGCGGGAAAGCATGACCGGCATGGAGCTGTATGTCTCCAGCCGCTACGCCGGCCAGGCCGGCGGTGAGCGGATCTGCTTCGAACCGGCTGAGCTGAAGAGCACGATCGTTGATATCTGGAAAAAATACGACGGTTTCGTCTTTATCATGGCCTCCGGCATCGTGGTGCGCATGATTGCGCCGCTGCTGGAATCCAAGGAAATCGACCCGGCCGTGGTCGTGATGGATGACGGCGGCACCTTCGCTATTTCACTCCTTTCCGGTCACCTGGGAGGAGCCAACAGTCTGGCTGAACGCTGTGCCTTCGCCTGTGGCGGCCGCCCGGTCATCACCACGGCCACCGATGTAAATGACCTGCCCTCCTTTGACATGCTGGCCAGAGATCATGGCTGGCTGATTGACGATATCTCCCAGGTCAAGCATCTCAATACGCTGCTTCTGGACGATCAGGAAATCGCGATCGTAGATCCCAGCGGAACCACACGCTGCTGGCTGCATGGCCGCTGCAGGGTTTCCTTTTATGACACCTTTGCCGAGGCGGTCCGCAGTTCTGCACGTGGTTTTCTGTTTGTCACCAACCGGTATCTCCCGCCTCAGACCCTTCCCGCAAACCTGCTGATCCTGCGCCCCCGCAACCTGGTATTGGGGATCGGCTGCAACCGCGGAACCCCGGCGGACGAAATCGAGGATTTTGTCTCCAGCCAATTGAAACGAATATTCCTGTCGACAAAAAGCATTTGCTGTATTGCTTCGGTAGCCGCCAAAATCAATGAAACCGGATTGCTGGAATATGCCGCGCGTCTGGGAGTCCCTTTTCATTGCTACAGCAGCGAAGAACTGAACCGGGTTCCCTTTCCGTCACCTCCTTCGGCCCACGCACTGGCTGCCGTCGGCAGTCCCGGAGTGGCAGAACCGGCAGCGATTCTGGCCTCCGGCGGCAACCGTCTGCTGCTTAAAAAAGTAAAATCCGAGAATGTCACCCTGGCGGTGGCGGAACTCAAGGAAAGCTGACAACCATGTCAAATCTACCCCTGATTGCCATTACCATGGGCGACCCCTGCGGTGTCGGCCCCGAAATTATCGTCAAGGCGCTGCAGTCGCCGGAAGTAGGCGCTATCTGCCGACCGTTCGTGATCGGCGACAGACTGGCAATGGAACGTGCGCTGGCTGTCTGCCGATCAGAGCTGACCATTCACGAGATTTCCGAGCCAGAAGATGCGGCTGCAGCACCGGAAGGCACCATCGCTTTGCTGGCGTTGTCACAACTGTCCGAAGTGGATCTGCAGTACGGCCGACCGAGCGCGGCGGTCGGAGATGCGGTCTTCCGCTATATCTGCGAAGCGGCCAGATTTTGCCTCGATGGTCGCGTGGCGGCCATGGCAACCTCCCCGATCAGCAAGGAAGCCATGCACCGGGCCGGCCATGATTATCCCGGTCATACAGAACTGTTGGCCGAGCTGTGCGGTAGTGACGATTTCGTGATGATGCTGGCGGGGGATGTGCTGAGGGTCAGCCTGGTGACGATCCATGAAGCGCTGGCGGACGTTCCCCGACTGGTGACCTTTGAACAGGTGCTGAAAACGATCCGCATTACTTCAGAAGGCGTTAAACGACTGACGGGGAAATCGAATCCGAAACTGGCGGTGCTGGCGCTTAATCCCCATTGCGGCGAAAGCGGCAAGTTCGGCAATGAAGAGCGGGAGATCATCACTCCGGCCATCGAAAAGGCACGGGTTGAAGGGATCAACGCCGAAGGACCGCTCTCGGCAGACACACTTTTCCACTTCGCCCAACAGGGTGCCTATGACGGCGTGGTGGCCATGTACCACGACCAAGGGCTGATTCCGCTCAAGATGCTGCACTTCGACGACGGCGTCAACATCACCCTGGGACTGCCGATCATCCGCACCTCGGTCGATCACGGCACCGCCTACAATCTGGCCGGTACGGGGCAGGCTTCAGAGAAGAGCCTGCTGGCGGCGATTCGGATGGCGGTTGGGATGACGAAATAGCGAGCGCTACATTGGCCAAGAATCCCCAGGCCATGTAGTCTTGTCTGGAATTCGCATCATTATAAACTACTTGGCATCCGGAGGTATCCACTCCGGCAGCGGACCGAAAATCTCCGCCGGCCAGCGTTCAATACGCCCCGTGCGCGGGTCGCACCCTTGCCACCCCAGCCAACGCCAGGCATCGCCGGATACCTGGATAATGCGGTTATTGACCGGGTCAATGGTGGCCCAGGCACCACCTTCAAAAAACCAAGTCTGGCGAATCTCTGTGCCGGTTTCCAGATCCCAGATTCGCATACTTCCATCCTCTGAGACGGAAACCAGCTGTCTACCTTCCTGAGAGTAGGCGCAATCTTCAACCGAACCGCCATGTCCTTTGAGTACTGCCAGGCATTTCCCGCTCTCAACATCCCATGTCCGCAGAGTGTTGTCATTCGACGCTGAAGCCAGTCGTCGATTGTCCGGTGACCAAGCACAATTTGTAACAAATCCCTTATGGCCCTTGAGTACAGTCAAGCATTCCCAGCTATCCGTGTCCCATACACGTAGAGTTTTGTCCTCAGACACCGAAGCCAGTAGTCGATTGTCTGAGGACCAGGTGCAGCCTGTAACAGGATTTCCATGTCCTTTGAGTACGGCCAAACATTCCCAACTCTCCGTGTCCCATATACGCAGGGTTTTGTCGAACGAGGCTGAAGCCAGTCGCTGGCCATCCGGGGAATAAGCACAGCCGATAACTGAACCTTCATTTTCCGTGAGTTTTAACAGGCATTTTCCGCTCTTTGTGTCCCATATTCTCAGAGTCCAATCCCACGACGAAGATGCTAGCAGCCGACCGTCCGGGGACCAAGCACAGCCGGAAACCGATTTTTCATGCCCCGCAAGAACGAGCAGGCATTCCCCGCTCTTTAAATCCCATATCCTTAAGTTCCTATCATTCGATGCAGAGGCTAGCCGTCTATTGTCCGGGGAAAATGCACAGCCTTTGCGCAAGTATTCAAACCCCTCAAGTGCTGCTAGGCACTTCCCACTATCGTTATCCCATACACGCAAAATACTATCGCATGACACTGAAACCAATCGCCGCCCGTCTTGAGAATAAGTGCAGCAGAAAACCATATTCCCATGTCCTTTGAATATGGCTAGACAGTTTCCACTTTCAGTATCCCATACCCGCAGTGTATTATCCGTCGACGCAGAGGCCACCCGCAGTCCGACCGAGGAATAACAGCAGCCGTAAACCGCGCCTTCATGGCCATTCAGTACGACAAGACATTCCCCACTCTCCGCATCCCATACCCGCAGGGTGCTGTCCCCCGCCGCCGAGAGTAGACGCCGACCGTCAGGGGACCAGGCACAGTCGGTAATCCTACTTTCATGCCCCTTAAGTACGAACAGGCATTCCCCGCTCTCCTCATCCCATACCCGCAGGGTGTTGTCCGTCGCCGCCGAGAGCAGTCGACGACCGTCTGGGGACCAGGCACAGCTGGTAACCCAACTTTCATTCTTGAGTACGACCAAGCATTCCCCGTTCTCCGCATCCCATACCCGCAGAGTACTGTCCAACGACGCTGAGAGCAGTCGACGACCATCCGGGGACCAGGCACAGCCGGTAACACAATTTCTATGTCCCTTGAGTACGACCAGACATTCCCCATTCTCCGCATCCCATACCCGAAGGGTTCTGTCTGCCGCCGCCGAGAGCAGTCGCCGACCGTCCGGGGACCAGG
>CAYQTC010000057.1:0-15908 GCA_964420435.1 uncultured Geobacter sp.
ATTTGGGATTTCAACCGATTTTGGCCATTTACACAATCTATTTTACAGGCTCCAGTGTTCGGATAAAACCATTTACGGTATGAAACAGTAACTAAGGGGTTAGCTTTTGAGCTAACCCCTTAGTCTTATCCTCACTACTGAAAAGTTTGACTCTCTCCGCATTATTGCCCCTGCAATTGCTGCTATATGCTCTAATGATACATCAGCAAATTCATTTTCCGCGAAGATCTGCGCGCGGATTCGATTACCTGTTCGCGTATGTTATTTTTCATACCACTTCCCGATTAACCGGCTTATGTTGATATTTTTCAATAAATCTCTATTGCTAAAATCCTTAATCCCCGAACTAATGCAGCTCATTGTCATCATGCCATCGTGCCGATCGTTTTTCGGAAACGTGCCAGAGATAGGGCAAATAGTATCGAACCGATCAATGCCAGGGAAATGAACTGCGGACAGACGACACTAAAACCTGCACCACGGTACAGGATGGCCTGGGCAAGCTTGACGAAATGGGTGTTTGGCGCCGCCAGCATGACAAACTGAACGAATTCGGGCATGCTTTCGCGAGGAGTGACGGCGCCGGAAAGGATCTGTAGCGGCAGCAGGACCAACATCAACAGCAGACCAAACTGGGGCATCGAACGCGCAATAGTGCCGAGAAAGATGCCGAGCGATGTGGTGGCGAAGAGCTGCAGCGCCGCGCCGGCCAGAAAGAGAGGGATGGAACCTTCGATCGGGATCGCCAGCGCTCCCTTGACAACAATGAATAGTGAACAGGTCGAAGCTGCGAGGACCACCAGCGCCATGGCCCAGACCTTGGCGGCCATAATCTCGAAAGGGGTTACCGGCATCACCAGCAGGTGCTCCACTGTGCCATGCTCGCGTTCGCGGAGCAGCGCGGCGCCGGTCAGGATGATGGAGAGCATGGTGATGGTGCTGATCAGCTCCATGACCCCCCCGAACCAGGATTTGTTCAACTCGGGGTTGAAACGAGCCCGCAGGGCCAGGTCCACCGGTGGCGTTGTGTTTGACCGGTATCCCTGCAGAAAGGCGTTCACTTCACTACCGACAATGGATTGGATGTAGCTGTTGCCGGTGAAGGCCTGGCTCATCCGGGTGGCATCTACATTGAGTTGGATGGCTGGACTGCGTCCGGCCAGCACGTCACGTTGGAAACCGGGGGGGATGTCGAGGGCAAAGGTGTCCAGGCCCGCATCCATCCTGGCATCCATCTCGGCCTGCGTGATCAGTATCGGAGTTGTAAAGTACGGCGGGTAGAAGGCGTCGACTATCCGCGTGGAGAGCTGGGAGCGGTCTTCGTCGACAATGGCGATGGGTGCCTTGTGCAGGGTATCGGGCATGGCTGTCGCTGCAGTGTAGATCGAGACACTGAAGGCATAGACGATCAGGACAATCATCATCGGGTCACGCAGCAGGCTGCGCAGCTCTTTGATGCCGAGATGGAAAATGTTGACGGCAAGCATGGTCAGTGGTCCTGTTTCCTGAGCAGGGCGACGCACAGGACAGTCAGCAGGGGTACAGCCAGCAGCAGCGGAACAAATGATGTGTGGAGATCATGGAAATTGAGCCCCTTGGAAAAGGTCCCTCGGGCGATGATCAGAAAGTAGGTGGTCGGATATATCCGGCCAATCAAGGAGCCAGCACCTTCCAGCGAGGAGACCGGATCGAGCATGCCGGAAAACTGAACCGCCGGCAGGAGGGTCAGGACGGCGGTACCGAACAGGGCGGCGATCTGGCTGTGCATGAAGGTCGAGATCAGCAACCCGAAGGCGGTGGCCGCAATGACATACAGCAATGCTGCAATCGCCAAGGTCAGGAAACTTCCCTTGAGGGGCACCCCGAACACGAATACGGCCAGCGCGGTGAGGAGCAGAAAGTTGAGCATCGCCAGGGCAACGTAGGGCAGCTGCTTGCCGAGCAGGAACTCCAGCCGGGTCACCGGGGTGACATAGAGATTGACGATGGATCCCAGCTCTTTTTCCCGCACCACCGACAGCGCACTCAACATGGCCGGGATCATCATCAGCAACAGCGGAATCACGGCCGGCACCATAGCCGACAGACTCTTGACGTCTGGATTGTAGCGAAAGCGCGTCTCTATTGTGGAAGCTCTCGTTGTCGCCGAGGCACCCAGGGTCTGCCGCGCCAGAGTCGCCAACCACTGGGCATGCATTCCCTGCACATAGCCGCGCACGGTCTCGGCGCGGGTGGGCATGGCGCCGTCAATCCAGGCGCCGATGGCAACCGGCGTGCCTCGCTGTAGGTCGCGGGCAAAACCGGGGGGGATCTCGATCGCCAGACTGATTTCGCCGGCACGCATGCGTTGGTCCAACTCGGCGTAGTCTGTGATCGGAGGTCGCTCAATGAAGTAGCGTGAACCGGCGAGATTGAGGGCATAATCACGGCTGATGGCGGTCCGGTCCCGGTCGAGCACCGCAAAGGTCAGATCCTCAACATCCATGCTGATGCCGTAGCCAATGACGAACATCAGGATCACGCTCCCCAGCATGGCAAGGGTCAGGCGGATCGGGTCGCGGCGCAGTTCCAGCGCTTCGCGCCGGTTATAGCTGAACATGCGGCGCAGGCTGAAGAAACCACCCTCTGCAGCCGGGGTCGAGCTTTGTTCTCCGGAGGGCACGGCAACGAATGCCGTCTCGCCGGTCGCCGTTGCAGGAATATCGACTGTCTCATCGGCCGCCTCTTCGAGGTAGCTGATGAACACTTCCTCCAGTGTGCCTGCTCCGCACTTTTCGATCAGCGCCGCCGGCGAGTCGCTGACCAGCACCCGGCCCGCGTGCATCAACGAGATCCGGTCGCAGCGCTCGGCCTCGTTCATGAAATGGGTGGAGATGAAAATGGTCACCTTGTCCCGGCGGGCCAGGTCGACCATGATCTGCCAGAAGGCATCCCGTGCAACCGGGTCGACCCCCGAGGTGGGCTCATCGAGGATCAGCATCTCCGGTCCGTGGACCATGGCCACCGCCAGGGAGAGACGCTGCCTCTGACCGAGCGGCAGGGCGTTGGGCATACTGTCCATCACCTCGTCCAGGCCGAAGCGTTGGGCCATTTCCTGCACCCGCCCTTTGATCCGCTCTTCCGGCATCCTGAACAGCCGGGCATGCAGCACAAGGTTCTGCCGCACTGTCAGCTCGCTGTACAGGGAAAAGGATTGGGTCATGTAGCCGACCCGCCGCCGGGTGTCGATATCGTGGGGGTCCACCGGACGGCCGAACAGCCAGGCCTCTCCTTCACTGGCCGGCAGCAGGCCGGTCAGCATTTTCATGGTGGTGGTCTTGCCGCAGCCGTTCGAGCCCAGGAAACCGAAGATTTCACCCCGTCCGATGCGGAAGCTTACATGATCAACGGCGGTGAAATCGCCAAAGCGCATGGTCAGATCGTGGGCCTCGATAGCGGTCTCGCCGGTGGTGTCCGTTCCGCGGGGAGGAATGATGACCGGCCGGTAGTCGTCCCGTTGCGACTGGGGCAGCAGGGCGATGAACGCCTCTTCCAACGAGGAGGCGCCGGTCTGGGTAAGCAGCTCCCGCGGTGTGCCGGTGGCCAGAATCCCTCCGGCATTCATGGCCACCAGCCAGTCGAAGCGTGCCGCCTCCTCCATGTAGGCGGTGGCCACCAGTACGCTCATGTCGGGACGTCTGGCACGGATGCGGTCGATCAGCTCCCAGAACTGTCGCCGCGACAGGGGATCAACGCCGGTGGTGGGTTCATCGAGAATCAGCAGGTCGGGGTCGTGGATCAGGGCGCAGCAGAGACCCAGCTTCTGTTTCATGCCGCCGGAAAGCTTGCCGGCTGGTCGGGCAGCAAACGGTGCCAGGCCGGTGGCATACAGCAGCTCAGCAATGCGGCGTTCACGTTCCCGGCGCCCATGTCCGAACAATCGGGCGAAAAAATCCACATTCTCGAAAACCGAGAGGGTCGGGTAGAGGTTTTTGCCGAGCCCTTGGGGCATGTAGGCTATACGGGGACAGACCGCCCGGCGATGGCTCTTGTCTGTCATGTCGCCTCCCAGCACATCAACCTGTCCGGTCTGGATCGCCCGCGAGCCGGCAATCAGCGAGAATAGACTGGATTTGCCCACACCGTCGGGACCGATGACACCGGCCATGCAGCCGGAGGGCATCTCCAGATTGATGCCGCCCAGAGCCAAGGTCTTGCCGTAGCGCAGACTGACTGCTTCCATCCTGACTACGGGAGGCGCTGGTGGTGCGTACTCGGCTATGTGTGCGGGTCCGCTCATTGCGGCAGCTTGACCTGCAGATGGTCCGGCCACGGTTTAGCGGCATCCAGCCGTACATAGGCCATGCCAGGCAGGCCGGTCTTGACTTTGGTGATGTTCTTTTTGAGAAGTTCCACCGGGATCTGTGCCCGGATGCGGAACATCAATTTCTCCCGCTCGCTGGCCGTCTCCACGGTTTTGGGGGTAAACTGGGCCACATCGGAAATGAACGACACCTGTGACGGTATGACATACTGCGGGGCGGCATCCAGCACCAGCCGTACCTCCGTGCCGAGCGCCACTTTACCGGCCGCAGCCGTCGGGAGGAAAAAGGTCATGTAGACATCGCTCAAGTCAACCAGGCTCAGGACCTTGCCGCCGGCGCCGACTACCTCGCCGGGCTGGGCCACCCGGTACTGCACCCGGCCGTCACGGGGAGATTTGAGGGAGCTGTCCTTGATATCTGCCTGGATGCGCTCGACGTTGGCCCTGGCCGCTTTGACTGTCGATTGAGCCCCGGCAATCTGGGTGCGCACGGCCATGACAGCTGCCTCGGCAGCGGAGACCTGGGCGCGGGCCGAGTTCACCGCCGCTTCACTGCTCTGAAGCTGGGCGTAATCGTCATCGGCGTCCTGTTTTGCTATCGCTCCCCCTTTGACCAGTTCCGCTGAGCGGGTCGAGTGCTGCCGGGCCTTGACGAGCTCGGCCTGCCGCAGTCCAACCACCGCCAGGGCCGCCCCCTTTTCACTCTCTCGCTGGGCCAGCTGACTCTGGGCTGTGGCAACCGAGCTGTGCGTCTGCTGCAGTTGCGCCTCGGCCTGGCGCAGCTGGGCTTCCATGGTCTCGGTGTCCATCGTGGCCACCACCTGACCGGCGGTGACGAAATCCCCTTCACGGACCAGGATATCCTTGACCCGGCCGGCTATCTTGGCGGCAACGTCGATCTCAACCGCCTCGATGCGGCCGTTGCCGCTGACCAAGCCGTTATTCTTATCGTTACTGCCAAACTTTTGCCAGGCAACAATGCCGACGACAACCAGAACCAGCAGCCCCGCGACTCCAACTATCCATTTTTTTAATTGTTCGCTCATGGTGCTCCTCTCTCGTCTTCAGCACCTCACCTGACTCAGTATTTGAAAAGCAAATAAATCAAGTTTATCGGCCAACCTGGGGGAGGTTCCTTGACCAGTTCACTGTAGGCAATTATCACGGCAATCAGTACAATGAGTATACAGAGTCATCAAGTCGGCTATGATGATTAACCATTTCTTCTGCCGTTTGGTCATGACGTTACGCTCTGCCGGGATGAAAAAGCAGGTTTGGCCCCCCACGCGATTTCCCCTCCCGGTCCATCAGCATATCCAGCGCAAGGGTGGCCAGGTCGTCGGCCATCGCTTCCATCCGGCCGTCTTTTCCCAGGTACAGCAATTTCAGGTAGCTGTTGCAGCCATCGCAACTTTCAGCCCTGACCGCACCGTTCGACCCTTCCAGGGTGTAGAGGTTTACCCCTCGGGTGGATTCACAGGCGCTGCACTTGCTCCTCACCATGTGCCACTGTGAGTCGCAGAGGGAGCAGCAGAGGTAACGCAGCCCCTGTTCCGCTCCGCCACTGCGCACGATTCCCGCAACTGGGTGTGAACCGCACACCGGGCATATCCCGCCCTGTTCGAGCTGGCCGAATGCACCTTCACCCAGGGCAGACGCCATCTGTACGAAGTAGACCTGCAGGGCGGCGGCGACAAAAGGGAGTTCAGGTGGGGAAATGTCGTCCAGCTCTTCAGCCAGAATCCTGCCGGCCATCTCATTCAATCCGGTTTCATCTCTCTGCGTCAGGGTGGCGACCGTCTCACGTGCCGCAGCCGGAAGATCACCTTCTCCCACCTGCTGCAGAATAATGGCCAGTACCTCCCGCCATGAAGGGCCCAGCGGCATGGAACTGGCGCTCAACAACGGCATGCCGTGTTCACGGCAAAGTTCCTGCTCCGTTAGTCCCGGAAGAGGTGGTGCAGGGAGATGGTCCAGGGCTTCCTGCTGCGCATCTGCAAGCAATGACAGGAAGTTCAGGTAGTCCCCCAGGGAATGGCTTTTGGCAAGAAACCGGAGGCGTTCGGCGCGGAACCTGAACAGACCACGGTCCGCAAGGAAAAGGGGCCGGATCTGCCCGGCCGGCGCTTCGATCTGTCCCGGCTCTAGTATGCAGGTTTCGGTAGTCATTTATCTCCCCCGGTCATCTGGCGAAACCACGCGAGGTGATGTTGTCTGGCCCAGGCGCGCCTTACCTGGCCGTACAGCATTGCGCCCATACTTTCGCTGGTCCAGATGGCCATGTATGTGTGGCCGATGATCAACAGAATCATCCCTGCTGCTGCGCCGGCGTGTACGACAGAAGCAAGCCGGATCACGGAGATCGGGAACAGGAACGAAAAATAGGCGCGCCAGATAACGATGCCGGACAGGAGGAGCAGCACCA
The DNA here is from genome assembly GCA_964420435.1 of uncultured Geobacter sp. Lineage (GTDB taxonomy): Bacteria > Desulfobacterota > Desulfuromonadia > Geobacterales > Pseudopelobacteraceae > JACRCG01. The sequence continues at coordinate 6,729 of CAYQTC010000057.1, forward strand.
TGCAGGCCACCAGCAGCCAGAATAGAACTTTCTGCCCGCCGTTAAACTTGCCCGCTTCCGGCATGTTCCGGTCATCGCCATCCATTATTTCGCGGATATGTTCCAGCCATTCCCTGTCTGTCTGCGTGATGGTGTTCAGTTTCCTGAATCTAAAAAACATCACGCAGAAAGAAACAACCATGATCAAACCGATGAAGGGATGCAGGATGCGTGTCCCGTCTCCGCCGCCAAACAACTGGTTCAGGGGGTAGAAGGAAGGATGAAAGAAAACGAGCCCGGACAGCGCCAGCAGGATGAAGGTGATTGCGGACAGCCAGTGGTTGGCACGCTCGGCAGCCGTGAAACGGGATAGTTTTTCGGGATCGCTTTTCATTTTTCACCATCCTTTCCGGACTCTTCCGAGACTCCGTTAGGGCCCTTGGTTACATAGTGGAAGAACGCGCCGGCCGCTACCATGCCAAAAGCCAAAGAGGCCAGCGGCTTTGCGGCGCCTTTCCAAAGGCTGACCATCGGGCTGATAGAAGGTTCGGCGGGTAGGCCGCAGTACAAGCCAGGTCTGTCGGCATGCTGCAGCACATACATCACATGCGTGCCGCCAACCCCCTGCGGGTCATAGATCCCTGCTTTGCTAAAACCCCGGCTCTTCAGGTCAAGTACCCGACCGGCGGCGTGGTGGAGCATATCCGCCTTGGTGCCGAACAGTATCGCCCCGGTGGGACAGGTCTTGACGCAGGCAGGTTCAAGTCCCGTCATCACCCGGTCGGAACAGAGGGTACACTTGTACGCCTTGGAATCTTTCGGGGAGAGACGAGGTATATTGAAGGGACAGCCGGTTACGCAGTAACCGCAGCCGATGCAGTTCTCCTCGTGAAAATCCACGATGCCGTTGCTGTACTGGATGACAGCGCCCGGTGCGGGGCATGCCTTGAGGCAGCCCGGGTCCGCGCAATGCATGCAGCCGTCCTTGCGGATCAGCCACTCCAGTTTTCCCCTTTCCGGTTCCACTTCTGCATAGCGCATCAAAGTCCAGGTCTTATCGTTCAGGTCCCGCGGGTTGTCATAGACTCCGGTCGTTGTCCCGACCTCGTCTCGCAGGTCGTTCCATTCCATACAGGCCGCCTGACATGCCTTGCAGCCGATGCATTTTGAAATATCGATCAGCTTGGCCAATTCCACGGTTTTGCGTACGCCGGGCGGCGATGTGGTTGTGGCTGAGCGACGCTTGATGTCCAAAGATTGCAGTGCCATGGTACCCCCCTTCAAACTTTCTCAATGGTGACCAGAAAAGACTTGAACTCCGGAGTCTGGGTATTTGCATCGCCCACAAAAGGTGTCAGCGTATTGGCGATATAGCCGTTCTTCGCAACCCCTTTGAAGCCCCAGTGGATCGGGATCCCCACGGTATGAACCCTCCTGCCGTCCACGTCCAGCGCTTTAAGACGCTTGGTCACCACTGCCACTGCCTTGATATGTCCGCGTTTCGAGCTTACCTTGACATGATCGCCGGACTTGATGCCTTTTTTCCCGGCCAGTTCCTCGTCGATCTCCACGAACTGCTCCGGCTGGAGAATCGCGTTAATTTTTGCGTGCTTGGTCCAGTAGTGGAAGTGTTCCGTCAGGCGATAGGTGGTCCCGATATAGGGAAAATCTTTGGATGTGCCGAGCGCCTCCAGGTCGTTTTTGAAGACCCGCGCCGCCGGGTTGCTGACAACTCCCGGATGAAGCGGGTTGGTGTCAAGCGGCGTTTCGAACGGCTCATAATGTTCGGAAAACGGCCCTTCAGCCAGCTTATCGACACCGAACAGCCGCGCGACCCCCTCCGGGTTCATGATGAACGGCCCCACGTTCTGCTCCGGCGCCGCGTCTGGCCGTATGTCCGGGACGTCCATTCCCTGCCATTTCTGTGATTTGGAATCCCACGAAATCACCTTGCGTTTCGGATCCCACGGCTTGCCGGCCGAATCGCAGGAGGCGCGGTTGTAAATAATCCGGCGGTTGGCGGGCCAGGCAAAGGCCCAGTTCGGGGTATTGCCCAGACCGCTTGGGTCGGAATTATCGCGACGTGCCATCTGGTTTCCCGCCTGAGTCCAGGCACCGGAAAAAATCCAGCAGCCGCAGGCGGTTGAGCCGTCGTTGCGCAACTGGGCAAAACCGGCCAACTGTTCACCCGACTTGGCCAGCACCTTAGCCGGATCTTTTGGGTCGGTCACGTCGGCCAATGCCTTGCCGTTATATTCCCTGGCCAGCTCATCGGGTGAGGGGCTGGCAGGGATCATGTAGGGCCAGTTCAGATTGAGAATCGGGTCGGGGAAAGCTCCACCTTCTTTCCGGTACATTTCGCGCAGCTTTATAAACAGCCCGGCAATGATCTCCGCATCGCCCCTGGCTTCGGCAGGTGCGTCCGCGCCTTTATAGTGCCACTGCAATACGCGGCTGGAGCTTACCAGCGAGCCGTCCTCCTCGGCAAAACAGCCGGCGGGGAGACGGAACACCTCGGTCTGGATTTTGGCCGGATCAACGTCGTTGAATTCGCCGAAATTCTTCCAGAACTCGGAGGTTTCCGTTGCCAGCGGGTCGATCACCACCAAATATTTCAATTTGGCAAGCGCAGCGCCGATCTTGGCCTTATTGGGGAAAGCCGCCAATGGGTTGAATCCCTGGGCAAAATAGCCGTTCAGCTTCCCCTGATGCATCATCTCGAATACCTGCAGAACGTCATACACCTTGTCCAGCTTGGGGAGCCACTCGTAACACCAGTTGTTGTCGAGCGTGGCGGCGTCGCCGTACCACGACTTCATCAAGCTGACATGGAACGCGGGATAATTCTGCCAAAAGCTCATCTGCCCCGGACGGAGCGGTTTAAAGGCGCGCTTGTCAAGAAAGACCTTGAAATCCTGTTCCTTGTCACCTGCCAGAGTCAGATAGCCGGGCAGCATGTTGGACAGGAGCCCCAGGTCGGTAAACCCCTGGATATTCGAGTGGCCGCGCAAGGCATTTATACCGCCCCCCGCCATGCCGATGTTGCCCAGCAGCAGCTGCACCATCGCCGTCGTCCGGATCATCTGCGTGCCGGTGGAGTGTTGCGTCCACCCCAGGGCATAGAGGAATGTGGTTGTTTTGTCGGGTGCCGACGTAGACGCTATCATTTCGCACACTTTGAGAAACTGTTCCTTCGGTGTGCCGGTGACCCTTACAACCATATCAACGGTATAGCGCGCATAGTGCTGCTTGAGCAGATTGAAGACACAACGGGGATTTTGCAGCGTATCGTCGGTCAGCACGAAGCCGTCGGCCCCTTTCTGGTACCCCCAGGAGGTCTTGTCATAGGACCGCTTGTCCTTGTCATAGCCGGAAAACAGGCCATTCTCAAAACGGTACTCTTCGCTGACCAGAAAGGTTGCGTCGGTGAACTTTTTAACATACTCATGCTGGATCTTGTCGTGGGCCAGGAGGTAGTTGATAACCCCTCCCAGAAAGGCGATATCGCTCCCTGAACGGATCGGGGCATAATAATCGGCCACAGCTGCGGTACGGGTAAAGCGGGGGTCAACCACGATCAGCTTGGCATTGTTGTGCGCCTTCGCTTCCGTTACCCATTTGAAGCCACAGGGGTGGGCTTCGGCGGCATTGCCGCCCATGACGACGACGATGTCAGCATTTTTTATATCTACCCAGTGGTTGGTCATGGCGCCGCGGCCGAACGTTGTGGCAAGACTTGCCACGGTGGGGGCGTGTCAGACGCGGGCCTGGTTGTCCAGGGCGATCATCCCCAGACTGCGCAGCATTTTATTGGTCAGATAGCCGGTCTCATTGCTGGCGGCCGAGGCTGCCAGAAAGCCGGTGGTCAGCCAGCGATTCACCGTCAGGTTGTCGGCTGTTTTTGCGACGAAATTTTTATCGCGATCATTCTTCATAAGTCTGGCTATGCGGCTGAAAGCATCGTCCCATGAGATGCGCGTCCACTCATTACTCCCCGGAGCGCGGTATTCAGGGTATTTCAGGCGATTTGGGCTATGCACGAAATCAAGCAGGCCGGCGCCCTTGGGGCAGAGTGTGCCGCGATTGACCGGATGATCGGCGTCCCCCTCAATATGGATGATCGCGGACTTGGCATTCTTTGCCCTGTCTCCCAGGCTGCTCATGATGATGCCGCAACCAACCGAGCAATAGGGGCAGGTGTTGCGAACCTCCGTGGTACGCTCCAGCTTGAATGCGCGGGTCTCCGCCAGAGCTTCGGCCGGCGAGAAGCCCAGCATTGCGACACTGGAACCTCCGAGTCCGCCGGCGCAAACCTTGAAAAACTGCCTTCGTGTCACTCGCATTTTTACATCCTCCTGTGGTGGAATAAAATCGATCACATGTCCGGTGAGAATGCGGACCAGATTTATGGGCCAATCGGGTGGGGGCTGCCCTGGATATGACAGGCGACCATCGCGGCGATCAGTGCAATGACCAGGCGAAGAATCATTCCGGACGGTGTCGATTTAAGGGACGAAGGCGGCAGGGACGGAGCCGGTTTTTTTCGACAAGTCCTTACCGTCAGCGGTTTGTTATGCGTTCAGATAGCCAAAGACGAGCTACCGGTATCCACTACCGGTATATCAAGTGCGACATTAGAGCCAGTCCGTCAGCATTACGCCGACCCCGATCCGGTTGTTGGAATGGTTGTAATCCACAAGACTCTCGCCATAGCCGTTGAAGAACTGGACATACCCTTTCAGCTTCTTGTGTAACGGGAAGCTCCAGTCCAACTGTACCGCTCCCTTGTTGCCCGAGGTGCGCAGGTTGTTGCGCAGCATCATGGTCAGTGTGTTTTCCCGGATTTTCTGCAGAATAGTCAGTTCCCCGTAACCGTAATATTTTTCCATGTGGGGGTTATCGTCATCCTGGCTGCTTTCCGGGATGCGGAACCAGGGGCGAAGGGTGATGTAGGTATTCCCGGATCCGAAAACAAGATTGGCAGTAATGCGGTTCCAGCTGCGGGATAGCGGCTTGGCCCGACCGTTGGATTGATGGTTGAAACCGACCGCCACAGCCTGGCTGGTAATACCCAAAAATTCGTAGCCGGTCTTGAAGGAGAGGAATATTTCCGGTTCGAAGTTGATCTCACGAAACGGCGCCGAATAACCGCTATTATACGCCTGCCAGTAAGCAATCTGGCTGTAGGCGACATAGAGGGTGCCGTTGTCGTCGAAGATATCGTCCCAGATCGGTGTCTTGATGCTTAGTTGGAACTTGACCTCAAGTTCGTCCAGATTTTCATTGCCACCGACCAGTCCGTTGTACACTGCGTTGTTGGGAGTTGAGTTGTAGGCCGCAGGGAGCAGGTAGTTGGTTTTATGTGGCAGGATGGAAAAACGTGATTCTCTTGAACGCCTTTCCTCTTGCAGGCGCTGTACCAGGGCAGAATCAAGGGGTCGTGCCAGTTGTTTTTCCCCTGATCCGTCTGTCTGAAGATCGGGGGATACCATCTGTTCGGCACAGACCGCTCCCTCAGAACTCAGTAACGATACCAGAGTGGCTAGAGAGCATATGACGCGGAGTGTAAGATTCACTTGTCGGGTCACCGTAAACCTCAATTAATGCAGTACAATGTACCTATTATTTCCTTGAGTTTTTGTTTTGAAAGCTGGAACTCTTCAGATGCCTGCTGGCATGCATTCCAAACCTCCTGTATCTCCTCGCTTCTCATTTCTGCAAATAATCCTTGTTTATTAAGTGATCGCAGGAAGCAATCATAGTAATGTTCTGCATAAAGCCAGCTTACCAGTGCGGCTTGCAATATCTCGCATGCGTTCAAAAAATCAAGCATTTTCTCCGGATCTTCAATTTTTTCTACCATATTCCGAAAATATGCTCGTGCGGTTGCCCCATCCATTAAACTCAGGCTGTCAGTTTCCATAGCTGGCAATCCCTTTTGGGAATGAATGTTCATTCTGTCGCATTGCGGTCATTATTTACGGGCAAATAGCCACAACAATACACTTCACGTTTGACTAGCGCTTTACCGAATTCCAGCAGGCCTCAACTATTTTTTCTATAAGTATTTCATCCAGCTCGATTAGCTCGAAAATATGATCTCGAGTTATCTGCATCAATGGCCCAAAGGTCAAGGCGTAGAGAACCATCAAAGGAAGTTCCTTAATAACGTGTTGTTCCAAGGCATCTTCAAACAAACCCATCACAACATTGTCGCCTAATCTTCCCAAGATTCTATCCCGACGATAGGCTGCTCCGTAGGGCGAATTATGAAACTGCTCAAAAAAAAGATAATGCACAGGCGAGTTAACAAAGCTACCGATCAGTTTTCGTCCGATATGCATGTAGCATTCACGAAAAAGACTAGCCAAGGGATAATCTTTCTTAATAGCCGCAAGTAAGTGTTCTTCCACGAAGTCGTAGGTTTCTTTGATAAGCACATCCTTACTCTCAAAATAGTGATAAATGGTCCCAGCAGCTACATTGGCTTGCTTGGCAATCTGCGATATAGGCGTGCCGTGAAAACCATTCTTCGCGACCAGATACAAAGTTGTCTGTAAAATTGCTTCACGCTTGCCAAAATCTTCCATGTGGGTGTCCTCTAATTCGAATGAACATTCAATCGGTATTGTAAATCAATTGACGACAATGTCAAATCACATGATGATTCTCCTCTTCGTACCCACTTGCCCACCTGTTTGAAATGAACAGGGTGTCACGTAGTGAAGCAGTGTGAATCGGCTTCCAACATTGACCCTCTATCGGCATTCTAGTTGACCCATCCATTATCGTAATATCGGTACGTTAAAGGTAGCAGATGGGTCAATTGAGGCGCCTATGGGTCAAACATAAAATTCGGTTCACACCCTATTTCTTCCCTGGTAAAAGGAAAGTCCCTTGGCTTTCCAAAAACAGTTCAATTTTATCCCGATTCATGCTGAACGGGTTATGTCTTCTGCTCAGCCAGTCTGATAGTTGTTCCGGATCGCGGCCCATTATTTCGCCCAGTTGATCCAGATTCATCCCCATCGCTCTCTTGTACCACGCAAGCCGCCCTACTGTGTCATCCGGGCAGTCGAACGGAATGTACCCTAGAAATTCGATGATTTTGGGGTTATACTGCAGCCCAGGTTCAGTGCCGTGCTCCCAGTTCCATACTGAGGACTCAGTAACGCCGATGATCTCGGCAACGTCACTCTGGAGGAGGCCAAGATCCATGCGTCGTTTGCGGATGTGGTCACCAACTGTGATGGGGAATTCGGGATAACCGGGAAGCTGCTGTTTTTCGAGGGGTATTTTAATTGAGAACGTGTGCCGTCTTGAGTCAGAATAGTAGAGAAAGGTGCACACATCCCTGTCCATGTGGGTACCTTTCTGATCCGACCTACCCTTGCACCTGCACTCCGATTGCCATTCACCGTTACCGCTCCCGCATCTCCGGCCCGTTGCTGGACCGGATCGACATTCACATCGAAGTGCCTGCTGTGAAATACCGAGATCTGGCCGATCGTAGTGAAGCGGAAAGTTCCGCTGCCATAGCCAAACGGGTGGAGCATTCCCGAGAACTGCAGCTGGAGCGCTACAAAGGCACCAAAATCCACTGCAACGCCCAGATGACACCGCGATTTATCAAGAAGTACTGCGAGCTGGACGCCTCCGGCAACCGCATGCTGGAGCTGGTGACCGACCGGCTTGGTTTCTCGGCCCGCACCTACACCCGTATCCTCAAGGTGGCCCGTACCATTGCTGATCTGGATGGCAGCGCTTCGATCCGCGAACAGCATATCGCCGAGGCGATCCAGTACCGGAGCTTGGATAGGAAGACGAGCTGAACAAAAACGAGTAGCAACTACGTCTTTCATGCAGACGGACTTCTCATTGTAACAAAAATGTAACTTGACTTGCTGGACAGTGATAACGTATTTTTATATCTCAATAAAGGGGAGTAGTTATCGGCCACATAAAAGGCCGACCCGGATTCCGTCAATACGGTCGAAAGACCCGGGACCGGGGCATACACATGCCAACAAGACCTTTATCCTGGCACCATGCCGCGGGTAAAGGTCTTTTTTATTACCCTCGGCGGGAACCAGTTCGTCGGAGGTAATAAAAATGAATAACATCCTCAAAATTACCTTTCTCCTTTCCCTGCTTACCATTTTACTGGTTGCCATGGGCGGCGCTGTTGGCGGCAAGGGGGGCATGATCGTTGCCTTCCTGATGGTTGCCGTTATGAACTTCGGCTCCTACTGGTTTTCTGACAAAATTGTCCTCAGGATGTACAACGCCCAGAAAATCACCCGCGAGGTTCATCCTGTTTTCTACGGCATGGTTGAGCGCCTGGCCGCTCGTGCCGGGCTCCCCATGCCCAAAGTTTACATAATTCCCGATCAGTCCCCCAATGCCTTTGCCACCGACCGCAATCCCGAGCATGCCGCTGTTGCAGCTACGAAAGGAATTCTGCGGATACTTTCCGCTGAAGAACTGAAAGGGGTTGTGGCCCATGAACGGGCTCATGTTAAAAACTGTGACATTCTGATCTCCCCCATCGCCGCTACCTTTGCCGGCGCAATATCAATGATCGGTAACATGCTGCAATGGGGCGCGATGTTTGGTGCCGGACGGAGAGATGATGAAGAAGGTGGAAGAAGCCTGATCGGTTCACTGGCAACTCGAACGCTCTGACGTTAACCCTAACCGCCGGATCAACACAGTGCCGGCACACTACACAGGAGGAAACCATGTCGTACACCAGAAAACTTTTTACCAGAGAATCAAAATCATCCCGGAAGAAACTGAAAGAAACTGAGCCGCTACAAAATGTCATTTCAATGCGCATCAACGATGATGAGAAAAAAACTCTGGAAAAGCTGACAAAGACGACATCCAAAAGCATTACCGAAATCATGCGAGAAGCAATTGATCTGTGGAGAGCCAGACAACGCAAACTGTGTATGGATTGACGGTAAAAATGTCATTAAATCAAGGAGGCAGTACATATGGAATGGCTGACTGACCCGCAGGTCTGGATGGCGCTGGCAGCGCTGACTGCCTTGGAAATAGTCCTGGGCATTGACAATATTATCTTTATCTCCATTCAGGCCAGCAAGCTCCCTGCGCATCAGCAGGAGAAGGCCCGGCTGATAGGTCTCGGGCTGGCAATGTTTATCCGCGTCGCACTGTTGTTCTCGCTGACCTGGC
>CAYQTC010000058.1:0-15811 GCA_964420435.1 uncultured Geobacter sp.
TCAGGCGTTGCCGCCGCCGGCGCTCCCATCAAGGGAACGGTTGTCCTTAAAGACAGCAACGGGGTGCAAATCGGCCCGGTTAATACCGACGATGACGGCAATTTTTCTTTTGATGTGACCGCCCTCAAGCTGCCGTTCATCTTGAAAGCGGTAGGAGTTTCAGGCACACAGAATTACACAATTTACTCAATGGCCTTTGGTTATGGTAATGCCCATATCAACCCATTCAGCAACCTGGTTCTCCAGCTAGCCGCCGGCTCTGAACCCACCACAGCCTTCGGAGCAGACGGCAGCAAGCCGGATATTGCAGCTATTGATGACACCAAGATGAAATCCTCTCTGGACAGGATAAAAACACTCCTGGCGACAATGTTTACTGAATACGGAATAAAGGACTTTGATCCGATCAGCGGCCCCTACCTGGCGACTCCCGACTACAAGCTTGATGCCCTGCTTGATGTCATCGGAATAAATAGTGAAAACGGCTCTCTAGTCATCACCAACAAGCTTGACGGCTCTGTCATCGTGTCAGGGAGCCTGGCAAACATTGCTGAATTGTCAGTCGACAAAACTAAATGCCCGGACAAGTCCACGCTTACAGATATCATTGAAATAACCGACAGACTGATCACGCTCCGTGAAGCCATGAACAAAGGCGTTAACCTCAAGGTCCAGGACTTGGAAGACCTTTTTGTTGCCGACCCGAACTATGGCACCAGCAATGGTCATACCAGAGCCGCGGATATGACAAGCATCGTCACCATCTTTGGTCTTAACGGAATCAACACGAATGGCAAGTTGAGGAGTCTCCGAAATGTGCGCTTGGTGAGCGATCAGACTGCAAACTATGCGGGGCGAGGTGTTGCCAAGGCCTATCTTATTAATTACGATTTCATTTACGAAAACGATGTTGTTGTCCACGGCAATAACACAACCTGGGCAAAAGAGGCTGCGACCGGGACATGGAAATTTATCGGGGATCCGGTCAATGCTAATATTGGAAATAATTATGGGTATGAATCTAGAATGGTATGGATTGATACCTTTTTGACAAATACAGACGTACACATTGATACTGTTGACGCTCAATTTATATTGCAATGAAGAACCGGCATATTCTTACGATGCGCAGACTTCTGCTGCCAACAGTAAGAAATAAAATCATTCTCGACTTGCCGATGGGATGGACGGTCATATCAAAAACGATCTTACGTAACTAACGCTCCAAAGTTCATATCTAATGCCTTTGCAACAGTTCAGCAAAATGATTAATTCCCCGCAGTTGCCTATTTCTGCTTTTTCCTGAGCAAGTACCCCGAATACTGAATCATCTCTTCGCCGTCAACGTTAACAATCCGGATAGTCTCACCCATGCCGCGTCCCAGGCCGTTAATCATCAGCTCCCTATCGGAGAGCGGCGAGATGGCGATGCTCATCTTTTTGTCTGTAAAAAGCGGCATACCGTATTCCACCAGCAGCAGTCCGTTGTCCAGCCGAACCTGTACCTTATCGAACAGAATCGCGTCATCGCCGGCATTGGTGATCTCGTATTCACCCACCCGTTTTTGCAATGATTCCGGAATCGGAACCGGCTTTATCCGTTCTCCGAGCAGCAGTTCCTGCCCGTTTATGCCGGCCTTCACTATCTCGCGCCCCGCCAGCGTGGCCCGCGAGATGCCGACCTTGTCCAGATCGCCCAGACTGATCGGGATCAGTCCCAGCAATTTGTATCGAAGCCCCAGCTGGCCGTCGGTGCGCGGCACCAGTCGCAATGTGGTACCCATGACATCGGCCCGCAGGTAGTCCGATTTCCTGGTGATACCGATGACACCGGCCATGGTGGCGTAACTCCCTACATAAGCCTTAAGCTCCTCTTGAGAGAACGAACCATCAGCTATAGGTGCTTTTTTGTCGGGCTGCTTTATTCCGGTCTTGGCTTCCAGAGCCTGCTTCAGCAATTCTGTGGCCAGTTTATTGACCGCGGGACCGGCAGTGGCGGAATTGGACAGCACCACCACCCCCAGTTTCTGCTCGGGAAGCACGATCAGCTGGCTGCGGTGATACAGGGTCGCCCCGGAGTGGTGGGCAACCGGCCCGGCATTGCGGATGTCCATGTCTCCCAGACCGCCCAACATCCAGGCCAGACCAATGCGGAAATTGAAATCAAGCGGTACATCGGCGTTCTGGGGGCGCAGCATCTCGGCCAGCGTTTCCGGCTTGATAAGCTGGCGCTCGCCGCTCCGTCCTCCGGCAAAAACCATCTGCATGAAGCGGGAGAGGTCCAGAACGTTGGAGTTCAACCCGCCGGACGGGATGCCTCGCAAGGGGAATTCTTCACCCTCTTTCCCTTTTCGGTAGGCTTTGGAGCCCCGTTCCGAGCGGTCGGGTGCCTGGGAAAACACCGAATTGCTCATTCCCAGCGGACGCAGAAGCGATGCATCCATGTGGGCGGTGAAATCACGGCCGGCCACCTTCTCCAGAGCATGACCTAGCAGGGACACTCCCACATTGGAGTATGAAAATACATAGTTGGGAGGGCTGGCGACGTATTCGTCCCGCAGCAGGTTGACCTCGTTCTGGAACGGCTCCGGCTGTTTTGTCCACATCCCTTTCAGCAGGTCGGAAGGCAGCCCCGAGTGATGGGTCATGATGGTGCGTGGAGTTATGGGACCGGCATCCGGGAAGCGGCTCTTGATGTAAAATTCAGGCAGATAGGTCTTTAGGGGTTGGTCAATATCCAGTTTGCCCTGTTCGACCAGCTGCATGGCCATAGTCGCTGTGAATAGCTTGGAGATCGAGCCGGCCCGGTAGACCGTCTCCGGTGTGGCCGGCAGCTGGTTGATCTGATCAGCAAAACCGAAACCCTCCGCCCAGACTACCTGCTGATCGTCCACCAGGGCGATGCTGAGACCGGTCACGTCATGTTTTTTCATCTCCTTGCGGGCCAACTTGGAGATGTATTCCTTGACGTAGGAGTAATCGCCTCGCGCCATTGAATCCGGCTTTTTCGGCATGCTAGCGCAGCCGGCCAGCATGAAAACCATTACCGCAACTGCGACCCAAGCCTTCGTCATAGTTTTCACAAATCCTCCCTTTCTGATGTGCGGCCTGAAACGAAAATGGCTGACAGCATTATTCTGGCAACTGCACGTATCCACGCCGCAGTACTCTGGACCCAGAACAAAGCTTTTGAAGGACTCTCCGATGTCCGTTATTTTCCAAAGTCAGCTTCATGAATGTCGGATAGAAACAGCTGCTGCTGGTTGAATACAGTCGGCGGTTGATCTTTTCGGTATGGCCGTCGGTGGTCGAGAAATAATCAGTATTTTTGGACTTCGTGTAAAAGTTCAGCCCATCGGCTGCCTGACAATGGTTTTCCATTTTTCCGGTGTCACCCGCCTTAAATCGCTTAAATATATTTCGTGGTGTTTGCCAACCCTGTGACCGCCATTCTCCTTTATGAACAGATGCACCTTCTCAATTGTCGGCCCCTCATCCGCAAAGGGGCCGATATGAAGTGTTTGCGCAGCTTTTCCCTCCTTGAATGATTCGAACCTTACCAGCGGCAGGGAAACCGGTTTTTTCTTTCTTGCCACTTCTTCAATCGCCTCTTTAACCATTTCATTCGTGATGAACTCCGGCTGCATGATCATCAAGGTCCATTTCCATGCATCCTTGTTTCCGGTAGCGAACGCTGACATGTCATCCGCCCACCAAAGTGCTTCGAGCGGCATCACGCCGTAATCAATCGCCAACGGTCCCTTTTTAACCATGAACTTCAGCGTATAGGAAACCGGATAGAGGGCTTCGATCGCATCAACGAATGCTTGCGAGGTATTGGGATCTCCTTTGCCGTCAACCATCAGGAAATTCATTTGTGGAACTTCTACAATTTCGACTTTCTTGTCAGAGGGACTGTAAAGACGCTTCAGCTGTTTTTTGTAATCAATTTTTTCCATCGAACTCACCTTTCATTAGCTGACTGATAATCAACTGCAAAGGATGTTGGTGTTTGAGCGTACCGGTTACCAGGGTTAGACTGCCTTGATGGCAAGAGGAATCGCCTTCAGTATCCAAATAATTGCGTTGTCAAATAAACAAAATAAGTTTATTTTTAAACATAATAGTTCTGTTTACGAACAGGAGCTCAGACGCCCATGGCACACGCAAATCTCAAAACCGATGAAGTCGCACTAGAGTCTGCCGACTCCCGCAAGGGGCTGGCCACCCTCGTCATCAAGCTGTTTCAGCTGTGGGAGCTGAGCACGTCCGACCAGCTGGACTTGCTGGGTCTCAGTCCCAAAAGCCGGGCCATGCTCTCCAAATATGCCAGGGGTGAAGCGTTGCCTGCCACCCGTGACATGTTTGACCGCGTGGGATGGCTGCTGGCCATCCACAAGGCGCTGCGGCTTTTGTATCCCCGCAACGAAGACATCCGTTATTCCTGGGTGAACCGACGCAACGCCGCTTTTGACAATCTTGCCCCGCTGGAGGTCATGAAGGAACAGGGGATCATCGGGATCGCCCGCGTCGCCCGCTATCTTGATTTCTACCGGGGGCGGTGATGGCAAAGCCCGCGCTCTTCGACAAGACCCGCGACTTCGACGGCGATGCCTGCCGCAATATTGTCTCTTTGCGGGAGTCGAAAGATCTTTTTTCCGATCTGTCGGATGGTGACGAGCAGTTGAGCGCCATTGCAGCTGCGGCGGAGATGAAGGTCAAGTCAGCGATCCCTTTGGGGGTTCTGCAAAGAGGCTTCCACTATAACACCTCCATCACCTATCCCTTCGAACAGGAACCATATCTGAGAACCCGCTACGGCAACGGCTCATTTGGCGTCTGGTATGGAGCGCTGGCGTTGGATACCACCATCTTTGAGACAGCCTTCCACATGGTGAAGGAAGAGGCCGGGATTGAAGGCAACATCGGGCCTGTTTTCAGAGAACGGGCGGTTTATCTGGTGCGCTGCCGGGCGCTGCTGATCGATCTATCTAGAAAAGGGAAAGCGTTTCCGGGGCTGGTGGCCGATGACTACGGTTTCACCCAGCAGATCGGTGAACGTCTGCACCAGGAAGGACATCCGGGATTACTGGCCCCATCCGCCCGGCATGCCGGTGGCACGAACCTGGTTGCGCTTACGCCGGCTGTGCTCAGTAATCCACGTTCCTTTTGTTATCTCACCTATACCTGTGACCCCGTGCAGCGGGTGGTGACTGTAGAGCGCCAGCCGGGAGAAATTCTGACGGTATTGAGGTTTTGACCCCACCGGTTCCCTGAATGCGAATCGTGTCAATTATTCCCACGATTGCAGCTCGATCATGTTCTCCTCAGGGTCAGTCATATAGCACCAGGTAACTTTTGTACCGACCTTGGTCGTAAGAGTAATAATTTCGCCGACGGTTCGGCCGCCATGGGCAATAACTTCTTTGCTGGCGGCATTAACGTCATCCACTTCGAAAGCCATGTGGCCGAATCCCTTACGGTTAACTGCACGTTGCGGCCGTGGTTCAAGGGCGTCGTAGCTGTAGATTTCAAGAGTAGGTCCATCATCACCACAACCCGGCAAGCGCAGATGCACGCCCCGCAGATGAGCGTTGACCAGTCCGGTACCCGCATCGAGCTCTTCCCCTGAATAATCGCGCTCTGGCGGTACAAGCACACAACCAAATACGCGAATATAAAAATCCGCCAGTTTTTGCCAATCCTCAGCGATGATGTTTGTATGAACGTACTTTGCTTTCATAGATTACATCCCCGTACCTTTGTTGTTCAGATGTTCAGATTTTTCCACTCTCCATGTTTTCCGGCCTGCCGCACCGGCATCAACCCTTCTTGCAGTAGTTAACGATACTCTCCACATGAATCGCGGTCGTATTCAGAAAGGGAATGCCGAATTCGTTTTTGTCCAGGATCAGCGGCAACTCGGTACAGCCGAGAATCACGCCGTCAATATTATCCGCGGCTATCATCCGCTCAATAACCGCCAGCAGCCCTTTTCTCGTCTCGTCAGTAATGATTCCCAGCTCTATTTCGGTCATCAGTTTGTAATGGATATAATCCTGATCGGCAACGGAAGGGACAACGACCGAGATTTCACGGGCGGAAAACTGCGGAGCGAAGAAATTGCTCTGCATCGTGAACTTTGTCCCCAATAACCCCACGTTTTTCAAACCCAGTTGACTTGCCTTGTCTGCGGTTGCCGTGACAATGCTCAACAGGGGGAGAGGGGATTTGGCCCGGACTTCGTCAAAAACGATATGCGGAGTGTTGGCGGAGATCACCGCAAAATCGGCGCCGGCCCGGTGCAGTGCCTTGATCTTTGCAACCAAAAGGTAAACCAGATGGCTCCACTCCTGCCGCGCAACGAGTTCCAGCACTTCCTCCAGATTAACGCTATAGATAACGATTTCCGGGGCAGCCAGGCTCCCCTCCGTCCGAAACGCCTCGATAATGCGTTTGTAGTAATCAACCGTTGATTCCGGGCCGAGCCCGCCGATAATGCCGATCTGTTTCATACCGTTTCCTTGATCTGCCTGAATTGTGGCATTGCTGGAGAGTTAATTACTTTACGTTAGTGCAGGATCGCATTTTTCCCATAGCAACCTATAATTTGCAAGTCACAATAAGCGCTGTCCGGTGGAACGACGATCATACGCAATGTTTTGCGAGACGCGTGATCCACTGTCACGATTTTTCATTCAACAATTTTGTGGCAGGTGAGAGACCGGGGGGATGGAGTCTCCGTAAGAAATGGTTTTAAAAAGCTGTTTATAGAAAGTGGCTAATGTGGTAGAGACCATGGGGGAATTGTGTTGAAGCGCTACCATGTATTTTTAATTATCACAGTCTAAATGTCCCATATGGGAAGATCACCGGTTCACGCGCGCGGAGGCTGGTCAATAGGTAGTTAGACAAAAAAAGATGAGAATAACGAGGGCTGCATGACAGAAGGAGCGAACTACGGATTTTTTGCCATCATTTTAGTTGCTACAATAGCGTTCTGCCTTTTGGGTTACCCTCCAATAACTGAAAAGCTTAAGAATGCAATCGCACGAAAAGAACAAAAGAACTACGAAAAAGTAAAAAAGTATGGTGACTTTCAGGAGGCTATAAGGAACATTATCACGGCAAACATTATGACGGCCTTATGGTATGTGGTTTATTTCTTCATAGCAACACAGTACCTAATTTCAAGATTAGGTGCATTTGACTATGGAGACAATGACGAAACTTTTATTTATTTGATCTGGATCGGGATTCCATATGCTGCCTGTTACCTTCATTTCGTCTTAAAAGCAGGAAAACACCAACTCGCCATAAAGAAGTCGAATTTACAGAATTACGACAACGACTCCAAAGTGTTCTGGTATACCTTTTTCACGCCAATGATCCTGTTCATAGTTGTAAATAAGTTTTTTCATTTTTCGACAACGTATCCCAGTAAAAACATTTTCCTGCTGCTGCATTGAATTAAATATATGTCTAACACGCGGCGGCACGCGGTCTCCGCTGACGCTTCGCCGGTGCGCCGCAGCCCCGTTGGGGGGTAAGGGGACGGGGGTAAGGGGACGGGGGTAAGGGGACGGGGGTAAGGGGACGTAGTTAAGTTGGTTTACTTCGCTTTGCTCTTGAAAGTAAGTTTGCAATCTTAACAAGGGGGTAAGGGGACGAGGGGGTAAGGGGACGTAGTTAAGTTGGTTTACTTCGCTTTGCTCTTGAAAGTAAGTTTGCAATCTTAACAACGTTCCCCTCGACGTTCGTCGACAGACGGTTGCGATAAACCCGCGCTGGTGCGCCCCCACGCAGTGTGAGGAGAGCAAAAGGGACGGTGTTATCTACCACCGAGGTGAATCATGGGATTGGGACTTCGTGTATTTTTTGTGAACAACAACGATGATTTTATCAAGGTCTCATATGCCCGCTGGGACCGGTTACACAGCAAGCATCCAACGGAGTGCTTTCCGGAATATGCCGGGAAGAGGATGCGTTTCATTTTTGTCATCCTTGATCTGGAAGAGAAAAAACCGGTTTACATCCGACACATTGACCTGGGATTTATCACCTTTGACGCTGAGGGGAAAATGGACCAGGAGGATTGGGAAAAACATTTGCATCTGGCGGTAGAAAGCGCTGACTTGTTTGGGCCGGAAGAAAACGAAGGTAATGTAATCAATGCGAGGACTCAGTTTCTCCGGAAGGGTTACCACCATCGCTACCGCTGGGATTTCCCCGATGGTATGCTTGAGCGCCTGATACGAACCTTTTTCGGCTGATTGCCGTAGTTGCCCTCTCTTGCTTGGCCGGATAAGAGGAGCATATAATCGGAAACCAATCAGGAGTTTCCAGATGGAAACTATTGGCACCCAGAAGGGTCAGGCCTACGGGAAATGAGGAACATAAACCAGAAAACACGGGAAACCGCCTAAAGAGGCGGTTTCACAAAAATCTTATGAGTTAAGAATGCTGAGGTATCAGTTTAATCTCCAGCTTGCAGTTGACGGCGGCAGCGTACTTGCGGAGCATTTCCAGAGAAGGGGAATGACGGTGAGAACCGAGCGATGCCTCAACCCGCGCCAACGATGGCTGTGAAACTCCCATTTTGGCCGCTACTTGTTCCTGGGTCATACCAGCCTGACGCCGAGCCGCTAGCAGGGCATCCAGTGCAGCAAATTCATCATCCAAGGCTTCCCATGCTTTCTTGAAATCGGGGTTTTGAAGCTCATTCTCCAATTTTTTCTTGGGGTGGTACGAAACCGGCTTATAGCTCATGACTAATTACCTCCTTTTGCCGAGTAATCGCTATATCGAGTTCCCGTTTTGGTGTCTTGTCCGTCTTTTTGATGAAACTGTGAAGAATAACGATCTTTCTTCCGACCATGGTGCAGAAAAACGCTCTTCCAATACCTTCTTCCGCCTTGGCACGGATTTCAAAAAGGCCATTACCAAGCGCGCGTGTATGTGGCATTCCCAAGTTGGGACCGAATTCTTCCATGCGCATGGTCAATGCTCGAAATCGAGCACGCAAGCCAACAGGCCAAGCATCAATCCGCCTCGACATTTTCATTGTAATATGAAAGTCGGAAAACCATGACTCAAATATACCACGCATGTTATAAAAGTAAAAGATTTTAAAAGCGCGGACCCAACCATCGGCAAAGAGTACCTAGAGGGACGTACCTGCTTTATTGCTTTATGAGAAGAGAAAGCTGGAATGTTCTTTAAGTCAAATGTAAAAAACGTAATAAGCTAAAGGGTTACAATTAGGCAGTTGGACACCGGTTGGGCGGAAAGGCTGCTCGAACGGGTCAACAGCACACGCCGTTCGGCTTATAAGAGGCAATAGTATTGAAGTGGTCAGGTCTACTCCACAAGTTATAAAGGTGCACACCAAATGAGATCAAAAAACTATAAGTTTGTGTTTGGTGCATTTGTTGTAATTGCAGGCGCTCTTGCTTTTATCTTTTTCCCCGAGGGCTGGGTGGTCAAAGGTCGGGGAGGCGGCAGTCAACTTATCACCATTGCAATTTTACCTATGCTCATTACTTACACGATTTGTTTTTTGTATGTTTTGCGAAAAAAACGTAAACAAATTCTGATCCTATCGAAACTGTTGGCAAAAAATGATCCTGCATGGGACTTGCAGCCAATATTGCAGCGCATTGAAAAAACATTCTTCTTGTTGCAAAAAGCCTTACAAGAAGAAGACTTATCGATTGTTCAACCTTTTGTAAGTGACCGGCTTTTTAACAACCTTAACCGCCAGCTTCTGCAGGAAAAAAAAGAACCAAATCTTCTAGTTCGTGAAGGTGCAGTTCTTCGTAAGCATTCCATTGTAAATATTGCCGACTATGAAGAAAACTGCAAAGACTCACTTTGTGCGACTGTTTCATACCGAATGAATAAGTACATTGTTGACAGAGAAACAAAGCGACCTATTACAAAAAAAACTTGGCTTAAACAGGCTTATTATGAACTTTGGGTGCTCATTTATAACCCGGAACGGGGATGGATTCTTGACAACAGGCACGAATCCGTAAAGCTGTCGCAACTATTGTGTTTTCAATCTTTCTCAGAGAGCTATCCTGAAAAAACTGAAGATCTCATAAATATGGAAATTGGAAAAGCGGTTGCTGACTACGAGTGGATACTTCAAAAATATAATGACTACCCTGAGTTCCCTTCAATCAACTCCCCGATTGTCGCGTTAATGATCGGTTTAGTCGCTCCGTGGGCAATTGTTCTAATAATTTATTTACGCATGTTATACAATGGCGGTTTGCAGTAACATGCTGATAATTTGAAAAATAAAAAGAAAAACGGCAAAAATGCTGTTGCAAATAGAGGGACACCAAACACATTTACTTGAAGTGCAGGCATTAATTGGTAAGGCGTCCCTTTATTCCTTCGGTAAGGCGTCCCTTTATTCCTTCGCAAGCTGGCCGGGCGATATCGTCCATTCCAGTCAATAGCAATCAGCTTGTCTTGAAGAACAAAATCGCCTGAAAATCAGTGTGCCAAACAAAAAGAGCCTGCGCAATGCAGGCTCTTTCTGTTTTCAGACCATCTCAGGGTGGATTAAAAAATGGGTACCAGACCATAACCTTTGCTCTGGTACCCAATCAGCGAGGTAAAGCCATTGCCGATCAGTTTGAGTTCCGGCAGCAACTTGTCGTTGGAAACCTTAAAGAAGTCGGTGGCGATTTCACATATTTCCAGCTTGACCCCCTTCTCCTTCAGCCCCTTGATCGAGGCGGCAATCGAGGCGAGCGCCTCCTTCTGTGTGGCGGCCAGCTCGGCATCCGGTGCAGTTGTCAGAAAACGGACGGTCGCGCCGACGAAGACGACGACGAAGTCGGGCTTCACCTTCTGGGCCGCCATGGTTTTGTGGGTGTCACTGATGATGTTCAGATAAAGGGCCGCCTTCTGCGGGCTATCCACATTCAGCAGAAAAATCCCTTTGCCCTGTTTTACCCCTTTAAGAGCGGCCGCATCATTGCTCTGCCCGGCCCAGGCGCTCACACCTGCGCCAAGAGAAAAAGTCATAAAAAGTACTGCCATTACCAGCTTCACTGCACCTTTTGCCATTGTTCACACTCCTTAGTTTTCTCTGCCCGGCAGAGACATGATTTTCGAAAGCGCTGAAGCTTCTCAATTTTACCAGTGAAATTGTTCAATCGGGAAATTGGGATTTTTCATGAAATCCTGGCTGCTTCCATCGTACATAGCCACATTGGTATAGCCAAAGACCCGGGTCAGCAGGAACCACCAGACCGAGGCGAGCCGCCCTGTATCACAGTAGACAATAATCTCGCGGCTCTTGTCTGTTCCGACGACCCCGGTAACATATTTCTGCAACTCATCGACCGGACGGAAGGCACCCTCTTTCGTAAAGGCCCAGGAAGATGGCAGCAGTACCGCACCTTTTACCCGGCCGAATCTTTCGACAAACGGCAGCTTGGCAGAGCCGAAGAAAAATTCGGGATCGCGGGTATCGACCAGCAGGGCCTTGCCGTGGCGTTCCAGGACTTGTTTCTGTTCAACGACGATCTTGCTGTTGAAGGCAAAATTCTCATTACCCGGCTTGACGACAGCGGCCTCCTTGGCCACAGCTTTCTTGTCCGCGGTCCATTTGTTCCAGCCGCCGTCCAGTACGGCAACGTTTGCAATCCCGGCATAGTGCAGCGTCTGGGCGATTCTGGTCATGTTGGCCCGTTCCGGGATGCTGTCCACCTTGTTGTAGACCACCACCTTCGACTTGGCGGTGAGACCGGCGGCATTGAGAATGTCGGCAAGGTCGTCGGCCTGCGGCATCTCATTGTCCAGGTTGTTCTTTTTGATGGCCAGCGTGCCGTACATGATATTGATCGCGCCCGGCACGTGCCCTTCCCGATATTCATCGGCCTTGCGGATATCGATGATCTTGACCTCTGCCTGGTTCTTCTCGAGCCAGTCACCGGTGACGAGCGGCGTCAGGTCCGCCGCCCAGCAGGTGGCGGCAGTGCAGAGTAGCAGCAGGCTAATGATAAGTGTGCGCATGGTTATTTCTCCTTTTTGG
This sequence comes from uncultured Geobacter sp., assembly GCA_964420435.1. Lineage (GTDB taxonomy): Bacteria > Desulfobacterota > Desulfuromonadia > Geobacterales > Pseudopelobacteraceae > JACRCG01. The sequence goes on from CAYQTC010000058.1 coordinate 12,056, forward strand.
GTATGATCAGATCGTTGTTCAGCTTCGAACCATTCGGGATCAGATTCTCTTTTTCCAGATAATCCTTGCGTTCCTTGTGGCAGGTGTCGCAGCTGCGGGTCCGGTCGGTCCTTTTTTTGATGTTGTGCGGCGCGGCGCCCCAGTAATTGGGCAGCGCGTCGAAGTTTTCCTGCTTGATGCCGGCCGCCTCGAAGGTATCCCGCACGGTTGGTATAACCCGCAAGGTCGTCACCTTGCCGGTGCGCCAATCCTTGCCGATGATCATACCCGGCTTGGCTTGCGCCCCTTTGCCGAGGTGACAGTCATAGCAGTTGTTGTATGGTGCTGCGCTGTGGCAGGCGGCACAGGCCAGTTTGTCGCGGTGCTGATCATGGCTGGCCTGGGATTTGGCGGTCGAGGTCGAATGGCACTTGCTGCAGGACGGCCGTCCGGGAACCTCGTGGCGGGAGCCGTATAGCTTGCCGTCGCCGTGCATCTCCGGCAATCCATGGCAGTCCATGCAGTTCTTGCCAGCCTGATAATGCACATCGGGCGGACCACCCGATTCTCCGGCAAACTCAGGATAGACCCGGCCGCCATGGCAGGCCCCGCAGGTCTTGGCCTCGGCCCGGCGCACAAACTTGTGACCTGCCAGCAGGCCGACGCTTACGCCGCCAATGACCGGTCCGCGTACATGACAGTCACCGCAGGAGGCATGACAGTTGTTGCATGATTTCGGGAACACCTTTTCCTTGAAGATCTTGTTTTCACCCGCAGAAAAGCGCGGTGCAACACCTTGGGCAAAGCCGTGGGTCGTGTAGTGGAGCGAGGTGCGGTATACTTCCGCTTCCTTGCTGTGGCATTCGCCGCACAGGGAGAGGTTATCCGAGGGGCGGCGGTTGAAACCCTTGTGGGCGGCATCCTTATCCTTGGCGGTATTGTCGCCGCCATGGCATTTAATGCAGCCCAGTGAAAGGTGCGTGTCAGTCTTTACCAGTGTTTTGTCTACCAGGTAGCCTTTGTAGGCCTCGTCCGCCTTCACCGAAGGCGGTGCGCCAGCTCAACCAACCCCTTCTTCGCCACTGGCGGCTTTAAAGACCACCAACCTCTTCATGTCGGCTTCGCTGGTGTGGCAGTCGATACAGGTGTCGGCAAATGCGCTGGTTGCACACAACAGTGCGAGTACAATAAAAAAACGATACATACATTACGCTCCTTGTCCGGCTGGATTTTCTGGAACCACTCTGAGCTTGCTTACCTGAAACGCCTTCACCTCCTCTTGCATGTGACATTAATAGAACGAATGCTCATTCTACAGCGCGGACAAAAAAATCAAGCAGCAATGGCGCGCCAGCCGGTCTCAACAATTTCTTCCAGATATGTTGCTATGGGCCGGGGCAGCGCGCCATCCAGGGCCAGATGCATTAACCTGACCGCTCCGCCGAACAGCACCGCGCTGGCGACAATCGGATCCAGTTGCCGGACCTCGCCGGAGGCGATGCCAGCGATTATGACTTCCCTCATCAGCTCAAACGGCCTGGTCGAACAGATCGGCAGCGCCTCAGGCAGAAACTCGCGATGACGGGCATGCAGCACAAAGTGCATTGTGAGGGGATCGCTTTCGGAAAAGGCAAACAGAGCGGCAATAATTGACCGGCACTTTTCCTTGGTGGCTGTGTGCATTTCTGCAGCATCTTGTGCCACGGTAGTCATGCGGGAAAGCAGGTCATCGTAGAGGGCGCGGGCGATGGCTTCCTTGCTGTCAAAGTGGTGGTAGATCGAGCCGATACTGATGTCGGCTGAACGGCGGATGTCCTGGACCGACGTGGCAAAGTAACCGCGCTCGGCAAAGAGCAGCAGGGCTGTTGACAGGATCAGTTCACGTGTTTTTTGAGGTTCTTTTGGTGCAGGGGTCATAGGCCAACTCCCTAGAACGATCGTTCTAGGGAGCGATTATGCCTTAATGAAATCGGGTGTGTCAAGCCTTGATTAGGGCGCACCGGAGTGGTCACCATTGACGCGTGACTAAAGCAAAAAACGTGAGAAAAATAGATATTCCAACAAGACAGAAGCACCGTCCAAAAGCCTCCGCTGTTCTGCCAAGCCGTGTGCTCCCAAAACAACCAGCAATAGTGCCTTATAGGTAATTTAATGACATAGACTCGAATTGGTTTTCTAACACTTCTAACCATGATCGCGTTCGCCGGAAATTCGGTGCTATGCCGTATCGCACTCAAGCACACCAGCATCGACGCTGCCAGCTTCACCTCTATTCGACTGGTTTCCGGAACCGTGGTACTTTGGGCGATTGCGGGTTTTTTTCGCAAGGATAGCAGGGGAAGCGGCAACTGGATTTCGGCTTTTGCCCTGTTTGCTTATGCAGCCGGATTCTCATTCGCGTACATAAGCCTGACCGCTGCGACCGGCGCCCTGCTTCTGTTCGGCGCTGTTCAGGCGACAATGATAGGTCATGGTTTATGGGTTGGTGAGAGGTTTCGCAAACAACAGCTTGTCGGCCTTATGTTTGCGTTTGCAGGATTGGTTGGCCTGTTGCTCCCCGGCCTGTCTGCACCTCCGCTGGCTGGCTCTGTGTTGATGTTGATCGCTGGCGTTGCCTGGGGTGTCTATTCATTGCGCGGAAAAGGAAACGGGGATCCCACCCGGGTTACGGCCGGAAATTTCCTCCGTGCTTCGCTTTTTGCAGCGGCACTGAGTTCATTGCAAATTTCAAACGGCAACTTGGACAGTGTTGGCATTTGGTACGCCATTGCGTCGGGCGCTGTAGCTTCAGGATTGGGTTACGCAATCTGGTATTCCGTATTGCCATCGCTGAAGGCCACTAACGCTGCGACCGTTCAGCTTAGCGTTCCGGTTTTCGCAGCGCTTGGCGGGATCATCATTCTCGGGGAGTCTGTAACGGCGCGTTTCTTGTTGGCATCCCTGGCCATCCTTGGCGGCATAGCATTGGTGATATTGAGTAAGTCACATCGAAATGGCGCCCAATCGGGCAGTTAAAGGGGAAGGCTTCGTTTACTATTGTTTTCTTGCATAGCGATCCGGTTCGTTGAAAAAAGTAATGTCAGCATACCCGGCAGATATTTTCCCCGAATGCAGCACACCTTCAGGGATATAGTAGCGATCCCCTTTGGTATAGATCGCCTTCTCGCCGGCAATCGTCAGTTCTATTTTGCCCTCCAAAACGATGCCGACCTGGGCGGCGTGGGAATGCTCCGGCAAAACCACGTCCTTTTCAAATTCCATGAAAATTATCTGGTGGGAATCGGACTGAGAAAGATATGCCTTGATTCCTTCAAGCGGGATGTCCGCTTCAGGAAGATCTGTTATTGGTTTTGGAAAGATTTCAGTCATGGCATTTAGTCTTTCAATTGTCTGATATGGAATGGTGTTCGCACATCGGGATATACTCCATGTATGCAGCGGTTTTCTTTGCGCTTTCCTTGCCGTAGACCAGTTCTATGACATACAGGCTCATGTCTATCCCGGCGCTGATGCCGCCTGATGTGATGACGTGACCGTTATCCACATAACGCTCATTACGCACGATTTCAGTATTGGGGGCAAGTGCCGCCAGTTCGTCAAAAACCTCGTGGTGCGTAGTCGCTCTGGCCCCTTCCAGAAGCCCCGCTTTTGCCAGAAGCAATGAGCCGGTGCAGACCGACATCACCTTTTCGGCGGTACGTGCCGACTCTCTGATCCAGGAAATAACATCGTCCTGCCCCAGGACGGCCCGACTGCCTATGCCACCCGGTATGATCA
>CAYQTC010000059.1:0-15457 GCA_964420435.1 uncultured Geobacter sp.
GCCACTTGAACCCCTTTTTGTAGGTGATCATCATGTTGTCTTCCAGACTCATGTTTGAGGCTGTGCCGAGCAGCGGATTCTGGAAGATCCGACCGACATACCGGGCGCGCTTGTATTCCGGTTCCCGGGTAATGTCGCGATCGTTCAGGGAAATGGAGCCTTCGCTCGGTATGATTGTTCCGGCGATCAGGTTGAACAGCGTGGATTTCCCGGCGCCGTTGCTGCCGATTACGGTGATGAAATCACCCTCTTTGACCGTCAGGTTGATTGTGTTGAGGGCCTGATTCTCGTTGACCGTGCCGGGATTGAAAACCATGGAAACATTCTTGAGTGCTATCATTTGACCACCATTGCCTTGCTGGCAGCTTTTTTCAGTTTTTTGCTCTGGGTTACCACCAGCAGCACGATAATCAGGAGACCCTTGATCAGGTTGAGGTCATTGGGGGTCATATCGATGACGTAGCCGTAGTAGCGCCCCAGATACATGACTCCGTGAAACAGAATCGAACCGGCAATCGCACAGAGCGTCAATACGGCGATGCGGTTGCTTTTCATGACCAGAAATTCACCGATCATGACCGAAGCCAGTCCGGAGATGATGATACCCTGGCCGAGCCCGACATCGGCAAACCCCAGGTATTGTGCCGCAAATGCGCCGGACACGGCTACCAGACCATTGGACAGGCCGACACCGATGGTTTTTAGTGTCTTGGGATTGACTCCCTGGGAGATGACCATCTGCTCGTTGTTGCCCATGGCGCCCATTGTCATGCCCAGATCCGTACGGAAAAACATGTCAACCAGGACCTTGATGATTCCCACTACCAGCACAAAGAAAATCAACATAATATACTCGTCCGGAATCCGGCCGCTGAACATCTCGGACACCTTGGACAGGATGGTTTCCTGCTTCAGGACCGGTACATTGGCACGGTTGCCCAGAATGCGGATGTTGATCGAGTAAAGCATGGTCATGGTCAGGATACCGGCCAGCAGATTGGGCACCTTGAGGTGGTTGTGAATCAGCGCCGTTACCACTCCGGCCAGAACCCCGCCGATAAACGCCGCCAGCAGTGCCAGCCAGATGTTCGTACCGAGCAGGATGCATTGGACCATCACTGCCGCTCCCAGCGGGAACGAACCGTCCACCGTCAGGTCCGGAAAATCCAGCACCCTGAAGGTGATGAACACCCCCAGGACCATAATCCCATATATCAGGCCTTCTACAAATATTCCTTCAATCATAGCTGCGCCGTGTGTCCTTTGGAAAATAATAACGCCAGGCAATCGAGGTGATCGCCTGGCGCATGCAGTTAAAATTACTTCTTGGTCATTTTACCGTTTTCTACGACCTTGTTGGCACTCTTGACGATATCCTTCGGAAAGGTCAGGCCGAGTTTTTTGGCAACATCCAGATTGATCAGTAGATCCACATCGCTGGTCTTGGTCATGAACTGTGTCGGGATCTGCTCCGGCTTCTTGCCGTTCAGTATTTCAACAACCATTTTGCCGGTGGTTCTGCCCATCTTGTAGTAATCAAAACCCCAGGCAGCCAGAACAGGATAGTTTTCCGCGGAACTCGGGTCGGCCGACATGATCGGCACCTTGGCTTTCATGGCCACATCCGTAACAGCACTCATGGCGGATACGACCGTATTGTCGGTGCTGATGTAAAGTGCATCCACACGCCTGATGATGGCCTGTACCGCCTGCTTCACCTCTGAAGACTTGGAAACGGTGGTTTCCACAAATTCGATGTTCAGCTCCTTGCAGACCTGTTTGACGATGCCGGCCAGCACGACCGCATTCTCTTCGGAGCTTGTGTAGATATGGCCAAGGCGCTTGACCTTCTTGACTTTGAGCAGCAGTTCGATCTGCTGTTTAACCGGTGTCATATCGGAAACTCCGGTAACGTTCTTGTCGCCTTTTTTGAGTGACGCAACCAAACCGGCCTTGACCGGATCAGTAACGGCGGTGAACACGATCGGAATCCCCTTGAGTGTATTCACCAGAGACTGGGAGGTGGGAGTTGCAACACCGACAGCCAGGGTGACTTTTTCGGACTGGAACTTGTTGGCGATGGAGGCGGCGGCATTGATATCTCCGTTCGCATTCTGCAGGTCATACTCGGCATTGACCTTTGCGGCGACCAGTTCATCCTGCATGCCTTTGACAACAGCATCCAGAGCCGGATGAGAAACGATCTTGGACACACCGATCAGAACTTTTTTGGGTGCCTCTGCCGCAAAAGCGGTAGAAAACATCATCAGAGAAACCAACAGAAATACTGCTGCCAGACTCAAACTCTTTTTCATCGTACGCCTCCTGAACTACACAGTGGGATGTCCTGCTCTTTATAAAGTACGGTGGTAATACCATTTGTTAAGATTAAAAACTGTACCATTCCGGACAAGTTATCGTCAACGTGATTCTGTAGTGTTCAGCTGCGCACAGTGGGTGTTCAGATATCAGATTCAATTCAGACACCCCCATTGCTGTTCAAGTATACATAATCATTAACTGCAGGTTTTCCGCACATTTTTTCATTTACGGATACAAGCATGGTTATGTATAACATGTCCAGCGACTTATCTGTTATCGGAGGATCATGTATGCCCACCATCCTGCTGGCCATTGTTTCGGCGTTCCTGTTCATCGCCTCACCTTCCGTTTCCGCCGCAGCGCCCCTTAAAACCTACGTGGCGGAATTCAACGTTGCCGGCGCACCAAACAAGGATGAGCTCAAAGTGACGCTGCAGGGGCTGTTGACCTCCCGCCTGAATCCGGACCAGGTGCAGCTGGTGGAAAAACCTGACAAGGCAGAACTGCTGCTGGCCGGAAGTTATGCCTTGTTCGGGAAAATGTTCAGTATCGATGTGCTTCTTAAAAATTCAATCAGCGGGACCATGACCAAAGTATTCGAACAGGGTGAGAGCCAGGACGACCTGATTCCGGCTTTCGGCCGTCTGGCACAGAAACTCGACCGGGAGCTTGCAAAGTATCAGACCGTGACAGCTGCAGTATCTCCTGTCCCGCTTCCTTCTCCGGCACCATCACCTGTCGCGGCGACGGTACCGGCCCCGGCCGCTGCCTACAAAGTTGAAACACCGGTTGTAAAAGCGGAAGAAAAATATGTTGTCAAATCGGGCATTCCAGACAGGAACACACCCGGAAGCTGGACAAGCGATCCCATGGCCGGTGTGTTCACCTCAATTGCGATGGGGCGCACCCTGCCTTCGGGCGAGCGTGAAATTTTCATAGCAGGAGAAAATTCGATCCGTTTTCTTCGTAAAGGTGAGGATCTGAAGCAGGTTGTCGAGATTGCCGTCCCTGCACCGGCCAAAATTCTGGCCATTGACTCGGCCGATCTGGATCATGACGGTACACCGGAAATCTATGTCTCGATCATAGACCGCAAAACCGTCAGTTCACGGGTATATCAGCCTTCGGACAACGGCATGAAACTGATAGCCGACAACCAGCCCTGGCTGTACCGGGGTATTGGCCATGATCTCAAGGATCGCGCAATATTCGTTCAAGCTGTGAGCAGCGCGGGCGACTATTACAACGGGGTTGCCGAACTGTCCAAATCAGGCAGTCGTTTTGAAGCCGGAATCAGCAGGTCATTACCCCGCCACGGCAACATTTTCAACTTCACCCGTTTTCGCGATGCATCAGGTGCTGAAAAGCTGGTCATTATGGATGAGGACGGCTATCTGATCATCTATGCCGCTGACGACAGCGAACTCTGGAAGAGCAGCGACAAATACGGCGGATCGGAGACGTTTTTCAATTACGGATCAGTAGCTCAGCTGAGAGCCAAGGGAGACAAATATCGCTGGAACTTCCTGGAGCAGCGCATCACGGCTCTGCCGGACGGTACTCTGATCGTACCCCGCAATGACGGCACTTTCAGTATCGGCAACAACCGTTCCTATAACAAGCATTCCATATTCGGGCTGCAGTGGAGCGGCTCCATTCTGCGAGAGGCCTGGCATACCCGTTTGACACCAAGTTATCTGGCTGATTATGCCTATGACGCAGCCAAGCGCGAAGTCGTGCTGCTGGAAGTTGTTCAGAAAGCGGGATTGTTCGGAGCTGGAAAAACGGCTGTTTCGATCAACAAGCTGGATTAGACGCATTTCCACATCGAGCCGGGAAGTTTTATGAAAAAACCAACGGCTCTTTTTATTCAGGCTGCCACTGAATACATATCAATAGATTCTTGACAGTTTATATAGAGTCCGTCATTATTTTAAAATATTTATGCGAAAAACAATCCATCTTAAATTCATTTCCTGGGTTCTTCTTGCGGTCATCTCGGCCGTAACAATTCATTGCGTGCATGAAAGTGCACATGCCATGCAAAGTCACGCCACAGAGGTGGACAAGCACGAATCAAATACAGAAATATCCGCGACTCCCCCCTGCTCCTGCCCTCCCGTTGAACAGCACAATAATTCTGGTGAATGCGATAACTGCAGCAGCTGTGCATGTCATGCCCCCCTGACCATCCAGCCTTTTCGGTTCAGTTATAACCCGACCATTTCAGATCTCAGCACTTTTGACCCCTTCAAGCATTTACCCGAAGTCTATCTTTCCAGGTTTATCCCCCCGCAAATACAGGCATAAAACGCTGCGACGGGAGTAGTTTGTCTTCTTCAAGGGACAAATGTTTCCACGTTTCCGTTCGTGGTGCGTCCAAAACCCATCCAGCATCGTCACATAAAACTGAATAAAGGGAGGTTATTCCTTTGGGAACAACTGCATTTACAAAAGGGGCGCGACTCCTTGTAGCCGGTATCCTTTGTCTTCTTACGTCCGCACCGCTGTCTGCGGAAACACAAAAACTGTCACGGCCCCAGGCTGTCGAGATTTCGCTGCAGAATAACGGCGATCTCAAATCATTTCGTGATGAAAAGGGTATTCGTGATGCCGGTAAAATCCGGGCGGGACTTTTGCCTAACCCGACCCTTGATCTGGAAGGCGGTACGGGCGCCTTGACCGGCAGCAGTTCCGAAAACAACCTTTCGCTGGGGGTGTCACAAGAGTTCTTCCTGGCGGGAAAGCGGGAAAAGCGGCTTGTCATCGCCGAACTGGAACTGGAGATGTACCGCTGGCAATTACTCGATCGTGAGCGAGTACTGCGCGAAGAGGTCAAGACCGCTTTTTATGATGTAATTCTGGCCGAGCAGCGCCTATCCCTTTCGGACAGATTCATTGCACTCAATCGACAGCTCCTTGATGTGACGAACGAGCGGCTGGCGGCTGGAGACATTCCGGAGCTGGAGATGAATCTGATCAAGGTGGAACTGTCACGCAGCGAAGGCGCCCGGCTTGATGTTGAAAAAACGCTGAATCAGAATCAGGGGAAACTGTGGACGCTGATGGGACTCTCGCCGGGTGAATATCCTTCGATAAGCGGGGAATTTGAAACCGGTACCGTCCTGACAAAAAAACTGGCGGATCTGAAACAGACGGCCCGCGATAAGCGCCCGGATCTGAGAGCTCTGGAAGCCGAAAAGATCAGGGGAGAGGCTGATATCTCCCTTGCCAGAGCCGAAGGGATTCCGAACCTCACCGCAGGCCTTGCTTTGAAACGTGACACTACGGCCACTGAGATCGGCGGGATTGAGGAAAAAGACACGGCCTATACCATAAGTCTGAGGCTGTCCATGCCGATTCCGCTGTTTGACAGGAATCAGGCCGGTGTCCGGGAAGCCAGGGCCAAAAAGAGCAGCAGTGAAAGCCGCTTGACAGACGCCACCAGGAACGCCGAGCGGGAAGTGGAAACAGCCTACGCAAGCTTGCTGAATGCCGAAAAAGTCCTTTCACTCTACAAATCCAGCATCATTCCCCAGCTTGAAGAAAACCTGAAGCTGACCCAAGAGGCCTATCGACTTGGTGAAGTTGGTATTCTGGCCGTTATTCAGGAACAGAAGAAATACTTCGAGGTCAGCGACGGCTATCTGACTGCGCTGCATGATCGCCAGGCAGCTCTTGTGAAACTCGAATCAGCAGTGGCAGCAGATCTTAGCGGAGGTGTGCAGTGAACAAGAAAGCACTCCTTATCGGACTTATCCTGGCCGTAGCCCTGGGGGGCGGCCTTTATTATCGATCCACTAACCTGAAAAGCGGCGGCGGGGAACATGCCGGGCACAAAGAGGAGGCCGGCCACAAGGATGAAAAGGGAGGCGGCCATAAAGAAGGCAAGGAGCACAAGGAAGAGAAAGAGGAACATGAAGGACACGATGATCACGACGAGCATGGCGAAGAAGGCCTGCTTAAGATGTCTGCCGAGGCGCAGAAGCTAAACGGCGTAGTCGTCGCTCCCGCGAAAAAGCAGCGGCTGGCCGGCACCATCAGCGCCACCGGCAAGGTGGAAGCCAACGCTGACCGGATTGCCCATGTATCCCCGCGCATCTCCGGAAAGATCGTTGCCGTCAGGGCCTCTCTGGGTGACAGCATCTCAGCCGGACAATCTCTGGCGACCCTGGACAGTGTCGAGCTTGGCGAAGCCCTGGGCCGCTACCATCAGTCAAAGACCAAACTGGCCCTGGCCCAGTCCAACATGGATCGGATCAAGGGCCTGGTTGAGAAAAAGATCGCTGCCCGCAAGGACATCCTCCAGGCCGAGACCGACTACAAGACCGCCCAGACCGAACTGCATACCGACGAAGAGCGTTTGTCCCTCTATGGTGTTTCCGCATCAGAACTTAAGGGAGATAACCACAAAAGGCCGCTCCTGCCTGTCAAGTCGCCCATAGGAGGCATTATTACCGAGAAGCACGCCATCGTGGGCGAGCTTTCCGATCCCTCCAAAAGCCTCTACACCGTGGCCGATCTTTCCAACGTCTGGGTGATGGTGGACATCAACGAAAAAGATCTGGCCAGGGTTCGCAAAGGTCAAACAGCGGTCGTCATGGTTGGTGCCTACCCGGACCTGAAACTGAAGGGGCGTATCACTTATATTGCCGACCAGGTAAATGAAGCCAGCCGCACGGTCAAGGCGCGCATCGAGGTTGCCAACCCGGGGCGAAAGCTCAAGCCGGAGATGTTTGCCACGGCTGAACTTGCGCTGTCGTCCGATGCGACAACCGTGCTGGCGGTGCCCGAAGAGGCGGTGCAGGAACTGGACGGCAAAAAAATCCTGTTCGTAACGGAAAACGGTACTGAGTTCGAACGGCGTCCGGTCGAGCTGGGTCGCACGGCAGCCGGCATGATTGAAATATCCGGTGGACTCAAGGAGGGGGAGCGCTACGCAGTCAAAGGGGGCTTCGTATTAAAGTCCGAGGTTAAAAAAGGCGAGCTGGAGGGCCATAACCACTAATGTTAGAGAAAATAATAGCCTATTCGCTGAAGCAGAAGGGGATGGTCATCTTTCTCTCCCTTCTTATTATCGCTTTCGGGGCCTATTCCTATCTGAAGCTGCCGATTGACGCCTATCCGGACGTAACCAACATCCAGGTTGAGGTTATCAGTCACGCGGACGGGCTGTCGGCAATTGAAATCGAGCGCAATGTAACCTACCCGATCGAGATGTCCATGCGCGGCCTGCCGGACATCGAGCAGATGCGGTCGGTAACCAAGTTCGGCCTGTCAATTGTCACCATCGTATTCAAAGACAGCGTCGATATCTATTTTGCCCGGCAGCTGGTCTTCGAACGGCTGGCCGAAGCGAAGGAGAAGGTACCCAAAGGGGTGGAAGTGGCCATGGGGCCGATCGGCACGGCCATGGGGGAAATCTATCAGTACACCCTGGAAGGGAAGATGCCGGAGGACCCGCAGCAGAAAATCGCCTACCTGACCAACCTGCGGACGGTACAGGAGTGGATCGTCACCCCGCAGCTGAAATCTGTTGCCGGAGTTAACGAGATAAACTCCTACGGCGGCTACTTCAAACAGTATCAGGTAATCGTATCTCCAGAAAAACTGCTTAAATACGCAGTAACGGTGGATGATGTCTACTCGGCCATCGGCAGCAACAATGAAAATGTCGGCGGCAATGTGCTCGAACGGGGTACGGACCAGTACATCGTGCGCGGCGTCGGGCTGATCAAGGAGATCAGCGATATTGAATCGATTGTTCTGAAATCCCAGGGCGGCACTCCGACCTTTATCCGGGATGTGGCCCAGGTAAAGGTCGGCGAAGCGGTGCGCATGGGTGCCTCGATCAAGAACGGCAAGGATGAAGCGGTCGGCGGCATCGCCATGATGCTGCGCGGCGAAAACAGCCGCGACGTCGTGCGCCGGGTAAAGGTAAAGGTTGCCGAGATCAACGGTAACAATATGCTGCCGGACGGCATCAAAATCGTACCCTATTATGACCGCAGCGATATTGTCAGCGCCAGCGTCGGCACGGTCAACAAGGCGCTGCTCGAAGGTTCTGTTTTTGTTCTGATTGTGCTGTACCTGCTGCTGAACAGCATCCGGGGAAGTCTGGTGGTGCTGATTGCCCTGCCGCTGTCGCTTTTGACCACGTTCATTGTGATGAAGCTGGCCGGCATCAGCGCCAACCTGATGTCGCTGGGCGGACTGGCCATCTCCATCGGCATGATCATCGACACCACCATCATCCAGGTGGAAAACGTCCAGCGGCACCTGAGCGAGGAGGGGGGAAAACACCCTTCCGTGTCCACAGTTCTTCAAGCGGTCATGGAGGTCAGAAAACCGAGCATCTTCGGCGAGCTGATTATCGCCATCACCTTTATTCCGATCCTGTCACTGGAAGGGATTGAGGGGAAAATGTTCGGACCGCTGGCGATGACCGTTGCCATTGCCCTGCTGGCTTCGCTGTTTCTCTCCATCTTTGTTATTCCGGTGCTTTGCATCCTCTTTCTGAAACCACATCCTGAAAAGGAAAGCTTCATTATGAAGCATGCCACGCAGTGGTATCTGCCTCTGCTGGAATATGCAATGAACAGTAAAAAAGTCATCCTGAGCATTGCCGGTGTTTTCCTTTTAGTCTCCCTGTTTCTGGTGACAAAACTGGGCACCGAGTTTATCCCCGCCATGGATGAAGGCTCCTTTGATATGGACATCGCCATGCTGCCCGGCGTCTCACTGGCCAAGGCGCTGGAGGTCAATCAGCAGGCGGCGGCAAAGCTGAAAAAGTTCGACGAACTGGATACGATTGTAGGGCGAATCGGCCAGACCGGCGTTGCCATGGATACCAGGGGTGTTGATAAGACCGGCTATGTGGGTATTTTCAAGCCGAAGGAGCAATGGAAGCGGGACATCTCCAAGGAAGATCTGGTAAACGAGATGCGCACATCGCTGGAATCGGTGGCGGGGATCAGCTTTGGTTTCAGTCAGCCGATCCAGTGCCGGATTGACGAGTTGGTGGCCGGAACCCGTGCCCAGCTGATCGTCAAACTCTTTGGCGAAGATATCGACGTGCTCAGTCAAAAATCAACCGAGATAGCCAAGGTGCTTTCCACCGTCCGAGGGGGGACCGACCTCAACGCGGAAAAGGTTTCCGGCCAGCCCTATCTGACCGTCAACATCGACCGGGCCAGGATTGCCCGTTATGGCCTGAATATAAGTGATGTGCAGAAGGTGATTGAAATCGCGGTGGCCGGCAAGTCTGCTTCCCAGTTCTATGAACAGAACCGGAATTTCGACATTATCGTGCGTCTGCCCGAAGAAAAGCGCAACTCGCTGGAAGCGATCAGGAATCTGCTGATCACCACAAAAACCGGTGTCAACGTGCCGCTCGAACAGCTGGCGGAAGTGAAGATGATCGAAGGGCCGGTGCAGATCAGCCGTCAGGACGGCATCCGCAGAATCGGCGTCGAGATGAACGTCAGCGGCCGGGATATCGGCAGCTTTGTCGCCGAAGCCAAACAGAAGATCCAGGAGAAGGTCAAGCTGCCACCCGGTTACTATCTCACCTGGGGCGGTCAGTTCGAAAATCAGCAGCGGGCCATGGGCAAGCTGATGATCATTGGTCCGGTGGCCATCGCATTGATCCTGCTGCTGCTGTACACGACCTTCCGTTCCATTCGTCTGGCGCTGCTGGTCATTTCCAACCTGCCATTTGCCTTGATCGGCGGCGTCTTCGCCCTCTTTCTCTCGGGGCAGTATCTGTCCGTGCCCGCTTCGGTAGGGTTCGTGGTGCTGTTCGGCGTGGCCGTACTGAACGGTCTGGTGCTGGTATCGCGCATCGCGCAATTGCGTGAAGAAGGCTTCGGGCTGCCGGAGGCCATCAGAAAAGGGAGTCTTGACCGTCTGCGGCCGGTACTGATGACTGCGTCGATTTCTATATTCAGTCTCGTGCCGATGCTGTTTGCCGGCGGGGCCGGTTCGGAAATACAGAAACCGCTGGCGACCGTCGTAGTGGGGGGGCTGGTGACATCAACCCTGCTGACTTTGTTGATCATTCCATCGGTGTACGGCTGGTTTGAAAACAGGAAAGTTGATACAGAGATGTAGCATTTTGGAGTATCATCAACATAAACTAAATACAGGAGAATCCATGAAAAAGAACATTATTGTCGTCGTCGCCCTGGTGGTAGGAATCGCACTTTCGTACGCACTTTTCTTCAGGGGGAACGCCAACGCCCTCCAGGTCAATCAGGTTGCCTCTGACCCTTCAGCCTACAGCGGAACGATAACGGTCACCGGAATCATGGCGGGCACGTCCCCGCAGAATCCAAGCGTGTTCGGCATCTTTGACCTGAAGGAGCTGAATTGCACCACCCCCAACTGCAACAAGATCTACCTGCCGGTCAAGCACCAGGGAACCATGCCGAAGCCGGGTGACGAAGTGCGGGTCAGCGGCAGTTTCATGCAGGCAGCCGGCGGCTACATTTTTAATGCCTCAAATGTCAAGGTGGTACGCAACCACCGCATCGGGGGATAGATGACACCGGCCAGGCTCGTTATCAGAAACATCACCCGCCGCAGGGGAAGATTCGTTTTCACACTGCTCGGCATAACCATAGGCATAGCCTCCTTTGTTACCTTCATGGCAATGGGCGGCAATCTCAAGCGCGAAATCCATCGCGAGACGGCTGCACTGGGCGCCAGCCTGATGGTGTTACCGAAAGGATCGTGCGGCTACGAACAGCTCTCGATCCTGACCGGCGACCAGATGCCGACCAATATCACCGCTGACGAAGTAAAAAAGATCAGAGACATCAAGGGATTGACAGCGGCTCCCTACCTCTCGCAGCAGACCGCCATCAACAACCGGCCGGTCAGCGTCACCGGCATCGAGCCACAGGCGACATTCGCCTTCAAGCGCTGGCAGATGGCAGAGGGTAGTTATTTCAGCGCTGAGGAGTCAAAAGAAGCGGTTATCGGGGTGGTGGCTGCCAAGCAATTTGACCTGAAACCGGGCTCCACCATAACCGTCCGTGGCGAAAAGCTGACGGTGCAGGGTATCCTGGCCGAGACCGGCGGCAGGGACGATGCCGGGATCTTCCTCGCCCTGCCGTTGGCCCAGCGGCTCTTCAAGGCTCACGGGCAGGTATCTTACGTGGCGGTCAGGGTGGACAACGTTGCAGAGACGGAAGCCTATATCGAAAAGATCCGCGAGACGGTAAACCTGGGTGTGGTTTCGGACAAGCAGATGCTCAAGTCGGTGATGGGCATCGTCGGCTCGGTCAATATCACCCTGCAGCTGATTGCCGCAGTGGCGGTGCTGGCGTCCGCCTTCGGCATCGTCAACACCATGATGGCCGCCACCTATGAGCGCAAGCGTGAAATCGGCATCCTTCAGGCGCTGGGGGCGAGGCGACGAATGATCTTCGCCCTGTTCATGATGGAATCGGGCATCTACGGGGTCATCGGCGGCGTGAGCGGAGTCGTTGCCGGTCTGGTGGCCGCAGCCGCCGCAACCCCCTACATAACCCAGAACGCCTTCACCACCATGGTTAAAGGATCCGGCAGCGGCACCCTCCTCGACGTAAAGGTTATTATCTACTCGATCATTTTTTCAACCATCGTAGCCATCCTGGCCGGCCTCTACCCTGCCTGGCGGGCGGCACGGCTCACACCGGTGGAGGCGATCAGCTATGAATAACATCATCCGCACCGAAAATGCCGCCAAGAGTTATGCGATTGGCGAGATCACCACCACCGCCCTGAAAGACGTGTCCCTGGAAATTCCGCAAGGGTCATTCACCTGCATCGTCGGCCCGTCCGGCCATGGCAAAAGCACTCTCATGCACCTGATCGGCGGACTTGACCGGCCTAGTGACGGCAAGGTCTATATCGGTGACACTGAAATCAGCTGTATCGCCAACAGCGACCTGGCCCGCCTGCGGGCTGAACGGGTTGGATTCGTGTTTCAATTCTTCAACCTGCTGCAGGGCCTGACCGCAATCGAGAACGTGGAGATTGCCATGATGCTGGCCGGGGTTCCTGATCGCGAGCAGCGGACTCGGGCAGAAGAATTGCTGGCCCTGGTGGGTCTGGCAGAGAAAGCCGGTTCGAAACCAGGCCAGCTCTCTGGCGGTCAGCAGCAGCGGGTGGCCATTGCCAGGGCCCTGGCCAATGATCCCGATATTCTGCTGATGGACGAACCGACCGGTAACCTGGATTCAGTGGCCGAAGCCGAAGTGCTGGATCTGCTGCAGGAGCTGCACCGGAAGGGTAAAACCGTGGTTATCGTCACCCACAGTGATGAGGTTGCCAAACGGGCCGAACGGATTATCCGGGTTAAGGACGGACTGATTGTATAATATAAAACGAAGTACTAAATACGATATGAACGAGGAGTGACTGCATGTCTGTCAATTATTGTAAAATATTACCATGCGTTGCCTTTGCCGGCGTCATGTCGCTGGCAATTACGTGTAACAATGTCCAGGCGTCCGAATCAACGGCACCACCAGCTTTATACAGCCAACTGGAGAGTTTTCATGGCCATGTATGTGCCGGGTCGCTCTTTGGCGCCCGTCTCGGCCTGGCCGCCAAGGAGGCGCTGAAAGCTTCTGGTGGTACGGGGAAATTCACGGCCCGCTATTACGACCTCTCCTGTCCGGTTGACGGCATTCAGGTGGCTGCCGGCACTACGTACGGCAATAAGGCGCTGAACGTGCAGGATCGGGATGAACATCGCCTGATATTGACCGCCGAAGGGAACAAGCGTTCCGTTGAGGCGCGATTGACCAAAAAAGCAGAAGAAATGGGACTCAGGAGCCGGGAACTGGGTAAGAAGGTTAAGGTACTTCCCGCCAATACTCCTGATAAGGCGACATTGGAGCGGGAGATAGAAGAGATTTATACCTGGTTAAAAACCGCCCCGGCTGATGATGTGGTGATTGTTACTGCGCTGAACAGCAATAAATAAAAACGCTAATGCAGGTATGAACATTGCTGCAGGCACGATCTTTCTGACTTTTAAAGCCCGGATCTGCACTGTGATGAAGTCAGTCCGTGACAACAGCAAATATTAGACTTGACATCGACGGTATTGAAAATTAATGTAATTTGTGTTGTTCATTAACAGGCTTAGGATCATGAAACTCTTGAACCGGAATTTTAAAAAGATTATTGCATTGACCCTGGTGGTGATGATTTCCTGCCTTTCCATCAATACCGTCTTTTCGGTTGCCCATGAGATTGAAGAGGCCGGGGTTTCTTTAGCCCATGAAATATCGATAGGTTTTCTGCATGTTGAAACCTCCGGTCATTGCCCGTCCTGCCCCGCCGATGACCACCCCAACACAGACCACGAACATTTTATCTGCGACCACCACAATTATACTTCACTGACCGCTCAACTCGTTTATCACCATCCCGTACCGATTGAACTCCCTCTCGTCAATCTGTATGCATCTCAATTCATTCCTGAAGTATTTCTGGATATTGACACCCCCCCTGCAGAACTTTCCTGACCTGCTGAGTGAAGACTGTTTTGCTGATCCTCCGGGGATACTTGGTATCTTCCGTGTGGATCAGCATCCACGCCTCATTTCGGCACATATTCGACTCTAATAACTGTTTGATCCAACAAATCTCTCCGGAGCATGCCGTTCCGTAAAGAAGATTCTGCTGCGGTCGTTTACTTGCCGTCGCCAAGCTGTCCTTGGTTACGGCAAACAAAACCTATTCCTGCGCATGCTGACCAGGCCCGTACTTCCTTGTCTTGCCGGCAGCGCAACAAACAGGAGCGAGCACTTGAATAGATATCATTTTAGTAAACGGGTCATTTTCCCATTGGTCGGGATCGCAGCCCTGCTGTTGTCAACGCCTCTTTGGGGGGCAGAGAAAGCGATTAATCTACCGGATGCCATTTCAGAAGCATTGAATAATTACGGTGAACTGAAGGCGCTCAGAGGAGAAAGAGGCCTGAGCGAAGCGGAGGCCGTCAAGGCCGGTCTCTATCCCAATCCTGTTCTTGAAGTGGGAGGTGCTACCGGCGCTCTTACCGGCAGCACCTCTGATAACAGTATTTTCCTGGGTATCTCCCAGGAATTTCTGACCGGCGGCAAGCGGGGAAAACGCTTGCAGGTGGCCGAAAAAGAGCTGTTCAGCTTCGATAACAGGATCAGTGACGCGCAACGCCTCCTGAGGCTGGAAGTGAAGTTTGCTTATTACAATCTCCTGCTGGCTCACGGTCGGCTTGAATTGGCTCAAAAAGCCGAGGAACTGAATATCCGCCTCCTGCGAATAGCCGGGGAACGGCTTGCAGCAGGTGAAGTGGCCGAGCTGGACGTGAATCTGGCCAAGGTGGAAGCCGCCCTGGCCGAAGGAAGGAAGATTGATGCAGAGACAGAAACAGCACCGGTTCAACAGCGGCTCTCGTTGCTGATGGGGTTGCCACCGGGAGAAACAGTAAAGTTGAGCGGTTCCCTCTATGCAGAAGTAGTTGCCGGAGAGCTTGTGGAACTGAAAAGGCAGGCATTGGAAAACAGGCATGATCTGAAGGCCCTCAAATCGGAGATAGACAAAGCCGGGGCAGAGGTGCTTCTCGCCAGAGCCGACCGGCTGCCGAACGTGACTGTGGGAGCCGGATACACCAGAGAGCATACGCTTACCTCTTTGGGGGGAATAGAAGAGAAGAGCACCAGCAACCTGCTTGGCCTGAAGGTCTCGTTTCCGCTGCCACTGTTCGACCGCAACCAGGCCGGACAAATGCAGGCCAGTGCCAGGAAAAACAGCACGGAAAGCCGTTATCTCTTCGCCCTGCAGAGTATCGAGCGGGAAGTTGAGGCCGCGCATGCACGTTTGAGCTCTGCACAAAAAGCTGTCGCATTGTACCGAACCGGAATACTGCCCCAGCTGGAGGAAAATCTGAAACTGCTGCAGGAGGCCTATCAATTAGGCGAAGTGGGAATCCTGGCGGTGATCGATGAGCAGAAGAAATTTATCGAGGTGAATGACGGTTATCTGGCTGCGCTCTTCAACCGGAACAGTGCGGTCGCCAAACTGGAAGCGGCCGTGGGAATTGAATTAAAGAAAGTGGACGGAGGAAATAAATGAGCATCTACAAAACTGCCATGAA
>CAYQTC010000060.1:0-14832 GCA_964420435.1 uncultured Geobacter sp.
CAAAAGATGCGCCAGCATCCATCGCCTCCTGTGGTTTGATCTCAGCATCAGGATTCGAGAGCGCCAGGATAACCTGTCCAGCCTTTACCATTTCAGGCTTGATTAGTCCTGGGCAGCCGGTTGTGGCGATCACTATCTGCGACCTGTCCATGACCCCCGCCAGGTCGGTCGCCTCTCCCCCCAGGTTCTGCAGCATCTCCTTTGCACCTTCATTCAGGTCAGTGCCGATAATCTTTTTCACTCCATAGGCCATAAGTAGTTTGGCAATACCGGTGCCGGCCGCGCCAAGGCCGATGATACCGATGGCGGCGTTCTGCAACCTGGCGCCGGTGAAGCGGGTGGCGTTCAAAAGTGACGCCAGCACCACCACTGCCGTGCCGTGCTGGTCATCATGCATGACCGGAATATCCAGCATTTCAACGAGTCGCTGCTCAATCTCGAAACAGTCGGGGGCGGCGATGTCCTCCAATTTAATAGCTCCGAAGGTAGGGGCCATATGCCAGATGGTGTCGACGATATGGTCAACATTCTTGCTGCGCAGCAGGATCGGCACTCCCGAGATTCCGACCAGATGGTCAAAGAGCACTGCCTTACCCTCCATGACCGGCATGCCGGCCACCGGACCGATATCTCCCAGACCAAGAATGGCGGTGCCGTTGGTGACAATCGCCACCATGTTGCTGATGGCGGTATAGGTATCAGCCAATCTGGGATTGTGCTGGATCTGGCGGCAGATTGAGGCAACACCAGGCGTGTAGATCTTGCGCACATCGCCGAGGGTTTTGATCTCCACCCTGCTCTTCATGGCGATCTTGCCTCCTTCGTGCACCTTCTGCACTCGGTCGATCACCTCCTCGACGATGACCCCCTCCACCGTAGCAATTGCTTTGAGGATCATTTCCAGATGCCGGTCGTTGTCCACGTAGACGGTTATCTCGCGGATGTTGTGGGTAAGTCCCGAACTGATCAGTCGAATGTCACCGATGTTGCCCCTCTCGGCGCCGATGGCTGTGGTGAGCCTCCCCAGGTAGCCGGGCTGATCGGTAATCATGACCCGCAAGGTTTTGACAATCTTGTCCATCCCTTTTTCAATGTTCATCTCGATGGCTCTCCTTCGTCACGATGGTGATTACTGGTGCAGACGACGGTGCGAAGTGCTTCTGTAGGTTGATGTTGTTGAACACAATCACCCGGTATTCCTGACGCCTCCTGCTATGGCGTTGACCGACAGAAACAGCTCGCCCAGCAGTGTACCCGAACCGGGACATCCTGCATCACTATCCTGCACCTTTCTCCATTCCCGTAGCAGGTTGATCTGTTGTCGATGTAGGGCTTCAAGCGGTGCTTTACGCAGATTTATGGCAGCCAGCTGCATGGGGCGCCGAACGGCAAGCGATTCACTGAACAGACGGTCGATAAAATTCACAGTCAACTCGAATTCCTTGTCGATCATCCCGGAAAAATGTGTACGAAGTTCGCGATTATCCACAAGACCTGCATAGAGGTGCATGATCTCCAGGTCAGCCTGCAGTGTCGCCAGTTCAATGTTCATGAAGAGATAGCGCAGGAGCGGGAAACGGGTAATATCCGCACTGAGAAGTTCAAAGAGCTGAGGTAGAGATTCATTTAGCTGTGCCAGGGCGGTACCGGCACCATACCAGCTGGGCAGCAGGTAGCGTGACTGGTTCCAGCTGAAGACCCAGGGAATGGCCCGCAGATCAGCCAGTGTTCTGCGTCCGGTGCGACGTGACGGCCGGGAACCGATCCTTAATTGTTCCATGACATCAATCGGTGTCGCCTGAGAAAAGAACTCCATAAAGCCATCGCTGCCAATCAGTTCTTCGTATTTCAGCCGACTGGCATCAACAAGAAATGCCATGATTGTTGGCAGTTCCGGTGCCGATGCGCTCAGGCGGGAAGCTCTGGTCGTCATGCCAAGAACGCCGGCCAGCTGTAATTCCAGGTTATAGGTGGCGGTCAGCAGGTTTGAATATTTCTGGGAGATCGTTTCGCCCTGTTCTGTCATGCGGAATTCCCCACGCAGCGACCCGTGCGGCAACGCTTCGAGAAACCGGAACGTCGGACCGGCGCCCCGTCCGATTGATCCTCCGCGTCCGTGAAAGAAACAGAGGTCCGTATCAAAGCGGTTACCGACTTCGGTGAGTTCGAGCTGTGCCCTGTACAGTGCCCCGTGGCTGGCTATGATGCCGCCATCTTTGCAGCTGTCGCTGTAGCCGACCATCACCTGCTGGAGTGGCTTTTTCCCTTCTGCTGCTCCAAGTGTATTTCTGGTTATCGGATGTGACAAAAACTGTTGCAGAATCTGTGGCGCACCCTGCAGATCATCGATGGTTTCAAACAGCGGCACAACCCGCAGCAGTGATCGACATCCCCCCTCTTCATACAGGAGCAAGCCAACCTCTCGCGCCAGCAGATAAACGGTCAGCAGGTCGGAGCAGCTCCTGGTCATGCTGACGATCAGTGAACCGATGCCGTCATCACCATACAAGCGGATGTGATCTGCCAGCACCCGATAACAGTCAAGAACGGCATCGGCTTCGGCACCGGCCCGAAAACCGGGAAGCAGAAACGGTCGCGGCGAGGCAAGTTCCCGGGTGAGAAACGTGATGCGTTTTTCTTCCGACCACCCGGAGAAGTCAGAATCCTCAATCCCCGCAGCGGCAAGCAGTTGCACAACGGCGCGATCATGAAAGGCGCTGTTCTGGCGGATGTCAAGAACTGCCAGATGGAATCCGATTGAGTCCACGAGGCGCCGGATGTTGAACAGCTCCATGTCGGCGAGACGAACGGCACCTACCTCACGGAGCGAACCGTCAAGCATGGCGAGATCCTCTGACAATTCAGACGGATTTTTATAATACCCCGAGGTATCGTCCAGAGTCGTCACATGATCACGAACGACCGTCAATGGCAGGCAGGTTATAATGAGGTTAAGTGCCTGACGCCACGGTTCTACCGGATTTCGGGCAACGGCTTCAGCACCGGCGGTGCCGAGGCGTGCAACCCGCTCATGTATCCATTGTTTGAGAACATCCGGAACCGGCTGAAGGCCATCGGAGAGACTGAGCTTGGCAGCCAGATCAACCAGACGGCGGCGAATAACCGAGAGCGCATTAAGCCGAAGATCCTGAAGAGACTCGTGCGTCACCTCTGCCGTTACCAGCGGATGCCCGTCCCGGTCGCCACCGACCCAGGTGCCGAAGCTCAACCGGGGAAGTTGTTGTTGCGTAATAGTGTCGGTCGCAAACCCCGTATCCTGCCAGGCAGCCTGAAGTCTGTTGTCAAGTATCGGCAGCGTTTCCGGGAATACGTTCTTCAGATAATGGATGACATTGTTTCGTTCTGACCGCACTTCAGGTTTTTCAAGATAGATATTGCCGGTGCGCCAGAGGAGTTCCAGCATTTCCTTGATCTCGTCGCGTATCTGGCGCTGTTCCACCAATGTCAGTATGGGGTTCTCTCTCTTTGCCAGCAGAAGGTAGAGCGCACGATGTTTGGCAATAACCGATGCCCGTTTTGCTTCGGTAGGGTGAGCTGTCAGCACCGGTTCAACATGAACAATTCCAAGGCTCCCAGCAATTTCGTTTTCCGTGTGACCATCGGCTTTCAGCTTCAGCAAGGTATTGCCCCACAAACCCCGCTCAGAAGAAAGACCGTTTTCGTTCTCCACCATGCGGCGCACCTGAACCGCAGCATTCTCTTCCACCATTCCGAGCAGTTGAAATGCTATGGAATAGAGCTGACACGCTCGTTCGGTGGCAACTTGTTCATTGAATGACCGGGAATCGTCACGCCAGGGGATGATCGATGCAACCTCTGTCTCTCCCAGTTCAAGCAACACCTCCCTGAAGCACTCAAGCAAAAACCGGAGGTCTGCTCCGATTTTGTTCTGCAACAGTATTATATCGTCGTTCATGAAATTGCCCCCTTATCCATATGAAAATCTGGTCGTTGCGCTATAGCCGGCTTCACACAACTGCGTTATGAGCAGACCGCCCGGCAGAGACGATCCCTGACGGCCCGCCACGGCTCGGTCTCCGGCACCGCTTCAATCAGTATTCTGCCGTAGCCGTCTGCATCAAGCCGGCGTAATGAGGTATACAGTGCCTGGCCGTAGCCGATGGGATCGTTTGGCAACAGAAGACACCGTGACGCCGGATACATGTCATAAACGGTTTTGGTATGACAAAGAATGGCGTTACTCTGTCCGGCGTCACCTGAACCTTGAAGTATGGCTGAAAGGCGTGCAGTGGTGATGATGAATGCCGGGGTCTGTGGTGCATAGTGTGAGGCATGACAGCCCGGCGCCCGCAGGGCTGGATCGGGTTGGCCGGAGTGAGTGACCTCCCGCCCCAGGGCCTCGCATAGGTCATGTATTGAAACTCCGCCTGGACGGAGCAGAATCGGACTGTCATTGATCAGACTGATGATTGTCGACTCAAGGCCAACCTGACAGTCACCGCCGTCAAGAATAAGGTCGGGCGCTGATCCCAGTTCGTCGCGCACATGGTCGACACAGGTAGGGCTGATGCGGCCGAAGCGGTTGGCAGAGGGCGCAGCAATGCCGCCCCCGAACTCCCGGAGCAGATGCTGAGCTACCGGATGAGCCGGCACCCTGATGCCGACGGTATCAAGCCCTCCGGTCACCAGACCGGAAACAGTGGCAGAGCGGCGGAGAACGATAGTCAGCGGCCCTGGCCAGAATCGCTCTGCCAGGCGTAAAGCGTCAGCGGGAATCTCCCGCGCCCAGCGGTCGATCATCCCAGCATCGGCCAGGTGGACAATCAGCGGGTGATCCGCCGGTCGCCCCTTGATGCTGTAGATCCGGCGAACAGCCTGCTCGCTTGCGGCATCCGCACCGAGACCGTAAACGGTTTCGGTGGGAAAAGCTACTACGCCGCCATCACGCAGCAGTGACGCTGCATAGCTGATTGTACAACGTTCATCCATCACCTCTGGGCTCCCGTTTACGTCCCGGTCAACCGCACCAGAGCTTCCCGGTATTTTTCTCCGGTCTTACGTACAATCTCGTCCGGCAGCGGTGGCGGTGGAGCGGTTTTGCCCCAGTTGAGCGTTTCCAGATAGTCCCGCAGAAACTGCTTGTCAAAGGAGGGCTGGGGGCCGCCCGACTGGTAGCTGTCCATGGGCCAGAAGCGGGATGAGTCCGGCGTCATGCACTCATCAATAATGATTAACTCACCGTTGTGGATGCCGTACTCGAACTTGGTGTCGGCAATGATGATTCCCTTTGTCGCGGCAATATCCCGAGCACGCTTGTAGATGGCGATGGTCACGTCGCGGATCTTTGCGGCGAGTTCCTCCCCCACCAGCTCTACACACATGTCAAAGGAGATATTCTCATCATGCTCGCCCAGTTCTGCCTTGGTGGAAGGGGTAAAGATCGGTTTCTCCAGCTTATCGGATTCCACGAGACCGGCGGGCAGCTTAATGCCGCAGATGGTGCCGGTGGCCTTGTAATCCTTCCAGCCCGAACCGGATATGTAACCACGCACGATACACTCTACCGGCAGGGGCTTTGCCTTTTTCACCAGCATGGAACGCCCTTCCAGAATCTCGGCGTACTGCTGACACTCGGCAGGAAAATCCTTCACCTCGGTGGAGAGGATGTGATTAGGGATAATATCTTCCATCTGACGGAACCAGAAGGCGGATATTTGTGTGAGAACATACCCCTTGCCGGGAATTCCCTCATCCATGATGACGTCGAAGGCGGAAATCCGGTCGGTGGTAACTATCAGCAGGGTTTCCCCCAGATCGTAGATGTCGCGAACCTTACCGCGGGCAACCAGTTTAAGGTCGGGTAAATCGGTGTTCAGAATTATGGACATGTGGTTTGATCCTTTTTAGTGATTTGGTTAGTTAATCTTCTGAAACAGACCGGAGCCCTGCCGGTATTCCGACAGTTCACCGGCGTTCAGGTCAAAATACCAGCCATGGAGCGACAGGTCTCCGGCTTTCACGCGCTGATCAATCCAGGGAAACGAGTGGAGATTCTCTAGGGAGAGCAGAATGGCTGCCTGCTCGGCAGCCCTTTGCTGCAGTTTGGCATCTTTACCCGGCAACTCCGCCAGCACCTTCTCCCGTGCCGGCCCAGCGATCGACATCCAGCTGGAGATAAATCCATCCCCCTTGCAACCGCAGCTGCCGGCCATAAGAGCATTGATGCCTCCGCACTGGGAGTGACCAAGCACGATGATATGCTCCACACCCAGGTGACAGACGGCAAACTCAAGGGCGGCACTGACTCCGTGCCGACCTCCGTCATCTTCGTAGGGTGGCACCAGATTGGCTACGTTGCGGACGGTGAAAATATCCCCCGGTGCACAGTTAGTCAGGATGGCCGGGTCAACCCGCGAATCGGAACAGCCGATTATCATTGTCTTGGGGCTTTGCCCCTGCTTGAGCGGCTCGAACTGTGGGGTCTCTGGGCCGAAATAATCTTTCTGAAAGGTGCGGAAACCGACTATGAAGCGTTCGAGATCTTTCATGGTGAATACTCCTGTATTGTTATGTCAGGGGGAAAGTTTTGCCAGAGCCTCGTCGGCGCTCAGGTCATAGCGTTCACGCTCCCGCCAGGCGGCTTCCTCCAACGCCCGGTCTATTTCCGGGTATTTCAAGGCCAGTATTCGGGCCGCCAGCATGGCGGCATTGCGCGACCCATCAATGGCCACGGTGGCAACCGGCACTCCCGGCGGCATCTGCACCGTTGACAGCAGGCTGTCCAGGCCGGTCAGCGGGCCGTTGCCCAGCGGCAGGCCAATGACCGGCAGCCGGGTGTGCCCGGCAACCACACCGGCCAGGTGGGCGGCGACGCCAGCGCAGCCGATCAGCACCTGCACCCCTTCGCGGTGGGCACGGTCCAGATAGGCAAAAACCTTGTCTGGGGTCCGATGGGCCGAGGCAACGACAATCTCACTTTTGATACCGAGTTCGGTCAGGGTGTCACGCACCTTGACAACCGTCGGCAAATCATTTGGGCTGCCGGTCAGAATGCCAACCAAGGTGTGATCCGGGGTGGCTGATACTGCTTTAGAATTGTTTTCCATCGTAGTGTCCTCTTTTATCGAGATTCAGATAGTCTGGGAGCGCAATAGAGTTCCCAGACCCATTTCTGTTATTTAAATGCAGGTGCTGTTAGAGTGAAGATGTTGCTCAAGCGAAAGATGCGACATTTCTTACGATGAAAGCTCCGAAGAGCCATCTTAAGAAGGAAATGCCAGCGGCAAAGTTTGCAGCACGATAAAGCGGGAGACCGCTTATATGGAGCGACAGTGAGTTTTAGGCTAAAATCAGGCGAGGTTGTCCGGAGGGACGCTTATATCAAGATAAACATTCTGGAGGGTCTGGAATGGTTCGTGGGGTAGTAGTCTGGAAACAACTGGATTGTAGGCCGGAAGTACATTGTTGGGAGCAAAAAAGGTGGAATAGTCAATGAACGAGTGCTTGGGTGGCTTGAAATCCCCCAGGCGTGTTTCCACATCGCCACCGTTGTCTGTGGCAAGAGAAGCTGTGCAGATGGCTTGTTCCTGAAGCGAGCTTAATTCATGCTTTGGCAGGAGGAGGCTATGCGCGACTATGTATACTGTCAACACGAGTAGTAGCAAAGCTGAAAATCTGGTTGTGGCTCGAAAAAATTTCATGGATGTACCCACTACTGTCCGGTTAATTTTGAATGCACTCGTGTAACCAGCTGATTATTTACGCTCTTTGACACAAATGTTCTTTTTTCGATTTGAATTCGTCCATTGCCTTCTGGATAATACCTTCCTGACAACTCAGGAGGGTGACCATGAACTCTGGCCATACAGTCTTTCGACAACTGCTTCAGTATCTCCCACGACATGAATTCAATGTCTGCATTAATCGATATCGCGGAGATTACTGGGCCAAGAGTTTTTCCACATTTGATCAGTTCCTCTGCCTGGCATACGCACAGATGGCAGGTCGTGAGAGCTTGCGGGATATTCAAACCTGCCTGAATTCTCACAAAGAGAAACTCTACCACATTGGATTTCGTGGCGATGTCTCTCGCACAACGCTTGCCGACGCTAACGAGCGCAGGGATTGGCGGATCTTTCAGGATTTTGGTCAGATCCTGATCGGTATTGCCCAAGAGCTTTATAAGGGCGATCCGCTTGCCATAGAACTGAAACAGCCACTATATGCTTTTGACTCAACGACCATTGATCTCTGCCTGTCGTTGTTTCCGTGGGCCGAATTCCGGAAAACCAAGGCAGCGGTCAAGATGCACACGCTAATTGACCTGCGTGGAATAATCCCGACATTCGTGGCAATCACCACCGGCAAAGTGAATGATGTAAAGCTGCTGGACAAAATGCCGGTTCAAGAAGATGCCATCTATACCATGGACCGGGGCTACGTTGATTATGCCCGTTTGTACGCAATTCATAAGCAGGGCGCATTCTTCGTCATCAGAGCTAAAGACAACCTGAAATTTAAGCGCCTCTACTCTGCACCAAAAGACAGGGAAACTGGTGTACGAGCTGATCAGGTTATCACCTTGGTGACAAAGAAATCGAAGAAGGGATATCCTGAACGGCTACGCCGGGTCAGCTACGTTGACAAAGAACGGAACAAGCGACTGGTGTTTCTTACCAACAATTTTGACATCCCGGCAAAGACAGTTGCAGACGTCTACAAGCAGCGATGGCAGGTGGAGCTGTTCTTTAAGTGGATCAAGCAGCATCTGCGGTTCAAAAGGTTTTACGGAACAGCCGAGAACGCTGTGAAAAGCCAGATATGGATCGGGCTCTGCATGTACCTGCTCGTTGCGATTGCCAAAAAACGACTCGACATTCCGTGCACGCTCTACACTTTTCTACAGATTCTTGAGGTCAATTTATTCGAGAGAAAGCCCATTTCATCACTGGTTGCAGAGGCTCTCAAACAAAAAACGGACACACCCATCTATAACCAGTTGAACTTATTCAGCTATTAACCGGACACTAGTGGGATGTACCTGTAAAAATGACGATTAATCTACTATAAAGCAAACCATTGAGGCAAGTTATTTAAAAACACAACGGTATGCAGCAAAAGGCTCATTAACAGGTCCAGTGACAATCAGAACCCGGTTCAGTCGTTAGGTTGAGGCCTCTTGCTGACTCTCTTTCAACGCAGCATCCTTTTTCTTGATCAGATAGTAACTGATGGAGATGGCCAGATTGATGGCGGCAATTCCCACCAGGGCCAGGCCTGACAAATCCATTACATAAAGAATGATCACTTTCCGGGCAATTGCAATAATTGCAACGGCCATAACTATCTGCGCATAATCAACTGATTCAGCCATATAGGTTTTGGCAATCTAATCACGTCAAAATTCAGAAGGCATTACCGGCTCAAATTCATCATATAAAACGCACTACCAGGAACAACCCTATCATGGCAATGCCTATCGCCAGTTTGCCCGCTACGCCGATCGCCATCCCTACCACTGTGCCAAAGCCGGCCCGACTTGCCTGATCCAGGCTGCGCTGTAGCGACAATTCGCCTAGTACCGCACCGATAAACGGGCCGAGCAGAATGCCTGGAATGCCCATGAAAAGACCGGCAAACCCGCCAAGGGCAGCTCCGATCATGGCACGATTTGAACCACCATACTTTTTCACCCCTAAGAGGGATGCCGCAAACTCCACCACATAGGTCATGGCCGCCATTGCCGCCAATATCAGCAATGTTCCGATACCGATGTAGGTGAACCCTTCCGCCCATGCGCCGAAAAGCAGCCCCAGAAAAAGGAGCGGTGCACCCGGTACGACCGGCAGCAACAAACCGCTCAAACCGGTAACGGTCAGAATTGCACTAATAATCCAGAGTATCACAGATTGATCAAGCATAAGAGAGTTCCCAAAGTTTTCGCATTAAGCATCTCATCGCCGGTTACCGGTGAACCTGAGCAGCATAAGGAACAGGTTGATGAAGTCAAGATAGAGGGTCAATGCGCCTATGATGGCCGGTTTTCTCCCCTCAATACCTTGAGCGGCCATTGCCTTGATTTTCCAGGTATCATAAGCGGTCAGGCCGGTGAAGACAATTACTCCTATTCCGGAGACAACCCATGATACGACACTGCTGCCGACAAAGATGTTAACGACCGAAGCGATGATGATTCCGATCAGGCCCATGAACAGGAAACTGCCCCATGAAGTCAGGTCGCGCTTAGTCGTGGAACCATAGAGGCTCATGGCGCCAAACATGCCGGCGGTGATGACAAAGGTTGAGGTGATCGAGTTGGCCGTGTAGGCCAGAAACACCACGGACAGGGTGATTCCGTTGAGCGCCGCATAGGCAATGAATATGAGCGTTGCCGTTGCCGCACTCAACCTGTTGATGGCCCCTGACAGGGTGAAGACCAGGGCTAGTTCACCGATAACCAATCCGTAAAAGATGAGCTTGTTTCCAAGCACGGCGTTAAGGATGGCAGGAGAGGAAAGTGTTACCAGTGCCATAAACGCTGTGATTGCCAAACCTGCACCCATCCAGGCGTATACCTTGCGGATGAGGGTGTTCTGTTTCACGATTACGTCTGTAGTGCTGCGAGAGTAGAGAGGATTCAATTCATTCATGACGAAACTCCTTTGAGCTCATTATTATCAAACCTGGAATTACAGAACCACGGTACTGCGTTTCTTTCCGACAACGATCGAGGTGATTATGGAAATCGCCAGCACCCCAAAGATGACCCCGAGTGAGAAATGCACCGGTATCTCGAAGCGGGTGTCAGCCAGGAGCATCTTGACCCCGACGAATACCAGGACACACGATATCCCCAGTTTAAGATAAACGAACATTCCCATGACATTGGAGAGCAGAAAATAAAGCGATCTGAGCCCCATGATGGCGAAAACGTTGGAAGTATAGACGATAAACGGATCTCTGGTGACGGCAAATACGGCCGGTATTGAATCCAGGGCAAATATCACGTCGCTCGATTCGACCATCACCAGAGCCAGAAAGAGTGGCGTCGCCGCCCGTACGCCTTTTTTGGAGATAAACAGCCGGTCTCCCTGAGTCCGTTTCGTGATGGGGACGAACCGTTTGACCAACCGGACCAGCGGGTTTTTCTCCGGTTCGATTTTCTCATCTCCGCCGAAAGCCATCTTGATGCCGGTCACGATCAGGATTGCACCGAAAACGTAGATCATCCAATGGAATGCCTCCAGCAGTTCAATCCCCAGCCAGATGAAGAGCGCCCTCATCACCAGTGCGCCAATGATGCCCCACTTCAGGATCTTCGGCTGGTAGAGCCGTGGCACATGGAAGTACGAAAAGATCATGATGAAGACAAACAGGTTGTCCACCGAGAGCGACTTTTCAATAACGTATCCGGTGAAGAACTCCAGGGCCTTGGCCTGCCCCAGATACAGGTAAATACCGGCATTGAAGATCAGAGCCAGCGAGATCCAGATCACGGTCCAGGTGAGCGCCTCTCGGAAGGGAATTTCATGACTCTTACGGTTCAGGCCGAGATCGATGGCCAGCATGATAGCTACCAGCAGGCCGAAAACACTCCACATGATCAATTGCTCTGACATCCGTTTCTTTTCCTCATACTTTCGATGCTCTGGATTGCTGCGTTATTGCGATATACCGGCGGCCGTCATAATGGTTTTAAACTTGCCGGCTGCTCCATCATAAAGTTCCTGCGCCTGTGAACTTTTCTTCCGATACTCAAGTAGCGCCATAGGGTTCTTGTCAGTGACAAAACTCCTGACGGCTTCAAATGATTCCGCATAAGCCTTATACGCCGCAATCAAGCCTGTTCTACCGTCGTTAAGAAGAGTCTTTGCTTCTGGTGGTAAAGCTTCCGGAATGGTCTTATTTGCAAGTGTTTCTCCTGCCAGAAGGCATTCAGCCTTTGCCTTGTCAACTATTGAAGGGAGATTGATCGAAACGCCGCCGCCTTTAATGACATTCATCAGTTCATCCCCTGCTAACTTGATGGCTTTGTCCGTAAGGTTCTCAATGTTCATGATCTCCTTCTGGAATGCCTGCAGTTTTTCTTTGTCGGCAGCGGTTAGTGATATAGCAGGAATCTGTTGTTGCGGTGCGGGTGTTTTTTCGGTTGTGCAGCCGCATAGCGCCATAATTCCGCTTATGAGAATAAGCAATGCAATCTGTTTCATAGTACTTTTTCTCCGGTGAAATTGAGTACTCGCAAGGTTTTGGAGGATGTTTCTCATCCCGTACCTGGTGTGGCGACCAATATTCAACATTCAGGCAGTGGGCGTAACAAGTGAGTGAGCCTAGTCAAACAGCTCCTGCAAAAATGATTTTTTGCGGTACGGTTTGTGCCCGTGGGAATAGCCATGTCCATAATCTTGAGCATGGCCGTTTGCATGGGCCTGTGGCTGTGGTGAATACTGCTGTTGTGGTTGCGAAGTAGGCGTTGATTCCTGTAGGGCAGATCGCTCGATAATCTTGTCGAGTTCCCCACGATCCAGCCATACTCCACGGCACTGCGGACAATAGTCAATTTCAATTCCCTGGCGGTCAGTCATCATAAGATCAATGGCATTACATACGGGACATTTCATGCGGATATTCTCCTTTTGTGGTTAGATGCTCTCTGATTATTACTGTCAAAATCGGCTCATTTTCTGAGACCAGATAACCTCTGAAGATGGGAAATGTTTTTTTTAACATTGGTTCTCCTTCCCTTAAGCCGAGGAGTCATCTTTCGGTGGAACCTTCCAGATGTGGTTGATGAAGCTTAACCGGCGTACCACGCCGAAGTTTCAAATTGAACATCTCAACCATAACCGAGAAGGCCATGGCAAAGTAGATGTACCCTTTGGGGATGTGCATATCGAAGCCATCGCCAATCAGCGCCACCCCGATCAGGAGCAGAAAGCTGAGAGCCAGCATCTTGATGGTCGGATGTTTCTCAACAAAGGTGCTGATTTTCCCGGAGAAGAGCATCATGAAGATGACGGAAATGACTACCGCAGTAACCATTACAGCGAGCTGGGTGGCCATTCCCAGCGCGGTAATGATTGAATCAAGTGAAAAAACAATATCCAGGAGGAGTATCTGCACAATGACCGCGCCAAAAGTTACACCGACGCGGGCAGAAGAGATTGTCTCATCACCTTCAAGCTTCTCGTGAATCTCCATTGTGCTTTTCCAGAGCAGAAAAAGACCGCCGGAGAGAAGGATCAGATCGCGACCGGAAATCTCATTGCCCATAACGGTGAAGAGCGGTGCAGTCAGCCCCATCAGCCAGGTCAGCGAGAACAACAGTGCGACGCGGATAAACATTGCCAGCCCGAGACCAATCAGTCGGGCCTTCTCCTGCTGATGCGCTGGGAGTTTGCTGGCCTGAATGGAGATAAAGATAATATTGTCAATGCCAAGGACAATTTCCAGAGCAGTCAGAGTTACCAGCGCCATCCAGACCTGCGGATTTGTCAACCATTCCATGTGTAAATCCTCTTATGTTCAGTATTTGTTCAACAGACTAATCCATACACATTTTGCGCTGCCTGGCTCTCCATAGATCAATTGCTTCCCGCATGATTTCGGTGATGCTTTTGGATGTCGTCTTTGTCAGCTTTTCCAGCGTTTTTTTCTCATCATCGTTGATGCGCAGTGAAATGACATTTTGTAGCTGCTCAGTTTCTTTCCGTTTCTTCCGGGATACTTTTGATTCCCTGGTAAAAAGCATTCTGGTGTACGACATGGTTTCCTCCTGTGTGGTGTGCCGGGACTGTGTTGAGTCGGCGGTTAGGGTTAACTTCAGTGCGTTCGCGTGGCCATACCTTCGAGCCGGGCAATGCGATCCTCCATTGGCGGATGGGTAGAAAAGAGCGACATCATGCCGCCGCCAGTGAGCGGGTTGACGATAAACATATGCGCCGTAGCGGGACGGGCATCCTGCATCGGTATAGCTTGGGAAGCGTTGTGCAGTTTGCGCAGAGCGCCGGCTAGGGCCAGCGGTCTGCCGCAGATTCCTGCCCCGGATTCATCAGCCAGAAATTCGCGGGAGCGCGACACGGCCATTTGAATCAGCATTGCGGCAATTGGAGCGATAATCGCCATGGCCAGTGAACCGATCAGGCTGCTTCCACCTTCTTCATCATCTCTCTGCCCGGCCCCGAACATCGCGCCCCATTGCAGCATGTTGCCGATCATTGATATTGCGCCGGCAAAGGTGGCGGCGATGGTGGAGATCAGAATGTCACGGTTTTTAACATGAGCCAGTTCATGGGCCATGACCCCTTCCAGTTCTTCAGTGGAAAGTATCCGCAGAATTCCTTCCGTAGCGGCAACAGCGGCATGCTCGGGATTTCGTCCGGTGGCAAAGGCATTGGGGGACTCGTCGGGAATGATGTAAACTCTGGGCATGGGGAGCCCGGCACGAGTGGCCAGACGCTCAACCATGCCGTAGAAGGAGGGGTGAACCTCGCGGGTGATTTCCTGGGCGTTGTACATCCTAAGGACAATTTTGTCAGAAAACCAGTAGGAGCCGAAGTTCATAACGGCAGCCATCAGGAAGGCAACGATCATGCCCCCCTTACCGCCGACAGCGCCGCCCATGGCAATCAGTAAAATGGTAAGCAAGGAAAGGAGAAAGGTGGTTTTGAGGATGTTGTTCATTTTTATGACCTCCGACGATCTGGCCAAAAAGTTCTTGGCTGGTGTTCGCCGGGGGCAATAAAAAAAGACCTTTACCCCCGGCATGGTGCCTGGATAAAGGTCTTGTTGGCAGATGTCTGCCCCGGTTCCGGGTCTTTCGACCGTATTGACGGAATCCGGGTCGGCCTT
>CAYQTC010000061.1:0-14299 GCA_964420435.1 uncultured Geobacter sp.
GGTGTCGCCGCCGTGAAAGGGCGGTGTCCTGGGCCAGGCTAGACGAAGGGGACGTTTGAACTTGCTACGCAGTTCCATTTAAGGAATCAGGCCCATGAGTGCGTAACGAGATGGACTTTATAGCTAACTACGAAAAACAAGTCAACAGTTTTTTTCTGCTGACGCAATTTTTTTTAAATATCGTTTTAAACAGTCCTTGTAAGCCACGGTTTCATTCTCAACTTTGTACGCTTTCAAGGAAATTGCGAACCAACGGCGCAAAGGTCTCATGTTCCAAAAGGAATGCATCGTGGCCGTAAGCTGACGTTATCAGGTGATATTCCGCTGGTTTGCCAAGTTCTTTCATGCAGTTTACCATCTCTTCGGTCTGGTAGGACGGGTAAAGCCAGTCGGAGGTGAAGGCATAGAACTGGATTGGAGCTTTTACCTGACTGAAGGCTTCGCTCATGGATTCATATCCCCATGCGATGTCATAAAGATCGAGCGATTTCGCCAGGTAGAGAAATGAGTTGGCGTCAAAACGATCTACGAAGTTGTAGCCGTTGTAATTCAGGTATCGCTCGACTTCGAACTGCCCGAAAAAATCAAACTGGCCGTCTTTTGCAGAAAAGCGGCGGCCGAATTTGGCGTTCATTGATTCATCCGACAGGAAGGTGATGTGTCCGATGCCGCGTGCAAGTGCAAGGCCGTCTTTAGGGTTGTGTTTGTATTCCCCTTTTCGCCAGGTAGGGTCATTAAAGATTGCCCAGCGGGCTACTGCGTTTAAAGAGATGGCCTGGGGGGAAGGGCGAGGTGTGGACGCCAGAACAATGGCGGAGGCGATGTTGTCCGGGTATTGGGTTGCCCATTCAAGAGCCTGCATGCCCCCCATGCTGCCTCCCATTACAGTCAGCAGTTTATTTATACCGAGGGCATCGATCAGCAGCTTTTGTGCACGTACCATGTCACGAACAGTAATTACCGGAAATGACAGGTTGTAGCGTTTGCCTGTTTTAGGATTGATTGATGTTGGTCCGGTGGAACCGTAGCAGGAGCCTATTACATTGGAGCAGATTACGAAATAGCGGTCGGTGTCCAACAGGCGCCCGGGGCCCACAATGGCATCCCACCAGCCGGGTTTGCTGTCAGTGTCGTCTCTTTTTCCGGCCAGGTGGGCATCGCCGGTCCAGGCGTGTTCAACCAGAATGGCGTTGGTGCCGTGCTCGTTGAGAGTCCCGTATGTTTCATAGACAAGCGTTATGGGCGCCAGTATACGACCGCTGTCCAGGCGGACGCCGGACTCAAAGGTTATTGATTGTTCTTTGACAACACCGACGGACATGAAAAGCCCCTTCGCATTTTTATGAGAAGGGGCTGGAATAAAAAACACAGCGCACCCCCCATCTTCGCCTTTCGGCAGGAATTAGCACCTGACGCCTTGTCGGCCGGTTGCTGTGGCTTCGCAGGGCCTTTCCCTCCACCACTCTCGATAAGCAGGTTTAATCTTGAAACAATACGAAATTACACATTCTCTTGTCAACAAATTTGAAAGCCGGCGGTCAGGGTGCAGGTATTGCTTGAGGTGTCAAATTGACTGGAAAATAAAAGCTCATTCTGCTATATGAGCTTTCATTGATTTCGAATCATTTCAACTCTTCAAACAGGGGGTTTCATGAAAAAACTGCTGCTGTCTCTGCTGCTGTATTCCATATTTGTAGCTGGATGTGCCGGGAACTATTACAATGTCCCTGCTGCAAACCTTGCAGAAAAGGTCAAGGTGCTTGGCGTCGCACCCATATTAATAGATGCCGACTCAGACATAAAACATCCGCAGAAAGATCTGCTGCTCCAGTTGGTTGCTGATTTGAATAGGAAATATGAGCCGCAACTTGTTCGAAAGCTCAAAGCAACAGGCAATTTTTACACTGTGGCTCTCCTCGACGGAGAGTCGCGTCGGTTGTTTGAATCCTTCATGTTCAGACGAGAAAGGCGCGATGATGCAACAGTCCAATATAACAAATATTTTTGGAAGAATGATGAGCTGCGCAGCTACTTGCAGAAAAACAACCTGGACGCTGTATTACTGGTCACCGTCAGCGGCTTGACTAAAAAGGAAAAGATATATTCCAGCAACCTGCTGACATCACTTGAAACCGACTATAATTTCTTGACGCTTACCGCCCAAATGCTGGATGCAAATGGCACTGTTCTGTGGGAGTACCCCAATTTCCGGAGGCGTTTTTTGAAGTATTCCCCGTTGCTCAATCTTCAGTACCCGGATTTTAGCGAATCTGATGCGAATCTCGTCAGGAAAACCGAAGTTAGATTCAAGACAATTGATGGTATCCGCAGGGCACTCGAACTGAAGCGCAA
The DNA here is from genome assembly GCA_964420435.1 of uncultured Geobacter sp. GTDB lineage: Bacteria > Desulfobacterota > Desulfuromonadia > Geobacterales > Pseudopelobacteraceae > JACRCG01. The sequence continues at coordinate 2,353 of CAYQTC010000061.1, forward strand.
AGACTGGCTGTTGAGAGAAACTCAGGAACCGGAAGCTTATGCTGACCAGTTTGACGAAATGATCTCATTGATAAAGTACGATCTTGGAAAGGACGCAAAAGATCTGCCGCCTGCTGTCGAGACAAGCCGACAGCGTCCGCAGGAAGTGTCGAAACCTGTAGACCCGCGACCGGAACCGGCACCTGTTCAAAAGGTAATTGAATCGGTAAAAAAACCTGTCGCGCCTGTTGAGTTGCCCGCTGCTGCCAGCGATGAAATTGTGCCGGCAACGGGCAGCACACGCTAGGTGATAGGCAGCCAGCTGCTTTAAGCATCCCATGGCAATCCCCCCTTCTTGCCAGGAAAGTGGGGATTGCTGATTTAAATAAATTCATCATTAGGCCGCAGTAATCCATGCCCGTTAGTTCCCGCCTTGAAAAAATGATTTCTAAATAAAGCCTAGTTAATCGCGCTCCAGATTGGTGTCAGTAACGAAAGCGTACGAGGCAATCTACTGTTTCTCCCTTTTTTTTTGACATGGGTAGTATATTTTGCCATAATCCGTCGGCTTCAGATTTAGTAATGGAGGTATCATGAAAAAACGTCTCGTTTTATGTACTGTGCTGCTGGCCTCACTTTTTTCAATGCCGGCTTTTGCAGCTCAGTTAAAGGTTTTTGTCGCTGATATGAATGCTGTCGGCGCGACCAACAGAGACGAAATGAAGACTACTCTCCAGGCGCTGCTGGCGTCTCGACTTAACAGCGACCAGATTTTGTCGGTTGCCAGCGCTGCAGAGGCTGATGTACTGGTCACCGGTACCTATGTGGTTATCGGCAAGGTTTTCAGTGTGGATGCTCTTGCCAGGACTGTTGGTGGAAAATCAGTGTCTCGCGCTTTTGTTCAGGGAGAGAACCAGGACGAACTGATTCCGGCCATCGGCAAGCTTGCTGAAAAACTTTCCTCTGAGCTTTCCCGGGCATATCTCCAAAATCCGGCCGGAACTACAGCTGTTACAGCCCCTCAAGCCCCTTTACCCATAACTTCCCTGAACAAGGATATTGTCAGGGCCGAGAACATAAAATCGGCGACAGCTTCTGAATTCATCAAGCCGCGCGATTACGAGCAGAACAGTTCCGGCGGCTGGATGAGCAAACGTCTGGTGGGCGCGGCAAATCTTCTGGCGCAGGGGATGGTCCTTCCCGACGGCAGTCGACAGATTTTCATGGCTGAAGATCGCCGTATTTCTTATTTCCGTCAATCCAGTGACATGAAGCTGGTCTCTGAAGCTGAACTGAAGACAAGTGAAAAAATAATATCGCTGGATGCCTTGGCGTCAGGTAACGGCATTGAACTTTATGTCACGACCATTCGAAGCAATGAGGTCTCATCACAGGTCTGGCAGCTTCAGGGTGAAAAACTTGTCAGGATTGCTGAAAATGTTCCCTATTATTTCCGCGTTTTCAGCCTTGCCGGTGCAGAAAAGAAGCTTTATGCTCAAAGCATGGGACGGGAAAGCGATTTTTTTGGTGAAGTATATGAGGCAATCCGTTCCGGCAGCACCTTTTCTCTGAAAAATCCAGTCAAAATGCCTCGTTACGCAAATATCTATACGTTCAACCAGTTCAAGGATTCGGCCGGTAATATATTCACTACGGCAATTAACCCAGACAACTATCTGGTTGTTTACGACCGTGAGCAGAATGAGCTGTGGCGCAGTAACGATAAATTTGGCGGATCGGAGCTTTATTTTCAGAAGGAAGATCAGGACAACGTACGGGTAACCGGTGATCTTAACCGTTGGGTCTTTATGAATCAGCGAATTCAGGTTACTTCAAAGGGTGAAGTGCTGGTAGGGAAAAACGACGGGTTCTGGGTTCTGGGCAACGCGCGTTCATATAAAAAAGGTGCCGTTTATTGTCTGATCTGGAATGGTTCCAGTCTTGAAGAGAAGTGGCGTACACGTGAAACTCAAAACTATATGCCGGACTATTATCTGGACGAGTCTCGCAATGAACTGCTGATTCTTCAAACCGTACAGAGGCCGAGCGTTTCGAATCGCGGAGCATCTTCCATGTCGATCAAGAAGGTAGAGTGACGGCTCCTGCTCAAGACATATCTCTGCCTCGCGGAGTCAGTGACCTGCTGCCTGATACTGCTGCCAAGATCGGGTATATTGAAACCCGATTGTTGCGTGTCTTCGAGCTATGGGGTTTTCGTAGAGTAATAACTCCGAATCTTGAATATGAAGATGTTCTTACCATAGGAATGGGTGAGGAGCTTAAGGGAAAAGCCTATCGCTTTGATGATAGGCAGACCGGAAGGTTGCTGGCTTTTCCTCCGGACATTACGCCGCAGATAGCAAGGATAGTTGCCACAAGGCTTGCTACCTGGCCCCTGCCTCATCGTATCAGCTACAGCGGGCGCGTGCTGCGGCAGACCGAGCAGCAGACAGGCCGAAGCCGTGAAATGTTTCAATCCGGTGTTGAGTTGATCGGATTGAGTTCTCCGGAAGCGGACGCCGAGATGGTCGTCATGGCAATAGAAGCCATGCTGGGACTCGGACTGACTGATTTCAAAATTGATCTGGGCCAGGTTGAATTCTGTCACGGCATCATGCAGGCCTCCGGTCTTGGCAGAGTTGCTCTTCGTGAACTGCGTGAAGCTGTCTCCAGGAAAGATACTTCTGCTGTGGGATCTTTACTTAAAGCCAACAATGTCTCTGACGAGGCTTCCCGCGAAATAAGTGCTTTGCCGCGCTTGTTTGGAGGCCGCGATGTTCTTGATGATGCAAAGAAATATACTTCGAATCCCAGGTCGCTGGCAGCATTGGAAAACCTGCGTCAAGTGCTGGAAATCCTCGAAATACATGGGGTAAGCGACTATTTGTCCATAGATCTTGGCGAAACCCGCGGGCTTGGCTACCACACAGGTATTACTTTCGAGGGATTTGTATCTGGCCTTGGAGAACCGGTCTGCAGCGGCGGCCGGTATGATAATCTGACAGGCCGTTACGGATTTGATGCTCCGGCCACCGGCTTCACTTTCAATGTTCTCAACCTTTTGTCGGCACTCGAGCGGCGTCCGGAGTTGGAAGCAAGCACTACTCGAGATTTCCTGCTGTTCAACTCACGGGAAGACCGGAGAGACGTGCTGGAAGTTGCCAGACTTTTGCGACTTCAGGGGTACAGCACCGCCAGGGACATCATCTGCCGCGAATACGATCAATCACTGGAATATGCCTGCCGCATGAACATCCGTTGCATGCTGGTTATCGGAAATGACAGTCAGTTTTACCATGCAGTAAGAATCAGAGACGGAGTCGTTGTACCGGTAGACAGGGCGATGATCGCCAGTCCGGAACTTATGAAATTCATAGAAGAAAGCCAGGGAGACAGATAAACATGGCAAACGTGGTTGTAGTAGGCGCCCAGTGGGGCGATGAAGGTAAAGGCAAGGTTGTTGATATCTATACCGAATATGCTGACGATATCGTACGTTATCAGGGTGGTAACAACGCCGGTCATACACTGGTTGTGGGAAATGAAAAAGTTGTTCTGCACCTGATCCCGTCCGGAATACTTCATGAAGGCAAGCGCTGCATCATCGGCAATGGAGTTGTTCTGGACCCGGAAGTGTTTATCAGGGAAATCACCAAACTGAAGGAGTCCGGACGGATCAAGGACGACTCCTGCCTGCTTCTGTCGGAATCCCTTCATATCATCATGCCTTATCACAAGCGCATTGATATTGCACGTGAAGCTAAGAGTGGCGATAAGAAGATCGGGACCACCGGGCGCGGCATCGGTCCCTGCTACGAGGATAAAATCGGCCGTCGCGGCATTCGTTTGATGGATCTCATCGATTCAGATACATTTGCCAGAAAGCTTAAAGAATTTCTGGTTGAGAAGAACTTCATACTTGAACAGTTCCTGGGTGAGTCTCCTTGCAGCTATGATGAAATATATGCAGAATATCAAGGCTACGCAGATGTGCTGCGGCGTTATGTCGCTGATACGGCACTGATCCTGAATAACGACCTGAAAGCTGGAAAGAAAGCGCTGTTTGAAGGTGCCCAGGGTACTTTGCTGGATGTTGATCATGGTACCTACCCGTTTGTCACATCGTCTTCAACCTGCTCCGGAGGAGCCTGCACCGGTTCCGGCGTAAGCCCAAGAGAGATTCACGAGATCATCGGTATATCAAAGGCTTATGTTACCCGCGTGGGTAGCGGTCCTTTTCCAACAGAACTGCTGGAAGAGACAGGCGAAAAGCTGCGTCAGATCGGCGGAGAATTCGGTGCAACCACTGGTCGCCCCCGTCGTTGCGGCTGGTTTGATGCGATGGTTATTCGCTATGCCGTGCGCGTGAACGGTTTGACCGGTATCGCCTTGACCAAACTGGACGTGCTATCTGATTTTGATACCATAAAGGTTTGCACAGGCTATACCTATAACGGAAAGGCGCTTGAGACTCTTCCTTCAAGTCTGGAAATATTCGAGAAGTGTCAGCCTGTTTACGAGGAACTTCCCGGTTGGCGTCAGGACATCACCGGAGTTAGTACCTTCGAAGAACTGCCGCTTACGGCCCAATCATACGTTCGGCGCCTGGAAGAGCTTGCCGGATGCCAGATTGTTATGGTGTCAGTCGGTCCAAGGCGTGACCAGAGCATCGTTTTAAGAAATCCGTTTGCATAGCTGAATAATTAATCCAGCTTACCGCAATAAAAAAGCCGACTGTTTCCAGTCGGCTTTTTTATTGTTCATCAGTGAGTCACCCTTTGTATTTTGTGTGCCTCATTCCACCGTAACGCTTTTTGCAAGATTGCGCGGTTGATCAACGTCGGTGCCCTTCAGTACTGATATGTGGTAAGCAAGCAGCTGCAGTGGTACCGAAAGCAACAGTGGGTCAAGATCCTCGTTGAGATTAGGTATTTCGATAATGGTTTCAGCTCTTTCTCCGACCTCCTGATCCCCCTCGCTGCACAATGCGATCACCCGTCCACCGCGTGCGATGACCTCCTCCATGTTCGAAAGGGTTTTGTCAAAGGCGCTGCTTTTAGGCACCAGCACCACGACAGGTACATCCTCGTCGATCAGGGCGATCGGGCCATGCTTCATCTCACCGGCCGGGTAGCCTTCTGCATGGATGTAGGAGATCTCTTTCAATTTGAGCGCTCCCTCAAGAGCAATCGGGAAGTTTTTGCCACGCCCAAGGTACAGAAAATCCCGTGCATTCATGTACTTCTTAGCAATTTTTTCGATGGAGTCGTTCAAATTCAGGGTTTCTTCAAGCAGTGCCGGAACTTTCTTAAGCGCAGTTATCATGCGCAGTCCGGAGGGGGCATCGATAGAACAGGTGGCACGTCCCAGCCGGATTGTAAACAGATACAGTGCGGTCAACTGCGTGACGAAGGCTTTGGTTGAGGCTACTCCGATCTCCGGGCCTGCGTGGGTGTAAATTACACCTGCCGATTCGCGGGCGATCGATGAATCAACCACGTTGCAGATAGCCATGTTCATGGCACCGCGTGACCTGGCTTCTCGCAGTGCAGCCAGAGTGTCGGCTGTTTCGCCGGACTGGGATATGACAATAGCCAGAGTGTTTTCATCGATTACCGGGTTCCGGTAGCGGAACTCGGACGCTATATCAACTTCTACCGGAATGCGGCAATAGCCTTCGATATAGAATTTGCCAACCAGTGCAGCGTGCCATGATGTACCGCAGGCAATAATGACGATCCTTTTTACGGCTGCCAACTGCCGGTCGCTGAACGGCAGGTCTTCAAGATATACATCTCCATCACTCTCCATCAGGCGCCCCGCAATAGTATCTCGTACGGCACGGGGCTGCTCGTGGATTTCCTTGAGCATGAAGTGGCGGTAGCCTCCTTTTTCCGCCATCATTGGCGACCAGTCTATATGGCGGGTAGTTTTCTTCAGTGATTCACCGGAAATAGTGGAAAAATTGACTTCGCCATTGCTAAAGACTGCCATTTCGCCATCTTCCATAAAAACCATCTCGCGGGTGTGGGCGAGAATGGCTGGTATGTCGGAAGCAACAAAAAACTCACCCTGTCCAAGTCCGACAACCATTGGTGATCCTAGCTTGGCGGCGATCAGTGTTCCGGGTTCTTTCTCGTTCAGGATGCAGACCGCGTAGGCACCAAACAGTTCCGACAGTGCCTGACGGACAGCCTTTTCGAAGTTTGTTTCACTTTTCAGCTTTTCTTCAATGAGATGAGAGATAACTTCCGTGTCAGTTTCACTCTTGAAAACGTGACCGGTCTGCTTTAGTTGTGCCTTGAGCTGCAGGTAGTTTTCAATGATGCCATTGTGTACTACGATTACAGAGCCGGCCTTGTGGGGGTGGGCGTTGATCTCGGACGGCCGGCCATGGGTTGCCCATCTGGTATGGCCTATGCCTATCACTCCTGTGAGAGGCTGATCGCGTAGTAGATTCTCCAGATTTACCAGTTTGCCTTCACTGCGGCGTATCGAAGATTCTCCGGAGTCGAGGGTCGCTATTCCGGCTGAGTCGTAGCCGCGATATTCCAATTTTTTCAGACCTTCAAGGATGACTGGTGTCGCCGGCTGTCCGCCGATGTAACCTACAATGCCGCACATTCAGATTTCCTCCGCGATTTAATTATTGTCCATAAAATCGATACTATTATCACATGTTCATGCTGACGGCACTTAAAAAACTCTATTATTCCTTTGCTGCCCGCAGTATAGCACTGAAAATCTGACTTTGGTCGGATTGAGAGACCGAGATCACCATGTCAACTTCAAAGAGCCTGCCGCAAACATCCCGTACCTTCTGGCGGGTCGTTGTACCGATCAGATTGCTGCTTCCCGCAGTAAAATAATCATTAATTGCCTCCTTAAGATCGTCACCCTGCAACATGAATTCGAAAATACATTGTCCCAACAGCTCTTCTTTTGTTAGTCCGAAGAGTTTCTCGGCCTTTTGGTTTGAAATAAGTATCTTGCCATCGGTCATAAAAGTTACGATCGGCGACTGGGCAATCTCTATGAAGTTCCGGTAACGTTCTTCTGATTCCATTCTTTGGCGAGTCTTATGATCCAGTTCTGACATCAGAATGTTGTACGAATTGATCAGTTCACCAATCTCGTCTGTGCGCTTCAACTCGATCCTCTGGCTGAAATTTCCGGTGCGCGCGACTTCAGAGATACTGCCAGCAACTTTCTTTACAGGTGTAATGATGGTTCTGTGCAGAATCCAGCCTGTTATTATAATGAAAATGGTCATTACGAGTCCGTCATATATAACGTCCCGACCCAGATTGTGTCTTATCTGGCGGTAAAGGCTCTCCATTGGAACAGCTACCGAGACTGCACCGATCATTTCTCCCAACTGATATCCGTATGAAAAATGATCCTTGGGGAAGCGTACCTGAATGAACATTGGCGCGGTTTCATAGCTTCCGTGGCAGACCAGACATGACTTGTCTGCCACCATTGGAAGCATATAGCGTAGTGTTTTTTTACCGCTCTCTCTTGAAACATTCCAGACCTCTTTTGGCTTGGGGCCTTTAAACTTATTCAGCTGATTTGACTCGAAACTGTCAGGGCGATTATCGGGATTACGATATCGCAACGAAACCTGGCGTACGTAATAATTCGAGCCCTCGGTTAGTTGTTTGGCTATGCTGCTGGCTGCAACCTGCGGAATCAGGTTGGGGTTCTTTTCCGGTTCACTGGTGACGTGTCTGGACAGGTAGTCGCGGGTCACAATGATCTGTTGTGATATCGTGCGAGCGTTATCGACGGCTCCTTTTATTATCAGTTCCTGTTCGCGGCGGTAGCTGCTTAGAGCCAGTGCCATGAAAAGGGCGATTAAAAGCAAAGATGAGATGATATTAAAGGTGGTTGTGACGCTGTTGCTGGAGAAAATCTTCATTTGGTTCCCCGCTCAGTTGGTTGCTGATGTTGGTATGTCCGGTACGGTTATTGGCAATTATATGCGCTCACAGCCTGTTGGCAAGGATTAAGTCACTTTCGTATTAAACTTGAATTCCTGAAATGATATGCTATTTTGCTCGAGCCTTGAACAGGTAGGTGTCGGCTGGAATTCAGCAGAGCAATTTATTCAGGAAGGTTTCCAGTATGTATAGTAAAGCGCAGGTGTTCTGCGGAAAAAAAGGTTTTATCTCTACCCTTCTGTTGTGTGTCGTTACGCTGGGGGTTGTCACCTTGTTGGGAATATCCGGCTATGTATTCTTTCTGCTTGCAAAACTGCCGAGGATCGATCGTCTGACTGACTACAAGCCGCCCATCGTGTCCCAGGTCTTTGGAGATGATGGAAGTCTTGTGGGTGAATTTTATCTGGAACGGCGAATAGTTGTTCCGGTCAATAAAATGCCGAGAAAACTTATTCAGGCTTTTGTTGCAGCGGAAGACGCCAATTTCTATTCCCACAAGGGGATTGATTATTTCGGAATTGTTCGCGCCGCGGTCAAAAATGTCATCTCAATGCGTAAAAAAGAGGGAGCCTCTACTATTACACAGCAGGTGACAAAGTCGATGCTGCTGACACCTGAAAAGAAATTTTCACGCAAGATAAAGGAAGCTATTTTAGCCACAAGAATGGAAGAGAAGCTGTCCAAGGACGAGATTCTCTACCTGTATCTGAATCAGATCTATCTTGGCGGTGGTTCCTATGGCGTTCAGGCTGCCGCTGAAACCTATTTCGGAAAGAATGTTGATCAGCTTAATCTGGCTGAAATGGCCATGTTGGCTGGCCTTCCCAAAGCGCCCAATGCTTATTCCCCTATCAAACACATGGATAAAGCCAGTGAAAGACAGAGGTATGTGCTTGATAGAATGGTCAAGGAAGGCTACATAACGCCGGTTGAGGCTGATTACGCCGGAAAAACACCAATTGTCATCCGTCCCATGAAAAAGGTTAATAACGAACAGTCAGCTTATTTTCTTGAACATCTGAGGATACAGCTTGAGCAGAAGTATGGAGAGGACCAGCTTTATAAGGGCGGTCTCAAAATATACACAACCATGAATGCCGAGATGCAGCGGGCAGCCTTCCAAAGTCTTCGCAAGGGACTCAAGGAGGTAGATAAGCGACAGGGGTTTAGGGGGCCGACAAAGTATCTCGATGATGATGCAGTTGATGCATTTTGCAGCAAGGTTGAGGAGGGTATCGATTCAGCGGTTCTCAAAACCGGAGAAACCTATCAAGGGGTTGTCGTTGGTTTCAATCCGGATCGAGGAGAAGTTCTCGTCAGGGTAGGGGGCAGGAAAGGGATCCTTGCACGCAAGAATATGTCCTGGGCCGGCAAGCTTGGTATGATTAACCGCTACGGCAAACCGGACAAGGGAAATAAAAATCTGACACTCGGTTCGGTGATTGATGTGTCGGTAGTCTCGCCGGAGGTAGGTAAGGATGGGGCCCAGTTCGCTCTTGACCAAACTCCGGATGTTCAGGCTGCACTGGTTTCTATAGATCCTCGCACAGGCGGTGTCAAAGCTATGGTTGGGGGTTACGATTTCAAGAAAAGCCAGTTTAATCGTGCCATACAGGCCAAGCGAAACGCCGGATCCGCTTTCAAGCCGATTATTTATTCGGCCGCTCTGGACAAAGGCTTTTCACCGGCTTCCATAATAGAAGATGCGGAAGTTGAGTATCCGGATGGAGCTGGTGGTGTCTGGAAACCTAAAAACTATGACAACATATTCCGTGGTCCTGTTACGATGCGGGAAGCCCTTACATATTCAATTAATATTGTAAGCGTTAAAATTATGGAGCAGATTGGTGCTGAATATACAGCGGAATATGCCAAAAGACTTGGATTCACTTCTCCAATTCCGGCGAATTTGGCGTTGGCTCTAGGAGCAGCGACGATTTCGCCGTTTGAGCTTACTTCAGCGTATACTGTTTTTGCCAATAAAGGCTTATTGACCCCGCAGTATTTTATAAGCAGAGTTACCGACGCTGAGGGAACCGTTCTTCAGGAAACCCAGCCACCCGTGCCGATTCCGGTTATTTCACCCGAGACCGCATACGTTATCACAAATCTCATGCAGAGCGTTGTTTCGAGCGGCACCGGGTACCGGGCTTCACTGATTGGCCGTCCGGTTGCCGGAAAGACCGGTACCACCAACGATGCAAAAGATGCCTGGTTCATAGGGTATATTCCGCAATTGGTGACGGGTGTGTGGGTCGGCTATGATCAGGAACGCTCTCTGGGTGCAGGCGGTTCCGGTGGCCAGGCAGCTGCACCCATCTGGGGTGACTTTATGCAGAAGGCGGTCATTCAGATGCCGTCTGAAGATTTTGAAGCCCCTGAAAATGTTGCATTTGTTCTGATAAACCCGCGCACAGGCAAGCTGGCCAGAGAGGGAGCTCCTGGAGCTGTCATGGAGTGTTTCATAAAAGGGACGGAACCATCAACTTACGACTAGGGGCGTTGGTTCAATCAAGCTTCCGAAAACTCAAGCTGGCGACCATGAGATCGCCAGCTTGAGTTTCTGCTGCTGAGTTTTATTGTTACATTGTGATATCTTCGGCAACTCCTGATTTCTGTGTCGTGACAGCTTCAAACTTCTTCCAGTCAACCCGTTCCGACAGCTTCTGATTTTCAATCATTTTCTTTGCTTCATCAGCGCTCTTTGTGCCCTTTTTGTAAATGTCTGGATGGACTTCAAGAAAAATTCTGCCTGAATCAGTTACAGCCAGCTTTACCGGCTTGTAAATAATTTCGCCGGGGGTGTTGATTCTGACCTCTTTGAAAAAATCCTCCATATCCTTAGGGTTGACACGGATGCAGCCGTGACTGGCAAAAGTGTAGATTGACCATGGCTTGATGGTGCTATGGATTAGAATACCTGGAATGGATGTTTTGATGGCGAATTTTCCGAGAGGGTTTTCTGGCCCTGGGGCTATGCTGGAAATAACTTCCTTGCCTGATTCTTCCATTTCTGACTTTATCGAAGGTGGAACAAACCAGGTGGGATCCTTCTGTTTGGCCGTTATCTTGAATTTGCCGACAGGGGTCTGCCAGACATACTTTTCATTCTTTACGGATGTCCCAAGTGCGACCGGAAGGGATTTGACAAGTTTCCCCTGCTGAAAAAAGTAAAGTGTTCGATCGGGTATGTTGACTACTATTCCGTCTCTCATGCGTTTTGGTATGATCTTTCTATTGTTATAGATCAGTTTCTGTCCGATTTTAAGAAACGAATCTGCATCTAATTGATTGAGCTTTATCAGATGCTGTCTGGTTACACCCAGTCTGGCTGCCACCAAGCGGATAGTGTCACCGCTGGTAACTATATATGTACTGATTCCGCCGACAAGCTTTTCAGAATAAACCTCATCAGAAGAGGCGTTAGGTTCCGGGGCAGTCAGGGGGGGCGCCGAATTGTCAGGTTCTGCTTTTGGATTAGATACGATGATGTCTGGTGAAAGTGGGCTGGTTGGCTGTATCGGTTGAGTTTCCAGCAGTGACTCTATGATTCGTGCTTTTTGCAGGGTAAGCAAATAAAGTTTATCAGCATCTGTGCGGTCTGCAGATGAGTTATATCGCTCCGCATCAGTCAATGTATTGTCCATGCTTCTCATGTCATCCGGTAACTGACTGGCAGCACCGGTCTGATGAAGCCGTGACACCGCAAGAAGTGCGTCATCGCGAATATCTGCTGAAGCGTTACCACAGGCTGTCAAAGTGATAGCAGCAACTGAAAAATGCAGAGAAAGTTGTAAAAAGCATTTGGAAGTATAGTATTTCATTTAGGAATATTTACAGTATCGTCAAGTGTGATTGCAAACATTATTTCCGCACCCTATATGATGCTCAAGGTGTCAGAAGCAGGGGGTAGACGGACGTTACAAAAAAGGGATTAAACAAATTCGATGAGCGGACACATTTTCTATTTGACAATCGTGAAAGTGTTGTGTTAGAAAGCGAGTCCCTTTTGAGACGGCAGT
>CAYQTC010000062.1:0-13902 GCA_964420435.1 uncultured Geobacter sp.
TGGCCCGTACGATTGCTGATCTGGATGGCAGCGATACTATCCACGAACAGCATATTGCCGAAGCGATTCAGTATCGGAGTCTGGATCGGAAAACATCTTAATACACTGCAAACAGGCTTAACTCAATGGATGCAAGCGACCACCAAATAATCCGGCAACTCTTTGCCGACTACATGCGCATGTATGCATCTCGCGATGATCGGCTTACGGAGTTTTTTAGCGAAAATTTTTCCGGTTTTACCGGCGGTGGGGATTCCCTCGTCAAGGATCGGGCAGAATGGGTCTCCATTACCCGTCAGGATTTTGCCCAGGTCAAAGAGTCGCTCCGTCTTGAACTCAAGGATCTGGCCATCCAGTCGCTGGCTGATACCGTCGCCGTAGCAACCGGCTTTTTCACCATTCACCTGCCAATCGAAGATCACTTTCTGTCACGAACTATCGCGCGACTGGTGTTGATTTTCCGTAAGGAAGCTGAAGACTGGAAAATCTGCCATAGCAGCATTTCCCTGCCAGACGGCATGGCTCGCGAGGGTGAAGTCTATCCCTTGCAGGAATTGAGTGAACGCAATCAATTGCTTGAGGAGCAGATCGCCGAGCGGACGCTGCAGCTTTCCGAGGCCAAAATAGCCGCTGAATCAGCCAACAACGCCAAAAGCCAGTTCCTGGCCATCATGAGCCATGAAATTCGTACCCCGATCAATGCCTTGGTAGGCTTCAGTTCCCTGGCACGCACGGCAACCGATCCGGTCAAGCTTGGTCAGTACCACGCCATTCTCGAACAGTCGTCATGCGCACTGATGGAGCTGGTGAACGACATTCTGGACATGAGCAAGATCGAGGCGGGGCGGATGGAATGTGAGGCCGTACCGTTTCATCTGCGGCACTTGGTCGGCAGCCTGGAGGAACAATATCTCCACCTGGCAGGCCGAAAAGCACTATCGTTTCAAGTTGTTGTCAAAGATACTGTACCCGTCTGGTTCCTTGGTGATCCGGTCCGCCTGCGCCAGATCCTGGCTAATCTGCTGGCCAATGCCGTTAAATTTACTGACCGTGGCGGGGTTTCCTGCACCGTCAGCCTGTCTGGCAATGTTGCGGACTCAGGCTCCCCGCTGGTTCGTTTCGAGGTGCGTGACACTGGTATCGGTATTCCTGAATCCAGTCTTGACCTGCTGTTCCAACCGTTCAGGCAGCTCGATTCTACAATCACCCGTAAATACGGTGGCACCGGCCTTGGCCTGGCAATCGTGCACAGCCTGGTAGCGGTGATGCGGGGGACCATCTCTGTTGTCAGTCGTGATGGGGAAGGGAGCTGCTTTGTCGTCGAGCTGCCGCTTCAGGCATCTGAAAATCTGCCGGAAGATCTTCAGGCACCACCGGTAGTCTTGGCTCCTGGGCTGGTCCTTGTTGTCGAGGACAATGAATTTAATCGCCGATTGTTAAAGGATAACCTGACTTCCTGGGGGCAAGATGTGCTGCTGGCGGAAGATGGTTGGCAGGCATTGCGGCTCCTGGAACAGCAACGCTTTGACCTGATCCTGCTTGATGTTCGCATGCCGGGGATTGGCGGCATCGAAGTAGCTACCAGGATCAGGCGACAGGAGCAGGAACGAATGGAAAACCCTGTGCCGATTATCGCCATCACCGCCGACGTCGACACCGCTACCCGTGAAGCCTGCCTGAGCGCCGGCATCAACGCGGTGCTGGCAAAGCCGGTGCTCCCCGAACAGCTGGCCGGGGCAATTGCCTCACACTGCACAGGCGCCATGGCCGCTTCAGTGGGGGGCGAACTGCTGAATCCGCAGGCCAGCAGCGACCTGGGAAGCGACCCTGAACGTGTCCGGCAGTATCGGGAACTGCTGCTGCAGGATATTGCCGAAGAGCTCCAGACCCTGCAGGCAACCCTTGCGGGTAATGACCGCAACAGTTTTGGTCGGGCCGCCCATACCCTGAAAGGTTTGTGCGGCAATCTGGCAAACCCGGAACCGGCCGAACTGGCGGCCTGGTTGCAGCAGCATGCCCCATCCGCCGGGACTGAACAGCTGCGGCCGGTGGTGGAACAGTTGCGGACGGTCTGTCAACGCTTGCAGGCGCAGGAGCATACCTCATGAACAGAAACACACGGATACTGGTGGTAGACGATAAACAGAGCTTTCGCTTCATGATCAAAGGTTACCTGGATGATGCCGGGTATCAGGTCGCCTGTGCCGCAAGCGGAGCTGAAGCGTTGGCGGAACTGGAGCAGGGGCGTTTTGACCTGATCCTGTCCGACATGGTTATGCCGGGGATGGACGGGCTGGCATTGCTGCGCCAGGTGCGCAGTCAAAAATTGCCGCTTCCATTTATGCTGGTCACTGCCCACGGCAGTGTCGACAGCGCCGTGGCTGCCATGAAAGAGGGGGCTGACGATTATCTGCTGAAACCGCTACACCGGGACGAGTTGTTGTTGGTGGTGGAGCGATTGTTGGAACAGGCCAGGCTCCGGGAGAGTTACAGCCTGATGCTCGATACCGAACGGGAAAAGTTCAGTTTCCAGCAGATAACCAGCAACTCACCGGCCATGGGAAAGGCCCTTGCCGAGGCCCGGCAGGTGGCCGACTCACCACGCACCACGGTCTCCCTCCAGGGTGAAAGCGGGGTGGGGAAAGAGGTGCTGGCCCGGGCCATCCATATTGCCTCCGGGGGAAATATGACCAGTTTTGTGGCGGTCAATTGTGCTGCCATCCCGGAAACCCTGCTGGAAAGTGAACTGTTCGGCCATGAAAAAGGGGCCTTTACCGGCGCCGACTCTGAACGGGAAGGGAAGTGCAGCCGGGCCAGACGCGGCACCCTGTTTCTGGACGAGATCGGCGACATGCCGCTGTCGTTACAGCCCAAATTGCTCCGTCTGCTGGAAGAGCGCGTTTATGAAAAAGTCGGATCGGATAAACCAATTCCACTGGATTGTCGCGTCATTGTGGCTACTCACCGCGATCTGAATGAATGCTGTGAGCAGGGGGTCTTCCGCCGGGACTTGTACCATCGGCTGAATATCTTTCCCATTGCCATCCCCCCCTTGCGCGACCGCCGCCAGGATATCCCGCAACTGACCGAACTGTTTCTGGGCAACTTCCGCAAGCATCAGGGCAAATCGCTGCCGGGCCTTTCGCAGGCAGCCCTTGACCAGCTAATGCTCCACGACTGGCCCGGCAATGTTCGCGAACTGCGCAACCTGTTGGAGTACGCCACAATCGTCACCAATGGCGACCTGATCCAACCGGAACACCTGCGCCTGCAACAACCCGTTTCTCCCCGGACAGTCTCAGCTTCTGACCGGATTACTCTCAATTTCAACTTTTCGCCTGAAGAGTTTTCGCTCGATGCAGTCAATCAACAGGTAATCGAATGGGCCCTGGCTCAGTGTCAAAATAATAAATCCTCTGCTGCACGCCTTTTGAAGGCATCCCGCAAGCTGTTTTATTAATCCATCCTTCCCCAATGGTCCCACCAGGGACAGTTTGTCCGAATTGGGACATGTCCCCAGAACTCACGTTTCATAACCTGCTGAGATCACACAAGTCGTTACAGTGGCACGAATTTCGCTACTACGTTGATAGCGCACGTACACGAAGGCACTGCTGTCCTGTTTGGGACAGTTGCGTACGAGCCAGGGGGTAACCATGTCGCAAGAGGCTGTAGAACGGGTATTGGGAAGATTGATTACGGACGAGCGGTTCCGTTGTCATGCGGCCAATTCACTCGAAGAAGCGTGCCGACAGGAAGGATATAGCCTGACCACGGTAGAGCTGCGGCTGTTCTCCGGCCTGGAAATGCAGTCCGTTACAGAGTTTGCCGGTAACCTGAATCCCGGACTCTGCCGAGCCCGGGGCGGTAGGCCGGAGTAACCAGATTGACCATTGTTGAACAGAATGAATACAAGGTTTACCTTAACGCGAGGAGGTTGTGATGAGAAGTGTACTATGGTTGGTCATGATGATGTTGTTGCCAGCATTGCAGATTCCGGCTTTTGCAGCGGATAATGCCGGACAGGTGAAGTTTGAAAATCTGCACAAATTTTCCGAAAAGCTTGCCGGTGTTTCTGTGAAAGGAAGATGGGGGTTCATCGACGACGACGGAAAAACGGTTGTGGAACCGCTTTTTCACGAGGTTCGCCCTTTTCACAAAGGGTATGCCTCGGTCAAGCTGGTGAACAAATGGGGGATCGTTGACAGAAAGGGGCGCTATGTCGTCAATCCTACCTACGACGATATGGGTGTATTTAGCGAGGATCTTGTGGCGGTTAAGGTGGATGGTAAATGGGGCTATATCAACGTGAAAGACAAGATGGTGATCCAGCCCCAGTTCAGCGAGGCGCTCCAGTTTTCATCGGGTCTTGCCGCTGTCCGCATTGGCAGCAACTGGGGCTTCATTGACAGTGACGGCAGGTTTGCCATCAACCCCCGATTTGCGGGAGCAGGGACGTTTGCCGAAGATCAGGCACCGGTACAGATCGGCGCCGTGTGGGGATTCATCGACAAAAAGGGAAATCAGACAATCAAGCCGCAGTTCCAGAGCGCACTGAGCTTCTCCGATGGCAGGGCAGCAGTGCAGGAAGACACCCTGTGGGGCTTTGTCAACAGCGACGGAAACTTTGAAACCAACCCCCAGTACGACAGTGTCCTGTCCTATTCCGAGGGGCTTGCTGCGGTGCAGAAGGACGGCAAGTGGGGGTACATAAACCGGAAAGGCAAGGTGGCGCTTCCGTTCCAGTACACGGAAGCGGACGCTTTCTCCAACGATATAGCCCGCGTGGTTTACGGCGGACAGGTGATGTACATTTCTCCGTCAGGCAAGGATGCGGGAGTTGGAGTGTCGGCCAAGGTAGCTGCTGCGCAGACGCCGGTGACCGTTTCACAGCCGGTGGCAGCGGCTGTGCCTGTGCCCATAGTGATCCCGGTTGCGGTGCCGAAACCGCAGATGGTTGTCGCAACGGCGCCCAAGGCCGCGGCGGCCACCGCTCCTCTCAAGGCCGCCTCGCCACCGCTCAAAGCAGCAGCACCTGCCACTGCGGCAGCTCCGGCTGATATCGAACCGCTCGGCACGCTCTGGAAAAAAGCCCTTGTGCCAAAACACCGGCCGATAATCTCCTATATGGATGCGGATGAGAACATCAGCACCTTCCGTGGCGCCGACGCCTATTTTGCCTATAGCGACGGGTCGTTGGCGGACGGGAAAAAAGGGTACACGGACCAGAACGGTATACAGGTTCCGGTAACACTGCCGGTGGATCTGAAGAGCTTCGGCGACACAAAAAATCTCATGCAGACAACAAAGGCAAACCTGGGGCTGAGTACAACCGACGACAAAAAACGCGTTTTTTCGTTTGCTCAGGCCGCTGGATTTGCACCCCGGACCTTCAAGATGTCCCAGACTTTCATGGGACAGGATTTATTCGACAACGTTCCCATTGGCATGCTCGCCTCTTCCTACCTGACCAAGAGCGATGAAGATGGAACAGAGACTGCTCTCTGGATAGAACTTGCGGGTCGGTCTGATGGGGCGGCTAATCCGATAACAAAAGATACTGTCGCACAAAAGCTGACAACACGGATAAAACTGGGTAAGGATGCAAAAGGAGATACCCTGCCCCGGCCCTACTACAAATACGAGTTCAATGCCGACGGATCCTACAATCTACCTGCCTCAAACGAATCCAATAAAAGTTACCTGAGTGTGGGACTGTCGCACGACATGGTTGCCTGGGACTGGAATGACGACGGCTATACCGACTACGTTGTCAGTTATGTCGCCAATCCTGATGGAAAAAAAGATACCAGTGGAACAACAGACCACAAGAGCATGAAAGTGGCTGTGGTCTTCATCGACGGCAAATCGCTGTACAATGCCAGCCAGGGCACAGGTACAGTCAGGTTCTGGGTAAATACAGATAGTGAATATACCACCGGTGCCGATGTAGTCGGCGGCCTGACTGACATAAAGCCGCCCAACAGTGTACGCATGGCAGCTGGCGACCTGGACGGCGACAAGATACCCGAAGTGGCGCTCTACTTTACCAAGGTCTGTGCTGCCACCAGCGGTCTGGCCCACAACAATACACTCAGCATATTGAAAATAACATACTCGGCTACGGACCCGGCCACCGGTAAAACAAAAGCTCCGGAAGACGTGGAACCAAAAACGAAGTGGATTGTATCAGATACCAAAGAGCGCGGTAAATGGTACCTGCAGCAGGACAGCGTTGCCTTGGCCATTGGCGACCTGGATGGTAACGGCACCAATGAACTGGCTGTGCTGCATGGCAACACCGCTGCTCTTTACCAACCATCGCGGGTCTTCATCGATGTCTATAGCGTAAAGAAAACGAATAAATGCAAAGAAGACGGCACGAACTGCAAAGATAGTTACGAGCTTACGAGCCGGATCGATAGTGCCGACATCGAGACATTAAAAACATCCATGATGTACCAAAAAAAGGACACCTATCCTACCCTGCAGGCATCCATCGCCGACCTTGACGGCAACGGTACCGGGGAACTGATCTGGCTTGGCACGACAGAAGATGATTCCAGCAAGCTCCAGCTGAATATCCGATCATGGAAAAAGTTCGATCCGGCCACAGTCAATAAGGATAATAAAGCGGTAACAACTCTGACAGTCGATGACAGTAAAAACTATCCCTATAAACTTACCGACTATGACTCAACCTGGAAGCTTGACAGCAATTACATCCGCTATGCCATGGCCACGGGACGCTTTGTCTATCCCGAGAATAGCGACACTGGCAGTACCGCTGTGCTCCGCAACCAGATCGGCCTTGTTACTACCGCTACTGGCAGCGACGATACCACTGGCCTGCGCTGGGGGATTTTCAATTGGGGGTGTGACGGTGGTCCGTGTGGTCCAAACGGAAAACCGGCGTTAACACTCCTAGGCAAAGGAAAATTGAGTAACGTTGCCAAAGGCATCAACGTGGGCCCATCCATTGTTGCGGCAGACCTGGACGGAGACAGCATGATCATCGGCCAGGGGGTGAAGACGACCATCACCGACAGCACCGAGACACTCTTCAATATCCAGGCTCCGCCCAAGCATTATGACGAATTCACCTACAACGGTGTCGCCTATAAAATGGATGCCTTCTCAACGCTTAAAGACTATAAGGCGACACTCAATTTTGAAAAGGGAAATACTCATGCTAAAAGTACAACAAAAATAAGTAACGGTAAATTTGATGCCAAAGCTGACTATAACAAAAACAATCTTTCGTCGCATGGACACATTAGCCCGCCACCATATTTCTCAATTGGTGCTCGCGTAGCCGTAGATTGGAATAAAGACTCCACCGATGGCACCGAAGTGTTAAAAACTTTCGAGCTTACTGCCGATTCAGAGACGGACGACAGCCTCCTCTACCGGCGTAACAGTCACGATCTGTGGCGTTACCCTGTGCTTTACCCACTTTCGATGGCCACACGCAATGTCAAAACAACAGACGACAAGACAGGAGAAACTACGTTCATCCCAACTCGGTTCTACTTCCAGTATGTAGTGCCACGGAAGGTATCAGATACCGTTCCTGACTGGGGTGGCAACGTCAGCTGGTACCAACCCCGGCACAACAACCTGAATCTCTTCTCCTACCCCTCGACATTGACTGATATTCTGGGCTACCCCCAGGGAAAAGATTCCAAAAAAGCTGACGACTGGTGGAAGGATATTAACGGCACCACCCTGGCGAAACTCTCGAATAAGGCGATTGGTAACCTGAACAATGGCGAGATGATCTTCTCGCTTCAATCAGACAGCAGCACTGAAAAGAATGATAATTATGTTGTCACTATAGGGGGACACCTTAATGGCGCACCTGAATGGGGCAAAGGGGAACATTCCGTGGACTTAGAGGCCCAAAGTGATTACTCCTTTGGTACCGACAGCGTTACAACCACAGACACAAGCAACCTGATGAGCATCACCGTCAGCACGCCCAGCATTGCAGAGTATGACGGCCAGTCACAGCCGAAGGTCAATGCTTCGCATCAGAGTTTTACGGTTGACGGCAGCATCTATACCACCGACTCAGGCGTGTACACCCTGGGCTTTGCAGTGACAAAGCTGAAGGACAACAGTTCAAACATGTGGGGAAAAGATTCGCCTTACCAGATGGCAGCTGATCCGGCCCTGAACCTGCCCAGGATGTACACCATGGAAGATGAAAAGTGGGCGATCAACACATTGATCGACAAATCTACCGGTCTTGACGTCAGTAAAAGTCATGAAATCCGGGGCATTCAATTCAGCAATGCACAGTATTTCAACGTAACAGGTAATTACACGGGCCAGGCCATGCCGGTTAATACAAAGGTTACTACTGCCGTACGGGTGTATAATTACAGCTTTGTCAAAACGGGCAAGGTGAAGGTGTCAGTCAAATGGCAGCCCGTCGCCACACTCGAAAACGAGCCCCCGGATGTGACTAAAGCTGCGAACATATCAGAAGAAGCAACCATTAACATGATCCCCGGTCGTGGCGACCAGGGCGCGCCAAACAACTGGCAGGATCTGGCGATCAGCTGGACTACAACGCCGAAAGAAACGTACGGTTATTTCCACATCGTTTTGACTACTCCGGATACAAAAATCGAAGAAGCTAGCGGAAAAACCATGCTGCTTGACACCGCCGGAAAGGTGATGCTCGATAAAGCCGGCAAACCTGTGTACGGCGGCGGCAATCTCAACAGCAATAACGATTCTGGGTATGTGCTGGTGAAAATCTACGCTCCGCAACCAAAATAGTGCAGCCGCAACAGCCCCCTCTGGCACGCGGTCCGGCTGCCATAATTTCAGGCGCTGCAGCCTTCGTCTCAGTCGATACAATATGTACGGTAATTCAGATTTGACCATCTCAATCAGCCCACCCCTCCGAGGCTTGCAAGGCCTCGGAGGACTTTTCTCTTTCAGAACGGAGCGGAAGGTCTCCCATGAAAAACTGCTGCCAGAACATACGCACTCGATTCTCCTCCTTCTGGTGGGGCTCGGGCGGTCCATCCGCGCACCTGCTGCTGTTGCTGCTGCTCTTCATGCTGGCGCCGCTGCTGGCCTCCGAGCTGGGCACGTTTTTGAGCGCCCTGTTTTTTTCGCTGATTCTGCTGGCCGGGATCGCGTCCGTATCGAACAGGCTGCTCCTCCGCCTGCTCGAACTGCAGCTGCCCGGCTCCCTGTTCATTACGCCAACCGCCGCCGGCCAGTCTGTTTTTGTCCATGAAACGGAGTTCACCTATTTCAGTTTTGTCACCCTGACCACCCTGGGTTACGGCGACATCATCCCGGTTCACCCGACGGCACGGATGTTTGTGATTATCGAGGCCTTGATCGGCCAGCTTTTCCCGGCGACTCTGCTGGCCCGGCTCGTTTCGCTGCAGATATCTCGAACTGTGCTTGATAGTGACCAATGACGTCGGCTGTGGTGTGCCAGAACATAAAACAGCCCATATAACGGGAGGAATATCTCAATGAAAAAAGCGGTACACTTGACTGTTTCATTGTTTTTGCTGCTGGTTCTGCATGTATCCGCTGCCATGGCACAAAACATTAAACCGGCCGGCAAATCGATTGGCCTGGACAAGCAGGGGAACGCCATCTACCAGGTTCATGCCAACGGCATTGATATCGGCTACAAGTTGATCGGCGAGGGAGAGCCGCTGGTCATGATAATGGGTTTGGGCGGGACGATGGACCGTTGGCACGAGAAGATCATCGGGGCTCTTTCCGGGAAATATCAGTTGATCATGCTGGATAACCGGGGCATGGGCTACACTACTAGCAATGACACGACCTTCACCTATCAACTGTTTGCCGATGATGTCATAGCGTTGCTTGACGCCCTGAAGGTGAGAAAGACCAACATCCTGGGCTATTCCATGGGGAGCACTATCACCCAGAAACTGTTGCTGGAGTATCCGCAGCGCTTTGATAAGGCGATCATCCATGCCACCTCGACCGATGGCAGCAATGTAGCCAAGGCCTTGCAGGGTCAGGCGTCAAAGGTACCGCCGACAGTTTTGCGGCAGATTGAAGCCACAACCCACTGGAAGACACCGCTGGAAAAGCTGCCCAATATCACGAATCAGGTGATGCTCGTCGTTGGAACTGCGGATGCAACCGTGGGTGCCGAGAGCTCAAAGACGATCGCCACCGCCATTCCGGGGGCATGGCTGGTCCAATTCAAAAAGGCGAGCCATCATCTGATGTATGAAGCGCCGGACGAATTTATCAAAGCTGTCATGGCGTTTCTGGAGATTAACAGCACAGTTGACGTGAAATAGTTGAAACGAGGAAACAGGTCAATAAACGAACGGAGACAGCTATGAGTAATGATGATTCGGTGAATAACAACGATATGACACGGCGGGATTTCATCAAAATTACTGCCGGAACCGCTGCGTGTGTTTCTTTGGGTACGTTCAGTTTTTATGGCATTGCCGCTGCTGCGTCTGGACCAAAGGTCACGAGATACCCGATCGCTTCCAATGTTATTACGACAGGCAACGGTACGCTCACCTTCGACAAAGCCATCAAGGGGCTGCGTCCGATAGAGCTTTCGCAGGTTTCCAAATACAGGCAATTCGGTTACGGCGCCTGGAGAGTCGGTGAGCCTCTGCCCCATGAGTTGCGGACTGATATCATGCCGGCCGGCTATGATGCCAAGCCTGTCACAAAAAAGGCAAAACTGCTGAATTTCTTTGCCATAACCGACATCCACATCACTGACAAGGAATCCCCTTCCCAGTTGATCTACCTGCAGCAATTAAACAACAGGGACGCCATGGTGACCTCCATCTATTCTCCGGTCATGCTGTACACAACCCATGTGCTCGATGCGGCGATTCAGACGGTTAACGCACTGCACAATAAGAATCCAATAGATTTCGGCATCTCGCTGGGGGATACCTGCAACAGCACCCAGTATAACGAAACCCGCTGGTACATCGATGTCCTGGACGGCAGGGACATCACTCCCAGTTCCGGCGCCCATCTTGGAGCCGATAAAATCGATTATCAGAAACCGTTCAAGGCTGCAGGACTCGACAAGTCAATCCCCTGGTACCAGACGCTCGGCAACCATGACCATTTCTGGCTGGGATCGATCCCCCAGAGTGAGGCACTGCGCAAATCCTATGTGGGCAATAGCGTCCTGGCAGCGGGAGACGTTCTGGCTGACCCCAGAAACATATCCAAACCGGATTATTACATGGGGGTTCTGGATGGCTCGACTGCGACCGGAGAGATTGTAGGCGCCGGCCCGGTCGGGAAGTTCAAAAGCCCCCCCAAAGTGACCGCCGACCCGGCCCGGAGACCGCTTTCAAAAACAGAGTGGATCAAGGAGTTTTCCAAAACGACGACCAGCCCGATTGGCCACGGTTTCAACCTGGTAGATCCCGACAGGGAAAAGGGTTTTGCCTGTTACAGCTTCGTGCCGAAGTCAACGGTGCCGCTCAAGGTAATTGTGTTGGACAATACCCAGCGTGAGGATGACGGTTCCAAGGGGATCCATGGCCACGGTTTCCTGGATCTGGAACGCTGGGACTGGCTGAAAAAAGAGCTGGCAGCCGGCCAGAGCGCCGGGCAGCTTATGATAATAGCCGCCCATATTCCGATCGGAGTCGAATCATCCGCTTCTGAACTCGGCTGGTGGGACGATGCTCAAAATGCCGTCACCTTTCCGGACCTGATCACGGAACTGCACAACCATCCGAATCTTCTGATGTGGATCGCCGGGCATCGACATGTCAATACCGTTAAAGCCTTTGTATCGCCCGATCCGGTCAGCACTCCGGAAAAGGGCTTCTGGATGGTTGAGACTTCGTCGCTGAGGGATTTTCCCCAGCAGTTCCGAATATTTGGAATCCACCTCAACAGTGACTATACCATTTCAATCGTTACCACCAATGTTGATCCGGCAGTCAAAGAGGGGACGCCTGCCGCAAAATCGCGTTATTACGCTGTCGCGGCGCAACAGATAGTGAACACCCAGTCCATTTATCAAACCCCCAGCACGCTTCCGGATCCGACAATCAGGCCGATGCCGACCGGTTCGTATAACGCCGAGCTTGTGAAACAATTGAGCCCTGACATGAAGGCGAAGATGCAGAAATACGGGAATCTCCCGTGAAGTTACTGAAAACAATCAAGCACGAGTATCTTGAAATGCTCCCCCCGGCGATTTTCTTCTTCATCGCCTTTATGATGATTCTTGTCACCAAACGTCTGATTTTGAGCGAATACGATATTTCCTGGACCGGCTTTGGCGCGGCATGTGTCGGGGCTGTCACGGTCGCAAAGGTAGTGCTGATCGTTGACAAACTTCCATTTATTAATGGATTTGCCGGCCGGCCATTGATCTATGCCGCATCCATGAAATGTCTGGTCTATCTGCTGGGCGCGGTTCTGATGCAATACCTGGAGCATGTCGTACCGCTACTTCTGAAGCACAAAGAACTTTCGGAGGCTCACCGGCTTTTCATGTCCGAGACGGTCTGGCCACATTTCTGGGTGATCCAGATGTGGCTGGTTGTGCTTTTCTTTGTGTACAGTGCACTGCGGGAACTGATCCGCGTCATCGGCAGGGACAAGGTGATTCAGCTGTTTTTCGCGGTCGAGACAATGGGAATTAGAAATTCCGGGAACTCCTCCAGGAAGAACGGTTCAACCCCATGATGCGGATTTTCAGCTTCCTGCTCATAACCACTTTGGTTTACCTCCCCCAACTCTCCGGCGCAGCGGAGATCTTGCTTGACAACAAAGCCTGCGGTTCACAACAGAATCTGACCGTTGGGGACAAACTGGGAATTCAGCTGCCGGGTAATCCGACTACCGGATTTTTATGGACGACGGTTGCCGTCCCTTCGCTGCTTCAACAACAGGGAGAGTTTGTCTATCGGGCCGACAGCCTACTGGTCGGGGCCGGTGGGATCACTTCGTTTTCGTTCAGTGTAACGGAGGCGGGAGACGGCGCTCTGGAGCTGGCATACCGGCGCCCGTGGGAGAAGGGTAAGTCGGCTCAGGCAACATGCCGAATCCGGTTGATCGTGCAGGAAAGTTGTGGCCAATCTACCGATGCAGGAGTAACAACAGTGAAAACTGTTCACCAATAATTGAAGGAGATTGCCATGGACAAATTCATGCTGGCAGCAATTGAGGAAGCACGTAAAGGTCTTGCAGAAGGGGGCATCCCGATCGGCTCGTTGCTGGTGCACGATGGGCGGATTCTTGGCAGGGGCCACAATCGGCGGGTCCAAAAGGGGAGCGCCATCCTCCACGGAGAGATGGATGCCCTTGAAAACGCCGGAAGGCAGCCGGCCAATGTCTATCGGGAATCGGTACTGTACACGACCTTGTCACCATGCTCCATGTGCAGCGGCGCAATCCTTCTGTATGGCATTCCGCGGGTGATCATCGGCGAAAACAGCACCTTCATGGGAGAGGAAGAGCTGCTCCGCTCCCGCGGCGTGCAGGTGGAAGTGCTGCGGAGTGAGGAATGCATCGATCTGATGCGCACGTTTATCATCAAAAAGCCGGAGCTGTGGAACGAGGATATTGGGGTGTAATTTCTGGTGAGGAAATGCCTTCAGTACCCCAACGGATGGTTTCGGCATGCTCGCTTATTTCTTCTGTGGAGGAAGATAATCGCAAGCACGCCCCCTTTAATGAAAAGTTTTCTGCTCTTCCAAAAACCGATCGATCTTATCAATCCGCTCCACGGTGTCATCCGGGCAGTCGAACGGAATATAACCCAGAAATTTGATAATACTTGGATTATATTGCAGTTCTGGGGGTATAGTTGAGAAAGGTTAACACACCCCTGCCCCTGCGGCTATCTTTCCGACCCGACCCACCCCTGCACCTGCA
>CAYQTC010000063.1:0-13364 GCA_964420435.1 uncultured Geobacter sp.
GTCAAACTATTGGGGTCCCCCGGCAGAGCCGGGGGATTACCTAGAGGAATTTACAGTCATTCAAAGAGTGCGTATATTCCCACGAAAAATGGCCGGTTTACAGCTCCGTAGATTTACTGAATCTGAAGTATATGAAAGCGCATACCCATCTGAACCGGGCCAGAAGGGAACCAGGCGGTTGGTTGAATAGTTTGGAGAAAAACTTCACTATGTTCGATTCCGGTACTACGAGATACAGCAGTTCAGGATGAAGACGGTTGAAAGAGTTGTTGACGAAAGGCCATGCATCCCAACATGCGACATCGGGACAGGGATACTCAGGAATGATAAAGACGAGGTACAACGTGAAAATTCACTCCATTATCTTAGCTGTCATAATTGTTTTGGTCGTAAATCCCTGCATAGCTGCCGAACTAGGGTTCCGAGACATCAGGTTGGGTATGACAAAAGAGAAAGTTGTCGAGAAACTGGCTAATTATTCCGAAGTGTCGGTTGACTATGAGAAAAACGGTGAAATCGAGTATTTTGCAAGTGATTTTAAGGGCGCATACGTAAAGATATATCCAAACTTCGTTGATAACAAGTTACTGTCCCTGAAAGTCGAGTTCGATTCACCGGAATCCAGCAGAGTTTTTTCGGCATTAATCGCAAAATACGGGAAACCCACACACCAAAAAACCGTAAAGAAACAAAACATCATGGGTGCTAAGATCGCCTGCTCTATTGCAACTTGGAAGCTGAAAGAGGGCGATATTGATTTTTCTGAAGTAGGCGCCGAGGTTGATCACGGCTATGCAACCATAACTTCAAATGCTGGACTAAAAATTCTGCATGACATTGAAAAAGAAAAGCTAAAAATGCCGGGATTTTAGCTGAGAGTCACCAGAGTGGATGTTCTTAGCTACACTTTTGATAGAAATGAGGTTTGATGGGCTGTTGTGACATTTCCATTTTTTGAAAATATTTTGACCCAAATTACATTGTCTCTAGTTTTGTTATGTTTATTTATTTCATCAGCAGAGTGTGAAACCTATAAATGGGTCGATGACAAAGGAGTTATGAGTTTTTCAGATAATCTTTCTTCTGTGCCTCCAAAGTATCGGAAACGAATCATGAAGCCTATCGATACGGATGAGCCAATAATACAGCCATCTCACGTCCGTACCAAAAAAAAAATTTCTGTAAATCCAGTTATTAATGAGCATTTTAATTATTATGAAATTCAGGGCCGCACAGAAAAAGAGTTACAGCAGCAGATGAATGCTAGTGGAATTCGAGGTGCAGATGGCAATAGCTATTATGCTTATACTAACTGGTATGTGAAATGGAATTATACGTACGACACTACCACTGTAAGCTGTTCTATTGCTACTGTAGCTACAATTGTAGATGCCAACTACAAACTTCCAAAATGGATAAGAAACGAAAATGCCTCCGCGGACTTGAAAAATAAATGGAATAGATTCATTCACAATCTTGAACTTCATGAGTATGGACATAGAGAAATAGGAGTTCAGACAGCAAAGGAAATTGAAAGGTCAATTTCAGCTCTGAAGCCTCGCGCCTCTTGCGAGGAGTTGAGACTTGCTGCTAATTCAATAGGTCAGCAACTAGTTGAAAAATCAAAGCCTACTGAAGCAGATTATGATGTGCGAACTCGACACGGGAGAACTCAGGGAGCAATTTTCCCTTAATAACTTAAAGACAGCTCAACTAGCGCTAAAGGGATATAGGGGTCAGCAAAGAGAATTGAGTAGTTGCGAAAAGTGCCAAACGGGTAGAGCATTCCTTCGTTTACTGGTATAAGAAATTCATTCTGCAACTCTTCCAATATTAAATGAGGGGGGTATCATCATGACCATTAACGCCGCCGCAATTCAGTTCAATGTCAAACCGGGAGATCCGGACGCCAACCTTGCCTATGTGCGCGAGGCGCTGATCCGCGCCGCCGGGCAGGGCACCAACCTGGCTGTGCTGCCGGAAATGTGGTCCAGCGGGTTTGATTATCGCAATCTTAACGAACTGGCGCTGCGCACCGCTGGTATTGTTGATGAGCTGCTGGATTTGTCACGAGAACTGAAACTGGTTATTGTCGGCAGTATGCCGGAGCCGAACGGCGAAAAGGTTTTCAATACGATTTATGTGGTGGACAATGGAACCCTGGCCGGGGTTTATCGCAAGATCCATCTCTTTTCTCTGCTGGGCGAGGACAAGGCTTTCTCCGGCGGCGACCGCTGGCTGCTGGCGGATACCTCCATCGGCAAAGTCGGGGTCATCATCTGCTACGACCTGCGTTTCCCTGAGCTGTCCCGCCGCCTGGCGCTGGAAGGAGCCCAGGTAATTTGTGTGCCGGCACAGTGGCCCAAGCCGCGCCAGGAACATTGGCGGACGCTGCTGCGGGCGCGAGCCATGGAGAATCAGCTCTTCATTGTTTCGTGTAACGCCTGCGGTTTGATCGGCAAACTGGATTTTTTCGGTACGAGCATGATCATCAATGCAAAAGGAGATGTTCTGGCCGAGGCGGGCGAGGAACAGTGCGAAATTTCTGCCGGCCTGGATATGCAGGAGATGGCAGAGTGGCGGGCACAGATCCCCTGTTTCAATGACCGCAAGCCGGAGTGCTATTGATCATCATCCGTTGTACAATTCCTTCAGCAGCTCCGGTTTATCCAGTGATCTGCGAAGCTTGATCCTGAGCATTTCCACTTGATCAAATCCCTCCGCTTTAGTCATGCGGCCGTTAATATAAAGCAGCCGCAGACTCTTGCGCAGTGCATCAGCCGCAGCCAGTGCCTTCTCTCCGGTCGGATCGGTCTTGAGAAGTTCGGACCCTTCCGGATTCTGCATAAAGTCCATAACTGCTTCTCCGGCCAGCAGCATGAACTCGTCACGGTCGCTTTCCGATAGCTGATAGCGTGAGTTGTTCGAGAGCGTCTGCATAACCTTCTGCCACTTTTCAAGTCGTGACAAGAGCATGATCGAATTGAAAATGCGCTTGTTGGTACCGAAGGAAAAGATAGTTGTTGTCAGTACGCTGCGCAGCAGTTTGTCATTGGCCTGCTGGGAACTGGCACAACAGACCTCCCGCGCCAATGGCCAGATTTCCTTGTCGACAAAAGTCTCAAACCGCATTTCCCAGTAGGCGTGTTTCATCATTACAGTCGCAAATGAACGGATGATCTTGTAGGGAACATAGTAGTTGTGGGCGATAGTGTCGGCAGCCAGATGGCAGAGATAACCGTATGCACAGGCACGCTGGTGGTCGGTTTCAGCCCTTTTCAATATCTTCAGACCGATACCCCAGCGATGGCAGTTCAACAGGTAGTGGGTAAACTTCTTGCCAAGGGTGATATCGGCCGCGATGCAGCCGTATAAAAAATCCCGCGGATGAGTTGTAATAAGTGCGGCCAGGTTAGCCGGCAGTGCTGAGGCATTGGCC
Source organism: uncultured Geobacter sp. (assembly GCA_964420435.1). Classification (GTDB taxonomy): domain Bacteria; phylum Desulfobacterota; class Desulfuromonadia; order Geobacterales; family Pseudopelobacteraceae; genus JACRCG01. The sequence goes on from CAYQTC010000063.1 coordinate 3,440, forward strand.
AGCACATTGGTACCCAGCTGCAGGTGGACCCCGCCCCCCCAGGCCATAGCTTCACCGGGAAGCAAAATCACCACGATGGCGGTCAGCAGTAAAAGCATGGATTCCTTTCGTTTTGACAGATATGGCACTTGCTGATAGATTACATTCACTTTACCGTATCTGGTCATGAGTTGCATTCAAATTCAACCTGCTGGAGAATTCCACGTGGTCGCACATTCCGTTAAGTCACAGCTCTGGTCATCGCTGAACGCCTATCTGCAGGATCTTCAGGAAAGCGGGGTTGATGGCCTGTCGCATGATACAACAATACCGGCTTTATCCGAACCCTCACCAAATCAGCCAGTTTCGCCAGTAAAACCGGACTCTCTGCAGCAGGTTGATCAGCAGAAACCTTTATCGGCAGAAAAGCATGAGACACTGGAGCAGATCAGGAAAAATCTGGGAGATTGTCAGCGCTGCAAGCTGGGCGCGACCAGGAACAAGCTGGTTTTCGGGGTCGGCAATCCAAAGGCCCGGCTGGTGTTTGTCGGTGAAGGACCGGGAGCGGATGAGGATGAAAAGGGAGAACCTTTCGTAGGCGATGCCGGCAGGATACTGAATCGTATCATTACGGCAATGGGGCTGCAGCGGGAGGATGTTTACATCTGCAACGTGGTCAAGTGCCGTCCGCCCCAGAACCGCAACCCTGAAAAAGACGAGATCGCGGCCTGTTCTCCGTTTCTGCTGCGACAGCTGAACTCTGTCAGGCCTGAGGTAATCGTTGCACTGGGGACTTTTGCCGCCCAGACCGTGCTGGGTACGAAAGAGCCGATCTCCAAGCTGCGCGGAAAATTCCACGATTTTCACGGCATTCCGCTCATGCCGACCTACCACCCCTCCTATCTGCTGCGTTCCGGCGGCAATTCGGATTCGTTCTGGACCGTCTGGGATGATATGACCCAGGTACTGCGGTTGCTGAAACTGCCGGTGCCTGATAAGAGCAGGAAGAAGTAGGATACAGCGGCGAGGCGATTACAATCCGTACCACCTTCTGACAACAAAAATATCCTTCGGCCTGTTTTTCCCGGGCCAGGCGTCAAGCGGCCTGCGTGTGCGCATAATCTCCCGCAGCCGCTCTTTTAATGGCGTCATCACGACCCCGCCATTGCCCGGCTTTCCGCACTCCAGCCGGCTCTCTATGGCGGTTTCCCGATCCAGAACGATGACCACATGCCCATTCCAGACAATCAGATCGAGCGGTTCCAGCAGAGGCATGATCTGTTCAGCTTTCCGGCCGGACACGGGAACTGCACGCCCGTATGCAACCAACTGTGAGGTGTTGCGCGGCGTCCAGCCGCCGGTGGCCTGATACAGCAGCCCGGAGCAGTCCAGTCCCGCCAGCGTCAGTCGCCCCCTGTCGTCAGGCCTGATGTTTCCATAGAACCATTCCAACAGTTCCGGCACCCCTGCCTGCACATTGCCGCCCCAGACATACCCGCTGCCATGGCTGTTTTTCAATGTTTCAGCGACCTGTTCACGCACAGGCAGAATACGCCTGCGGGGCTCCGGTGCGTTGCTCCCCAGTTCCAGAAAGCGGCTGTCCAGATACAGCCGGATTCCGGGCGGAGCGGGGTATTCATCAGTTTCCACACGATAGATCGTGCTTGTTCCGCGCTTCTGTTCTTCCAGAATCCTGAAAACAGTTCCCGGCAGAGCGATGTACTCCAGCTCCCGAACCTGGCCGCAGCGATCACTTTTGAGCCCTCTGCCGTCTTTACCGCCGAAAACCTCCGTGAAATCGGCTGAGTTAAGCACCGGTGCATTCTGACGCGCCACACCAAACCTGGCTGGACTGCAATAGGAGTCATGGGCAGGCATCAATATGGTCAGGAACAGGATTATTAAGGTACGAATCATTTGTGATGGCTGGCCTGGCGTACCAGTTCCTTCTGGGCGAAGGTAAGACGGGGTGAAGCGAGCAGATCGCGCAGTGTGGCGGCAGGAAGCCCCGGCAGAAACATCGTGAACCAGATTGCCGGAGTGCGCGGGTTTTTGAGGATCGCCAGCCGTATATTGGGGCGGGCTTTCCAGCGGCTGCTGCGCGCAACTATTGAGACATTTTCCGCAGTGGCATGGGACGACGACAAAAACTGGTACAAGGAACCTTCTTTCAGGTGCGGATTGTCCAGACAGGCCTCCACGACATTCGGCAGGCCTTCGCGGAGCAGTGCATCAACCACCGCCGCCGTTCCGCGACGTGCAAGCGTCAGCTTGTTTCCCAGCGGCTGGGTTGGCAGTCGCTGGACGATGCTTCGTTCCGCGGCCAGATGCACATCGGCAACGATTCCCGGCATCTGGCAGATCTTTACCAGATCGAAAATATACATCAACGGAATCAGAGTCAGGACTATGTGAGATGGTGTTTCGGGATGCCTGATCAGGGCAAATTTGACCGGGTAGCTTTCAATCAGACGTTTGTGGTTGTAGATGGCCGCCGGTATATCACCCAGACCACGGCGCTTGAGCAGCGCCTGCAGATGCAGTTCGTCCAGAGACGGGTTGCGCAGGGCTGCCAGCAGCACATCACCGCTTGCATCCTGTACAATTGAAAACAGCAGATCCTTATCGGCCGTAAGGGCTTCGTGGAGCCTCTGTGACAGATTCAGATCAAGCACGGTACATTTTACGGCACCTGTCGATTCCGCTTCTAATGTCGCTTCCTCAAGTTTATCGTTCATCTGAATCGTCCCGGATGAGAGTTATTGTGGTAAATGTACACCGCTGAAACTGTTGATGCAATCAGTTTGCCATCAGGAAGTCAAAAGCATATTTGAGATGTAATCATATGCAGTTGCGCAGCCTGACGCTTCATGATAGACATGAAATGTTTAGGAACTGATAAGGGTCTCTTTTGATGAATAGCGTTGTTGAACAATCACAGATTGCTGCTCTGGAAATAGGAGATGAAGAGCTGGCCGAAATAGCCCTGATCCTTGAGATGCGCCGCAACTTCAGACTGTCGGTTTACAAGGACAAATGCATGAAGCGGCGTGTTGCCATAAGGATGCGTTCATGTCGTTGTCAGGATGCTGCAGCCTACTGCAGCCTGCTGCAGCAGTCGGAGCATGAACTTGACCTGCTTCAGAGGGCGCTAACCATTCATGTCAGCCAGTTTTTCCGCAATCCCTCCACATTTGAAAAGCTGCGCACTGAAGTCATACCCCAGCTGTACAGATCTTTGTCAGGAAGCGGGACACCATTGCGCATCTGGAGCCTGGGATGCGCCGGAGGCGAAGAAGCCTACAGCATGGCTATTCTGCTTAGAGAATATTTTGCAAATGATATCAGACATACAGGCACATGCATAAACGCACTCGATATCGACAGGGAAACCATTAGGGCTGCTGAAATGGGTGAATTTATCCCAGATCACCTGAAGGAAGTACCGGATGTTATCAGAGAGCGTTACTTCAGACCCAAAGATTCCAGAATTCATTTGACACAAACAATCCGGGACATGGTTAGTTTCAGCGTAGGCGACATCACCATGGTTGAACAATATCTGCCGCATGATCTTGTGCTGTGCCGCAACACCCTGATCTATTTCAACCGCCCAGAGCAAGAAAAAATCTTGAACGGCATTGCTGACATCCTGCCGGTGGGTGGCATATTGGTGCTGGGAAGATCTGAGACCCTTGTGGGAGATGTTCGTAGACGATTTTCTGCTGTCTGTCCGATAGAGAGGATATACAGGCGAATATGAATAAGTCGCAAATCTAATATGGAGGGTTAAACATGCGTATCCCCATAGGTTATAAGTTCATTATCGGATTTGTCGTGGTAGTTGCGGCTGTTGCTTTCAGTCCGAAACTGGTGGGCTGGCTCGGATATTCGGCGGAGTTCAGCGGCGTGCTGGGGTATGCGGTTGCATTGACTATCGGCCTGATTCTGGGATGGCTGTTTTCAAAAAGCTTTACGGCAAATATAGAAAGACTCACCGATTCGGCAGAATCCATCAGTCGCGGCGATCTGACCAGAGATGTTGTTATCAGTCCTTCTCGTATTCCTGATGAAACCCATGAACTGGCCGCCCTGATCAATCTTATGCTGCAGAATCTGCGGGAACTGGTGCGGCACATCAAGAAAACCTCCGGCCAGCTGACTGAATCGTCACGCGAGATCAACTCTACAGCTTTGGAGATAAACGCCTCGACTGAAGAGGTTGCCCAGGCCATCGAACAGATTTCCCGCGGTGCAGAATCACAGGCCGGGATGGTTGAAAAAGCATCCAAGACTATCCGGGAAATGGCGGTTTCTATCGATCTGGTTGCAGCCAGGGCCCGCGAAACTGCCAAGGCGGCCCGTGATACCAGCCTTACCGCACAACACGGAGGTTCTCTGGCAAATGAATCGCTGGAGAGGATGAAAGATTTTTTTGAAAACCAGGAAACCATCGGAAGCCAGTTTGAGACTTTCAACAGCAAACTGCAGAAAGTCGGCAAGGTTGCCGACTGTATCGGAAATATAGCCAGACAGACCAATCTGCTGGCACTCAATGCCTCAATCGAAGCGGCCAGAGCCGGAGACTCCGGCAAAGGTTTTGCCGTGGTGGCCGAGGAAGTCCGCAAACTGGCGGACAGCTCATCACAGTCGGCATCCGAAATCAATGACCTGATTGAAAATCTGCGTGAGGAGAGCCATCGGGTGCATGAAGTTATTCGAGAAAGCTCCCGCAGTATAAAAGAAGGCAAGAAGAATATCGATGTAACAGCCGGTGCTTTTCAGGAAATTCTTAAGACGGTTCTGGAGACCGAGCGAAAGGCGTCCAGCATAGCAGATCTTTCCCAGATGCAGTTGGAAGGTTCTGCAAAGATGGTCAAGGCGGTTGATGAGATAGCCAAGGTAGCGGATGACAATGCCGCTGCAACCGAGCAGGTTTCGGCCGCAACTGAAGAACAACTGGCCGCGATGCAGGACATGGCTCTGGCAACCAATGAACTGAAGCAGCTTGCTGAAGAACTGCTGACGGTGATAGAGCGTTTTCAGGTTGGCCAGGAATAGACCGAATGCAGAACGGAACAGAACGTAAATTCCTGATTTTCGAAACGCTCGGATTGTCTTACGCGTTTGACCTCGTGCATGTATCTGAAGTATCAGATCCTTTACCCTTCTGGCCGATACCGCTTGCCCCGCCCTGCTGCATTGGAGCTATTCACCATCATGGATCAATTATAGCTGCTATGGACATGGCTGCCTTTATGGGTCTCCCTCAATGCATCAAACCTGAAAAAATGATTGTGCTCCGCAAGGAGGTCGCCGCAATGTCTTTTTTGGTCGAACGGGTCATCAGAATTGCTTCGGAACTGGAAGCAGAAATCCATGATACCCCGGACGATTTATTATCAAGCTCTACTCTGATTTTGCCGGAAGGCAAGATTGTTCTCATGGATGCAATCAAAATATTACATACAGCTGAAAACATGATGAGTTTACCTCAGATTTCTTAAGATATATTATTATTGCCAAAAAAAACTTGACACTTGAAATATTATGCGTATATTCCAAGGTCGATTTTAAAAACCATGCGCTTAGCGTTTTAATGGTAATTTCACACGAAAGAGGTAAAACAAATGAAAAAACTGATCTCCCTGACCCTGGTACTCGCACTGGCTACTGTATTCGCTGCTGGCTGCAAGAAAAAAGAAGAAGCTCCTGCTCCTGCTCCTGCTCCTGCTGTAGAGGCACCGAAGCCTGTTCAGGCTCCTATGTCTGCTGCTAAAGCTGCTGCTCCTGCTGACGCTGCTGCTCCTGCCGCTGCTCCTGCTGCAGAGAAAAAGCACTAAGATCTCTTTCCCTCATGGGATTGCAAAAAGCCTGCGGGGTAACCCGCAGGCTTTTTTTATATCAGAGGCCTGATAAATGCACGAAATGTCCATAACACAGGGAATAATTGATGTATGCCTGCAGCACGCCGGGGGCCAGCGCGTTTTGGCTCTGGAGGTCGAAATTGGCGAGTTGAGCAGCATTGTTCCAGAAGCTGTCGAATTCTGCTTTGAAGCCTGCAGCAGAGACACACTTCTCGAAGGTGCGCACCTTTCCATATCCAGGATTCCGGGCAAAGGCATCTGCCTTGATTGCGACGCGGAGACACCGTTACCCGAGCTGTTTGCCGCCTGCAGCTTCTGCGGAAGCAGCAAAGTCAGGATAATCGCCGGTGAGGAGATGCGGGTAAGAGAAATAGAAATCGAATAATACCAATTCCAGATCAAAGCGCTATCATCGTTGATTTGAAATTGGTATAGCATCCATCCTTGAGCCGGATTTGGCACCAGAAAACCCAAAAATGCCGGACGACAATCTGTCGTCCGGCATTCATCTTTTTACGGCTTTATTGGTATATTATTCGTTCCAACCTTCGGGGTGTACATCACCGATCTGCTCCCAATGTTCCGGAGACCGCCAGAGACTGGAGAGGATCAGTTCACGGATATGCAGAAACTCCTTCGGCAGGCGATCATACATCTTGACGAACAGTTCTTCGTGAGAAATCACCTCATTCTGCCACACATCGCGGTCAACGGACATCAGTTCGTTGAATTTCTCACGGGACATTTCCATCCCTTCCCAGTCCATATCTTCATAGCGCGGCATCCAGCCCAGGGGCGATTCAACAGCTCCGGCATGACCCTGAACGCGATCGATGATCCATTTCAATACACGCATGTTCTCGCCGTAACCCGGCCAGGCGAACTTGCCGTTGGCGTCTTTCTGGAACCAGTTGACGCTGAAGATGCGGGGAGGGCGCGGAATAGAACGGCCGAACTGGAGCCAGTGCGCAAAGTAGTCAGCCATGTGATATCCGCAGAACGGCAGCATGGCAAACGGATCGCGACGCACGTTGCCGGTTGCGCCTACCGCAGCAGCGGTTGTCTCCGAACCAAGTGTGGAAGCAAGATAAACACCGAAGTTCCAGTTGAAGGCCTGATAAACCAACGGCACGGTATCCTTACGGCGACCGCCGAAGATAAAGGCGCTGATCGGCACACCTTTGGGGTTTTCCCACTCTGTATCGATACAGGGGCACTGTGAAGCCGGAGCGGTAAAACGGGCATTTGGGTGGGCAGCCGGGCGGCCGCAGTCCGGTGTCCAGGCATTTCCCTGCCAGTCGGTCAGTTTTGCAGGCGCATCCCCGTCCATCCCTTCCCACCATACATCACCGTCCTCGGTCAGGGCCACGTTGGTGAAGATGGAGTTTTTCTCGCAGGAGATCATGGCGTTGGGATTGGTCTTGTAGTTGGTGCCTGGCGCCACGCCAAAATAACCGAACTCCGGGTTGATGGCGTAGACCTGACCATCAGCAGCCGGTTTTATCCAGGCGATGTCGTCGCCGATGGTAGTAACTTTCCACCCCTTTTCCTGAAAGGTCTTTGGCGGAATCAGCATGGCAAAGTTAGTCTTGCCGCAGGCGCTCGGGAAAGCAGCGCCGACATAGGATTTTTCACCGGCCGGTGACTCGACACCCAGAATCAGCATATGCTCGGCCAGCCATCCTTCATCCTTGCCGATTTTGGAGGCGATACGCAGTGCAAGACACTTCTTGCCGAGCAGGGCATTGCCGCCGTAGCCGGATCCGAAAGACCAGATAGCGCGCTCTTCCGGAAAGTGGACGATGTATTTTTCCTTGTTGCAGGGCCATGCGGAATCTTTCTGTCCCGGCTCAAGCGGCGCACCCACGGTATGAAGGCACGGCACGTACTCGCCATTGCCGAGTGCATCGATAACAGCCTTGCCCATGCGGGTCATGATGCGCATATTGACAGCAACATAGGGGGAGTCGGAAATTTCGACACCGATCTTGGCGATATTTGAGCCGATCGGCCCCATGCTGAACGGGATCACGTACATTGTACGCCCCTTCATGCAGCCGCTGAAAAGACCGTGAAGCTTTTCCTTCATCTCCTTGGGATTCATCCAGTTATTGGTCGGACCGGCATCATCCTTGGAAAGGCTGCAGATAAAAGTACGATCCTCAACGCGCGCCACATCGATCGGATCGGAAAACGCCAGATAACTGTTAGGGCGCTTTTCCTGATTGAGCTTTTTGAAAGTACCGCTCTGCACCAGCAGGTTACAAAGAGCGTCATACTCCTCCTGCGAACCATCACACCAGTGAATGCTGTCAGGACTGCACAATGCGGCGACTTCTGCTACCCACTTGACCAGCTGCTCGTTCTTGACTTCGTAACTCATGCTGCCTCCCGAATTGGAGTAATAAAATTTAGTTCCGGTTAAATAACACAACACTTGGGAAAAAAAAAGATTTATCCGGTGGTACCCGAATAAAATACCGGTTGGCCGAAAAAAGCTTGTTAGCCTGACCAAACAATACTTAAAATCTGCTTTAATTGGAGAGACCGTCTTCAGGAATGAATCAGGCTCGTTTTAGCCTGATTAAAGAGGATGCGAGGCTGGGTGTTCAGGATCTGGTTAAGTATATTGTAAATTGATTTGAGTCGATCGGGCGGAAATGATACCGAACAAAGAAAATATGGACTGGACTTTGCTCCCTGCAGCAAGAACCGTTTCGGCTTGCTGCAGGGAACGGGTATCTATCAGCGCAACAGCGCTTCAGCCATGACTTCTGCCACATCACGCACCTTGACATCGGGTGCATTGACATCCTTCAGGCCGTCCTCAAACATGGTCAAGCAATAGGGGCAGGCCACGCAGATCGTATCGGGTTTTTCCTGTAAAGCTTCTTTCACTCTGGTCAGGTTGATCCGCTCTCCGGTGTGCTCTTCCATCCACATCCTGCCGCCGCCTGCTCCACAGCAGAAAGCATTGTTCCGGTTACGCTCCAACTCGGTCGGCACTGTTCCTGTGGCCGCTTCTACAACCTGTCGAGGCGCGTCATAAACATCGTTGTGCCTTCCCAGATAACAGGAATCGTGAAACACTGTTGCACCCATCTCAGAGGTGGTCTTGTCCATCTTCAGCTGACCATCCTGAACCAGGTTTCGCAGCAGTTCGCTATGGTGAATCACTTCCAGTTCAAGGCCATATTGTCGATAATCGTTTTTGAGAGTCGAGAAACAGTGCGGACACTGGGTGATTACCTTTTTGACTCCCCGTTCCTTGAAAATCTCCACATTTTCCCTGGCCATCTTGTCAAAGACAAATTCATTCCCCAATCTTCGGACGCTGTCTCCGCAACATTTTTCATCCTTGCCGAGAATTCCCCACGAGACGCCGGCCTTGTCAAGCAGCTGCGACATGGCGACGCTGACATGCTTGTTGCGCGAGTCAAAAGATCCGGCACATCCCACGTAGAACAGGTATTCTGTTGTGTTTTTGTCGAATGGCTTTACCTCCAACTGACTGCACCACTTGGTGCGCTCGCTGGGAGCTATGCCCCACGGATTGCTTCGCCCTTCCATGTTCTCAAAGAGATTCAGCAGTTCCTCCGGAAACCTGGCCTCTGTTTCCACCAGATGTCGCCGCATCTGGATAATCTTCGGCATCTGTTCGATAAAGACCGGACAGGCTTCCATGCAGGCTCCGCAGGTAGTGCAGCCCCAGATCGATTCTTCGGAAACGCTCCCCTCTCCCTGTTCGCCAATCAGAGAGGTCTGCGGAGCCTCTCCCTTTTTCAGCCGGGATCCGTTTTCAAGCAGATTCACCTTGATGTCATGGACAACAGCGCGCGGATTCAGCGGCTTTCCGGTGATGCTGGCCGGACAGACCTTTTGGCACCGTCCGCATTCGGTACAGGAAAATGAATCCAGCAGGTCCTTCCAGCTGTATTGATCAACCTGTGACACTCCGAAGGTATTGCCCACGGAGAAATCTTCGCGCGGAACTGTATTCGGCTTTTCCAACCTGCGGAAGAAGCAGTTGGGGATGGCGGTCAGGATATGCATATGCTTGCTGTGCGGCAGGTAGCACA
>CAYQTC010000064.1:0-12756 GCA_964420435.1 uncultured Geobacter sp.
ATAAATATAGATATGGTCCGTGAGAGAACCGGAGAGGTGCGTCCGATATTGGAAAGGTTGACACACTGTCGAAGTGTAACAGCCTGTTATTTATGGGTTTACATGCAAATCCAGGGGTGTGTTAACCTTTCTCTACAATTCGTATGTAAAACGGCACTCGTTCTCAATCGAAATTCCCCTCGAAAAGCTACCACTCCCCGGCTATCCCACCAATCCCGTGTCCGTCGGTGACCACATCCGCAAACGGCGCATGGATCTCGGTCTCCTCCAGAGAGAAGTTGCAGAGATCATCGGCGTTACTGAATCTTCTATCTGGAACTGGGAACATGGCACCGAACCAGAACTGCAATATAATCCAAGTATTATCAGATTTCTAGGTTATATTCCGTTCGACTGTCCGGATGATACTGTGGGGCGGCTTGCGTGGTACAAGAGAACGATGGGAATGAATCTTGATCATCTGGGAGAAATAATGGGCCGTGATCCGGAACAACTGTCTGATTGGTTGAGTGGAAGGCATACTCCTTTCAGGAAGAACCGGGCGAAAATAGAACTGTTCCTCGAAGGCAAGGGAACTTTCCTTTTACCAAGGAAGAAATAAAAAAAAATCTTCTGCGGGGAGAAAGTTTTCACTACTGCCCTGTATCATAGATAGCACCTTGCTGAATTTTACTCCCGGGGTTTGTGACACCTGACTCCAGCGCTCCGCGCTCAATCGCTTCGGCCACGGCCCGATGAACCTTTATGTTGAGGATACCCGGCACCAGTTCCCCTTCTTCCGCATTACTGGCAATAGCCTTGGCAGCGGCAATCAGCATCTGGTTGTTGATCCGCTTGGCATGGGCATTAAACGCTCCCTTGAAGATGCCGGGAAAGTCCAGGGCGTTATTGATGCTTTTGGTTCAGTAGTGATGCCACCACAACCACTGCCGTGCCGTGCTGGTCATCGTTCATGGCCGGAATATCAAGCATCTCCACAAGTCGCCGCTCAATCTCAAAACAGTCGGGCGGCGATGTACTTCCAATTTAATAGTTCCGAAGGTGGGGGCCATAGCCAGATGGTGTCGACGATGTGGCCTACGTTCTTGCTCCGCAACAGGATCGGCACTCCCGAGATTCCCATCAGATGGTCAAAGAGCACTGCCTTCCCCTCCATGACCGGCATGCCGGCTACCGGACCGCTCGATAGTTCTCCTTAATCGCAAGGCTGCTTAGTTGCATCCTATTCTACCCAACTCAAAAGCCTTCAGGTTGATCACAAGCGCCTTTTTTGGTGCACACTTTTCAATCGCCTGCAGCCAGATCCCCTCATCAATATTTAGTTTTTTCGATACCGCTCCCAGCAGGACGGTATTGGCAGCCCTCACATCACCTGCATTCAGAGACAGCCCCTGACCATCCACCAGCGTAAAATCCGGAAACCGTTCCTGTATTTTGTGCGCAAGGTTTTCAGGATACGCCGTATTGCCCAGTAGCACCGCAGGAGGCGGAATACGGAAATCGTTTGCAACGACTACCCCCCCGGGTTTGAGGAGTGCCAGAGCGCGGTAGGTTTCCAGCAGTTCAAAGCCGAACAGGATATCTCCGGCACCTTCTGGCACCACCGGAGAAAACACCTTGGCACCGAAACGGACATGGGAGACAACACTGCCGCCGCGCTGGGACATACCGTGGATCTCGCTCTTCTTGACATCGAACCCTGCCAGCATGAATGCCTGTGCTAAAATCTCGGAAGCAAGCAGTATTCCCTGTCCGCCGACACCGGCCAATAATATGTTGGTGATACGTTCACTCATGCCAGACCTCCGATAGCATCAAATTTGCACAACTGCCGACAGACGGAGCAGCCGTTACAGAGCTGCGGATCAATACAGGCCACCCCTTTTTTGCCGCCAGGATCGGGCTTCCACTCAATGGCGGGACAGCCGATTTTGAGGCATACCTTGCAGCCGGTGCATCTGTCCTGGGCAACGCTCAACGTCTCTCCGCTCGTGAAGGCACCTTCCCGCTTGATCAGGACACAGGGGCGGCTGGTTATGACGACCGCTGGCTCGGGAATGGCCATGGATTCTGCAATCGCAGCTTCAGTTGCAGCAAGGTCAAGAGGATCAACGACCCGTACATGCCTGATACCGAGGGTGCAGCACAACTGTGCAAGGTCGATGGTAGGGGCCGGTTCGTTCATCAGCGTCCAGCCGTTGGCCGGGGTGTCTTGGCGGCCGGTCATTGCGGTGGTGCTGTTGTCCAGGATGATTACCGTGGCCGGCGCCCTGTTCCAGGCCATCTCCATCAGGCTGTTGATGCCGGTATGAAGGAAGGTGGAATCGCCGATGACGGCAACAACTTTTCGCTGCTCCACTTCGGAGAGACTCCGGACCATGCCGCTGGCGTTGCTGATGCTGGCTCCCATGCAGACACAGGTGTCCATGGCATTTAGCGGCGGCATGAACCCCAAGGTGTAGCAGCCGATATCGCCGGTCACATAGGCTTTCAAGCGATTCAGGGTGTAGAATACTCCCCGGTGGGGACAGCCCGGGCACATGTTGGGGGGACGTGGCGGAATTGGCTCACTCTCCGACTGGGACAGCACGGCAACCTGCTCCCCCATAACCCCGGCAGCGGTGAATGCCCTGCTGATCAGTCCCGGGGATAACTCGCCGCAGAGCGAGATGATATCTTTCCCCCTGACCGCAATACCCATCGCCTTGACTTGATCTTCAATAAACGGGTCCAACTCTTCCACCACGAAGAGCTGACTGACCCTGGAAGCGAACTCCCGAATCAGGTTGGCTGGCAGCGGCCAGACCATTCCCAGCTTGAGGGTGGAGACTTCGGGCAGCGCCTCCCTGACGTATTGCCAGGTCACTCCGGCGCAGATGATGCCGATCTCGGCAGAGCGAAGCTCCATCTGATTGATTGTCCAGGTGTCGCCATGTTCAGCCAAAGCTACCGTACGCTTTTCAACCAGCGAATGCCGTGCCCGGGCATTCCCCGGCAGCATTACCAGTTTGGCCGGGTTTTTTACCAATTTAGGTTTTGGTAGGTCGGCGAGCTGGTCGCCAAGCTGAACAATGGATTTGCCGTGTGAGATGCGAGTACAGCTGCGCAGCATCACCGGTGTGTCAAACTGCTCGGAGAGCTCGAACGCAATCCGGGTAAAATCGAGACATTCCTGCGAATCGGCCGGCTCCAGCATCGGCACCTTGGCAAAGCGGGCATAGTTGCGGCTGTCCTGTTCGTCCTGGGATGAGTGCATTTCCGGATCATCGGCTACAATCAGCACCAAGCCACCGTTAACACCGGTGTAGGACAGTGTAAAAAGCGGATCGGCCGCCACGTTGACGCCAACATGCTTCATGCAGGCCAGGGCACGAGCACCGCCGAATGATGCTCCGATTGCCACCTCCAACGCCACCTTTTCATTAGGGGCCCAGGATGCGTTGATCTCCCTGTATCTGATGACATTCTCAAGAATTTCCGTGGAAGGGGTGCCGGGATAGGCGCTGGCAACCTTCACTCCGGCCTCGTGGGCTCCCCGGGCAAAGGCTTCGTTGCCGGATAAAATTTCTTTCATCTGATGCTCCTGTTGATTGTAGTCTATTTTGTTGTTGGATGAGCCGCCCGACAGAGTCGATCCCTGACAGCCAGCCACGGCTCGGTCTCCGGCACCGCTTCAAACAAGATTCTGCCGTAGCCGCCTGCATCAAGCCGGCGTAGTGAGGCATACAGCGCCTGGCCGTAGCTGATGGGATCGTTTGGCAAAAGAAGGCACCGTGTCGCCGGATACAGGTCAGTAACGGTTTGGGTATGACAGAGGATAGCAGTACTCTGCCCGACGTCGCCTGAACCTTGAAGTTCGGCTAAAAGGTGAGCGGTGGAGATTATGAATGATGGGGTCAATGGTGCGTAGTGCGAGGCATGACAGCCCGGAGCCCGCAACGCTGGATTGGGTTGACCGGGGAGAACGACCCTCCGGCCAAGGACCTCGCACAGTTCATGGAGTGAAATGCCGCCTGGCCGCAGCAAGATCGGGCTATTATCTGCAAGGCTGATGATAGTCGATTCAAGCCCGACCTGACAATCTCCGCCATCAAGAATCAGATCAGGCGCTGATCCCAGTTCGTCGCGCACATGGTCGGCACAGGTAGGGCTGATGCGTCCGAAGCGGTTTGCAGATGGCGCGGCAACGCCATTTCCAAACTCCCGGAGCATGGTCTGCGTTACCGGATGAGCCGGAACCCGGATGCCGACGGTATCAAGCCCGCCGGTCACCAGGCCGGAAACCTGGGAAGATCGACGGAGCACGATAGTCAGCGGCCCCGGCCAAAAACGCTCGGCGAGTCTGAATGCGACATCTGGAACATCCCGCGCCCAGCGGTCGATCATGCCCGCATCGGCCAGATGGACAATCAGCGGGTAATCCGCCGGTCTCCCCTTGATGCTGAAGATCCGGCGAACAGCCTGCTCGTTTGCGGCGTCCGCACCGAGACCGTAAACGGTCTCGGTGGGAAAAGCTACTACGCCGCCATCACGCAGAAGTGACGCTGCATTGCTGATTGCACTACGCTCATCCCTCACCTCTGGGCTCAAGTTTCCGTCCCGGTCAACCGCACCAGAGCTTCCCGGTATTTTTCTCCGGTTTTGCGTACAATCTCCTCCGGCAGCGGTGGCGGTGGAGCGCACTTGCCCCAGTCCAGAGTCTCCAGATAGTCCCGCAGAAACTGTTTGTCGAACGACGGTTGCGGCCCGCCTGGGCGGTAGCTGTCCATGGGCCAGAACCGGGATGAGTCCGGCGTCATGCACTCGTCGATAATGATCAACTCACCGTTGTGGATGCCGTACTCGAACTTGGTGTCGGCAATGATGATCCCCTTTGTTGCGGCAATATCCCGCGCCCGCTTGTAGATGGCGATGGTCACGTTGCGGATCTTTACGGCGAGTTCCTCCCCCACCAGCTCCACACACTTTTCAAAGGAAATATTCTCATCATGCTCACCAAGTTCGGCCTTGGTGGAAGGGGTGAAGATCGGCTCCCCCAGCTTATTGGATTCCTTGAGACCGGCGGGCAGCCTGATGCCGCAGATGGAACCATTAGACTTGTAGTCCTTCCAGCCGGAGCCGGATATGTAACCACGCACAATACACTCCACCGGCAGGGGCTTTGCCTTCTTGACCAGCATGGAACGCCCTTCAAGAATGTCGGCATAGGGCTGGCATTCGGCAGGAAAATCCTTCACCTCGGTAGAGATGATGTGATTGGGGATAATGTCTTCCATCTGACGGAACCAGAAGGCGGATATCTGTGTGAGAACATACCCCTTACCGGGAATTCCCTCATCCATGATGACGTCGAAGGCGGAAATCCGGTCGGTAGTGACGATCAGCAGGGTTTCCCCCAGATCGTAGATGTCGCGAACCTTGCCGCGGGCAACCAGTGTAAGGTCGGGTAAATTGGTGCTTAAAATTATTGACATGTGGTGTGATCCTTTTCTGTAGTTGGGTTAGTTGATCTTCTGAAACATGCCGGGGTCTTGCCGGTATTCCAACAGTTCACCGGCGTTCAGGTCAAAATACCAGCCATGGAGCGACAGGTCGCCGGCTTTTACCCGCTGATCGATCCAGGGGAAGGAATGGAGATTCTCCAGGGAGAGGAGAATCGAGGCCTGCTCGGCGGCCCGCTGCTGCAGGGCCGGGTCCTTGTCCGGCAATTCCACCAGCACCCGCTCCCGGGCCGGGGTGGCAATGGACATCCAGCGGGAGATAAAACCGCCTCCTTTGCAGCCACAGGTGCCGGCCATCAGGGCGTTTATGCCGCCGCATTTTGAGTGTCCGAGGACGATGATGTGTTCCACTCCCAAGTGGCAGACGGCGAACTCCAGGGCCGCGCTGACCCCATGCTGACCTCCGTTCTCTTCAAAGGGCGGAACCAGATTGGCGACGTTGCGGACCGTAAATATGTCGCCAGGCGCGCAGTTGGTCAGAATAGCCGGGTCAACCCTGGAATCGGAGCATGCTATGATCATGGTCTTGGGGCTTTGCCCCTGCTTGAGCGGTTCGAATTGCGCCCCCTCCGGTCCGAAATAATCCTTCTGAAAGTTGCGGAAACCGGCTATGAAGCGTTCGAGATCTTTCATGGTAAAGGCTCCTCCAGTTTTGTCATTTTCATGCAGATAGTTTTGCCAGTGCCTCGTCGGCGGTTAGGTCATAGCGTTCACGCTCACGCTTGGCGGCCTGCTCAAGTGCCAAGTCAATTTCTGGGTATTTAAGTGCCAGAATACGTGCAGCCAGCATAGCGGCATTGCGCGACCCATCAATGGCCACGGTGGCAACCGGCACCCCAGGCGGCATCTGTACGGTGGAGAGAAGGCTGTCAAGGCCGGTCAGTGGGCCGTTGCCCAGTGGCAGGCCGATAACCGGCAGCCGGGTATGCCCTGCAACCACACCGGCCAGGTGTGCGGCAACCCCGGCACAGCCGATCAGCACCTGCAGCCCTTCCCGGTGGGCACGGTCCAGATAGGCAAAAACCTTGTCCGGGGTCCGATGGGCCGAGGCAACGATGATTTCACTTTTGATACCGAGTTCGGTCAGGGTGTCACGCACCTTGACAACCGTCGGCAAATCATTGGGGCTGCCGGTCAGAATGCCAACCAGGGTGTGATCCGGGGTGGCTGATGCTGCTGTAGAATTGTTTTCCATCGTAGTGTCCTCTTTTATCGAGATTCAGACAGTCTGGGAGCGCAATAGAGCTCCCAGACCCATTTCTGTTATTTATAGCTCCGCCAGTTTCTGGTAGTACTCAAAGCGACTGACAGTCCATGCGGTAGCCTTCTTCATAAGCGCGGCCGCGGCTTCAGGGTTTGCTTTCTGCAGAACCTTGTAGCGGTTTTCTCCGTAGGCGTAATCTTCAAATGAAATGGTCGGGGGTTTGCTGTCAAGCTGCAGCGGACTTTTGCCTACTGCTGCCAGAGCAGGATTATAGCGGTACAGCGGCCAATATCCGCACGATACAGCTTTCCTGTTCTCGTCCACCCCCTTGGTCATATCAATGCCGTGGGCGATGCAGTGCGAGTAGGCAATTATCAGTGACGGCCCGTCATATGCTTCCGCTTCGATAAATGCCTTGACGACCTGCGCCGGGTTGGAAAGGGCTACATTGGCTACGTAGACGTTGCCGTAGGCCATTGCCATCATGCCCAGGTCTTTCTTGGCCATTGGCTTGCCGCCGGCAGCAAATTGCGCCACCGCTCCGGTAGGCGTGGCTTTGGAGGCCTGACCGCCGGTATTTGAGTACACCTCAGTATCGAGCACCAGCAGGTTGACGTTCTTGCCGGAGGCGATGACGTGATCGAGACCGCCGTAGCCGATGTCGTAGGCCCAGCCGTCGCCACCGACGCACCAGACCGATTTTTTGACCAGATAATCGGCCAGCGGCAGCAGTTGTACGGCAGCTCGCTCCGTGCATCCCTTGAGCGCCTGTTTCAGTGTCGCAACCCGTTCACGCTGCTGCTCGATTCCGGCCTGGCCGGACTGATCCGCAGTTTTGATTTCTTTCATCAGCGGGATGACCGGAGCACAGGAAGCGCAACTGCATTCGATCAGCTGTTCCAGCAGTTCCAGCGCGGATTCGTTGAACTTGTCGATGGCCAGACGCATACCGAAACCGAACTCGGCGTTGTCTTCAAACAGCGAGTTGGACCAGGCCGGTCCGCGACCATCGGCGCGTTTGGACCAGGGGGTGGTCGGCAGGTTGCCGCCGTATATTGAGGTACATCCGGTGGCGTTGGCAATCATAGCGCGGTCGCCGAACAGCTGGGAAAGGAGTTTCAGATACGGGGTTTCGCCGCAGCCGACACAGGCGCCGGAATACTCGAAGGTAGGACGCACCAGCTGGCTGCCGCGCAGGGTATCAAGCTTGAGCCTGGCGGGGTCCATATCCGGAAGAGCCAGGAAGAATTCATAGTTGGCCGCTTCGGCAGCCCGTAAAGGGGGTTGGAACTGCATATTGATGGCTTTGTGGTTCGGGTCTTCCTTGCTTTTGGCCGGGCAGTTGTACACGCAGGCGCCGCAGCCTGTGCAGTCTTCCGGAGCCACTTGGAGGGTGTATTTCATCCCCTTGAATTCCGGCAGTTTGCAGTCTGTTGACTTGAAGGTTGCGGGCACATCCTGCAACAGATTGCCGTCATAGGCCTTCATGCGGATAGTTCCATGCGGGCAGACGAACGAACAGATACCGCACTGGAGACAGAGCGCCTCATCCCAAACCGGGATATCAACGGCGATGTTGCGCTTCTCGTACTGTGAGGTTGCTGTCGGGAAGGTGCCGTCCACAGGCATGGCCGACACAGGCAGAGAGTCTCCCAGGCCGGCAATAATCCGGCCGGTGACATCCTGTACAAACGCGGGTGCGCTCTTTGCGACTGACGGGGGCATTTTGATTGTGCTGGTGGCGTTTGCAGGAACCTTGACCTCATGGATGTTCTTGAGCGCCTCATCAACAGCAGCGTAGTTCATAGCAACGACTTTTTCACCCGATTTACCGTAGCTCTTATCGATGGCGTCCTTGATTTCAGCAATAGCCAGATCAAGCGGGATGATATTGGAAATCTTGAAGAAAGCGGTTTGCATTATGACGTTGATGCGCGCGCCCAATCCCAGATCCTCACCAAGTTTTATGGCGTTGATGACAAAAAACCTGAGTTTCTTGTCAATGATCTGCTGCTGAACTTCTTGCGGCATCCGATCCCAGACCTCATCGTGCTCGAATGGCGAGCAGAGCAGGAAGGTACCGCCGGTTTTTGCCCGGCTGACCATGTTATATTTTTCTAGGAACGTGAAGTTATGGCATGCAATAAAATCTGCATTATCGATCAGATACGGAGCTATGATCGGATTCTTGCCGAAACGCAGGTGTGAGGTGGTAATGGTGCCGGCCTTCTTGGAGTCATAGACAAAGTAGGCCTGGGCGTTGTTGTCGGTGGTCTCGCCGATGATCTTGATGGTGTTTTTGTTGGCGCCGACCGTTCCGTCGGAGCCCAAGCCGTAGAACATAGCCTCATAGGTGCCGTCCATGGGGTTGCGGAAATCCGTATCGTAGTCCAGGCTGCAATTGGTGACATCCTCTTTGATACCGACGACAAAGTGGTTCCTGGGCTTGTCGTTTTTGAGATTGTCCAGAACGGATTTTGCCATGGCCGGGGTGAATTCCTTGGAACCAAGACCATAACGGCCGCCAACGATTTTCGGGTAGCCTGTAAAACTGCATCTGCCTTCGGACATTGCTTCGCCAATGGCGGTACGAACATCGAGATACAGCGGTTCGCCAAGGGAACCGGGCTCTTTGGTGCGGTCCAGGACAGCGATGCTCTTGACTGTCTTGGGAATGGCCTTGATGAAGGCATCCAGCGGGAAAGGACGGTACAGGCGGATCTTAACAACGCCGACCTTCTCGCCCTTTTTGACGAGATTGTTGACGGTAGCTTCCACGGTATCGGCGGCGGAGCCCATAACGACGATGATACGCTCGGCATCTTCGGCGCCGGAGTAATCAACCAGTTTGTAGTTGCGGCCGGTAAGTTCGCCGAGCGTGTCCATCTCTTTCTGAACAATCTTGATGCAGGGCTCGTAGAACTGGTTGACGGTCTCGCGCCCCTGGAAGTAAACGTCTGGATTCTGGGCAGTGCCGCGTATGAACGGCCGGTCGGGAGAGAGGCTGCGCAGACGATGGGCGTTGACCAGTTCGTCGCTAATCATGGCGCGCATGTCTTCAAAGGACAGTTCCTCGACTTTCTGGACTTCGTGGGAGGTGCGGAACCCGTCGAAGAAGTGCAAAAAAGGAATCCGTGAACGCAGGGTGGCTGCCTGGGCGATCAGGGCAAAGTCCATGACCTCCTGGACATTATTGGAGCAGATCATAGCCCAGCCGGTGGAACGGCAGGACATAACATCCGAGTGGTCACCGAAAATGTTTAAAGCCGCTGCAGAGATGGCACGTGCAGAGACATGAAAAACCGTAGAGGTCAACTCGCCGGCAATCTTGTACATGTTCGGTATCATCAGTAGCAGACCCTGGCTGGCGGTGAAGGTCGTTGTTAACGCTCCGGATTGCAGGGAACCATGTACAGCGCCGGCAGCCCCCCCCTCGGACTGCATTTCGGTTACCAGCGGAATGGTGCCCCAGATATTCTTCTCTCCGGCGGCGCTCTTGGCGTCCGAAATCTCACCCATGTTTGATGACGGGGTAATCGGATAGATAGCGATGACTTCGTTGGTGGCGTGGGCCACGTGGGCGGCGGCGGTGTTGCCGTCAATGGTTACTATTTTTCTGTTCATGAATTGACTCCTGTTTTTGGCATGTTGACCTATCTATGGTGTGTGTGAATGCTGCATTTTCAGGCAAGGGCAATTATGACTATCCGATGTCGTCATAATTTGATTGATTCAGCCCCCCCCCGGTTATGCAGGTGATACTAGAAATGAAGATGTTGCTCCAGCGAAAGATGCGACATTTCTTACGATGAAAGCTCCGAAGAACCATCTACAGAAAGAAATGCCAGTGGCAAAGTTTGCAGCACGATAAAGCGGGAAACCGCTTATATGGAGCGTCAGTGAGTTTTAGGCTAAAATCAGGCGAAGTTGTCCGGAGGGACACTTATATCAAGATAAACATTCTGGAGAATCTGGAATGGTTGGTGGGGTAGTAGTCTGGAAACAACTGGATTGTAGGCAGGAAGTACGTTGTTGGGAGCAAAAAAGGTTGAGTAGTCGATGAACGAGTGCTTGGGTGGCTTGAAATCCCCCTGGCGTGTTTCCACATCGCCGCCGTTGTCTATGGCAAGAGATGCTGTGCAGATGGCTTGTTCCTGAAGCGAGCTTAATTCATGCTTTGGCAGGAGGAGGCTATGCGCGACTATGTATACTGTCAACACGAGCAGTAGCAAAGCTGAAAATCTGGTTCTGGCTCGAAAAAACTTCATGGATGTACCTGTAATAATTGCGATTAATCTACTATAAACCAAACCATTGAGACAAGTTATATCATATCTAGGATTTACCGCACCACAGTACTGCGTTTCTTTCCGACAACGAACGAGGTGATTATGGAAATCGCCAGCACACCAAAGATGACCCCGAGTGAAAAATGCACCGGTATCTCGAACCGGGTATCAACAAGGAGCATCTTTACCCCGATGAATGCCAGGACACACGATATCCCCAGCTTCAGATACACGAACATCCCCATGACATTGGAGAGCAGAAAATAGAGCGATCTGA
Source organism: uncultured Geobacter sp. (assembly GCA_964420435.1). GTDB lineage: Bacteria > Desulfobacterota > Desulfuromonadia > Geobacterales > Pseudopelobacteraceae > JACRCG01. Next base: position 11,272 of record CAYQTC010000064.1, read on the forward strand.
GCCCCATGATGGCGAAAACGTTGGAGGTATAGACGATAAACGGATCTCTGGTGACGGCAAATACGGCCGGTATTGAATCCAGGGCAAATATCACGTCGCTCGACTCGACCATCACCAGAGCCAGAAAGAGTGGAGTCGCCGCCCGTACGCCTTTTTTGGAGATAAACAGCCGGTCTCCCTGCATCCTTTTCGTGATGGGGACGAACCGTTTGACCAACCTGACCAGCGGGTTTTTCTCCGGTTCGATTTTCTCATCTCCGCCGAAAGCCATCTTGATGCCGGTCACGATCAGGATTGCACCGAAAATGTAGATCATCCAATGGAATGCCTCCAGCAGCTCGATCCCCAGCCAGATGAAAAGCGCCCTCATCACCAGTGCGCCAATGATGCCCCACTTAAGGATCTTCGGCTGGTAGAGCCGTGGCACATGGAAGTATGAAAAGATCATGATAAAGACAAACAGGTTGTCCACTGAGAGTGACTTTTCAATAACGTATCCAGTGAAGAACTCCAGCGCCTTGGCTTGCCCCAGATACAGGTAGATACCGGCATTGAAGATCAGCGCCAGAGAGATCCAGATCACGGTCCAGGTGAGCGCCTCACGGAAGGGAATTTCATGACTCTTACGGTTCAGGCCGAGATCGATGGCCAGCATGATAACTACCAGCAGGCCGAAAGCACTCCACATAATCAATTGCTCTGACATCAGTTCCCTTTTCTTATACGGTTAAATCGATCTTGTACCGCTGCCAGAAGTTTCTTCGCCCAGATGAACTCAGTTGCAAGCAGTGCCAGGCCGATCGGTATCACTACGATAGCGGGTCCGGGCAGCACGATCATGGCTATTCCTATCGCCAGAATCGTGAAGCCGATCACGGTAATAGCCAGTCGTATGGCCTGTTTTACCGTATGGACAATGATATGTCTCATAATGCCGCCTGCCGGTTAATCGAAAAGTTCCTCCAGAAACGACTTCTTTCTGTATGGCTTATGACCATGGCCGTAGCCATGTCCATGATGGTCATTACCGTAATGCGGCTGGCGGGGCTGGGAATTAGGTCTCATCTGCTGTACTGGTTGAGGTGCAACGGGTTCTTGAGCGGCCGAACGCTCGATAACCTTGTCGAGCTCTCCCCGGTCGAGCCAGACGCCGCGGCATTCGGGGCAGTAATCGATTTCAACTCCCTGACGATCGGACATAACCAGGTTGACGGATGGGCAAACGGGACATTTCATATATTCTCCTTTTGTAGTTAGATGTTCTCTGATAATTCCTGTCAAAATCGCCTCATTTTCAGAGACCAGGCAACCTCTGTAGATGGGAAATGTTTTTTAACATTGGTCCTCCTTCCGTTAACACGGGGAGTCACCTTTCGGTGGTACCTTCCAGATGTGGTTGATGAAGCTTAACCGGCGTACCACGCCGATGTTTCAGATTGAACATCTCAACCATAACCGAGAAGGCCATGGCAAAGTAGATGTACC
>CAYQTC010000065.1:0-12146 GCA_964420435.1 uncultured Geobacter sp.
TGTCCACCAGGCCGATTTCCAGTGCCGCCTGGGGGCTCATGGTCTTGCCGCGCAGCAGGATGTCGAGTGCTTTGGAGAGTCCGACCAGTCGCGGCAGCCGCTGGGTGCCGCCGGCACCGGGGATGATGCCGAGCCCGGCTTCGGGCAGGCCGATCAGGGCTTTGCCGGAGGTCATCAGCCGGTAGTCGCAGGCCATGGCCAGTTCGCAGCCGCCCCCCAAGGCGTGACCGTTGATGGCGGCGATGACGACTTTTTTCATGCGGCCCAGGATGTTGTTGGCGTCCTGCAGCAGCTTGGAGAAGTTATCGGCTGTGGCGGCGTCCTGGGCGGCCATTTCCTTGATGTCGGCGCCGGCGATGAAGGCTTTTTCCAGGGCGCTGGTGATGACTACGACGGTGATGTCGTCCATCTGCTCCGCTTCGCTGAAGGCTTTGAAGAGTTCAAGCCCGAATTCGCCGTTGAGCGGGTTGGTGGGGGGGCGGTTGAGGCTGATGGTCAGGACCCTGCCTTCGGTCTGCATTGTTATGAATTGGTATGCCATTGGTTTACTCCATTATTCAGAGATTTGTTGTTTAGAGGTTACCCGACTTTGATAACGATCGAGGCGGCGGTGTCGCCGGCGGCGCAGCCGGAGAAGAGCAGGTAGCCGCCCCCTTTCATGGCAACTTCTTCGATCCCTTCGATCATCAGGCGGGCGCCGGTGGGTGCCTGGGGGTGACCGTAGATCAGGGAGGAGCCGTAGTTGTTCATGCTGTTGACGTCCAGTCCGAGGGTTTTCGCCATGGCGATGTCGTTGGCGGCGAAGGGGTTGTGGGTTTTGACGGCTTTCAGGTCGCTGACTTTGATGCCGGCCCGGTCCAGCGCCATCTGGGCCGAGGGGGCCACGGCGGCGGCCATGTAGGCTTTCTTGGTGCGGGCGTAGCCGAAGGAGAGCAGCTGGACTTCTATGTTTTTGTCGGCGCTCAGTTCGCGGGCTTTGTCGCGGGTTGTGACGCTTATGCCGCAGTTGCCGTCGGCCGGAAAGGTCTGGGCCCCGAAGGTGTGGACGCCGTCCGGCAGAACCGGACGCAGGCCGGCCAGTCCTTCGGCGGTGGTAGGCATGACCCCTTCGTCGGCTTCGACGGTGATGGTTTTCTTTTTGGAGAGCTGGATTTCAACCGGGAACATGTAGCGTTTCTGGAATTCACGGTCGTTGGCCAGGGCATCCTGGTACTGGGCATAGCGCCTGAGTGTCAGGGCGTCGCATTCTTCACGGGTGATGCCGGCTTCTTTACTGACGTTTTCGGCGGTCTGAATCATGGCCTGTCCGGCCCAGGGGTCTTTGTTGACGTTGTCCATGAACCAGTCCTCGACGATCGGTTTGCCGCCCGGGCCGTTCGGGTTGGGCCAGACGGCGTGCGGGCCGTTGGAGCAGCGGTCGGCCAGCAGGCACCAGCTGTTCTCGAACATGCCGGTTTCGATGCCTTGGCCGGCCTGGTAGAGGGAGAAGGCGGAGGTGGAACAGGCCTGGGTGATCAGGACGCCGGGGGAGTTTTCGGCTCCCAGCATGGCTGCCGCCCAGGGGCCGGTGTAGAACCAGGCCGGCTGGTAGACGGTACTGCCGACCAGGACGTATTCGATTGTCTTCGGGTCCCATCCTTTGCTCTCCAGGAAGCGCCTGGAGGTGGCGGCGCCCAGGGCGATGGCGTTCTCGTTGGCCAGGGTGCCCTGCCATTTGACGAAGGGGGTGCTGTAGTAGCCGCGGTACGGGATGAATGCTTTGGTTAACATGAATAATCCTCCTGTTTTTTTATATAGCTAGTTGTGTGGGTTCTTTGACCACCCACGAAAAATCAGATTCTGATCCTGCCATCAACTGCATAGACTCCGTCAGCAAAAGCCATGATCGGGTTCATATCCATTTCCTGGATCATGGGCAGGTCGGTTAGCAGTTGGGAGACGCGCTGGATCAGGTTGATGATGGCCTCTTTGTCGACACCCTTTTCGCCCCGCACGCCGTCCAGCAGAGCAGCGGTCTTGATGCCGGACAGCATCTCGCCGGCTTCCAGATGGGTTACGGGTGCGATCTTGAACACGACGTCTTTCAGTACTTCGACATAGATTCCGCCCAGGCCGAACATGACCAGATGCCCCAGTTCGCGCTCGGCGGCGGCGCCGATGATCAGTTCACGGCCGCCGGGGAGGAATTTCTGGACGAAGAATCTCAGAGCTCCGAATTTCCCGAGCCGTGCCTGCATGTCTTCTACCGTGCTTCTGACCGCTTCGGCGTCCTTGAGGTTGATGGCCACTCCCCCCATATCGCTCTTGTGGTCGATCTCTTCGCAGTCAACCTTGACCACGACCGGATAGCCGATACTTTCTGCGGCGGCAACCGCCTCGGCGGCTGTTCCGACCACCCGCCAGCCGGCCACCGGGATGCCGTAGGCTTCAAAGATCGTATAGACGTCGGTGGCGGAAAGGACGCTGCGCCCCTCCTGGCGGGCCTGCTCGATAATCGAGGCGGCTTTGGCGGCATCAATTCCGGCAAATTGTGTGGGCTGACCGATGTCGCGCCGTTTGAGCTGGCCGAATTTATGAAGGGCTCCCAGGGCCTTGGCAGCGTCGCTGGGATTGGCGTAGAACGGAACGCACCCTTCCTTCAGGATTCGCATGGTGATCTGGAAACGTTCCTGGCTGAGATCGGTCATGAAGTTGCAGACAATCGGTTTTCTGGCCAGCTTGTTGACCTCCACGATCTGGCGGGCAACTTCGTGGGTGTCGGTAAAAGGGGCGGTGACAAAGTTGATGAAGATGCTGTCAATGCCGTCATCTTCCATCAGCACATCCAGCGCGCCGCGAAACTGGGGACCGCCGGCGGTGGCGACGACGTCGATCGGATTTTCCAGAGCCGCTTCTGGAAACTGGGTAGTTTTCAGCATTTCTATCGATTTTTCTGAAAGTTTGGGTACGTCAAGTCCGCAGGATACCAGGACGTCGGTGGCGATGACGGCCGGTCCGCCGGTGTTGGTGATGATCCCGACCCGGTTGCCTGCGGGGATCGGCTGGGAGGAGAAGGCCATGGCGGCCCGCACTATCTCCCCTTCGTCGCTGAACGGGAGAATGCCGATCTTTTCAAAAATCAGTTCGGTGGCGATGTCTACGCCGGCCAGGGAACCGGTGTGGGAGGAGGCGGCTTTGGCCCCCTGCTCGGTGCGGCCGGCTTTCATGGCCAGTACCGGTTTTCGGGCTGCCACTTCCCGTGCCGTTTCCAGAAACTCGCGCGGGTTGGAGAAGCCTTCGGTGTAGAGGATGATGGCTCTGGTTTCGGCGTCGTCCCCGTAATACTTGACAATCTCGGGAATTGAGACATCACAGGCGTTGCCGTTGGAGGCGTACAGCCGCTGGCCGATGCCCAGGTCGGCCAGGGCCTGCATGATCAGGGCGCCGACGCCGCCGCTCAGGGCGACCACCGAGATATGGCCCGGTTCCGGATAGGTGAAGGTGAAGTTACAGTAGGCCTTCAGGGCCGGGTCGCTGTTGATGATACCCTGGCAGTTGGGGCCGAAGAGCCGGATGCCGTATTCTTTGGCGATGGCAAGAAATTCAGCCTGGAGCCGGGCACCCTCTTCCCCCATTTCGCTAAAACCGGCCGAGTTGATAATGACCGCTTTGATTCCTTTTTTGCCGCACTCCATGATCGCCTGGGGAACCATCGGAGCCGGGATGATGACATGGGCCAGGTCAACCGGGCCGGGAATCTCATCCAGGGTTTTATAGGCCTTGAGGCCGCACACTTCCGGCGCATTGGGGTTCAACGGGTAGATCGGTCCGGTGTAGCCGTACTTCTGCAGGTTGCGGATGATCACGTTGCCGATGGAGAGCTCCTTGACGGAGGCTCCGATTATGGCAACGGCTCTCGGTTTAAAAAGTGAATCCAACATGTTATTTCCCCTCCTCAAGCTGCTCGATGAATGCTTCTATATTGGTTTTAGTCTGTTCGTCGGAGATGCAGCGCAGATCGTTCAGGTCGCCGGAGATCACCAGGCTGGGGATGCCGGTTTCAGCTTCGATCCGCTGCGGCATGCCGTAGCGGTTGTTGGAGTTGTACGGGCAGGTTTTGGCATCGTGGTAGATGATGCCGTCGATATGGAACTTCTCCAGCATCTCCTTGATATAGCCACCCTTGTATTCGTCCGAACGGACGATGAAGAGTTCCAGATAGGCTTTGGCCATGCTCCGGATCGGATCGTTGCCGTCAAAAGCGGGAAAGATCCAGCTGCTGCAGTAGGTAGAAGCGATCACGGTGGCGTGAAATCCGGAGAAAAGTTCCGAATGCTGGCGTAAGCGCCCCCAGACCGGCATCCCTTCCCAATAGATCCGCACGGCTTCTCCGTCGACGGCCCCGACACCTTCGGCAATCCGCTGCTCCAGCTCGGCCAGCAGCTGCCGGTAGTATTCCACCGCTTCGCGGGTACCCCGCAATACGACCGCAGGTCCCATGTGGATGGTTCCGTCGAAAAAGGAGAGCGGAGCCGGTCTGGCGGTGGCCGTTTCCAGAACCTTCTTCCACAGTTCGGTGCATTCGCGGGAGAGTGAGACCACTTCTTTAAACCGTTCCATGTCCAGCTTGGTGCCGGATATTTTCTCCAGGGTCGGGATCAGTGCTTCGATCTGATGAGCGACATCCGTAATATGGGCTTCGGTGACTTCATTAACGTTTTTCGGAGAGGTGATTCCCAGTAACGGCACACCCAGTTCTTTGGAATACCAGGCGAACCAGTCTTGTACGTCCCGGCACTGGTTAGTGTTGTAGACCAGCACATCCGGGCGGGGCACCGATTCTATGCCGGGATAGGCCTTGGCCAGCGGGGTGAAGCCTTTCAGGTAGGCGCCGATATCAGCCGTCAGGTAGGAGCAGATATCGGGCGAATAGCCGATGGCGTTCGCTTCCGGAATCAGGTCGGTAGACGTGCGGGTTGCGCCAAGCATGGCGGCGTGGTTTTCCGGGAAGTGGACGGCAAACCCCAAAGCGCGCAGCAGTTCTGCCGGGCCGACGCTGGTGCACCAGGCCACTTTGCGACTGCTGCTCTTGGCGGCATCGTTCAAGTCATAAAAGTAATCCGACATGAGCTTGTTCATCTGGTCGGTTGCCTGGATTTTTTTCCTGGTCTTTTTCTCTTCAGCCATGATCTTGTCTCCGGTCACAAACATAGGTTAAGTCAGATTAGCGTGTCTTCAATCTCCGGCATGTCCACAGAATCTTTTTGATCAATGGCATAGAGAGCAGCTCCCACGGCGCCTGCAAACTGCGGATGTTCCGGGAGCAGAACCGGTCGGCCGATCATCTCCTCGGTCATCGTCACGATATACGGATTATGCGCCACCACTCCGCCGGTCATCACCACCCGTTCGGTCAGGGAATCCATCTCCAGCACCCTCTTGATGACCGAATAGAATATTCCCTTGACGATATCGGTAACCTGTTTTCCGTGGCGGATATTCTCAAGCACCTCGGTTGCCGAGAAAACCGTGCAGTAACTGCCGAGCTTGATGATATTTTCCGACCGGCTGGCCAGATTGTTCATTTCTTCCAGGGAAATATCCAGCCGGTAGGACATCTCTTCCAGGAAGGAGCCGGTTCCGGCTGCGCATTTGCGGTTCATCTTGAAACTGCTGCGACCGCCGATATCGTTGAGCTTGATTATCTTGTTATCCTGCCCGCCGATGTCGATGATTGTAATGGCACCGGGGAAATAATGGTGACAACCCTTGGCAAGACAGCCGATTTCAGACTTGTTCTTTTCGGTAACAAACGAAACAGTGGCACGGCCATAGCCGGTGGAAACGGCACCTGCGATGTCTTCCCGGGCGGCTCCGGCCATCTCCAGAGATGCGTCAAGACAGTACGCAGCGGTCGCGGTAAAATCGGTCCCCGATTTTTTGACCGCGTGACCGATCAGACGACCTTCCTGATCGATAACCGCGACTTTTGTTCTTGAGGCCCCCAGATCAAGGCCAACGTACACCGGTGGAGACATTATGCCATTTCCTCTCTAGTGAACCGCCACTCTGGCTTCGACAGAACGGACCATGTGTACCAGGCGCGGACCGATATCCTCTTCAATCATCTGACGTTTAAGCACAAAAGATGGTGCGGCACAGTTAAAGCTGAGAAGTTGTGAGCCGGCAACAGAAAGCATCGGCACTGCAACTCCGCTCACATCCTTGCGCCATTCACCGATCGAAGAACAAAAGCCATACTCCTGATAGTCACGCAACGCCTTCTCGATTCCGGCTTTCCTCTGCGGCCATTCCGTGGGGTTTTCCGAACGGATATGATCCAGGAGCACTTCACGTTCATGCTCCTCCATTCCGCAAAGAAGCGCTTTGCCCATGGAAGTTGTGGCAATCGCAATATTGGTTCCGGCCTCCATGTTAAGAGAGATGGTTGCCTTGGTGCTGTAGCAGCCTTTCAGATACACCATTCCGAGACGGTCACGGGCACCGACACCAACCGCCGTATTTGAGTAGTCCGCCAGATCCTGCATCAGAGGCTGGGCAACGTTAAGGATGTCAAGATTGGAAAGGAACGAATATCCCAACGACAGCACAGCTGTCCCCAGTTGATATTTGCCAAGTTTTTCGGAGTAATTGAGATAACCCATTCGGGTCAGTGTATAGGTGAGGCGGCAGATGGTCGGCCTGGGAAGGCCGGTTCGCTTTGCAATATCCTTATTGCCAAGCAGTCGATCCCCTGGGCGAAAACAGCGCAGTACTTCCAACCCGCGCGCCAGCGCTGTAATAAACTGGCGTTCCTTGCCGCTATCTTCTTCCGGCTCAAGCCCGAAGCTGTTCCTGTCAACAGAGTTGACCGGCAACACACCATCTTCGATAATTGGATCCGGAAAATTTTTCATATTGACAACTCGCCTTTCCAGCAAAGAAGTACTACATTACCTATTTGGTGGCCAAAAAAAACAGTTCAGTGATCATGCATCCATATCCGAACTGACGTTATTCAAACACAGCGGAACAGTCCTGTCAATAAACAAAATGACGTTATTCAAAATAACATTTTGCAATGCGAAATTAAATACAACAAATAGACCCTGCCCTTCTCACTCCCCCAAAGTTACGAAGCTAATCCACCAAAGGACCCCTGGAAATTATTATATTATTTACAGCAGCATACAAGCCTGGATACTTTCATACAGCCAATCGGTAGATGAATTATATAGTTTTATAATTTGATGCCAGCCGGCTGATTCAGCAATAATCACAAAAACAATTAAGCGGGTTTTCCAGTTCAGTAGATCAATGTTTTGACAAACCGCAAAAAAGAGGAAAATGGTTGTAAACTTCTGAAACACTGTTCAAAACCACCGTTTTTTCAGTTGGTTCTTCTTGACTCAAAAGAATTAATTAGGTACTTGTCCTGTATCCATATGAAATACATTCATCCTCGCATGCAACTTCTTATAATAGTTTTCGCTGTCCTCGCTCTGGGCAAGATCTCTTTTGCCGATGACATTGAACAGGAGCAGGACGAAAAAACGGCATCATTGTTTGGCGATACAATAATACCGTCAACATCTTTTGGCCGGCAGACCAGACCAGTCAATCTGGTTGCAGAGAATGTAACCGTAATCACACGGGCTGATATAGATCGTCTTCAGGCACATAGCCTTGGAGACGTTTTGCAGTTTTATCCCGGTGTCCTTGCCTCCCCGTTTCGCTATTCCAACGATCTTTCAATTCCCATGATTCAGGGCCTGCCAAACCGTCAGACACTTGTCACATTTGACGGCATACCGCTTAACAATGCAAGTGACGGAATAATGGATGCCGGTACAGTTCCGGTTCGCAGCCTTGAACGCATCGAAATCGTCAAAGGCCCTGCCGCTTCTGTATGGGGAAGATCGGTCGGCGCCGTTATCAATCTGGTAACAAAAGAGCCTGACAGGAACAGAATCCTCTCGGGCCAGATTACCGGAACTCTCGGCACGAATCAGAGCGGCTACGGTGATGTCACCTTCAGCGGTTACTTCCCGAAAACCGGAACCGGATATTATGTTGGAACTTCAGTGAATCAAACAAATGGATTTCAGGAAGGTATAGGAGGGGACGGAAAAGCTGTCTATGTCAAGCTCACACAGGATATCGGCTCAAAGACAGATATAACAGCTCTTTTTGCCCGTTCTTCGGTTTACCGCGACTTCCTTCATCAGCCCTCCCTGAATATCCGCGGCAGCAATGAACCGGTCAGTTACTTCGGGATAGGGAGAATGAACCACCAGTTCTCTCCGGGGTCGAATTTAGAAGCTAACTTGTATTTGAACAATCTCAAGGTAACTACGAATATATACAATCTGTACCCGGTACCGCAGGTTCTTCCTGTGTCCGGAATATTATTGCAGTCCCAAAGCATCCGGGAGGAAACCACAGGTATCCAGCTCGCTTATAAAAGATCAGCTACGAATTACTGGCTCACTCTCGGCGTTGATGCGTCTTCAGGATCGCTGCGCAACTCGGATACCAGTTACGGACCAGCTCAGAGTATCATCCGGGCTGATAAAAACGCGACTAATGTCGCTGAATACCTGTCAGTCGGCTGCAACATTTCCAGCAAGTTGACTCTGACCGGATCCTACCGCTATGACTGGTACAACTATCTCGACGACACCCATTCTACAAACCTTGGCTTGATCTACAGACTTACCGAAAAAACCCTGTTCCGCATAACCTATGGAAATGGAGTTAGTCTTCCGACACTGAGCTCCGGTTCTGATAAATTCGAAACTCTCTGGAGAACGCAGATTGGTGTTGAAACCAACGACATTCCGTTCCTCTGGGCGAAGCTCAACGGCTTCTACGACAGGACCAACAATGTAAAACTGCAGCTCCAGTTTTTTGATAACACACCCGAGAAAAACCATTCCCTCACAAGAGAAGGATTCGAGGTCGAGGTCAAGACCACGCCGATCCTTAATACGTCACTCGGGCTGGGATATACCTACACCCACATTTTCAACACAGAATCCGGCATGGATATCCAGGGCCTCCCGCGCCACCATCTGATAATGAGTGCCAACTACCGCGCACACGGTACGGATGCTTCACTTTACGCTCGCTACATTAATTGGAACAGCCCCTCCGCCACCGATCAGGTCGTCTGGGATTTTCTGCTCTCACAGCGCATGCTTTCCTGGGAAACCGGCAACGCGAACCTGAACTTCAGCTTTCTAAATATTACCAATGCCTCACAGCAGTCAACTCAGACTTTTACAAATCCTCCCCTGCGGGCAATCGCGGGCTTCAGTGTGAACTTTTGATACGACTGCTGACTCTTCATATATTCATAGCCGTTCTCGCCACGACAGGAGTAACCCGGACTGCGCTATCAGAGGATATCGTTGTTCTTCTCAGCATCAATACTGTCGGCAGCACGGAATTACTGGATGCCGCCCGGTCCGAGTGCGGAATGAACAGTGTCAGGTACATTAATATGGCGGAAATCGACGAGATCAACCTGCAGCAGCTATTACATTCAACCAGAGCAAAGGCTGTATTGGCAATAGGTGACAAGGCATACCGACTGGCATCTTCGAATGCGCAAAAAGTTCCTGTAATCGGAGCCATGACAACCGAACGCAATTCCAACACAATATCGTATATGCCTCCGCCGGAGAGATATCTGGCGGCCATGCGTAATCTGGGACGCAAATCAGTATTAGTTATTTACAGCCCGAAGACATCTTCTTATGTTCGCAAAGCGGCCGAACTTGCCGGCAGCTACGGCATCACTCTCATAAGCAGTGAATCATCTTCTCCAACAGAGGCCATTGATCTGTTTCTGTCTTTAATGAAGCAGGCAGACTCCTTTTGGATGCTGCCGGACAGCAATATTCTGACGGCTGGTTCTGCTGAATTCCTTCTGCGTTCCGCACAGAACAGCAATTTCCCTGTCTTTGCATTCAGCAGGAAACACCTTGAAAATGGTGCTGCTGTAGTAATTGAACCTGATCGCGACCGAATCGGCAGGATTGTGGGTGAAGCAGCCTGCTCTGCAGTCAATAACGGTTCGATATCCCTGCTGCAGGGTGATCCGTACCGTGAAAGCAGCAACGAACAGATCTTTAAACGGCTCGGGCTTCCCACACCCGGTCTTGAAGACTAGCATGTCCCTGTAAAAAGCATCCCGGGCTGGATGCTCTTTTCCAGCTATTTATCAGATCATAAACAGAAGGGCCAATCCTCCTAAGAACAAATTTGTGCTTTGGAGGATTGGCCCTTAAATCTGCGCTGCCGATAAGCCAAAAGAAATTCAGTTCCTAATCCGGAAAATCATCTGACCTTAAACCCTTTATATTCCGTAAAGTCGCTGTGCATACCTTCCGTAACTTCCCGCTCATAGTCAACTAAAGTTTCCTTATACTCCTTCTCCGCCAGGTCCTCACCCGGATGTTTCGAGTCATATTCGAGCAGAGTGCAGGAACTATCCATATTATCAAGTAGAAAATCAGGAGAAACCGGTGCCAGTGTAATTCTTGCACGCCACCACCCCATGCGGGGTTTCTGATGGATGTAGTACATAGTGTCCGGTTCAAAGAGTATTTTACCGGCCTCGTGTGTTTCCGCGCGTGATACTACATAGTGGAGTCCCGGTTCCACATCGCGTTTAACAAAATAGCCCCGCCCCTTGGTGACACCTATCATTTTCTGGTCGAGGAACGTATCGAATTCAATGCCCCTTCCTAGGGAAGATGTTCTGGCAACAACTAGCCCTGCTTTGCCGGGTACCGGTTGAATTCCCCGGATGTCAAGTGCCTCACCAGTATTAATCATGTATGAAGGACCGGAACATGCTGAAACTAGCATAACGGTTAAAAACAGAAAAAGACCATATATACTTCTTCTCATAAAAACCTCCTGGACATCTTTTATCGTTTTGGAAACGAGGCCTTGTCAAACCTTGCAACGTTTTCATCCACTGCGTAACTGATCATAGATTTAGCAGTTTCAAAATTAGTGTCAGCTATGCTGTTGACTCTGATAGCATAAAAGAGACCACCCAGAACAGGAGGTAGCAACAGTGCGGAAAAGAACATAAATGCGCCGCTTGACTTATCATAATAGCGTCCAGAGGTTGTTTTTTCTGAATAGAATATTTTATCTGTTTTAACGTCTTTTGCCTTCATATACAGGTGATAGCTCATCTTGTTACTTTCCGAAATTATACTTTGCTTCAGATAAAGATTTACGTCGCAAGTGCTATGGGCCTTTTCGTCAGACACAATTGTGCAGTTTTTAAAGTCATCTTTAATTTTGTTCTGAATATAGCGACTTACATCGCAATCAATTAAAACTTCATTTAAACCGGAATCGATTTTTAAAATATTGTCTGTTGCCTCAGGAACAATACATACCTGCAGATCATGGACATAATTTTTAGAAATAGTTTCGGTATTGCCCATGTCTTTAGGCGCGTAAAAGGTGCCTTGATAGTTTGCACATGAAGTTAACATGAATAGAGACAGCGTTGAACAGGCAGCAACCCTCATGAAACTTTTCTTTTTCTGTAAGCATTCGATCATAATATTTCTCCTTATCACCAGACTTATGATTCACGGCTTCCCGCATATATCTTTCGGCAAGTTAAGCATCACCATTCACGCGGAATCAATTAATTATCATTAACTTAAATATGTCAACATATTTAATATTATTTTTTCATGTCCATGTTTTTTGTTGCCATGTGATAGGTTAACCCGCTTTGAATTTGACAGAAGGCCTGCCGGTTCGGTATACAGGAACATCTATTTTTTATCAGCGCGTCTCATATCAAACAAAGATACGTTTTTCGTCTACAATTCAATCGTTTGGAAACAGGTGATCTAACTCCCATGCCAAAATCAAGAGAACTGGCCCAGGCCAATCTGGAAAACATTTACCGGATTTTCACCGTCCCGGAAGCCCCCGACTCCACGCTGGGTCGCGTAGATCAAGCCATTTCCGATGATCTGATGGGATTTCTGCAGGATCATATCGTCGCTGTTGAGCGAGATCTGGATGAAATCGAGAAGGATTTTTCCGGCTCCCGCATCCCGGAAGCGCCCACCTACGTTTCGGACTACACGGAATTCCTCAAGGAAAAACTCGTTTCCCAA
>CAYQTC010000066.1:0-11842 GCA_964420435.1 uncultured Geobacter sp.
GCCTGAACATTTTTTAAACATGGTAAGTTCTCCTTTGTGCATGACAGAAAACCGGAATCCACCTGTTAGAAAAGCCCGCATAATCCAATAAAAAGATAGCAAAAAGAGCTTGTAGCACTATTTGCATTTATAGCGTAATCTGATATCACTGTCATGAAATATTACTGAGTTTTCGTCCGGAAACACCGGACGAAAAACTGTTGGTTTCCGATTTGGAAAACGGGATTTTTTCACTTGGCAAGGAAATCTAGGAGTTGCGCGGAGGCGTACGTCGGTACGCCGCACAAGCAAAGCCGAAGATTGACGCCGCCAAGGGGAAAAAGCACCTTTTCCGGACGGAAACTACTGAGGAGGCGCCATGAACTCCCGTAAAACAGCCCATTTCATCCTGCTCGCAACGGTCATCCTGACTGTACTCGGCACAATCCCTCCCCGCGCCCATGCCCTGACCGTAGAAAACGTCACCTTTGCCGACAGCATCCAGGCCGGACCGGCCACACTTCCCCTGCACAACGCAGCCCTGCTGCGCTATCTGAAATTCATCAAGGCCTACGTGGCGGCGCTGTATCTGCCGGAAGGGGTCAAGCCGGACAAAGTTCTGTCCGACGTTCCCAAACGGCTGGAACTGCATTACCTGGTGCCGATCAAGGGTCCCGATTTCGGCAAGGGTGCCGAACCGACCCTGGAACGCAACCAGACCCCGGCCGAAATGGCGCAGCTTCGTGTCCGGATCGACCGGATCAATGCCATTTACAAGGATGTCAAACCGGGTGACCGCTATGCGCTGACCTATCTGCCCGGCCGTGGCACCGAACTGGCACTGAACGGCACGCCCTTGACGGTCATTGAAGGGGCCGATTTCGCCGCCGCCTATTTCGGCATCTGGCTGGGAAAGACCTCCATCGATGACAAGCTAAAGCGAGATCTGCTGAAAGGACGCTGAGATGAAGACTTTCCTGACCACCGTCTGCCTGGCAGTACTGGCCATCATGCTGTATGTGACGATCAGCGCCTCGCTGCAGCAGGATCTGGTCAGTGCCACGCGCCAGCTGTGGCCGGATCTTTGGTTCCGGGCCACCCTGGCCGACGCCTACTGCGGTTTCCTCTTCTTCTGGCTCTGGCTGGCATGGCGGGAGCAGTCCGCAGCAAAGGGCGTTCTCTGGTTCGTGCTGATCATGGCGCTCGGCAACCTTGCCATGGCAAGTTACATTCTGCTGCAGCTGCGAAACTGGAATCCCTCAGACGGCGTGGCCCGGCTTCTGCTGGGCAAACATGCACTGCCGGAGCTAAACGGCAGAAACAGTGGAAACCTCCATTGAGGTCCGGGCCCCGGCGTCCGCCGCCTGGGATCTGCTGACCGATACCAGGCGCTGGAGTCTGTGGGGGCCTTCAGTGGTCTCGGCGGGCTGCGACGGGCATCTGATCGGGCCGGGTTCGGTCGGGTGGGTGCAGACCATCGTCGGTCTGCGGCTGCCGTTCAGAATCACAGAGTTTGAAGCCGGGCGGCGTTGGTGCTGGGAGGTGGCCGGAATCCCCGCCACCGGACACCGGGTGGAACCGCTCGATCCCGGCCGCTGTCGGGTGGTGTTCGAGGTTCCGCTGCTGGCCGCGCCTTATCTGGCGGTCTGTCGGTTGGCAGGGATGCGGATCAAGCGGATACTGGAAGAGGAGAATCGAGGACGATAATTTGTTCGCCGCAAAATCAGCTGTAAAAGTTATAGCTGTAGAAACCAAGTGGATCGGCAAATAACACAGAAGTTTATAGAAATAGAAACCTGTCAGATTTATAGATGTATAAGCTTGTTTCTATATTTATAAACTTATTTATAGGTAGACAAAACAAGGGCTGTCCGCTCAATAACAAGTTGGAACTAAAGAGCAAATGGATAACACTAATTATCTTAACAATGTGAGGGTAAAATGGAACTTGCGACAGGATTCGTCATCTACCTGATAATTTTTCGCCTTGCCATTATTGCCGCAGGTGTCGTTTGCATCGTCGCGGGATACCTGCTGTTCAAACACGGATTTACCCAAGGTGATAAAACCGAGCTTGAAGGACATGTCGGCAAGTACCGCCTGTCCGTTCGTAACGCCGCGCCAGGAACATGCTTCGCTCTATTCGGCGCGTTTATAATTACCGCAAATTTCATTGACGGCGGGCCTGGCCTGACAATGAAGACTTTGGAAAAAGTTTCAGCATTTTCCACTCACGAGCGCAGCAGGCAAATTGAGCCTGTACCGAAAAGCGAGGGGCAACCCAGAGAGAAAAGAAAAGTTCAAGAGAAAAAAGCAGCGACACGTTCTGCCCCCGTGGCAAAGAACTCCAGACCACTGAGCACCGCCCAGGAAATAGAGACATTAACAGAGCTGAAAATGAAGGGCACCGAGCAAGATGCCTTCATTAAATTCATTGAAAAGGCAAAATCACTGGAAAGAAACAATCGCAAAGCAGAGGCAATCAGGTCATACGAAAGCGCACTGTTAATTCTTGGGGAGCCCATCAATAATCTGGCATACCTCTATAACGATGCCGGTAAAAGCGAACAGGCCGTTTTACTTGCCAGTATAGCTGCAATCATCTGTCCTGAGCAGGCCGGTTTCCAGCATACCTATGCCAAGTCTCTTTGGGCCGATGGCAACCGGAAAGAATCTGTAAAGGTCATGGAAAAGGCTGCGCGTCTTTCAACTAGGTACGAAGATGATCTCAGGAAACTAAGGGAGGAATATGGACAGCCATAACCTTGCGCACTTTCAAAGTGGAAGTTTTCTCGGAAAATATCTGACGGTTTCAATCATTCTCTTGCTGGCATTTACAGCTGGAACCGCTCACGCGATGACGAATCCCTTCTACAGCCATAAAAGTTATGCGATCGTGATTGGAATAAATGAATATGCGTCAAAAAAATTCCCCTATCTCCCGTATTCGGTCGCGGATGCAAAAGCATTCGGCAAATACCTTGAGGGCGAGAATTTTTACGTTAAGTACCTGATCACCCCTGAAGATACCACCAGGACCAGAATCAAGATGGAAATACAAAAACTCGCCCGTGATCTCGTAAACGAAGACCGGGTCGTAATATACTTCTCCGGCCACGGTTTCAGCGAAAGTCTGGGGGATGAGGAGTTCGGTTACATTGTCCCTTCTGATGGGACCGACAACTCCGCCACGTACATATCCATGGAGGAGTTGCGGACACTTTCGAGAATGCTCGGCATTGCCAAGCATCAGCTCTTCATACTTGATGCCTGCTTCGGCGGACTCATCGGCATGAAAGACAGCACCGCCACTTTTGATAAACCTTATCCCAGCTACCTTTCCGATGTGACCAAAAAGTCGGCTCGCCAGTTTCTAACGGCAGGAGGGAGCGACCAACGAGTCAGGGCTGCCGGCCCAGGCCTGCACAGCTATTTCACATTATATCTGCTTGAAGGACTTCGCGACGGAATGGCGGATATACACCCTGACGGTTATATTTCAACTCTTGAACTGGCCAGTTATCTCCAGGCAAGGGCAAGCAATGTTGATCAGACTCCGCGGTATGGTGCTTTTGAGAAACATGGCATGGGTGATTTTGTATTCGTCTCCCCGAAAGGATCACAAATAGCTTCAGTTGATGAAATAGATACACGGGATGGGAGACCTGCTTTCAAGGGTGGCTCGGAAATAGGCTATGGAAGCATTCGCATAGTTACGGACGTGAGTGGGAAGGTATTTATCGACAATAAGGAAAAGAGATGGATTGATACCGGTGAGGTGCAGGAATATCTGAAGCTGGCTGAGGGGGAACACGAAGTTTCACTTGTTTCCTTCAACAAGGAGAAAACCGTGAAAAAGCTGGTCGTAAGGGCCGGGCAGGTAACCCCTGTACGAATTGCCAGGAAAAAAAGTGATGGCAATGTGCCCGTTGGGAAGATTCGAGTTTACAACATGGAACAGATTGAAAAATGCAAATTATACATAGACAACGAGTTTATTGCTGATTTAGCCCCCAAGGAGGAAAAAGATTACACTGCCGAAATAGGCAGACACCAGGTGGAGATACAATTCTCGGAATACATTCTCTCAAAAACGTTAATGGTAGAAGAGAGCAAGATCAGCGAACTGAGAGCAAGACTGAAACCGCCATCAAATCTTAGAATTATGAGCATCTCGCCCTGAGACAGAAGAGAATTAGGCACTTATACTTTTGCCGTTTTGTTGTCTTGCAATCAACACAGCGCAACCAATGACAAGGAAGGAGGAATAAAGAGGGACACTCCCTGTTTACAGCCATTAATTGGGCAGTGCGCCGAATTGTTCGTATGTATGGTGAAACAGTTAAGTGTTTGACGTGAGCTTCAGGAGTCGAGCATGTCAAAGAAGAAAACCTGGCGGGAGAAATTATCGGACAGCAAGAATCTTCCGAAGGTTGTCGTGTTGAAAGAGAATGCACAAAAGCACTGGAGAGGCAGTTCCATGGCAATTCCTTCTCCGATGGAAGTCAATGAGATTATGGCGAAGGTACCTTTCGGCACACTGATCACGACTGAAGAAATACGCAGGATTATTGCCCGGAAGCATGGGGCGGACATTGGTTGTCCCCTTACCTGCGGACTCTTTGCATGGATTGCAGCACACGCTGCCGAAGAAGAACTGGTTGATGGCGTAACCGGAACAACTCCCTATTGGCGCACCCTGAAAACGGGCGGAAAACTGAATCCGAAATATCCGGGTGGAACCGAGGAGCAAAGGGCCCGTTTGGAGGCGGAAGGTCATGCAATAGTTCAGAAAGGGAAGGCCTTCATGGTGGAAAAGTATGAATCCTCCCTCTGGACAGGGGAAACACCGCAAACCGCAGAGAACTGTGAAGGCTGACCACAACATGTTCCTGAATGTGATGAAATACCGCTTCAGCCCTTGAATCTCTTATTGCAGGAAAAAATCAGAGGTTTGCCATGACGCAGGTTTTCCTCATATCGGCAGGCAGCATCCTGGTTTACATGATCGGCTGGTTCATCGCCGCTCAGATCAGGGGGCGCAACGACATCGCCGACGTGGCCTGGGGTCTGGGGTTCATCCTGGTGGCGCTCGTATCGCTGACGGCCGGCGGAGCCTACCCGCTGCGGGGTCTGCTGGTGTCCCTGCTGGTGCTGGCCTGGGGCATCCGCCTGGCGCTGCACATCCACAGCCGCAACCGCGGCAGGGGCGAGGATCCGCGCTACCTGAAGTGGCGAGAGGAATGGGGGAAATGGTTCGTACTGCGCTCGTTTCTGCAGGTCTTCATGTTGCAGGGCTTTCTGCTTCTGCTGGTTGCCGTGCCGGTCATCCATGTCAACGCGGCCCCCGCCGTCCCTCTGGGCTGGCTGGACCTGATCGGCCTGGCGGTCTGGCTTTTCGGATTCTGCTTTGAGGCTTTTGGCGACTGGCAACTGCGCTGTTTTATCCGTGACCCGAGCAACAAAGGCAGACTGATGACGACCGGGCTTTGGCGCTATACCCGCCACCCCAACTATTTCGGCGAAGTGACCCTCTGGTGGGGCATCTGGCTGATGGCGCTGCCCCTGCCGGGCGGCTGGATGACGGTGATCGGCCCGCTGACCATCACGTTCCTGATCCTGAAGGTCTCCGGCATCCCGATGCTGGAAAAGCCCTATGAAGAACGGGCCGACTTCCAGGAGTACAAACGGCGCACCAGCGCCTTTTTCCCGCTGCCGCCCAAGATATAGGAGCCTGACATGCTGCACACGATCAAGATCTACCTGCTCTGTCTGCCCTTCACGCTGCTGCTGGATTATATCTGGCTGGCCAAACTGATGCAGGGGTTTTATATCTACCAGCTCGGCCCCTATGCCCGGGTACGGGGCACCACCATTGTTCCGGTATACTGGGCCGCTGCCATCGTTTATCTGCTGCTGCCGCTGGGTATTGTGCTGTTTGCCCTGCCGAGAGTCGATCCGGCCCATCCGGTTCTATCGTCACTGGCATGGGGCGCCCTGTTCGGACTTGTGGTTTACGGGGTTTATGATATGACCAACATGTCCACGCTGGAGCGCTGGCCAGTCAGAATGGTCTGGATCGACATCTGCTGGGGCTGTTTCCTGTGCGGGGTGACGACCTGTTTTGCCGCGCTGGTGTCGCGGTGGCTGCAGTGAACGCAACTTAAACAAGGGGGAACCTGCCATGAAGCTCTCTGAACTGTTTGCCGAACCGGGACTTGGAGTAATGTCCACCGCTGCAGCTGACGGCTGCGTCAACAGTGCCATCTATGCCCGGCCGCATGTCATTGATGAAATGACCCTGGTCTGGGGCATGACAGACAAGCGCACCTACCAGAATATTTCCCAGAACCGTAACGCTTCCTATCTTTTCAAAGTGAACGGCTCCGGCTTCAGAGGGGTGCGGCTGGTGCTGGAGATGATAAAATCCGAAAAAGATGGTGAACTGCTGGCAAAGCTCAAACACAATGCCGACAATCTCGTCAGCCCGGGCACCGGTGCAGCCGTCACCCATGCAGTCTGGTTCAGGGTCACGGAGATCAGGTCTCTGATTTAACAGGGAAGGTTGACTCATGAAGATTGCAATCATCGGCGGCGGCATATCGGGACTTACGGCGGCGCACCTGTTGTGCGGGGAGCACGAGATCACGCTCTTCGAGGCCAACGATTACCTGGGAGGCCACACAAACACGCTGGATGTGAAGCATGACGGCCGGCAGTATGCGGTCGATACCGGTTTCATCGTCTTCAACGAACGCACCTACCCCGACTTCATCAAACTGCTGGCGCGACTGGGTGTTCCATCCCAGCCGAGCGTGATGAGCTTTGCGGTCGACTGCCAGGTAAGCGGCCTGCAATACAGCGCCACCAACCTGAATACGCTCTTTGCCCAGCGCAGAAACCTGTTCAGCCTACCATTCTGGCGGATGCTGTGGGAGATTGTCCGCTTTAACCGGGCTTCCAGCGAACTATACGGCAGCAGGGATATGAGCCTGACACTGGACGAATATCTACGTACCAACGGCTATTCCAAGCTGTTTATCGACAAATTCCTGCTCCCCATGGGTGCGGCGGTCTGGTCGGCCGATCCGACCCGGTTTCTGAAATTCCCGGCGGCGGCCTTTGTACAGTTTTTCACCAATCACGGCATGCTGAACATATTCGACCAGCCGGTCTGGCGGGTCGTGCGCGGCGGTTCTCGCCAGTATGTTGAGCCGCTGGCACGCCCCTTCCGCGACCGGGTGCGCCTGTCGGCAGCGGTGGAGAAGGTGCAGCGCTACACCGACCGGGTTAGCGTCACGACGCGCGGGGGCGATGCCGAGGTCTTTGACCACCTGATCATGGCCTGCCACAGTGATCAGGCACTGGCGATGCTGGCTGATCCATCGGATGCGGAGAGCGATCTGCTGGGAGCCATACCGTACCAGAAAAATGATACTGTACTTCACACCGACAGCAGGCTTCTGCCCGGCATTCCCAAGGCCCGCGCCAGCTGGAACTGCCACCTCCCGCGCAATCAGCAGGGTGGCGTGGCACTGACCTACTGGATGAACCTGCTGCAATCGATCCAGGCGCCGGTGGATTTCTGCGTGACCCTCAACAGCCCGGAGGCCATTGCTCCTGAAAAAATCATCCGCCGCCTGGTCTATCACCACCCGATTTATTCAAAGGCCGCTTTCGAAGCGCAGAAGCGGCGGGACGAGATCAGCGGAGTCAATCACACCTCCTACTGCGGCGCCTACTGGGGCTGGGGCTTTCACGAAGACGGCGTCAAGAGTGCATTGGCGGTTTGTCGACAGTTCGGGAAGGAATTGTAGCCATGGAAAGCCGCATCTACACCGGCCATGTGGGACATCAGCGACTGAGTCCGGTGGGCAACGGTTTCCGCTACAGTCTGTTCTTCCTGTATCTCGACCTGGCGGAGCTGGACAAAGTTTTTGCAGACCGCTGGTTCTGGTCACTGGAAAAAACGAACTGGGCCAGTTTCCGGCGTTCGGATTACTTTCATTCCTCGTCGCTGCCGCTTGACCAGGCGGTCCGGGATGAGGTTCAGCGTCAGCTTGGCTTCCGTCCCGCCGGACCAATCCGAATCCTGACCCACCTGCGCTACCTGGGATACTGCTTCAATCCGATCAGCATCTACTATTGTTTTGCAGACGATAGCCTCACCCTGCAATCGGTCCTCGTGGAGATTCACAACACCCCATGGGGCGAGGAATACCAACGGGCCTTTGATACGCGCAACCCACCAGCTGACGGGGAGTGGCACACGTTCATACTTGACAAGGAGATTCACGTATCACCTTTCATGGCGATGGACATGTGCTACAACTGGCGCTTCACCACGCCGGGGGAACATCTGGCTGTACACATGACCAGTCTGCGGCAGGGGACTGAAATCTTCAGTGCATCCTTGAATCTGCAGCAGCGGGAGTTGACCGGCGGCAACCTGGCCACGACACTGCTGCGCCGGCCCTGCATGACCGCCAAGGTCATCGCCGCCATTTACTGGCAGGCGCTGCGCCTGAAGCTGAAAGGGGTGCCCTTCTGTCCGCACCCGGAGATCCTTGACATCAGGAAAGGACGCTATCATCCATGAACGAGAACGAACAGACCTGCAGCCCCTGCCATGACAGCGAGTCTGCTCCGAACGGTATCTTTTACCGGCTGGCCCGGAGCCTGGTGTTGAAGAGTCTTGCAGCCATAAAACAGGGCCACCTGGTTTTCATTGATCGGGATGAGCGGCATGAATTCGGTGACCCCGGCCACGAATTGAGCACCACCGTTCGCGTGCAGCATCCGGATTTTTACCGGCGAGTGGCCTTCGGTGGTACAATCGCGGCCGGCGAAACCTATATGGACGGTCTCTGGACATGCAGCGACCTGACGGCGCTGGTGAAGATCATGGTGCGCGACCAGGGGGCGCAGCAGCAGCTTGAGAGTGGACTGGTAAGCATGACCGCACCACTGCAGCGTCTGCTGCACCGACTGAACGACAACACCGTCAGCGGCAGCCGTAAAAACATCGCCGCCCACTACGATCTGGGCAACGAATTTTATCAGCTGTTTCTTGATCCCACCATGGCCTATTCCTGCGGCATATTCGATCGGTCTGACAGCAGCCTGGAAGAGGCCTCCCGTGCCAAATTCGACCGCATCTGCCGCAAGCTGCACCTGACGTCAGGCATGAAGGTTCTGGAGATCGGTACCGGCTGGGGCGGTTTCGCAATCCACGCCGCTCAGCACTACGGCTGCCATGTCACCACAACAACGATCTCTCAGCGGCAACATGACTTGGCAGCGGAACGGATCGCCGCCGCCGGGCTGGGCGAGCGGATCACCCTGCTGCAGCAGGACTACCGCGACCTGACCGGCAGATACGACCGACTGGTCTCGATCGAGATGATCGAAGCGGTCGGCCACCGACACCTGCCGACCTTCTTCCAGACCTGCGCCGTGCGGCTGAAAGCGGACGGCGCCGCGCTGATCCAGGCCATCACCATGCCGGACCATCTCTACGAGCGCTATCTGGATTACCCTGATTTTATCAACCGTTACATTTTTCCCGGCAGCTGCTGCCCGTCGCTGACAGCCATGTCCGATGCGGCGGCCCGCACTACCGACCTGCGCCTGACCCACCTGGAGGATCTCTCCCCACACTACGTCCGCACCCTGCAGGAATGGCGGATTGCCTTCCACTCAAATCTGGAGCGGGTCAGGGAGCTGGGATTTGACGAGCGCTTCATCAGGATGTGGGACTATTATCTCAGCTACTGCGAAGGCGGATTTGCGGAGCGGTTTACCCGTGTTCTGCAGATGCTGTACAGCAAACCAGGCTGCCGGATTGAACCGGATCTGCCGCCGCTGGAAAGGATGGTTCGGACATGAAGCATACTATTCTGACAATTGCCCTACTGCTCGTAGCCGGCTGCAGCGCCTCGCTACCGCCTCTCAAAACAGTCGAAAAGGTTGATATCGGTCGCTTCATGGGTTCCTGGTACATCATCGCCTGCATCCCGACCCTTATCGAGACCAAGGCCTACAATGGAGTCGAAACCTACAAGCTTGAAGCGGATGGAAGCATCGACACAGTCTTCACCTTCAACAAGGGAAGCTTCGATGGCCCGGCCAAGCGCTACAACCCGCGCGGCTTTATCGTGGACAGCGTCAACAACTCCACCTGGGGCATGCGGTTTGTCTGGCCGTTTAAAGCCGAGTACCTGATAACCCATCTGAATGACGACTACAGCCAGACTGTAATCGGCCGCAACAAGCGCGATTATGTCTGGATCATGGCCCGCACTCCCCAGATTCCGGAGGCTGATTATGTGCGACTGGTAATGGAACTGAGGGAGCAGGGTTATGACGTGAACAAGTTGCGAAAGATTCCCCAGCGCTGGCCGAAGGGCGGGAGCCAGCCTTGAGCCCGCTGATGCTTAAAGCTGTCAATGTAATACTGTTTCAGGCAGCCTGGTTCGCGGCAGTGCTGGGTGCGGCCGGAGGCATGCTCTGGCTCGGTCCGCTGGTGATGCTGCCGGTGCTGGCAATCCATCTGGCATTGCTGGACAACCGGCCGGGTGAACTGAAACTGCTTCTGGCGGCCGGACTGCTCGGTTTTTTCTACGACACCGCATTCGTGGCGTGGGGGGTTTTCACTCCGCTTCAGCACCTGTTTCCCCGCCCCTTCAGCCCCCCCTGGATGATCTGCCTCTGGATAAATTTTGCAGCGACCCTGAATGTCTCCATGGCCTGGCTGCGCGACCGCTATCTGCTGGCGGCCCTTTTTGGAGCTATCGGAGGACCGCTGGCCTATTACAGCGGTGCCAGACTGGGAGCGACTGAGGCGCTGCCCACGAACACCGGAGTAATGTTTCTAGCTATCGGCTGGGGAATCATGACGCCGCTGCTGGTCTGGCTGGCAAAGGTCTTTACAAAAGAGAGGTAGTTTTTTCCCTCTGTTCAGATACCGTTCGTAACACAGACAAAACTATCTCAAGACCGAAACAAAGAAACGGACCGCATATGCAGGCCGTTTCTTTGTTTTCATGTTTTTTACCTATCGGGCAGAGCTACTTGTAATAACCGACCGCGCAAACCTGATCGTCGATCTTGGTAATATAAGAGACTTTCTGTACAGGCTCGGTAGTTCCAGGACGCGGCCACATATAGGATACATCTCCTATCACACCCTCTTTGGCATTTGCATATATTTCCTCGCCAAGTGCTTTGCCGGCCTTGTCCTTGAGCCCTTTCAGACTCTTGCCAACCAGACTGGGATGAGCGGTGAAGTTACCGTCGGGACCACCACAGAACGGGTAAAGATCGCGATCCTTGAATCCGCCTTCACCCTTGACAAAATGCGCCAAAGCAGCCGACTTATCGGCCTTGATGGAAGCAACAGCTTTCTCAAGCATGGCTTTGGCCTCTTCGGCGGTACCAAAGTTGCCGGCAAAAACAGGTGAAGTGAGTGACAGAACCAATGCAGCGAGGGAAACCAGCATAATCATTCGTTTCATACATTCTCCTTTTTTGGGGGGATGACAACATAACGTCCGCTTGTTTGTTTTTTAGCACATACAAATATTTGATCACATCAATAACATAATTATATTTTATATACAATACTGAAATCATGTGTATAATTGTAGTTTAAAAGTTATAAAGCCATGGATTTACATCCGCACTTTTGGCATCATTAAAACACATATCTACCGTTATACGTATTACGTGAATACTAGCCATTAGGAATTACCATCAAGTTTTCCCAGATATCACATGCAAAAGAGCCCCGCATCCATTTCTGGTTGTGGGGCTCTTTGTTGTAATAATTCCCGGCGGCGACCTACTTTCCCACACAGCTACC
>CAYQTC010000067.1:0-9612 GCA_964420435.1 uncultured Geobacter sp.
TGTCCACCAGGCCGATTTCCAGTGCCGCCTGGGGGCTCATGGTCTTGCCGCGCAGGAGGATGTCGAGTGCTTTGGAGAGGCCGACCAGTCGCGGCAGCCGCTGGGTGCCTCCGGCGCCGGGGATGATGCCGAGGCCGGCTTCGGGCAGTCCGATCAGGGCTTTGCCGGATGTCATCAGACGGTAGTCGCAGGCCATGGCCAGTTCGCAGCCGCCCCCCAGGGCGTGGCCGTTGATGGCGGCGATGACGACTTTTTTCATGCGGCCCAGGAGGTTGTTGGCGTCCTGCAGCAGCTTGGAGAAGTTATCGGCTGTGGCGGCGTCCTGGGCGGCCATTTCCTTGATGTCGGCGCCGGCGATGAAGGCTTTTTCCAGGGCGCTGGTGATGACTACGACGGTGATGTCGTCCATCTGCTCCGCTTCGCTGAAGGCTTTGAAGAGTTCAAGCCCGAATTCGCCGTTGAGCGGGTTGGTGGGGGGGCGGTTGAGGCTGATGGTCAGGACCCTGCCTTCGGTCTGCATTGTTATGAATTGGTATGCCATTGGTTTACTCCATTATTCAGAGATTTGTTGTTTAGAGGTTACCCGACTTTGATAACGATCGAGGCGGCGGTGTCGCCGGCGGCGCAGCCGGAGAAGAGCAGGTAGCCGCCCCCTTTCATGGCAACTTCTTCGATCCCTTCGATCATCAGGCGGGCGCCGGTGGGTGCCTGGGGGTGACCGTAGATCAGGGAGGAGCCGTAGTTGTTCATGCTGTTGACGTCCAGTCCGAGGGTTTTCGCCATGGCGATGTCGTTGGCGGCGAAGGGGTTGTGGGTTTTGACGGCTTTCAGGTCGCTGACTTTGATGCCGGCCCGGTCCAGCGCCATCTGGGCCGAGGGGGCCACGGCGGCGGCCATGTAGGCTTTCTTGGTGCGGGCGTAGCCGAAGGAGAGCAGCTGGACTTCTATGTTTTTGTCGGCGCTCAGTTCGCGGGCTTTGTCGCGGGTTGTGACGCTTATGCCGCAGTTGCCGTCGGCCGGAAAGGTCTGGGCCCCGAAGGTGTGGACGCCGTCCGGCAGAACCGGACGCAGGCCGGCCAGTCCTTCGGCGGTGGTAGGCATGACCCCTTCGTCGGCTTCGACGGTGATGGTTTTCTTTTTGGAGAGCTGGATTTCCACCGGGAACATGTAGCGTTTCTGGAATTCACGGTCGTTGGCCAGGGCGTCCTGGTACTGGGCATAGCGTCTGAGTGTCAGGGCATCGCATTCTTCACGGGTGATACCTGCTTCTTTACTGACGTTTTCGGCGGTCTGGATCATGGCCTGTCCGGCCCAGGGGTCTTTGTTGACGTTGTCCATGAACCAGTCCTCGACTATCGGCTTGCCGCCCGGGCCGTTGGGGTTGGGCCAGACGGCGTGGGGACCGTTGGAGCAGCGGTCGGCCAGCAGACACCAGCTGTTCTCGAACATGCCGGTTTCAATTCCCTGGCCGGCCTGATAGAGGGAGAAGGCGGAGGTGGAACAGGCCTGGGTGATCAGGACGCCGGGGGAGTTTTCGGCTCCCAGCATGGCTGCCGCCCAGGGGCCGGTGTAGAACCAGGCCGGCTGGTAGACGGTACTGCCGACCAGGACGTATTCGATGGTTTTGGGATCCCATCCTTTGCTCTCCAAAAAACGTTTGGAGGTGGCGGCGCCCAGAGCGATGGAGTTTTCGTTGGCCAGGGTGCCCTGCCATTTGACGAAAGGCGTGCTGTAGTAACCGCGGTACGGGATGAATGCTTTGCTTAACATGATAATCTCCTTGAATTGGCTAATTCCCGAACTGAATCGGGATCGGTCACATCTAAATTGTTTGCAGATTCTCCGTCAATGATCACTCGCATCGGCCAAGTTATAGCCTGTGTTCTGCCTGATGAAGAGTTCATCAAACTTCTCCTCTTCACGCCGACTGCCAAACAGGAACGTGCCCAATACAGCTGCCAGAAAACCAACCGGCACGGAGAGAATGGCAGGATTTTTGAGAGGGAACAGAGGCGCATCAAGTCCCATCATTGACTTTCCATCCTTATTTGCGGTGTAATCAATCCGTGCTTTTTCCAGTGTTTTCAGCTCCTTTTCTGTAAGAACGACACCTCCAGCCTGTTGTTTCTCCATGACATCCACAATTTTCCTGGCGTCAGCGGCAATCTTTTTCGGATACGTCATCGTCGGGGAAACCAGAACGACTCCGATGGCAAACAGCGCCCCGAAAGCGAGGCCGGCAACGATACCGCCGGCATTGAAACGCTTCCAGAACAGCGCGAAAAGGAGGACCGGAAAGTTGCTGGATGCGACTACAGCAAAAGCCAGCACCACAAGGTGGGCTATGTTCTGTTTTTCACAGGCAATACCAAGAAGTATTGCAATTCCGCCAACTACAACTGCTGAAATTTTGGCGACCTTGACCTGCTGTTTCTGATCTGATTTACCGTCCTTGATTATATTCACGTAAAAGTCATGAGCCACGGCAGCAGAAACGGCCAATATCAGACCGGATACCACTGCAATAATCGTGGAGAATGCAACTGCGCAGACAAACGCCATCAAGAGATCTCCCCCAATAGTACCGACTCCGCCGCCAAGATATTGTGCAATCATCGGAGCGGCCATATTGCCGCCCCTATCGACAGCCATCACCTGCTGAGGGGTAATATAGAGCGCGGCGCCATACCCGATTATCGTTACCATCAGCATGAAACAGCCGATCAGGACCATGGAGATGACGACACTTTTTCTAGCTGCCTTGGCATCGGGAACTGTGAAGAACCGCATCATGATGTGGGGTAGACCGGCTGCGCCGATAGCGAATGCAAGCCCCAGGGATATCTGATCAAGCGGATCCTTGAGAAGCAGGCCCGACTCCAGAAATCGCTGACCATAATCGTAGCCGGAAACAGGGGTTGCATGCTTCATAAGACCGCGAACATGGTCCTGAACAGACGGACTCAAAGCGACAGCATCATAAAAGGCAAGCAGGTTAAAACCGAATTTCCAGAGCAGGAGTAGCGTTAGCGCCAGACCGCTGAGCATCAGCAAAAATGCTTTGACAATCTGAACCCAGGTGGTTGCCTTCATCCCGCCATAGGTAACATACACGATCATCAATGTACCAACACCGATAACCGAATAATTATAAGGGATTCCGAGAAGAAGTTGCATCAGCTTGCCGGCACCGACCATTTGTCCCAACAGATAAAATGTTGAAACGACTACAGCTGAAATTGCAGCAGTACCACGCACCATCTTTGAACTAGACCGAAGAGAGAGGATATCACCAAGAGTATATTTGCCGGCGTTACGACACGGTTCGGCAATGATAAGCAGGATAGTGACAAATGAGAAAAACGGTCCCACCGCATACATGAATCCATCAGCTCCAAACATGGAGGTAAGCCCGGCAATTCCAAGGAAGGTCGCGGCTGACAAGTAATCACCTGCAATGGCCCATCCGTTTTGGAACCCTGAAATACCTCCACCGGCGGTATAAAAATCCGCTGCCGTCTTGTTACTCTTAGACGCCCTGACGACAATCACTCCCGTAACGAAGATGATTGCCATAAACATGCTGATGGTTATGACCTTGTTGGATTTCACCTCTTTTGCCAGAGGAGCCGCAGCTTTGGGGTTTGCAGACGGTGAAGCGGCAACGGTGCTGTTCTGCACTGTGGAGGAAGTACTTTGTGGTGAAACAGCAGGAAGTGACGCCTGGCCGGCAGCATGGGCTATCGAACAGACACTCAGCCCCAAAATAAGCATAACCAGAAACTTTTTCATGCTTTGGCCCCTTGAGTGATCTCTGCCAGCACTTCTTTTGTGAGGGGATCGAAATATGTATTGGACTTGTGTGTGTAGATGATCGCAATTGCCCAGGTCATGGCAAATTCAAACAGACAGAAAAAATAACCGAAGTTCAGCCGGCCGACGATCTTCATCTTCATCATATCCGGGAAGTAACCGGCACAAATAGGAAGCGAATAGAAAAAAACATTGCCCAGGCACCACAAGGTCAGCAGGAACGCTTTTTTGCTGCTGTGAAGCTCTATGAATTTCGGCATCTTTGCCAATGCCGCCCAATCTTTCCGTTCTGCGCTCATTCGGGGACTCCCTTACGTTGATAATGTTGTAACAAACCCGGCACTTAATCCCAGCTGTCCAGCTTCATGGTCCCTTTTTCATCCAGATGCCTGTGCATATTGAAGACCTTGTAGAGCATGTGCGGCTGATGGGCACTGTTGCTCGCCAGGCATTCCCTCAGAGAACGATCGAAATACTCCTGCAGGATCGGCTTGTACTCGGGATGCACACATTTGTCGATGATCCGTTGCGCCCTTTCCCGGGGACAAAGACCCCGTAGGTCAGCGAGGCCCTGCTCGGTCACCAGCACATCCAGATCGTGCTCGGTGTGATCGACATGTGTCACCATCGGCACCACACAGCTGATGCCGTTGGAATCCGTGGCTGAAGGACGGGTCGAGGGCGTATGCATGATGGAAAGGTAGGCGTTGCGCATGAAGTCGCCCGAGCCGCCGACCCCGTTAAGCAACCGGGAGCCGTTTACGATCGAAGAGTTGACATGGGCATAGATGTCAAACTCCACCGGGGTATTCATGGAGATCAGGCCAAGCCGTCTTACCGGCTCGGCATGATTGGTGATCTGGATAGGCCGGATCAGGGTCCGCGAGGTGTACTTGTCCCAATTTGCCAGCAGGCGTTGAATACCCTTTTCGGAAAGAGAGAAGGAGGCAGTTGTCACATAGTCGAGCTTGCCTGAGTCAAACATGTCCAGCAGGTTGTCCTGGAGCACCTCGGTCCAGACGGTCAGATTTTCAAAGGGGCTGTTGAGGATGCCGCCGACAACGGCGTTGGCGATTGACCCAACACCGGACTGAAGCGGCAGCAGGTTCTTCGGCAAACGACCGTTCGCCACCTCGGACTGCAGGAACTCGATGATATGGTTGGCAATCTGCACCGAATTCCCGTCCGGCGCCCCCAAAGGCCGGCCGACCGGGTCCTTGTATGATTCTACGATTGCCACTATCCTGGCCGGATCACAGGGGATGCTGGTGGAACCGATCCGGTCTTTCACATCCATAATATTATAGACCTTTTTGTTGGGGGGAATTGCCACGCTTACGCAGTCGTGAATGCCTTCCAGTGAAGGGATTTTGGTATTGATCTCTATGATGATCTTTTCCGCCCGTGCGATTATTTCAGAGATTATCCCGACAGCAAGGGTCGGAACGATCCCGCCGTCCTCGGTAATGCAGCTTGCCTCAATGATGGCGATATCGATTTTGCCTCCATTTTCCAGGGTGTAAAAGCCGTAACCGAAATCCTGGGCGTACATGGATAGATACCGGTCTCCATAATTGACTTCACCGGAGTTGATCGCCTTCCGGATCTCATTTCCCTGCTGATGAGGCCAGCGCTTGCCGAGCATACCGAGCTTTGCCCAGCGGTCGTCCACATCCGTTCCGATTGAGGCGCCGGTATAAACATTAAACTTCATTTTGCCCGCAAGGCCGTTTTTTTCCACGTGGTCGGCCAGCAGGCCCGGAACAGTTTTCGGATGTCCCTCGGCAAAACCGGAGAATCCAAGATACATGCCGTCTTTGAAAAGGGGTATCGTATCCTCGGCATTCGCAATTTTCGAGCGGAGACCCGTGTGCCTTATTCGTTTCAATAATTCATCGCTATTTCTGACTATCATACTATCCATCTCCCCTCGCCTGTTTCAGGTCTGTGCCTTAAAAATGTTAATCGTTGTATTTTTTCAATAAGGCTTTGGCATCACTTATCAACGCCTGGCCGTTGCCGCCCTTGGCGGTAACTTCCTTCATCCACTCATCATCAACGGCTTCAGTCGCCTTTATCCAGCGCTTGTATTCGGCATCAGTCAAAACATTAAATGCGTTCTTGCGATCCTGAGCGATTTTGCGGGCTGGAGGCTGGAAACTGTCCCAGGATTTACCGGCCCACTTGGATGCTTCACGGCCGCTGTTCTGGTCGATGACTTTCTTCAGTTCGGGGGACAGGCTGTTGTACTTGGCCTGATTCATCGCAAACACTAAAAACGTATTGGATATAGTGGCGTGTCCAGGGCCGGTCTCGGTGTGGCTTTTGGTGATTTCCTGCATTTTGAGAGCAGTCATGACTTCCCATGGCACACTGGCGCCGTCCACGACGTTTTTAGCAACTGCCTCCGGCACCGCCGAGGCCGGCATCTGCACCGGTATCGCACCAAGCGCAGTCAGTGCCTTGGATGCCAAACGGCCTGGAGCGCGAACCTTCAAGCCTTTGAGGTCCTCCAGGCTCTTGACCGACTTTTTGCCGAAATGGAGCGGAGCACCGTCGTGCAGATGGGTAAAGAGCAGCTTGGTCCCTTTGAACTCGTCCAATGAATCCTTCTGTATGAAGTCCCACAGAGCCTGACTCGCCGTTTCCGCTTTCTTCACCATGAACGGCAGCTCAAAAACCTCTGTTTTGGTGAAGCGTCCCGCTTGATATGCCGGAGCTGTCCAGACTATGTCTGCCACTCCGTCACGCGCCTGATCAAAAAGCTGGGCCGGAGTTCCTCCCAGCTGCATGGAAGGATAAATCTGGCACTTGATTTTACCGCCCGATTCCTTGTTAACCTTGTCACACCAGGGCGTAATCACTTTTGAATGTGCATTGGAACTGGTAGGCAGGAAATGAGCGACCTTTAGGGTCACAACATCCGTTGCTGCCGCGGCAATTCCGGAACCATGAGCGATGATTGCTGCGGCCAAAATAAAACTCACCTTGATCAGTTTCATGTTACGTCTCCTCTTCTGTGTGTTTAGGTTGGAATGCTGGATCAGATCGACTGACACATAAAATACTGTTTTGCAATGTACGGGCCACAACAACCACGTACAGCAAAATACAGGCAAGTATCTGTTTTTGATCTATTTTGTTATTATAATAATATTATGCAGCAGCCAAGCCAAACAACTGCATCCGATATTACGTAGTTTATTTGGGGTTGATTGGTAAACGGAGAGAGGTGGAACTACGGTTAACCTGTCGCAATAGTGTATGAAAACACGATGCATGTATGAAAAAACAACACTTCAGATTATCTACGATATTTAGTATCACATACTTTATTTCGGAGTCAGGTTTTGCGGGTAATACCAAGTTTTTTCATTTTGGAATCCAGAGTCGTCGGTTTAAGCATCAGAATCTCGGCCGCGCCGCCTTTTCCCCTGACGCGCCAACCCGTCCTTTCCATGACAGAAATAATGTGCATCCGCTCCATATCTTCAAAAGACATCGTCGGCGAGATTGAAGCGGCGGCACTGTCCGGCACATCAATAACCAGTACCGAACCGTTACTCAAGATCATCGCCCTTTCCACCAGGTTTCGAAGCTCCCTGATATTACCGGGCCAGCTATAGCGATCCAGGGCTTCCATGTTTTTCCTCGGAATCCGCTCGACGGTCTTCCCGAAAACCTTGCCGAATTCCTCAACCATCGCCCAAACCAGAAGCGGAATATCCTCCTGACGTTCACGCAGCGGCGGGACTGAAATCGGGAACACATTCAAACGATAGTAAAGATCTTCGCGAAACCGGCCTTCCCTTACCGCCAGAGCAAGGTTCATGTTGGTAGCCGCAATTACCCGGACATCAACCTCAACCGACTGTGCGCTTCCCAACCGCTCAAACTGCCCCTCCTGAATCACGCGCAACAGCTTTGTCTGAAGTTCAAGAGGTAAATCACCTATTTCATCCAGAAAAATCGTCCCCCCGTTGGCAGCCTCGAAACGGCCGATCTGCCTTGAAGCCGCCCCGGTATAAGCACCCTTTTCGTGGCCGAACAGCTCGGATTCAATAAGAGCGGCCGGCAGCGCGGCGCAATTGACCTTGATCATGGCACGTGTCCTGCGGCTACTCTGATTATGAATTGCTCGGGCGATCAACTCCTTGCCGGTGCCGGTTTCCCCAAGAATAAGCACGGTCGAATCAGTTGCGGCGACCTGCTCCACCTGCAGCAGCACCTTCCGGACAGCATACGATTTACCGACAATTTCATCGTACTGGTGCTCAATATTAATCTGGTCACGCAGATAGATGTTTTCTGCTTCCAGTCGATCTTTTAATATTTCTATTTCAGCAAGTGCTTTTTGAATCTTCTGGTCGGCGCGTTTACGCTCCAACGCATTTGCATAAACCTCCCACAGCAGCCGCAGTCTCTGAATGAGGTCATCAGGCCAGGCCCGCTTGACACGGTACGAGACGAACGTAATGAACCCCTCCACCACCCCGCCGACACTGGCCGGTATAAACATGATCGACCGTATACCGCCATGTTCCTTACAATATTTTTTTTCCATCACGAATTCGTCGGACAACTCGTCCACATCGGAGACCTTGAATATTTCATCTCGGGCCACCATGGAATTCCAGACAGGTAACATTTCTGACTGCAGGACAGTAGGCGGCTGCTTGATTCCGGGGAGAGCATAGGTATGCGTACAGATCATCTCGCCGCTATCAGGATCAAGCCGCCAGACACTGCTCCGGTCAAACCCCAGAAAATCGACAATCTTTTGCAATCCCTGAATGATTTTCCCATCCACCTCACTGACAGCGACATTGATAAAGGTAGCGGAAAGCGTCGAAAGCAGAGCCTCAAACTTCAGGCGCTCATCCTGCGAAGCCTCTTTCAATTCCTGTTCAGTAACATCCCGTTCTTTTCTTTCAATTTTCATAACAGCACTCTCATTCAGGATTCAGAATACGTTCAATCCACGACAAATCAATTACAACAGGACATTCCTTGACCACGATTCGCTGTTATGATACCAAAATATCCGAATTGCAAAACATTTTGTCGCCTTCATCAGCTGCCCGATCAGCAGGAGGCAATACATCGGTGCAGTAATACAAAGCCGCTTCATTACGGATAATGCCGGCGAACAATTCAACACAAGCCGCTTTTGCCACGGGATCCACATTCACGCCAACCACAAGATCTTACAGCACCCCGTAAAAGCACTTGCATCTTTACCAATATTGTGGTACCAAGATACCACTTTATTTACAAAACAGCATCAGGAACTTCAGTAGTGGGTAACAGAACGACACCTTGAAAGTCAGTTAAACGTTAACATTCAACTTATCAGGCTTAATTACCAAGACATTTTTTCAACAGGATCATCAATGAGCGACCAGTTCTCTATCCGCAATGCTGTTCCGGGCGATCTCAACTCAATAATCGAATTGGATCATGCCAGTTCCCTGGAATCCAAGCCAGCCTATTGGCAGGGCATTTTTTCCAATTATGTGACTGTCGAGAGAAAAGACCGTTTTTTTATCGTGGCTGAAACCAAAGGAAAGGTCATTGGCTTCATTGTCGGCGAGATTCGCGCCTGGGAATTCGGTTCGCCGCCTTGCGGCTGGGTTATAGCCATCGCTGTTTCTCCGAATGCTCGCGAGCTGAGTGCCGGCAAGCACCTGTTCGAGGAGTTGACAGCGCGTCTGAAGCAGGCAGGGATTTCAACGGTCCGTACCATGGTTGACCTTGATAACAAGCTGTTGCTGTCTTTCTTTCGCAGCATGGGATTAC
>CAYQTC010000068.1:0-7591 GCA_964420435.1 uncultured Geobacter sp.
TCAAGACCAAAGTGCCGGAATTCAGCTATCCGACCGCCACCGGCAATATCAATACCACCTACGCCGGCAAAGGTGGAGTGCCGGTAAACTCGATTATCAAAAAGGCGCTGTTTGCCGCCAAATTCAAAACGGAAAAGATCCTGCTGTCATCCGATATAACAGCGGAGAGCCGTATCATCTACAACCGCAACATCAATGAGCGGGTCAGGGCGGTGGCCCCCTTCCTCCGTTTCGATGGTGATCCCTACATGGTGGTGGACGACAATGGGCGGCTGAAATGGATCATCGACGCCTACACATTCTCAAACCGTCTGCCCTATTCAAAACCGCTTCAGGGGGGCATCAACTACATGAGAAACTCCGTCAAGGCAGTTGTTGATGCCTATGACGGCACACTTGATTTCTATGTCAGCGATCCGAACGATGTCCTGCTGAAGGTATATGCACAGATATTTCCGGACATGCTGAAGCCCATTACTGCAATGCCGGAAGATCTTCGCAAGCATGTGCGTTATCCGCACTCGTTCCTCCAGGTTCAGGCCGCCATGTTTGCCGCCTACCACATGACCGA
The DNA here is from genome assembly GCA_964420435.1 of uncultured Geobacter sp. Classification (GTDB taxonomy): domain Bacteria; phylum Desulfobacterota; class Desulfuromonadia; order Geobacterales; family Pseudopelobacteraceae; genus JACRCG01. The sequence goes on from CAYQTC010000068.1 coordinate 572, forward strand.
TCCCAAGGTGTTCTACAACAAGGAAAACCTCTGGCAGGTTCCAACTCTAGGCGAAAAGCCGATGGAGCCGTACTACACCATCATGAAACTACCGGGTGAAAAAGTGGAGGAGTACATTCTGTTGCTGCCGTTTACCCCCTCCAAACGGGATAACCTGGCGGCCTGGCTGACAGCCCGTTGTGATGGAGAAAATTACGGAAAGATCCGGGCCTATACCTTCCCGCGCGACAGGCTGATTTACGGTCCGAAACAGATCGACGCCCGCATCAATCAGGATTCCTTCATATCCCAGCAGCTGACGCTCTGGAACCAGCGCGGGTCGGAGGTTATCCGGGGTAGTCTACTGGTGATCCCGATCGAAAAATCACTGCTTTACGTCCAGCCGCTGTTTCTGGCAGCCGACAAGGCCGGCCTGCCGGAACTGAAACGGGTGATCGTGGCCTTCGGCGATCAGGTCGTGATGGAGGAAAACCTTGAACTTGCCCTGCAGCGACTGTTCGGTGGTAAAAAAACTGTTGCCGCTGCTGCAACTGCAGTTGCGACAGATCCTAAAGCGACACCTGCCACGCTGGCCAAGGAAGCCATGAGCCTTTATGAGAAGGCAGTCAACCTTCAGCGCCAGGGCAACTGGGCCGGTTACGGCGAGGAATTGCGCAAGTTGGAGCAAGTTTTGAAGCAGATGGCTAAATAGCTGTTTTGTTTGGTAATATTAGTGTGAACCATTATATATTGAAAACTTTAGGGCAGGCCAAGCGCCTGATCATAGTCGTGATCGGCTTCACGATTCTGGCTGCCGGTGTAGCCATGATCGTGCTGCCGGGACCGGCGATTGTGGTAATCCCGGTCGGCCTGGCGGTGCTGGCCACCGAATTCATCTGGGCCAAAAAGCTGTTGGTTAACGTAAAAGAGCGCATTGAGCGCTTCAGGAAAGGAAACGGATGTCAGAACAATCACTAATGTGGGGTGCCTTCGGGTTGCTGATGGTCATCATGCTGGCCATCGATCTAGGGATGAACCGCAAGGCCCACGAGGTTTCATTTCGCCAGGCGCTGGCCTGGAGCATCGTCTGGGTTTCGCTGGCGATGATCTTTAATGTCGGGATTTATTACTTTCTGGGCCAGACCAAGGCGCTGGAGTTCTTTACCGGCTATGTCATCGAAAAATCGTTGTCGGTGGATAACCTGTTTGTTTTCATCATGATCTTTGGTTATTTCAAAATCCGTGGCGAGCATCAGGCCCGCATCCTGAAATGGGGGATAATAGGCGCGTTGGTTCTGCGGGCTCTGTTCATTTTTACCGGCATCGAACTGCTGTCAAACTTCCACTGGATGTTCTACCTGTTCGGAGCGCTTCTGCTGTTTACAGCCTGGAAGATGGCTTTTGGCGGAGAGGATGACGAAATTCATCCGGAAAACAACCTGATGGTCAGGTTGGCCCGCAAGCTGTTTCCTTTCACCAGGCGGGTGCGCGGCGACTGGTTCTTCAAACGCCGGAATGGAATCCTGGTAGCAAGTCCGCTGTTTCTGACGCTGGTAATGGTGGAGAGCAGCGATGTGCTGTTCGCGATTGATTCGATCCCTGCCATCTTTGCCGTGACCTTGGATCCGTTCATCGTTTTCAGTTCCAATATCTTCGCCATCATGGGACTGAGGGCGCTTTATTTTCTGCTGGCAAGCGTGATGGGGATGTTCATTTACCTGAAACTGGGAATCTCCTTCATCCTGGCCTTTGTCGGCGGCAAGATGATCGCAACCGCCGTCGGTGTCCATATCCCGATCCATATATCGCTGGCGGTCATATTCGCCAGCCTGACCCTGGCGGTAATCGCCTCGCTGACAATCGGAAAAAAGCACGCTCATCAAACTGTTCCTGTTGAAAATGCATGACCAATACATAAAACTACACAAGGAGAAACACATGAAATGTCCCGTATGCACTACAGAAAATCTTGTGATGTCCGAGCGTCAGGGGGTTGAAATCGACTACTGCCCGCAATGTCGTGGTGTCTGGCTCGATCGTGGAGAACTGGACAAGATAATTGAACGGTCCGCCTCGCTGGAGTCACCGCCTCCTCCGCAGCCACAATATGCAACTCCGCAACCCCAATACGCGCAGCAGCATAACAGCTATGGCGGTGGACAGGCTCCCGGCCACGGACATGGTCACGGGTATTCCCACGGACATAAGCCGTACAAGAAAAAATCCTTTCTGGAAGAGCTGTTTGACTAAAGGTGGTTATTTATATTCATGCAGTTTTAATGCATTTAACTGAATTTCAGCATATCTACCTGTTTGCCTGGAAATCAAAGTCTCCGCTGACAACCCGGCCTGAATTCAGACTTTTCTTTAACAACTGAATCCAGGCCGCTTTTTAAGCCGGCCCATCTGTTCGCAGTACTGTCAGAATTCTATATTACAAATCAACTAAAGGAGCCCCAACCATGAACAACACAACGACTGTATCAACAGAAACATCCGCGACCCCTGACCGCATTCTCGTCGGCATTCTGACCGGCAGCCCCAATGACCTGCCGACCGTTGTCAAGGTACGCGACACCCTGACTGAACTTGGTATCAAAAGTGAAATTGTGGTCGCCTCGGCCCATCGGACCCCAGACAAGGTTTTTGCCTATCTGGACCGTGCCCACCGGGAAGGAGTGCAGGTGCTGATCGGCTGCGCCGGAGTTGCTGCCCATCTGGCCGGAGTAGTGGCCGGACATACCAGGCTGCCGGTTATTGGTCTGCCGCTGGGCAATGGCCCCCTGACCGGCCTGGACAGCCTTCTGTCCACGGTGCAAATGCCGCCGGGAGTGCCGGTAGCAACCGTAGCCATTGACGGAGCCCGTAATGCGGCCATGCTGGCGGCTCGCATCCTGGCTCTTAAATACCCGGAGATCGACCAGGCTCTTGATAAAGCCGCCAAGCTGGAGCGCGAACGCTACGATCTGACCGCCGACGAGGCTTTGGCAAAACTTACCACTTGAAATAATTAAGACAGGAGCCTGCTCAATGAAAGATCTCGAACGTTTCATAACCGGCTTTCGCACTTTCAGGGATGATTATTTCGGTACAGACAACTCACACTTCGAACCGCTCAAGCAGGGTCAAAAACCCAAGACCATGATCATCGGCTGTTCGGACTCGCGGGTTGATCCGGCCATCCTGACCAACTGCGCGCCGGGAGACATCTTTACCGTACGCAACGTGGCCAATCTGGTGCCCCCCTGCGAGGAAGACGGCGGCCGGCATGGCGTCAGTGCCGCCCTTGAGTTTGCCGTCTGTCATCTGGAGGTGGAGCATATTGTTGTGCTGGGACACTCCCAGTGCGGCGGCATCAATGCTCTTATGGCCGGCAGTTGCGGCTGCAAGGGGGACAGCTTCATCTCCAGCTGGATGTCGATTGCCGCTCCGGCCAGGGAAAAGGTGCTGGCGGAACTGGGGGGGAAGGACCCGAAATTGCAGCAACGGGCTGCTGAACAGGCTTCCATCCTGCTCTCTCTGGAAAATCTGCACTCTTTCCCCTGGATCGATGAGCGGGTCACCGCAGGCACCCTTTCGCTGCACGGCTGGTATTTCGACCTGAATGCAGGGGATCTGTTGGAGTATCAACCGCATCTGGGGCTATTTCAGAAGGCCAGCTAATCAATTTGATGAAATATAAAAGGATTACACCAATGCCGATTATTTTGACAACCAACTTTCCCGACCTGAAGCTGGCCGCCCGCGGCAAGGTCCGCGACATTTACGACCTGGGTGACTCCCTGCTGATCGTCACTACCGACCGGATTTCCGCTTTTGATGTCATCATGGACGAGGGCATCCCCGACAAGGGCCATGTCCTGACCAGGATATCCTCCTTCTGGTTCCGTCAGATGGAAGACATAATCCCCAACCACATCATTTCCACCGATGTGAATGATTTTCCGGCCGAGTGCCGCAAATACGCCGATATTCTTGAAGGTCGCTCCATGCTGGTCAGGAAGGCGCAGCCTCTGCCGGTAGAGTGTATCGTACGGGGCTATATTTCAGGCTCCGGCTGGAAAGACTACCAGAAGACCGGTGCGATCTGCGGTATCCGCTTGCCGGAAGGGTTACAGGAATCAGCCAAGCTGGAGGAACCGATTTTTACTCCATCCACCAAGGCCGAACTGGGGGAACACGACGAGAATATCTCCTTTGACAAGTGTGTGGAGCTGGTGGGGGAGCAGCTTGCGATGAAGATCCGCGACGTGACCATAGCCATCTACAAGCGCGCCCGTGATATCGCCGCCACCAAGGGGATCATCATTGCCGACACCAAGTTCGAGTACGGCATCCATAACGGTGAGTTGATCATCATCGATGAATGCATGACGCCGGATTCCTCACGCTTCTGGCCCCAGGACAGCTATCAACCCGGGGGAGCCCAGCCGAGCTTTGACAAGCAGTTCCTGCGGGATTATCTGGAAACTCTCGACTGGGGCAAGACCGCCCCTCCACCGCCGCTGCCGGATGAAATCGTTCAGAAAACCGGCGAAAAATATATGGAAGCTCTGGTTCGACTTACGGGGCAGGGGAAGTGAATTCAGCAGAATCGCCTGACTGTAATGATCCAGGTATGACAACCCATGCGTCGGCCCTGCTCAGGGCCGGCGGTGTGGTCGCCTTTCCCACCGAAACAGTCTACGGTCTCGGTGCCGATGCCGATAATGATGTCGCCGTACGCCGGATTTTCAGCATCAAGGGGCGGCCGGCAGATCACCCCCTGATCGTTCATCTGGCGGATGTGGGCATGGCCGAACGCTGGGTGCGGGAGGTTCCCGATACCGCTCTTCGTCTGGCCGAACGCTTCTGGCCTGGGCCACTCACCATCATACTTAGACGTTCATCCCGGGTTTCCGACCTGGTGACCGGCGGCCTGGATACCGTCGGTATCAGGGTGCCGTCCCATCCTGTGGCACAAGCTCTGCTTCGGGAGTTCGCTGGCGGCGTTGCGGCGCCGTCCGCGAACCGCTTCGGGCGTATTAGCCCGACATCTGCCGAGCATGTGCACGATGAACTGGGGACAGCGCCGGATCTGATCCTAGATGGCGGTAACTGTCAGGTCGGACTCGAATCAACCATCATCAGCCTTGTTGACGACCGCCCGGTTCTACTGCGACCAGGCAGGATTTCACTTTTGGAACTGAGCGAAACAATAGGCTCAGAGGTGGTTCTTCTCCAACAACCGGATTTGACTTTAAGGGCACCCGGGAGCCATTTGTCACACTATGCGCCGTCAACCCCTGCTGCCGTAATCTTAACAGAAAACCTCCCGTCTGTTGCCGGGAGACTGTTAGATGCCGGACAGAGCATCGCCATGATCTGCCTTAGCAAAGCCATTTTTGCATCCTGCAGGTCAGGCGGTTCACTGCTTTTGCCACTCGAACCGGCGGCATACGGACAAGCACTCTACGCCGCACTGCGTCAGCTAGATGCCGTTGGCCACGACAAAATTCTGATTGAAGCACCGCCGGAGACCGAGCCGTGGCGGGCTGTCAGGGACCGTCTCTGTCGGGCGGCCCATTCTAACAACATGAAAAAGTAATAAAATGCTTCTGTGCAAACAAGGGGTCACAGTGAAATGAATATCGAAAAAGGTATGGACAAGATTGTCAAGACCCTTCGGGTGACGATCACCGATCAGCCCGGCTATCTGGGGCGCCTGACCACTGCCATCGGCGCCGAGGGTGGCAACATTGGCGACATACGCCTGATCAGTTCAGGTCTTACTCATAACATCCGTGAGATAACTATCTATGTCGACAATGACCGGCATCTAGAGGTAATCCTCCAGAAAATTGCCACGGTGGAGGGAGTCTTCATCGAAGAGGTGATTGACCGGGTGCAGAAGGTGCACGAGGGCGGGAAAATCGCCATGAAGAGCAGGGTGGAGATAAAAACTCTTGGTGATATTCGCAAGATCTACACCCCCGGTGTTGCCTCCATCTGCCGCCAGATCCAGAACAATCCCAAACTGGCTGACACCTATACCGCCATCGGCAACATGGTGGCGATTGTCACCAACGGCACTGCTATCCTGGGTCTGGGAGACATAGGACCGGTGGCCGGCATGCCGGTCATGGAGGGGAAGGCGGTGCTGTTTGACCACCTGGTCGGAATCTCTGGGGTGCCAATCCTGCTGCGGAGTAAAAACATCGATCATATTGTCGACACGGTCTGGCACATGGCCCCTACCTTCGGGGCCATAAAACTTGAGGATATTGCCGCCCCCGACTGTTTCGAGATTGAGCAGCGGCTGGTGGAAATGCTGGATATTCCGGTCATGCATGATGACCAGCACGGCACTGCGGTGGTTGTGCTGGCGGCACTGCTGAACGCTACCCGCTTCACCGGTGCCAGAATACAAAATTCTGCCATCGGCATCATCGGTCTTGGCGCAGCCGGCACCGGAATTGCCAAACTGCTCATGGCCTACGGTGTGAAAAAGATTATCGGCACCGATCTGAATGAAGGAGCAAAGGAGATGTTGCAGGACCTGGGGGGTGAGGCAACCGACCTGGCAGGAGTCATGGAACGTTCCCAGATCGTGATCGCCACCACCGGTTGCCCGGGACTGATCAAACCCGAGATGGTAAAGACCGGGCAGGTCATTCTGGCGCTCTCCAATCCTGATGCTGAGATCAAACCCCAGGATGCGATGGCTGCGGGTGCCTCCTTTGCTGCCGACGGCAAGAGCATCAACAATGCCCTGGCCTTCCCCGGTATCTTCCGTGGGGCGCTGAACGCCAAGGCCAGACGGATCAACAACCAGATGCTGATTGCAGCAGCCAAGGCTATTGCCAGTCATGCAGAAGAAGGCGAGCTGGTGCCGGGTATTCTGAACGCTACCGTGCATCAGACGGTTGCCGGAGCAGTGGCAAAGGCCGCAGTAGATTCCGGAGTTGCGAAACAGCCGGAGTGACAGGAACTTAATCTCAAGGAGTTAAATTCCTCTAGGTAATCCCCCGGCTCTGCCGGGGGACCCCAATAGTTTGACAG
>CAYQTC010000069.1:0-4974 GCA_964420435.1 uncultured Geobacter sp.
ATAACATCGTCCTGCCCCAGGACGGCCCGACTGCCTATGCCACCCGGTATGATCAGAAAATCAGGTTGTGGCGCTTCATGCAGCCCGAAATCCGGGTTTACGGAAAGGCCGTTTCTGGCTTTTACCGGCACTTTTTCTCTCGCGACCGTATAAACGTTCAGAATACTGTAGTGACTGAGCTCGTTCGTAACGGAAAAAACTTCAAAAGGACCGGCGAAATCGAGCACTTCCACATCATCAAAGAGCAGGATTGCTGTATTCTTTTTGTTCATGTCATGTCCCTCTGTTATTCCACCCAGATTCACTTCTTTGCCAGATAACGGCTCTTCAAATTGAACCCGACCATCCATTCGGCCAGGGAACGTTTTGGCAGGATTTTCAACATCTGTGCCGCAATAGCATCCACATCCTGCGAGCCGGCCGCCAGCTCACGCGCCTTGCTGTCAAACAAAATCAGGTACTCCTTCATCTCCCTCAAATCCTTCTTTGACGAGAGCGGGCCGTGACCGGGGATGATCTGCTCAATGTCCATGGAGAGCAGATTATCCAGGGTTTTGTTCCAGCCGTCGAAATCACCGTCCGCCAGATATGGGTGAAAGTCGGTGAAGAGGATGTCGCCGCTGAACAGGAGCTTTTTCGCAGGCAGATAAACCACCAGACTTCCGGCGGTATGGGACGGCACAGTACGAATCAGCCTCACCTCTTCACCGCCCAGATCAATGGTAAGCTGCTCGCTGAAAGCAAGCGTAGGCACAACGATCTCGGTGCCGGCCATATCTTCCGGTTTCAGTCCGTAGTTGCCCGCGTTTTTCAGGGTATCGGCCCCCTGGGTGGCAAGCATGTTCCGGTCGGCTTCATGTGAGATCACTGTGGCACCCAGTTTTGCAAAGACACAGTTGCCGAGGGCGTGGTCCAGGTGGGTATGGGTATTGACAACATATTTGATCGGTTTGCTGGTTACCTTGCGGATATCAGCCAGAAACCGCTCCCCCTCTTTGGCCGAGATCAGGGTGTCAATCACCAGCACAGAGTCCCGGCCGATCACGATCCCGGCGTTGGCGGCGAAACTGTGGGCAGGGGAGGCGTCTTTCTGGCCGACGTAGGAGTAGACGTTGTCGGCGATCTTTGTCAGGCCATCCTGCGCGAATGCTGCCGTATTAAAAACAGCGTTCCAGATCAATACACAAATAACGGCGATTCTTCTCATGTTTTGCTCCTTTGCTGATATTTTTTTCGGAATATTCCCAAGCGGTCTTCCTGGCACTCTGCCTACCTTTTTCCGCCTCGCCATAACTCGCTTTTGAAACAGGTCCCCTCCCCCCGGCTGGGGGGAGGAGCAAGTTGTTGATTGTGCATTTTCAGTCGAGCGGAAGATTAGCGCTAATCAGATTATTTTATTATTCGTTTGAAGTCAGTCAGGCTGGTCCAGGATTATCCTATAAAAAGCATTTAGCCACAGAGAACACAGAGTTCACAGAGTAAAATCAGACAGATAAGATATTTTGTTGTTAAACCGAAAAGGTGAGATACAAATAATGATTTTCTTGAATAATTACTCTGTGTTCTCTGTGACCTCTGTGGCAACCAGCTGTTTTTAGGTTATTGTACCGAGGGAGCTGAAGTGACCATAGTCCGCATCTGATTTAAGGATGTGTTCAATGAGCCAGCGCCTCAAAAACGTGAATATTTCCAGAGGGGTTTCAGCCTTACCCTGTTTGTAGTCCTGCTGGAACCCCTGCAATTGCTTAATGTAGCTGTTATGTTCTGCAATATGCTGCTCATACCGGGGATAAGACGATTCCATCATCCAGAGTTCTTCATGTACGAAATGATAGCTGACATAATCAGACAACTCATCAAGAAGTTCAGCGCAGCTTTCCAGAGGGGCATCATGCACCAATTCGTTATAGGACCGGTTCAAAAGGTCCACCAGGTGCTTGTGGTGATCGTCAAATGGTTCCACACCAACCAGAAAGCTGTCATTCCATTCTACAATCGGCATCGCAATTACCATCCATTAATTTGATAGCAGCAATCATACGTGCAAGCCAGGTCTTGTCAAGTTTGAATAGAGGGGACGGGTTAATTATGTGCACTTGCCTTGCGGGTTGGTCCTCATTTTTCTGCTCTTAGAGGGCAAAAGATCCAAGAGAGCGCATTATCACGGCGATGTTGGGTGTAACTGGTCATATCCATGCGAGACTTGTCAAAACAACCCACTTGGAGGTTGCCCCTGATGTTGACATGCAAAAGCAGAAGGAGTTTTTTGAAGCGCGGATGAGAGCGTTGTTCCCACCAGTAGAGGAATGACGGCACTTAACCAGCGCCAACAGCGGTCTCCGATGACGCTCCGCCGTTGTCGCACAAAACAATTCGCGACAATTCGCGACACCGGCCCTTGCCATTCGCGACATTTAGTGACAATATAAGTGTCGCGATTCATCTCAAATCCCCCAGCAGGAATAGCATATGTCTAATACGCCGTTAACAAACCAACAGAAAGATATCCTCTCACTGCTGGCACGTAATCCCAATGGCCTTAATAGTGAAGGGATACTGAATGGCCTGAAACATCCACCCACCTTGCGAACCGTGCAGCGCTGGCTTGCCGAGCTAATTACAGAAAGACACATAGCCGCTGTCGGCAAAGGAAAAGCAACTATCTATAAGCTCCTTGCACCGATCGACATCTATGCAGTATCTCCAAATGCCGACGCTCCGGGGCCAGCGGAATCCTATTTTGCATATATTCCTCTTTCGGAGGAAGGTCGCGAGGTTTTCAGCTATGTCCGTCGCCCGACAGCAGGTAGAACCCCAGTCGGGTATCAGAGAGAATTTCTTGATGCTTACATCCCCAATGAAAGTTGGTACTTGAGCAAAACTGTTCGGTCGCACCTTCAACGCATCGGTGTCACCAGCGACATGGAGCGTCCGGCAGGCACCTATGGCCGTGCAATTCTAAATCGTCTTTTGATAGACTTTTCCTGGGCATCCTGTCGCTTGGAGGGTAACACCTATTCACGCTTGGACACCCGCAATCTGATTGAATTCGGTCGTTATGCCGAAGGTAAAGATGCGCAGGATGCGCAGATGATCCTTAACCATAAAGCTGCCATAGAGCTATTGGTCGATGATGCTGATGTCATCGGCTTTGACAGCCATACCTTCCTCAGTCTTCACGGTCTTCTGTCCGAAAACCTGATGCCCGATCCGAACGCAAGCGGACGGCTTCGTACGCGCCCTGTTGACATTGGTGGCTCTGTGTTCGTGCCTGTTGGCGCGCCGCAAATCATCGAAGAGTGTTTCCATGAGATTCTTGACAAGGCAGCTGTAATCTCCGACCCTTTTGAACAAGCCTTCTTCGTGATGGTCCACCTCCCTTATCTTCAACCGTTCGAAGATGTAAACAAGCGAGTCTCGCGGCTCGGCGCTAACATACCGCTGCTCAAGCACAATCTTTGCCCGCTTACGTTCATAGACGTACCTGATCGTGCCTATATAGATGCCACCCTTGGCATATACGAACTAAATCGGGTCGAACTGTTGCGCGACCTGTTTGTCTGGGCCTACGAACGCTCTACTCGCGAATATGTTGTCGTTAGCAGGAGTCTGGCGGAGCCTGAGCCACTTAGGCTGCAATATCGGATGCAACTACATGAGGTTGTGGCTAACGTCGTACGCAACCTGCGACTGGACGTCCTCCAAACCATCAAGCATTACGCCAATGAACAGATTATAGACAAAGATAGGCAAGCTTTTGTTGAAATGGTCCAAGAGGAGATCAAACGTTTACATAAGGGCATTATTGCCCGTTATCGAATCCGTCCATCGGAGTTTGATGCATGGCAAGAAGCAAGAAAGCTGTCATGAGTGAGTAGATCTGAAAAATGCAAAGCGGCCAACTATCGGCAGGACAGGCCCCAAAGCTGACCGGTCAGCCGAAGACCCTCTCTTGCGATAAATCAAATGGGTAGGATTGTGTTGCCGTGACAGTTTTCTACCGCCAGACAATCCGGACTTAATCCGGGTCAAGTTGGAAACATTAAAGCAATTCACATAATGTGGCCCTACGCTTAGCTCGATTACTTCAGGAAGCGAATATGCCCGATTCTATCAGCTCCGAACCGTTCCATGTTCTGGCCGCATCACTTGGAGAAAGCGGCTTCTCCGGTCAGGGCAGATATCTCGAAAGTATCCTCAATGGCACCTGGACAACATCATCCGAGCTCATGGGTGAGCTTGGCGCTGCTGTTCTGGCAATCCGTAAAGAATGCAAGCCCCTGAGCGCCAATCAAAAGGCTCTGGTAAAGCAATGCATGCGTGAGGTACGTAAAGCCTGGCCAGGATTCGGCTTGTTCAGCTGGTTTCCTTTCCGCTGATATTTCCTGAGGGTTTCCAGAGAAAGCTGTTGCTGTTTTTGCTGTAGATCAAGGTTCAGCCCAAGGAACTTCTTCAGCCAAGTATCTGGTAACTCAAATGTAACGAACTCATTCTGGTCATAAAACAGCCGAACACTAATTCATTGAGAACAAAAGAGGGCCGGATTCTCTCGATTCCGGCCCCCCCTCCAGACGCCTGCCAATGCAGGTTCATTTTACTTTCTTTACTTGATTATCAAACCTTCCACCGTCAGGCTGCCGGTCTGAATGGTCAGCGGCCTGGCCAGAATTGTGAACTTTCCGGCGTTGTTGCTGAAGCCGTCATCGCTATATGGCATCTCGCACGCAACCCGGTTCAGGTTAACTTCATTTTAGTAACGATACTGCTCCGCTTTGTAAGGCCCTTCTTTAGGCACACCGATATATGCGGCCTGCTCGTCGGTCAGCACGCTCAGCTGGGCGTTCAGTTTCTTCAGCTGCAGACGGGCGACCTTCTCATCCAGATGTTTCGGCAGAACATAGACTCCGACCGGATAGTTCTCCGGATTGCAGAACAGCTCGATCTGGGCGATGGTCTGGTTGGCGAAGGAGGAGG
>CAYQTC010000070.1:0-2125 GCA_964420435.1 uncultured Geobacter sp.
GCTATGCCGGAACGGGTCGTTATTCTTCATCGATATTTGTTTTGAGAGGCAGAGTGCGAATAAGGACGCATCTGTACCTCGTATTTAAGTCGCTTTACCCAAACGACTGTTCGGAAGGCATAAGAGCCTGTACCGAAATTTATCCGAAAAGGGGCAACTACGGCCTGATCTTTCCGGAAAGTTCATCCCTGCCGGGGCGATTCTTCCTCGGGCTTTCCGAAGAAGTTTGTCCGGTAGCATAAGCTAGCGGAGTCTCTTTCTATGAAAGAGTCTAAAATACTCGTAAAAATTAATAAAGTGCACGAATGTAAACTAATGATTTACATTCGTGCTGGTAACTACTTTAAGAGACAGCTTTTATGGCAGTTTTCTTACTTTCCTTTTTCTCTCCGCCGGCACTCTTTTCAAGAGGGTTGGTAAAACCCCGTGGCGGCGTGTAGTCCCAGGACATCAGATCGCACATTTCAGCATTCAGAAGATTGATCTCTTCCCGGATCTGCTGACTTCTCTCTATGAACTCCTGCGCCTTTTCAAAGGTAATGTTGCTGTTACGCCCCATTGTCATGCGCAGCCTGTGGAGTACATTGTCATGGGTGTTGAGCATGGTGATGAAGTCGCTCTGATCCAGAGTTTTTCTGGAAATGACATCAATGTCATCACGAATTACCTTTTTAAGTTTCCGGTCCTGCCAGGACTCTTTTCCTGATGGTTTCTTTTCGGTTGATTCTTTCTTGTTCTCAGACATAAATCCTCCCTTGTGTGGTTAAATTCTTCCTGTTGCCCGCATGGCTATTCCTTTGCCGAAGCGATCCGATAATTCCGAAAACACCGTGTCATCGAATTTCTTCATATTCTGAACAATCATTTCCACTGCGTTGATCTCCGATGCCGCATTGGCGTAACTTTGCTGAGCAACGCTCAGAAGTTGCAGTGTCTTCTCCTCCAGAGTCTGGATATGCTGCATCCCTTCACCGAGTAGCGCCAACTGGCAGGTCTCCGGCGAAGCCCCTGCTTTATTCCCCTTCTGGGTAGACATGATGTTGCGGGCCATCTCCTGCAACTGGACTGCACGACCAAACAGGTCGAGCAGCATGTAGTAACCGTAGGCCCGGGCAGTCAATTCCGCTAGTTTACCGATGACTTCACCCTCGGTATTGGTGGCCGTGGCATTCTTGAGGATCAGGCCGACTGACAACGGCGTGCTTTTGAGAAACGCTTCTTCGTCGGCGGTGAGCGCCGTCTTCGATTTGATCTTGGTGGCGATGGACTGCATCTTGCCGGCCACGTAGACCATCAGGTTCTTGTTGGCGTCGGTAATATCGGCACATGCCCCGGCAGTATCCCGCCCCTGAGCGGAACCACTGATGAAGGAGTCAAAGCTGTTGTTCTTGTCGCACGGAGGAATGTAGCGTGCCTGATAGGTCGTTCCTGTTGATGCCGGGTTCTGGATGATCACATCGCCGATGAAGCCGCGTACCAGCTTGACGTACTCACTGCTCATCCCTTTCTTGCCGGCCAGGTTCTCCAGAACAGACCCATCCCCGAAGACTTGCAGGACTTCAGTCGGGCAACCAGCAGTGGCGCTGGTGGCTGAGGTCTGGGTAGTGCCCGGGACACCAGGTTTGTTGCCGGCATTGGTCTTTTGCTCGCTCTCGAACAGCTTGCTGACATCCTGATACAGATCCTTGGCTCCACTCGACACCATGAAGTCGGTCTGGGCTGTTTTCATCTCTGCCTTCAGGCTGTCGGACATGACTGACGAAAACGGGCTGGCAGCGGTCGCCACCAGCGCCTTGGCCGCCTTGCAGTCGTTCAACTGAAGCGAGTTCAACCGGTCGGTGATCGCTTCGAGAGTCTTGATGGTATCGGCAACCTGGGGTGCCAGGGTCTTCAAGGCGATGTCAAAAGCTGCCGCCGGAGCTGCCGACAGGATGTTCTGGAGCTTCTGTACCAGGTAATCCACGTTCAGGAACGAGAAGCCGCCAAGAAACATGTCGATCCCGCCGCAGCCGGACTTCAACTTGGGCAGTGAAGCAGTAAATAGGTGATCGTCGGTATTCGCCCACCTGACAGAGAAACTGCCGCCAGTGTAGTAGCCACGCTTTGACCCTTCATAATAGCTGGG